>NZ_CAURHA010000026.1:0-27720 GCF_963524655.1 uncultured Veillonella sp.
TCTGTATCCATTTCATTATGGCATACCATGGGACTGTCCCCTTTATACAATGAACTTAGCCACTGGACAAGTTGTTCAATAAATGATTGATTTTGAATTAAAAGAACTTTGTTTTTTACAGCCTCTTTAGCTAAGGTAAGCTCCACAGTTCGACTTATAGTGTTAATATCCGATGATAGGATTGCATCATATAGTTCGCCATAGGTATACTGTTCATCATCTATTACAAGAGCAATTTTATGTGGTTCTAAGTCTTTATATTGTTGTAAGCGTTCAATAATTGTCATATTACATACGCTCCATAATCAAAGCTGTACCTGTACCACCTGCACCTGCAATGGCACATAAGCCATACCTACCATTACAAGCTTCTAAGGCTGCCATACAATGAAGTGCTAAAATAGCACCAGAACAGCCATAAGGATGTCCATAGGCTAAAGCTCCACCTAGTTTATTATATTTCCCTATATGATTAGGATAGGCCTTATTAAAGAGTACATCAATGATGGCAAAGGCTTCGTTCCATTCCGCTACATCTATATCATCCATAGTTAAACCAGTCCGTTTTAAGATGGCTTCTGTACTTTCTAAAGCACCTTCTGGACTAAACTGAGGATTTCCTGCCCAAGGCATGACACTATGAATTTTAAAAGGGCCTTTTTTATTAGATAGATATATAAAGGCAGCTCCATCATGAGTTAGACAAGCATTACCCGCATTTATAATAGAGTTCTTACCTAATAAGGGCTTCATCCTAGACAAGAGTTTTTCGTTCATTTTAGGTCTAATGCATTCATCAACACAAGCTTTGCCATCAATGGTAATGGGCATAATATAAGATTGTAAATGAGGATTATCTAAAGCAGCATAAGCGCGTTGGTGACTACCGATAATATAGGGATATAATTCTTCCTTTATAATATTATGCTTGTGTATCGTCCGCTCCGCTCCTTCAAGCATAGCAAAAGGCGACTGATCTTGAGGGGTAAATTGAGCAACCTTATATAAACCTTCTCGATCATCACCAGACGCATAGATTCGGTCTGGCTGTAAGGAGGAGCTTTCAATACCACCAGCAATAACCGTATCCATAATACCAGCGGCAATATGTGTATAGGCCATTTCAATACTCATCAATGCCGATGCACATTGCATATCTACGGTAATAGCAGGAACAGAATTGGGTAAATTAGACATGAGCCCCATGAGGCGACCTATATTACCACCTGTGCCAACTGCGTTGCCACAAAAAATCCCATCCACCTGTGAAATAGCATGACGATTCATTAATTCATCAATAAGTTGAGCCCCTAATATTTCAGGTCTCATATGTTTATATTGTCCATTAAAAACGCCAATAGGGCTGCGAAGGCCACCGTGAATATATACTGACATATAAACTCCTTATAGTAAAAGCAAAAGAGGCATCCCGAGGAATGCCCCTTTTATTAGGTTCTAAATTTTAATTTTAGTTGCTAACCAAGAAGCAACGAGACATTTTACAATGTCCCCTGGAATGAATGGGAACATTACTACTGGTAACGCTGCCCAAAGTTCTGTTTTTGTAACAATCATAAAGCCTGCTACACCAAATAGGTACACTACAGGAATTGTAATTACAATAGAACGCCATGCATAAGAGAAAAAGCTCTTCTTGGAACCTTTGAATACGCTTAATAATGTATAAGCTATTGGCCAAGAGAAGATAAAGCCCCCTGTTGGTCCTAATAATTTGCCAAGACCTGCTGTACCACCAACGAATACCGGTAAACCTACAGCACCAAGTAAAACGTAAATGATAAATACAACAAACGCATCTTTCGGTTGTAACAATAAACCAGTTAATGTAGCTACCAAAGTCAATGCCGTTACCATGGCTGGACTAAATGGCAACGGGAAAGAAATATATGCTGAAATACATAATAAGGCTGTTAATAAAGCCATTTTTGTTAAACGTCTTGCTTCCATAATTACCTCTAACTAATAGATCTTTGTTTCAAAGATGTGGAATCTTCATTTTCACCAAAAAACGTAGCAGAAAATGCTAATGTGTCGCCTATATAACCTTCTACATGAGCATCTTCAGAAATCTCAACCAAAGTCACCTGATCCTCTGCAATGACAGGAGCATGAAAGTAAATCGCCATTTGAAGAGCAGATTTACTAATGTTCCAATAATACCATAAATTTTCTAGAATCATACACCCCGGTACCACATAAGGTGCTTCACGATGAATTGGATTCGTATCATTAATATCGTTTACAAATCGTATTATATCGTCCTTAGAAAAAGATATAGTACGGTCGTTTTTCTCTTGATGAATTGTAGCACGGATACGAAAATGTTTCGGTACTGGCCGTAAATCGACCATCAAGAATCCTGATTTATCCATAATACCGATGGTGGTAGTTTTAGCAACTTGATATAATATCTTACATATAGTTTCATCACTACCGGAAGAATCATAATGCATATGCTTGATAACGCTATGTCCTGGCAGATCTAAGTCATTATTACATAATGCTTTAAATAATGTTCTCATATAATCACATTCCTTTATTTATTCAATAAATTGATTATAATCAACATCATTTCATTCGTCAACAAAACTCATTATCCATTTGTTAACAAATATAAAATATATATCTAGATTAGCCTAGAATACTACCAAAATAAAAAGAACCCATGATTGAACTGCACCCCAAAAATTGGACACAATTTTTAGAGGTGCAGTTCAGATATTTCATAGGTTCTTTTATAATGTTAAATCTTACAGATTTATTATTTAAGATCTAGCTCTTTCAAGTATGCCTTGAAGTTATCACCTAACTCTTCATTGCGCAATGCATACTCAACAGTAGCTTTCAAATAACCTAATTTATCACCTGTATCATAGCGAATGCCTTCATAGGCCAATGCATAGGTATCAGTCTTAGACGCTGCTAAGGCATCTGTTAATTGAACTTCATTACCTACACCAGGTTTAGTATCTTCCAAAATGTTAAAGATATCTGGTGTCAAAATATAACGACCTAAAACAGCAAGTTGAGATGGAGCATCTTCTTGCTTAGGTTTTTCCACCAAGTTATGAACGCGATATAAATTATCCGCTAAAGCCTCACCAGATACGATACCATATGAGCTAACTTTATCTTCAGGTACAAATTGAGCACCTAAGATAATACCAGGATGCTCGTTATAGCAATCGATTAATTGCTTTAAGCATGGTTTTTCTGGGTTATAAACAATATCGTCACCAAGTAATACAGCAAATGGTTCATCACCAATAAATGCTTTAGCACACAACACGGCATCACCAAGACCACGAGGAGCTTTTTGACGAATAAAGTGAACCTTAATATCCGCTAAATCCTTGATCATCGCCAATTGTTTATTTTTACCTTGGCTTTGTAACAATAATTCTAGTTCAACACTACTGTCGAAATGATCTTCAATAGCGCGTTTATTACGACCTGTAATGATTAGGATTTCTTCAATACCGGAATCCAAAGCTTCTTTCACAATATATTGGATAGCAGGCGTATCCACGATAGGAAGCATTTCCTTTGGTTGTGCCTTAGTAGCTGGCAAGAAACGCGTACCAAAACCAGCTGCAGGAATTACGGCTTTTCTAATGCGTTGCATAATAGTCTCCTAACTAAAAGTCTTTACCTACAAATTTTATCTTCCATTGATCATTATTGCTTCTATGCGCCTCTTTATAGGTTAGGTACAAATCAAAGGAATGTAAATCACGATGCCATGTGTAGTATACAGAATCAATATCACCACTCATCATATTAGTTTTAACACTTACAGAAATATCATCTAAGCGAGTTAATTTATATGAACCACCATAAACGAGTTCCTTAGGAAGCTCTGTCGTATCAAATCGATATGGAGAGTTATTGTAAGAAATATTTCGTTGATTATAACTAATCCATACATTGGCACGATTACCAACCTTAGAACGGAATCGAGCCCCCCAATAAGGCATACTGCGAATAGTACCATTATAACTATAGTAATCACGTTGATAGCCGCCTAAGAATCGCAAATCTGCATTTTTACCAAGCTTAATTGGATCATGAGATACTTCTGTATAGTACTCCTTATGAGAACCTTTAACGTTTCCTTCCTTCCAATAACCAGCATTAACACCACCACGTACAGTTACTGGTGATTTTCCTACATGATATGTATGAGTATCGAGTCGAACCTCACCAATTTTTTCAACCCATACTGTTTCATCATTATATTCATTAGATTCTTTACTATACCCTATAGATGCGGTAGCCCAAGGCAAATAATGACGATAACCTATTTGTGGTTTAAAACCATTTTTTACATACCAACGATAATCAATATAAGCTTCACCATGTTTGCCAATAGGATATTCCGTACTGCCATGCAAGCCAAACCCATCATCACTACTATATGTAGGTTTTGGTACTAGAGAGAAAATACTAAATTTACCTTCTTTGTCATGGCGCAAAGAAGCTGTATAGGATGGTAAAGATAAAAGCTTAAAGTTTTTGATATAGAAGGATGGTTTTTTGATAACCACTTTGTCACCAGGATATACTTTAATATCTTGACCTTCCACACGATAATCAGGAGTATGAACAAAGGCCATCGCATGTTTTGTAGTTACCATACCCTTTTCCATATGCCCAGTTTGACCATCAAAAGTAGCATTTTGTCCTTTTACATAATAAGGATCTGACCAGCCCATTGCTTGGTCAGCCTTAAAATGACGGTCGCTCGTGCGATACGTCATATTTTGACCTGTAATATCTTTTGTCCTACCACCATCTTCTAAATAGCGATAACCACCAACTGTACGGTATTCAGTAGTTTTAGTATTACCTTCAATACGGGGAGCCATCAAGGTTTGATTACCTTGAGTAACTACTACATCACCTTTTGCATATACATTGCCAGTGGAACCACTATAAGACATTTTGTCTGCATCAATACGAGTAGGTAACTGCTCTGTAGACTCAGCAGATTTTGCCTTTTCACCACGACGTACAACACGGATATTGCTATGTTCAGGTGTAGATACTTTAGAGATTTCTCCAGCATAGGACTGACCTACGCTATCCAATTGATCTTGATATACCGTGGTTGACTCCGTAGCGGCCCAAACAGGCTGTGCTAAACAAAACACACATGCCGCTGCCAGCCATTGTACTTTACGTTTCCTCATGGTTACTAGAACTCCTCTTGCTTTAAGAATTTGTTAATTATTGATTACGTTTTACAACAACGATAGGTTGAGATACATTTTCTACCACTTCTTCTGGTTCTTCAGCCTCAGTAGTTTCTTCAACTACAGCTTCATTTTCTTCAGCACCGTTGTTTTCTACATATTCTTCGGTTTCACCTATTGCATTTGGCACAGTTACTGCATCTGCTAATTCATCGTCGCTATGCGCTAAACCGTCACCACCGATAACAAGACCTTGAATTGTTACAGAGTCTTGCGGTTGAACATAAATTGTAGAACCAGCAGGATATTCAATATTTTTCCCCTTAACGAATGCACCACCAACAAGACCAACAGGTCCAAGTAAAACTGCACCAGCTACAGAAGCGCCAGCTGCTTTTACTTCACTACGAGTTTTGTCTTTAGCTTCTTTACCTTGTACAGCTGTAAACTCTGTACCATCGATAGCAGGAATAGTATCGAATGTGATATCTAAAGCACCATTACGACCAAAGGAACGAGCCTTTTTCAAAGACGTAATCGTACCAGAACCTACAGTACCAGCAGGAACTAACAATACGTTGCCATCCATTACATTTTCAGCCACAGTAAAGGATACAGTATCGCCTTCATGACTTGTTTTAGAGGAAACAGCATCATTCAAAGTTACTTTAAATACTTGGTTACCCGCCAATGTGCCTACTTGGTTAGTAAGAGTCACATTGCTACCATATACCTTAGTTTTTAAAGAAACAATGCGTTTTTGTAAAGAGCCACTGCCAATGCGACCATTTACGCTACGTTCCATTTTTTCTACACGATCAACAAGAGAGCCTGCGTTAATACTATTTTGATACGTATATTCTAATGCGTCCATTTCTTCACGCAAAGAAATATTCGTGCCGCTACCTTCTACGGAGTTATAGAGCGTATCAACACGTTTGCTCAATGTCGCAGAGTTACCATTGAAACCAGTACCATACACGGTTTCATCAAGTTGATTAATGCGGTCCACTACAGCACCATCTTGTACAGAACCATATACAGTAGTTTCCAAAACATTTGTTTTTTCTGTTACTGTACCAGGAGCAGCAAATGCAGTGCCTGAAATTAGGGATGCCATTAAAAGTGTAAGTACTTGCTTCTTCATAAATTCCTCCACAACGTATCTAATGTATAACTGTTATACAACAGAATAAGCACGGGCCTAAGACCGTGCTTATTCCCTGAGTCTACTATTTTATATGCTCAGTGGCCATTAAATTTTCAAATCGATAATCGCAGATACACCTACGCCTTGAACACGAGATGCACCAACTGGGTTTGTGCTATCAACAGGAACTAAACCTTTAACACGAACCATGCCATTAAAGCTACCTTCTACTTGAGCAACAGCTTTAACTTCTTCAATGCTAGATGCAGGACCAGTAACTTGAGCAGCACCGATATAACCTTTTGTACCAATACTAATGATAGGTACTACTTTAGTTGTATATTCTGTGCTTAAGTTATTTTGTTTCAATAATTTATTTAAGAAAGTGTCAATTTGAGGACCGAATTTGTTAATAACAATACCGATACCACCAATTTTAGCAGCACCGCCAAGAATACTGCTTAAGCCGCCAGCTTGAGTAGTCAAGATGCCACCAAATGCAGTTGTAGTTAAACAAATCCCTAGAACAGCCGTAATAATTTTCTTTTTCATAATAAGCCTCCTATAGATACTTATATTTTAACAAATTCTATACATAGATTCTAGTGAAAGTATAAGAACTTACACATAAAGATACTAGCATTGTATAAAAACACGATGAATTAGTAGTGAATTTTATACAACTTAATTTAATGCTATCATCACAATAGAATACTGTCAATATCTAATAGAACCAATACTAAAAAAGCATCAAAAATCACCTAAAAAAGAAAGAAATTATATAAACTAATTAAATTACTATTTCAAGTTATAGATCTAACAAATACGCGGCACTTGATCCTCACCTAATAAATCGACTAAACGAACACCGCCAATAGCCGTTTGTAATCCTACTTTGCCGATATTTTTATCTAAGGTTTTACCAATGAGAACTGCTTCTTTACCTTCTTCAAAACTATGTAAAATTTGAAGGACTTGGTCGGTCACCTCTGGTTCAACTACTAAAACGACTTTCCCCTCATTCGCCAAATACAGCGGGTCATAGCCTAGAATATCACACACAGACTGCACTTCATTATGAATAGGGATAGATGCTTCTTCCACCTTAATTCCCACTTGGCTTTGGTCTGCAATTTCTTTTAACACAGTGCCCAACCCACCACGTGTAGGATCTCGCAATAAAGCGACTTGAGGTCCTACCTTATCAAGAACAGCATGAACCATCTTATTTAAAGGAGCACAATCTGTTTGTAAGGAATCAGATAAATCTAAACCAAATCGCTGACCCATAACGGCAATAGAATGATCTCCAATAGCACCAGATAAGATAATATCCATGCCCGCTTTTACGCGATGTGGGCCAATATCTATCGCTTCGGGGATCATGCCAATACCTGCAGTATTGATATAGATTTTATCAACTTCCCCTTTTTTTACAACCTTAGTGTCACCAGTAACAATTTGTACATTTGCAGCCTTAGCCATATCTGCCATTGTCCGAAGAATTTCATCTAATTCATCAAAAGCAAGACCTTCCTCTAAAATAAGGCCGCAGCTTAAATATTGAGGCACTGCACCATTCATGGCAAGGTCATTCACAGTTCCACATACGGCGAGTTTCCCAATATTACCACCTGGGAAAAATGCCGGTTGTACTACATAAGAGTCCGTAGAGAACGCCATGCGTCCAGCATTCACAGAAAACTGTGCTCCATCGTGTAAAGGTGCCAGTAAATCATTTGTAAAATATTTTAAAATAAAACGCTCTGTCAATTCACGACTGAATCGACCGCCATTACCATGGACTAAGCGAACTCGTTCCATATTAATCCTCCCACGTCGATCCACCGCTGGAATACCCATATTTGTACCAAGCAGCACAACTACCTTCTACAGATACCATACAAGCACCTACAGGATGGTCTGCAGTGCAACTTTTACCAAATAATGGACATTCACTTGGTTTGATAAGGCCTTGTAAAACACGTCCACATTGACAACCTTTAGGATCAAGGGATGGTTTCTCTAACTCAATGGGTAGCACACGCTCTGCATCATAAGCGGCATATTCATCTTTTAAAGCTAAGCCAGAGTTTGGAATAATTCCGATACCACGCCATGCATCATCACATACGTCATATACTACCTTTATCATAGCTTGAGCTACAGAATTCCCTTGCTGCATAACGACGGAATGGTATGTATTACCCACAACAATATTGCCAGTTTTTCGTTGCTCTAAAATATTAGCTATTGCAGACAGAATTTCTAAGCCATCGAAACCGGCGATACAAGATGGAACACCATATTCTTCGGGCAAAAAACGATAGGGTTCTTCACCAATAATCACACTTACATGACCAGGCAAAATAAAGCCATCAATATGGCCTTCTTGTCTGTCTAGTAAAGCTCGCAAAGCAGGTGGTACTAATTTATGAGA
This sequence comes from uncultured Veillonella sp., assembly GCF_963524655.1. Taxonomy (GTDB): domain Bacteria; phylum Bacillota; class Negativicutes; order Veillonellales; family Veillonellaceae; genus Veillonella. The sequence continues at coordinate 8,807 of NZ_CAURHA010000026.1, forward strand.
TACAAGGAAGAAAACATTCTTAAGCCCTGCAGCGTGAACTGCTTTTACAGTAGCACAAATGACAGCAATAGTCGTTTCAAAACCAATAGCTAAGAATACAATTTTCTTTTCTGGATATTTTTTACTTAACTCTATTACCTCTAAAGGTGTATAGATAACATGGATATGGGACCCCTTAGTTTGAGCTTCACTGAGGCTACTATAACTACCTGGAACCTTTAACATATCCCCAAAGGTGGCGATAATAACATCATCCCGTTCTGCATAGGCTAATGCCTTATCCATATAAGTTTGATCTGTTACACATACAGGACAACCTGGTCCACTAACAAGTTCAATGCCACTAGGCAATAACTGACGAAGACCTTCTCGGAAAATCGATACGGTATGTGTACCACACACCTCCATAAGCCGCACAGTTTCACCGGGCTCATGAAGTGCATTGATACGTTTTAACAACGCATCAGCTGTGTTCTGCTTTTCCTGCAAAGTAAGCTTCTTCAAGTTCTTCTAACTCCTTAAAGGCTTCTAATGTTTTTTGAGCCTCTTCTTCATCAACAATTTGTACTGCAAAACCTGCATGAACTAATAGCCAGTCCCCTACCTTTGCTTCTGGTACGAGGAGCAAACTACAGTCTCGTGTAGCACCTGTCAATTCAACAGTGCCAATAGCATCATTCACAGCAATTAATCGGGCTGGTACAGCTAAGCACATACTATCTCCTTAATTTCTGATAACACTCGTTTATATAGTATAAAAATCTACTGTAAACAAAAGCTTTTAAAATAAGATACTACAAAAGCTTCTGCGTAATATATAAAAATATCTAATAACATTGTATCACAATTACAATCATTATTTAGTGATAGCCGCTACAATTAGCTAGTACTAACTATTGAGTTTGACTACCAATCCATAGTTGGCCTAATGCCAGTCCCCCATCATTAGATGGCACAGCTTCATTCATATATAAATTGCCTACATGCCATGCGCGATAGATCAATTCTACTAATTTACGGTTTTGGAATACGCCGCCTGATATAGCAGCATCACTAATTTTATATCGTTCCATTAAATCGGCTGCAGTTTCACAAATTGTGATAGCCATCGTTTTATGGAAAGACGCAGCTAGATGAGCACGAGATTTACCTTGTACAACGCCATCCATAATGGCTTGTACGGTAGGGGTAAAGTCAAGAACTTTTCCATCATAATTATAGTCAAGCAGGGAACCTTTTTCTTCGCCACATAAGGCCTCTAAAGCAATAGTAATCTGTGCATCATATGTATGTATCATACCAAGCCCTAACAGAGAGCCAACAGCATCAAATAAACGACCACAACTCGTTGCTTGGATCATGGGCATTGTAGATTGTAATGCTTTATCTAGAATTTCCCAACCCTTTGGAAGCGCTTCCATCCATTTTTGGTAAGCAGAAGGAATATCATTTCCATAATAATTACGTATGTACCATAAGGCTTGACGCCATGGCTCTGAGACAGCTTTTTCTCCACCAGGTAATGGAGCCTCATGGATATGCGCTAGTCGTTGATATTGACTGCCTTTGCAGAGAAGAAACTCCCCTCCCCATATCGTTCCATCTGGACCATAGCCGGTACCATCCATAGCAATACCTAGTATAGGGCCCATCAAATTATGTTCAGCCATAACAGAGGCTATATGTGCATGATGATGCTGAATAGTGACGACTGGAATTTGTGAGCTTTCACCGATACGTTCCCCTAAATGAGAGGAGAAAAATTGGGGATGACTATCTACAATAACCTTTTTAGGCCCTATAGAGAATAAATTTTCATAACGATCAATAGTCCCCTCAAGCGTTTCGTGGGTAGATGCATTTTCTAGGTCTCCAATATGAGGGCCTAGTAAAATTTCATTCCCTTTATTGAGGGCAAAAGCGTTTTTTAAATCACTGCCCATAGCCAAAATCGGTGTAGCCTCTATGCTTTCACAATGAATCGGCTCAGGCACATAGCCACGACTACGACGAATAAAGCGTGGTTTATTATTGATAACCATCACCACAGAATCATCAAGGGGTGCATAGATTTCACGATTATGAACAAGGAAATAATCTGCTACCTCACCGAGCTCATTAAATGCTTGGTCATCGTTATATAATACGGGATCACCACTTTTGTTACCACTAGTCATGACCCAGACTGCATCAGCGGGCAATAAAACCTCATGCATCGGTGTATAAGGCAACATTACACCTAACATATGATTATCAGGCGCTACGTGAGAACTTAAACGAACAGAACTATTATGATTTCTTTCTAGGAGCACAATAGGACGTTCCATCCCCGTCATTACATCTAGTTCTACATCGCTAATTTGAACCAGCTCTATAGCTGTATCTAATGAACCAACCATAATAGCTAATGGCTTATGAGGTCTGTTCTTACGCTTACGCAAACGTTGTACAACCGCATCATTTCGCGCATCGCATACAAGGTGATAACCTCCTACCCCTTTTATGGCGATAATACTGCCTTCATTGATCAATTCACGCGTTGTATTCCATACATTCACCGTATCTACAGCCATACGATTTGGCTTGTATAAAGTATAACGAGGCCCACAATGAGAGCATGCATTTGGTTCAGCTCTATACCGACGCCCCTCTAAATCTTCATACTCAGCTAGACAAGCTTCACACATGGGAAACTCGTTCATCGTCGTCCGTTCCCGATCATAGGGCAAAGATTTAATAATCGTATACCGTGGTCCACAGTTTGTACAATTGATAAAAGAATATTCCCGTCTTCTCTTATCTTGTTGTAACTCTTTGAGGCAATCTTCACAAGGGGCTGTATCGGCACTAATAAAAGTACTAACCTCTTCCCCTAACGGAGATGGTGCAACAGAAAATGTAGTTTCCTCATTTTTTATACTAAGAGGCTGTACTGTTTGACTAGTAATGCGGCATAAACGAGGTTGCTCTTCTTGAATAGCATCTAAAAATAGTTGCAATGCTCCTAAAGGGCCTTGTATTTCAACATATACACCGCGGCTATCATTATATACAAAACCAGTTAGTCCTAGAGAATGGGCACACATAGAAACAAGGGGCCGGAATCCGACCCCTTGAACTATACCGGTATAGCGAATTCCCCAGCGTTCTATAGTTTGATTACTATTTTCTTTCATACGAACTCCTACTATACTCGGAGAATAATTGATAATTAACCTAATGCAACAGGAATGCTACCATCGATGCCCGCTTGTTCCAATTCAGCTTGGATCATAATGGCACATTCAATGCGTTTCTTTTGTAGACGACAGCCAAATTCATAAGGTGTTTCTAAGTCGCCACCTAATGTAATATTGTTAGCATGGCAACCACCAGAACAGAAGAATTTAGCCCAACATTCCGCACATGTTGGTTTTGAGAATACGTGGGTATTACGGAAATCTTTAGGAATTTCTGTGTTTTGTAAACCATCATATACATTGCCAAGCACGTATCCATCTTTACCTACGAATTGGTGACATGGATAAATATCGCCATTTGGCACAATTGCCATATATTCATGACCTGCCCCACAACCGCGAAGGCGTTTTGCCATACATGGGCCACGGTATAAGTCCATACGGAAGTGGAAGAAATTAAACTTCTCACCCCAACCTTCTAGTTGACGTTCCAAATAGATGTCCGCCAACTTTTCATATTCTTTTTCAAGAGCCGGCCAATCTTCTTCGCGAAGAACATAGTCCCCTTCTTCACCTACAACAGGCTCCATGGACAAATGCTCAAATCCTAAATCAGACATAGCCATAACGTCTTTAGTAAAGTCTAAGTTTTTATGCGTATACGTACCACGTACATAGTATTCAAGACCGTGACGTTGTTTTACAGCATTAATAAGGTTTTTAGCAATATATTTATAAGACTCAGCACCGCTACCAGCTACTGGACGCATTGCATTATGTACGGATTCACGCCCATCCAAGGACAATACAAGACTCATCTTATGCTCGTTTACATAGTCGATTTTATCTTGTGTTAAAAGCATACCATTTGTAGTCAATGTAAGCTTAAAGATCTTATTGTGCTTTTCTTGAATGGATTCTATATATTCAACTGTTTGTTTTACAACATCCCAGTTCAATAAAGGTTCCCCACCAAAGAAATCAATCTCACAATGTTGACGAGGGCCACTCATTTTAATGAGGAAGTCTACAGCACGCTTCGCCACATCAAAGCTCATTAACTCCCGTTTTACACCGCCGTAATCACCTTGGCTAGCAAAGCAGTATTTACATGCTAAGTTACAATCATGAGCAATGTTAAGACATAAAGCCTTAACGATAGGCTTTTCACCTACTACAAGTTTAAATTCTGTACTCATTGGAGCAAATAATTGCTCAGCTTTAATGAGCTCATCTAACTCGTCCATAATCTCATCGAGTTCTACTGCATCCTCTTTAGCATCTAATGCAGTATGTACAGCATCGCGATTTGTGCCATCATATATGTCAAGAACTCTATCGATGAGTTCGTCGATAACGTGAATAATACCGCTATTTACGTCTAAGCAGTAGTAGTTATCCTTCATCCGAAACTTATGGATCATTGGTTTTAATTCTAACATGGTACCTCCAATTGATATGTATGGTAAAAGTTCTAGTATATAGAACTTTCTAGATAATTGTACCACATTTCTAACGTAAAGGTTATGAAAAGAGTCATAAAGATATACCATACAAGGTATGTATTAAAAACATAAATAAAAAAGGCCCGCTAAGCGAGCCTCTTTATTATTTTTGTTTGCAAACTTGGTTACCAACTGTGCAGCTTGTTTTACAAGCGGATTGGCAAGATGTTTGACATTCCCCACAACCGCCAGTTTTAGCAGTTTTTTGTAAGGATTCAGTGTTGATAGTACGAATGCGTTTAGCCATGGTTATCCTCCTCAATACTTATCGAATGATATTTATTTTATCATATTTATAAAAAGCCTGTAAAATACTTATTTTGTTAAGTTTTCTTCTGCACTACTAGCTTCTTTAGTTTCTACTGTAGTAGTTCCAGCTAATTCAGGTTCTGTAGTTTTTGTTTCTGCAACAGTCACAGTTTCCTCCTTAGCTTTTTTAGGAGTATCTTTACGCAATACTTTACGTAATGCCATCGCTACTGGTGTAACGATAACAGCCGCAAAAACAGCTTCCGGAATACCATGGGTAGCAGATAAGAAAAGAATAGATCCTAATACTTGATCAGGGCTAAGGTTCATTTTAAGAGCAAACATATCTGCATAAAGCAAGAAGATCAAGCCCATAACCATGATCGTATGGAAAATCGTTCCCATAAATGCTGTAACGATGATACGTGGACCTTGAGATACTTTCCACAATACAAGATATACTAAATATGCTAAGATTGGGAACAATACACGAGGCAACACGGAAATTATGGGATTGATAAATAGTGGAGATAAGATGTTAGGGGCTGTAATATTTTGCCACAAGCTATAGCAACCAAAAATAAAACCTACAAAGCCACCTACCTTAGGACCCTCTACAATGGCACCAATCAATGTTGGTACATGTAGTGTTGTTACATTGAGTGGTCCCAATGGGATGATACCGTAGCCAGATAAGCCTAAAGCAATCGTAATGCCGGCCAATAAACCGATAATGGTAAGTTCACGAATAGTAATACTACTTTTCTTTTGTTTTTCAGCTTTTGGGATCTCCATAGGACTTTCCTTTTCATTATCTTGGATTGATACAGTTGAGTTATCATCCTTTAAACGTTCATTGTTGTTCATAAATCCTCCTTCGCTCTCATTCCATTCTGGATATAAGTCGAAACTAGAAATTAAATACTTTCACGGCGTCGTGAAATAATACCACGCTCTACCAATGCACCAATAATTACAGCCACACCTATCATACCAGCCTCTAAAAGAGCTGGCGTTATAAATATAAGCGGATTACCTTGGTACGTTGGGAAAACGGCGGGAACTAAAGATAAAATAAATTCAGGAATGTAGCCACCATATAATATATGAGCGTTCATAGCAAGCCACATAGCTGCAGTAATAACAATGCGCAATAAACGCACGCCTTTATATGCTAAATCACGAGGATATAAATAAAATACAAATACCAATAAAGATACTAGCAACAAAACAAGCTCAGCAAATAATATATTTACATTCATTGATGATGCATACATAAAATATACCATGGGATCTTGTAAATCAATATGTAGAATGGAACCGATATACAAGAACGGAATCGGTATAATATAACCAATTATATCGAGGGCTTCATCGATCATACCCCAACGGTGAGTACGGTTGAAAAACTTTGTTCCTAGTAAACCGCATAGTTCAATAAGAACTTGAACAATAAAGTACACTACAAATAGTAGTAATGCTTTAGTTATACCATTGTCTACATTAAAGCTAAACGGCGTGTGAAGAAAAGAAAATACAGTCCACCACGCCCAGCTGTATGTATGATAGCCCATATGCAACGGCAAGTCATCATTAAATTTAGCATTCTTTAGCCGGCGCACCATAAATGGTATCACCAGCGATAATACGGGAAATACTAATACTGGCAATGATAAGGCGCCACTTAATGACAGTACTGTTGTAACGGCACTAACAAAGAGGGCGCAAACAAAGGTAAATTGCCAAAAACTTTTATTCATTACGGCCTCCCACTAATCGAGTTAAACCGTAAGCAACAATTAGACTAATTGTGACACCAATATACATAGACACTAAAAAAGCCACATCTCTGCCTACAGTTGGCCAGCCCCACAACATAGATAAATCTACACCTAGGAAAATGCCTTTGTATGCAATGCCATGAATGGCAATCCAACTCACTATGTAAGCAATACGGCTTATAGATTTACCATCACCAAAGGTACTGTCTTTAAACGATAAATACGCCCAAGGCATAAATAGGGATAACAACAAATACCATACTAATGCTACTGTCGCACTCGATCCATTATGAATCATATACGCAATAATCGGAATTACCACGATAAATAGATTCAAATAAAAAGATCGTTTACAAATATCTATCAAAATGTTCATATAGATCTCCTATGATATGTAATCTCTTTGTATTTTACAATAATCAAGGATAAATGTCATCAAAAAAGAAAAACCTCCACACAGGTAAATACTTACCAAGTATGGAGGTCTTTAATTAAGCTACTACAGAATCAGCTGTTACATCAATTGTAGGAACAGTTTCCTGTTGTTCTTCTTTCTTCAACAATGGAGTCATGCTTTCTAAGCCGATACCCAATGTGAATAGATTATGCAACCATGCTGTTTGGCTTGGCGGCATAATACCGAGTACACCACCACCTACAAGAGCACCATTGAAACCAACGATACCATTGTAATTTGCTTTGATGCGTTTCATCAATGCCATAGAAATGCGGCGTAAATCTACAAGAGCTTGTAAGTTATCGGAAGAAATAGTAACGTTCGCAATTTTTTGAGCAATTGGAGCGCCTTCATTCATAGCGATACCAACATGTGCTTCAGAAATTGCTGGGGAGTCATTAATACCATCCCCTACCATCATAACAGTATAGCCTTCAGCTTTAGCTTGCTTTACATAAGCTGCTTTATCTTCTGGCAATACTTCAGCATGTAATTCATCAATACCGAGTTCGTCAGCTACACGTTGTGCATTACGTTTGGAGTCACCAGTCATCATGACAATCTTTTTAATACCCAAAGTGTGTAAATCAGCTATAACTTGTTTTGCTTCCTCTCGAACAGGGTCTTTAATACAAATAACTGCTGCTAATGTACCCCCAATAGCGAGGTAAATATGGGAAGATGAATTTGGTAAATTGTTGAATTTTTCTTGTTCATCTGCAGGAATTTTTGTCTTTTCATCATCAAAGATGTAGTGAGCACTACCAATGCGTACACGGTAGCGACCGACTTTAGATGCAATACCATGAGCTACAACGTATTCTACATCGGAGTGCATTTCCTTGTGAGGCAAGTCATGATCCTTAGCAGCGCGTACAATTGCTTTTGCCATGGAGTGAGGGAAATGTTCCTCAATACATGCAGCTAATTTCAACATTTCATCTGCATCATGACCGTTGAACGGGATGATTTGTTCAAACTCAGGTTCTGCTTTTGTAAGAGTACCAGTTTTATCGAACACAATCATATCTGCTTGTGCAATTTGTTCTAAGAACTTACCACCTTTAACAGTGATACCGCGTTTAGATGCTTCTTGCATAGCGGAAAGTACTGACAATGGAATAGATAATTTTAGAGCACAAGAGAAGTCAACCATAACGAAAGACAATGCTTTCATTACATTTCGAGTCAACAAATATGTTAAACCAGCACCAATAAAGCTAATTGGAACTAATTTATCTGCCATGCGGTATGCTTGTTGTTCCATACCAGATTTCATTTGTTCAGACTCTTCAATAAGGTTAACGATCTTTTCGTAACGAGATGTTTTAGATGTACTACGTACTTCTACAATAGCTTTACCGTCTTCTACAACAGTACCTGCATATACAGAACTATCTTGATCGCGACGAACCGCTTCTGGTTCACCAGTCATGGAGCTTTCATTAACAAGAACAACCCCATCGATAACGACGCCATCCAATGGAATCACTTCGCCTTGACGAATGATAATTTGATCCCCTGCTACAACTTCGTTAACTGGCTTGCTCACTTCAATGTCGTCAACTAATACCCATACTTTATCTACATTCAAAGACATGCTTTGAGCAAGATTTAATACGGATTTACGGTGAGTCCATTCTTCTAAGATATCGCCAATACCTAATAGGTACATAACTGCGCCAGCTGTAGGGTAATCTTTTTGAAGTAATGCAGCACCAATAGCTACACCATCAAGTACTTCTACAGTTAACTTACGTTGCCACAATGTTTTAATGGCTTTGCCGATAAATTTAATACCATCAAACCATGCCCATGCAGCTGCAATTGGTGCAGGCAACACGGCTTTTTTACCTAAGTAAAGTGCAGTACGGTTGATCATCATTTCACGGTATTTTTTATTTACCAAGCGTGGAGAATATTCGTTCAAAGCAGGAGCTTCAGACAAATCTAAATCGCGTAGACCTAGCACTGCTTCACGCACAGCATCAACATCGCCAGTATGTTTAATGGCGATTTGACTGCTACGAGTGTAGAAGGTTACATCTACAATTGCATCATTAAGGAGTAATGTATCCTCTACATAAGCTGCTTCAGCCTCTGTAAAGTGATGACCAGTTACCTTAACATGCAAGCGATTTCTGAGTTTTTTTACTACAGAAAATTGTAACATATGTGCAATCCTCTAATTATTTGTTTTCTTCAAAGATTTCTTCGTTGCGTGCTTCGTTGATTTCTTGAGCTTCTGCCAATACATCAGATGCGGATGCTTGTACTTTTTCAGCTGTTTCTAATACAGTTTCTTTAGCGCGAAGGCCAGCTGCTACGATACCAGCATATACTTTTTTAGCATCTTTAGAAGTTAAAACTTTAAGACCTACAGTACCCAATGCAAGACCTGCTGCGAATAAGTTAGCGTTTTTAAGATTTTTTTGATCGATGTTGAACATGATAATATTCCTTTCTACTAAATATGATAAAAAATTTAATTACTATATTTGAAAAGAGGAGACATTATAGATACTCCTCTTCTCATTCAATAACTTGAGTGTTGTTCTGATTACTTATCAGCTCGTTTAATGCCTAACGCTTTATTGGAACCATCACAACTGCAGCTTCCACCACAACCAGATGATTTACCGGAGTCAGATCCACCGTCGCCACAGCCACAGCCACCTTTACCGCCTACTTGTTTAAACATTTTAGAACCAATATAAGCTAGAGCTAGAACAACTATGAGTCCTATAATAAGATTATCCATTATTTTGCCTCTTTCTCAATATCAACTAAATCACAATATCTGTCTTAGTGATAAATAAGATAAAAGCAATATCTAAAGGATATTCCCCTTTTCTCATTATCATTTAACCACGAATATTGATAATTAGCAAGTATTTTTTTTAAATTAACTATAACTAAATCGCAATTCTTCAATGCAGTTTGATTTAACTACCTATAAAGTGTCTAAAATACTGTATTTAACGACTCACGAATTAGAAACCTAATGCACGGCCCACATTGTAGAAGATGAAACAAGCAGTCCAAGCAAATGCGTTTTCATAGAAGAACATGAAAGCAACCCATTTCCAAGAACCTGTTTCACGTTTAATAACAGCTAATGTTGCCAAACAAGGTGGGTAAATTAAGATAAACAACATCATTGTCAAACCAATTAACGGTGTGAAATGAGGGTCATTTTGTAGGTACTCAGTCAACGGTGCTGGATTTTGATCATCGCCACCAACAGCGTAAATAGTACCTAATGTAGAGATAACAACCTCTTTAGCCGCTAAACCAGCTACTAATGATAGGCCCATTTTCCAATCAAACCCCAATGGTTCTAGCACTGGGTTGATGGCTTTACCAAAGGATGCTGCATAGGATTGTTCAATTTTTTCCGCAGCTTGTTCTTTACCAATTTTGTCATTTTCAGCATCTAAGTTAGCACTGTTTTTATACATTGCCCATGCTGCTGGGAACAAGTCTTTATTTTTATCTTTAATATCATTGAATAATTCAGGCGCTGCAGAATCAGCTTCTACGGCTACTTCAGGTTCATCTTCTCCTGCTTGCTTAGCAGCATCAGTAGCATCTTGTACAGTAGATTTCATATCTTCAACAATTTTATCTACTGCTTCTTTTTGGTCATCTGCAGTAATGCCAAATTGTGCTAATGTAGCTGCATCTTTTACTTCGTACGCTTGAGCAACTTGTTCTTTCATTGCATCGTAATCTTTGGAGTATTCTACATCCATAGGGTATGCAGTGATAAACCAAATCAAGATGGATGCTGCCATGATGAAAGTACCGGCTTTAATAATGTACAATTTAGCACGTTCATACATATGTAACCAAGTTGCTTTCAATGTAGGCAAGTGGTAAGGAGGTAATTCCATTACAAATGGTTCAGCCTCACCAGAGAAAATGAATTTACGGAAGATTTTCGCAAAGATAACACCAAAGATAATACCTAAGAAGTATACAGAGAATACAACTAATGTACTATCCCATCCATTTGGGAAGAACGCATTAGCAAATAAGATGTATACAGGTAAACGAGCAGAACAGCTCATGAATGGTGTAATCAAAATTGTAACCATTCGATCCTTATAGTTATCAAGGATGCGAGCGCCCATTACGGATGGTACGGAACAGCCAAAGCCTAATAATAAAGGAATAAAGGATTTACCATGCAAACCACAAGCGCGCATTACGCGGTCGATAACGAAGGCTGCACGGGCCATATAACCAGTATCTTCCAAGAAGGAAATACCAAGGAATAGCAATAGAATCAATGGTAAGAAGGAAAGTACGGCACCTACACCGGCGATAATACCGTCAGATACAAGGGACTGTAATTGACCTTCTGGAATATTTTGAACTGCATAAGCTTGTAATGCAGCAAAGCCATCTTCAATCCAACCTTGAGGAATACCACCTACGATGTTTACGAACGCAAACAATAGGTACATAACAATCATGAAGATTGGTAAGCCCCAAATACGGTGTGTTAAGATTTTATCATAACGATCGGAGCGTGTTTCTATTTCTTTTGGAGCTTGTGTTAAAGATTGGTTATATACTTCAACAGCATAACGATGACGATATTCTTGGAATACTATATCAAGATCAACTTGATCTTTGATTTCTTCACGGATAGCAGCTGCCTTTTGTAAAACTGCCTCTGTATTCGCAAAGCCTTTAACTTTTTCCACCACATCTGGATCGTTTTCTAATAATTTAATAGCGATCCAACGTAGTGGATACGTTACTGTACCAGCTTCTTCAAGTGCTGCTACTAGTTCAGCAATTTTGCCTTCTAATAAATCACCATAATTAACTGTTACACCAGGCGCTTTTTGAGAAGCAGCTACGCTAATTGTTGCTTCTAACAACTCTTTTGTACCAATGTTTGTACGACCTACTGTACTAACGATTGTAGCGCCTGTTAATTCAGCCATTTTTTTAAAGTCGTATTTGATGCCCATTTCTTCAGCAACGTCAGACATGTTTAGAGCAATAACCATTGGCTTTTCAAGTTCCAACAGTTGTGCCGCTAAATACAAGTTACGTTCTAAGTTAGATGCATCAAGAACGTTTACGATTACATCTGGATTATCGTTTACGATTACATTTCGAGCTACTAACTCATCCAATGAACGTGCTGTTAAACTATACGTACCTGGTAAGTCAATAAATAATAAATCACGACCATTAAAATTAGCATGGCCTTCTTTCTTTTCTACCGTAACGCCGGCATAGTTACCAACGTGTTGCTTCGCCCCTGTGATATTGTTAAACATTGTAGTTTTACCACAGTTAGGGTTACCTGCTAAGGCAATACGAATTTGCCTATTTTCTGCCATATAGACCTCCTATTATACCTCTACATCAATCATGCCAGCTTCACTTGTACGAAGTGCTAATTCAAAGTTTTTAACTTTAACTTCTACTGGATCACCCAAAGGGGCAAACTTCATAACATGAATTTTTGTACCTTTAACAAGGCCCATGTCAATCAGACGATGTTTAACATTGCCACTGCCATGTAGAGCAACAATAAGACCAGACTCACCTGGCTTCATGTCTTTCAATTTTTTGATAGCCATATTACACCTCCTATTTATTTTTTGTACCTAACAACCTCATATTAACCACACCAAATAAGAATGCGTATTAATATCTTAAACTATTATACCAAATCAAACATTAATTTCAACAATTATTATCAATTTTATTGTTATTTTCTATCTCATATGTATATTTTTTTCTCATATTAACTATGAATATTATTTTATTATGATTCAAGATAACCCCCATTGGGTATAGTATTTACCTCTCTACACTTAATTCATAGTAGAAATATAAAATAAGAAAAATTACTAAGATTATCATTACTGATAACTTAATCATTCTCATTTATCCCTTTAAACTCTATTTTAATATTTATATTTTAATGTTTTTCATTCTCATAAATATTCATTAAATCGTTGTTTTCCAATTTATTATCAATTAGTTGTGATTTTAATATAATTTCACACCTATTTTATTTAAATCGTCTATGGTTCCCTAATAATAATGGCCCGGGATAACAATTCAATTTATTTGCCCCTGCTATGTGCATAAGGTATAATTAATATAATATGTATTATAGAAAGGACTATCCATGAAATCTTTTAAAACTTTAGGCGTTTGCGATGAGCTTATCCAAGCCCTACAAAAACAAGGTATCAAGGAGCCCACGCCAATCCAAGAACAATCCATTCCTGTGGTATTTAAAGGGAATGATGTTATAGCAAAAGCTCAAACAGGCACAGGCAAGACTCTTGCCTTCTTATTGCCTATTCTTCAACGTGTACATACAGATGTACATCAAGAACAAGTGCTTATCATTGCACCTACACGTGAACTTATAAAACAAATCGCAGATGAGGCGAAAGAAATTGGAGCGATTCTAAACGTAGATATCCTACCTCTTATCGGCGGTAAAACAATTGAAGCCCAATTACAACAACTAGGTCGTCGTCCACAAGTGATTTTAGGTACACCAGGTCGCCTACTAGATCACGCGAAACGAGGTTCTTTACATTTAGATTGTATTCGCCGTGTTGTACTAGACGAAGCAGACCAAATGCTTCATATGGGTTTCTTGCCTGATATTGAAAGTCTCATCAGTCAAACAGATGCAAATAGACAGCTATTACTATTCTCTGCAACGATTCCAGACAAAATTCGTAACCTTGCAAAGGCATATATGTCTAAGCCAGTTTCTGTTACAGCTGAAGGTAAACATGTTACCCTTGAATCGATTGATCAACGAGTGTATATGATGAACCCTGAAGAGAAAACAGAACGTCTCATCAAAATGATCGAAGAAGATAATCCATTCTTAGCCATCGTATTCTGTAATAAACGAGAAGGTGCCGTTCGTTTATCCTATGAATTGACTGCAGCTGGTCTTAACATAGCAGAAATGCACGGCGACTTAACACAAGGCCGTCGTACACAAATTTTGCGAGACTTTGCTAAAGCGAAAACACAAATCTTAGTTGCTACAGATATTGCAGCTCGTGGTATCGATATTGAAGGTATTACTCATGTATATAACTACGATGTACCTCGCGATGTAGATTACTACATCCATCGTATTGGCCGTACTGGTCGCGCTGGTAATTCTGGTGTGGCCGTAACCTTTGCAACACCACAAGATGAATCTTGGTTGCGACGCATCGAGCGTGCCATTCAAGCAACGCTTACTAAATATACTAAAGATGGTCAAATCAAAACTAAGGGTAACGCAAGTGCTGCACCAAAACGTGCAAAAGCAGCAGGCAAACCTAAAGTAAGTAGCTCTTATCAAGCTACTAAGGCTAAGGCCCACAAAGCACGTGGTCATAAGGGTTCCAATACACGCCAACGCCGCACAGCTACGTCTCAAACAGGACGTCGTGGCAAACGTAGATAATACAGCATATATATTGATTGTTTAGTAAATTAAGATATTATTTCTCTTCAAAGAATATATCAACCAAAAGACGCGCACAGCATAGCTGTACGCGTCTTTTAATTATCAAACTACATTAGTAGTTTCTATATTAGTATATATTTAACTATAATAGATTAATATTTACTTATTCACGTAAATACTTGGTACTCCATCTACATCGGAGCACTGAGTTTTACATTGAGATCGATTACTACAAATCCAGTTTACTCGACCTCTCACCTCTTGCTTTACAAAATAACCTTGTTTACATCGCGGACATTTATATTGTTTATCGTCATCAGATATTTCAATATTACTTTCACCATTAGGATTCACACCTTCAACAGGTTGCGTATGCTTACATGCAGGATAATTGGTACAGCCTAAAAAGGCGCCAAATTTGCCATTTCGCTGTTGCAAATGGCCCTTATTACACTTCGGACAAACAGGCAAGGAAGATACATCAACGTCAGTATTATCCATAGGGCGTTTCCGATTTTGATTCGTTATCGTGCGAACCACATTTGGCATCATCTGACCAGGACTACCTTGTTTATCAAAGCCCAGTTTATCAATCAAATGTTTCAAAAACTTAATCTGATCAGACAAGAAAGAATCTAATGTATCCTCACCTTCACTCATGAGCGCCAATCGTTCCTCCCATACAGCCGTTTCATCAGGATATAACAGTTCATCAGGCAATGCATCAACTAAGAGATAGCCCGTTTCAGTTGGTGATAACACTTGCTTCTTTCCCGATGTTTTCATAAATCCACGACTGATGAGCTCGTCAATAATATTAGCGCGAGTCGCCTCCGTACCAATACCAGACACCGCTTTTAATTGCTTTTTCAAGTCTTCATTTTTTACAAACTTGTGAATTTCCTTCATGGCTTGTAACAAAGTAGACGGCGTGAAGCGAGATGGTGGCTTGGTTTGCTTCGCCTCTACAGAGGAATCCGTATATAAAACAGTGTCGTTCTTTTTAACGGCCGGCAATTGATCCGCCTCTTCAGGAACTTCTTTTTTAGGATCTGATTCGGCCCCACTTTCATCGGTTAAATCCGGTTCCTCATTATCTGTTGCAGACTTAGATTTTCGTCGTTT
This sequence comes from uncultured Veillonella sp., assembly GCF_963524655.1. Classification (GTDB taxonomy): domain Bacteria; phylum Bacillota; class Negativicutes; order Veillonellales; family Veillonellaceae; genus Veillonella. Next base: position 24,571 of record NZ_CAURHA010000026.1, read on the forward strand.
ATAGAGGGTCTTCCAGCCTTCTTCAATAACCACACGACCATTAGCAACAAACTCTTCTTTACACTGCTCTACTACAATTTTAGTTTGCTCATAAACATGCTCTCCATAAAACTGAGCAATATAAGCTTGGCTGATAAGGAAGTAAATATTTCGTTCTTCACGAGTCAAGCTATTTATATTACAAGCAACCGTAGTCGGAATAATAGCATGATGGGCCGTAATTTTCTTTTCATTCCAAGCGCGGCTCTTAATAGAGCGATCAGCATCACTAGCCCACTGTGCTAACCGCTCATCACCTGCATTCTGTAAATTATTGAGGATCGCATTGCGGTCACCATATTGATTCGGTGGTAAATATTCACAATCAGAACGAGGATAGGTGGTCAATTTCTTCTCATATAATTTCTGTGCCGTATCAAGTACAGTTTGCGGATCATAGGAAAAGGCTTTACCGGCCAATACCTGTAAGGATGACAAGGATAATGGTAGCCGCTGTGCATCTTTTTTCTTAGATTTAGTAACACCCTTAATAATGCCATCTGGACCATCTTTTAACTGTTCAACTAATGCATCAGCTATAGCATTATTGATGAGACGACCATCAGGATCTAAGCCTTTCTGCTCATCTGTAGGTTGCCACGTAGCCCAGAATACACCATTAGGATGGTTATACAAAACTTTCACAGTAAAATAGTCTACTGGCTTAAATGCAGCTAACTCTCGTTCTCTACGTACAACAAGCGCCAAGGTAGGGGTCTTAACTCGCCCTATAGGCAATGTCACCTTATTGCCCTTATAACGTTCAGCTAAAGTATAAGCGCGAGATAAATTCATACCAATGAGCCAATCTGCACGAGCTCTTGCCAATGCCGATTGATATAAATTATGAAAGTCCTTATTATCTCGTAAATCATTAAGAGCAGAACGAATAGATTTTTCATCGAGCGCATTTAGTAAAATTCGCTGCACTGGCTTTGTATTCCCCACATAGTACAATACTTCGTCAACTAAAAGTTGCCCTTCCCTGTCCGGATCACCTGCATTTACGATCATATCCGCTTTACCAATCAAGTCTTTTACCGTCTCAAACTGTTGGCGACTGCTATCTGTAACGAGTAGTTTCCACTCATCTGGCACAATCGGCAGATCTTGAGGGCGCCAACGAATATATTTATCGTCATAATCTCCTGGTTCTGCTTGATGTAACACGTGACCAACCACCCAAGTCACTACATCATCACCTTGGATAAAATAGCCATTCCGCTTTTGGATATTTTTATTTTCTGGCAAGCATTTACTAATTTCGCGAGCCATGGATGGCTTTTCCGCAATAAATAACCGCATGGTCCCCCTCCTTAACATGAAGATAACGGCTAATCCCCAAGCCGTTCTATGAAATCTCATTATACTACAATTTAGTGGTCATAACTAGAAAAATCATGTATAATTTTTACGATATAGACTGTAAAAGTAGAACTCTAATATATATCTACTTATACAAACATACTAATAGAGGTGAACCATGACATTTTTAGAAGAAGTACAACGTCGTCGTACGTTTGCTATCATATCTCACCCGGATGCGGGTAAAACAACATTAACAGAAAAATTACTATTATACGGTGGTGCTATTCACTTAGCGGGTTCCGTAAAGTCTCGTAAAACTGCAAAACACGCTGTCTCTGACTGGATGGAGATTGAAAAGCAGCGTGGTATCTCAGTAACGAGTTCCGTGTTGCAATTCGACTATGACGGTTGTCGCGTAAACATCCTCGATACCCCTGGTCACCAGGACTTCTCCGAAGATACGTACCGTACATTGATGGCTGCCGATAGTGCTGTCATGCTTATCGATGTAGCAAAAGGCGTCGAAGCACAGACGAAAAAACTATTTGCTGTATCTAAAGAACGCGGTATTCCTATCTTTACCTTTGTAAACAAAATTGACCACTTCGGTCGTAGCCCATTTGACTTGATGGAAGAAATCGAAAATGTTCTCGGCATTCGCACATGCCCTATGAACTGGCCTATCGGTATTAATGGCGAGTACAAAGGTGTATACGACAGAGAACATGAAACTATCGAGCTCTTCGCAAAAGACGAAACACATGGTCAAGAAAAGTTAGCCTCTGAAAAAGGTGCTTTAACTGATCCTCGTATGAAAGAGTTATTAGGTGACGACGTATACCAAGCTTTGCTTGATGATATTGAGTTGCTTGACGTTGCAGGCGATCCATTCGACTTTGATAAGGTTCGCGCTGGTGAATTGACGCCAATGTTCTTCGGCTCTGCCATGACTAACTTTGGGGTAAAACCATTCTTAGAGAAATTCTTAGAACTTGCTCCATCCCCTGCTCCACGTCAAGCAATAGAAGAAGTGGTACAACCTACTAGCGAAGATTTCTCCGCCTTAGTATTCAAAATCCAAGCTAATATGGATCCTAACCACCATGACCGTATCGTATTCATGCGTATCTGTTCTGGTAAATTCGAAAAAGGTATGTCCGTATTACATCGACAATCTAACAAAACGATTCGCCTATCTCAACCTCAACAATTCTTAGCTACAGAACGTACTATCGTAGAGGATGCATACCCTGGCGATATTATCGGTGTCTTTGATGCTGGTACTATGGGCGTAGGCGATACACTATGCGCACCAAAGCACAAAGTAACCTTTGGCGACTTCCCTGTATTCCCTCCGGAATTCTTTGCTCGCGTATCCCCGAAAGATACGATGAAGCGTAAGCAATTCCAAAAGGGTATGACTCAGTTAGCTCAAGAAGGTGCCGTTCAAATCTTTGAGCAGCCAGGTGCCCTTGACTCCTTCGTAGTTGGCGCTGTAGGTATGCTTCAATTTGAAGTATTAGAATATCGTCTCAAAAACGAATATGGTGTAGATTTATTAAATCATACATTGCCATACAGTGTAGCTCGATGGATTGACGGTGATGTAGACATTGCTTCCTTAAAGGGTGTTGATAATGCAATGATCGTAAAAGATAATCGCGATCGCACTGTAGTCCTCATCTCCAACGAATGGCAAATGGGTTGGGTTCAAGAACGTAATCCAGATGTTACCTTCTTAACTACGCCTAAGCTACATCATGATCTATAACAGCTATAACTTCTAATTATTTTATATATTAG
>NZ_CAURHA010000027.1:0-27709 GCF_963524655.1 uncultured Veillonella sp.
ACTACGGGCTTATAGCCCGTGAGCAAACCACCCGTTTTACGGGTGGTTCTGATTTGTACAATTTTTGTTGTATATGTGATTATACGATTTTAGCGTTTTTATCGTATTCTTCGCCACCTGCATCAGGAAGCATACCGTATTCTACAGTCCACAAGTGTTTATATTTTAACGCTTGATTATGGATACGCTCAATTTGTGTTTCATCTGTGCGAACAACGCGAGCTGGAATCCCAACTACTAGAGAGTTAGGAGGGATGACTGTGTTTTCTTTTAATACAGCACCAGCGGCGATGATGGATCCGGAACCGATATGGCAACCACTCAATACGATGGCACCCATACCAACTAATACATTATCCTCAATTGTGCTGGCATGTACGATTGCACCATGACCAATTGTAACATAATCACCAAGGACACAAGCCTTATCATCATCTACGTGCAAAACAGAGTTGTCTTGTACGTTAGAGTAACGACCTACAATGATTTTATTTACGTCGCCTCGAAGTGCGCAATTTTGCCAGATAGATGCATATTCTTTTAATTCCACATCACCAGCAAGTTCTGCACCAGGCATAACGCAACTTTTAGGATCTAATTTTGGATATTTTCCGTGAAATGGTAACATGAGTACTCCTATATTATTAATTAAACGATTTCAATAAGGCGTTGAGCTTTACGAATAGACATAATAGCTTCATTCATTACAGATTGAACGATAGTATGAGCTGGTTCAATAGCTGTAAGACGATTTAAACCCTGGCCTACTTGTACTGCACCGTTTACAACATCCCCATCAATAGCGGCGCGTTTGTTAGTGCCTTGAGACATTTTAGTGCGTTCTTCCGGTGTAGTAACACCATCAGTTTCAGCAGCTAGATAGCGTGTAGTAAATTCATTTTTTAAGCTACGGACGCCACCGTGACCAGAGAGAAGGCCTGTTACAACAGAATCTGTATCTGTAGCATTGATGATTGCTTCTTTCATGTTTGGATGTGCTTGGCATTCTTCGGCTAACAAGAAACGAGAGCCCATTTGCACGCCTGCTGCACCCATCAATAATGCTGCTGCAAGACCACGGCCATCTACGATAGAGCCAGCCACAACAACAGGGATAGAAATTTCAGGTAAAATATTTTCCATTAAAGACATTGTAGTTTGGCTACCGATGTGTCCACCAGCTTCCATGCCTTCAATAATTATTGCATCAGCACCAGCATCTTGGATGCGTTTTGCAAGTTTCAAAGATGGAACAACAGGAATAACTTTGATGCCTGCATCTTGAAATGGTTTAATATACGGAACAGGGTTACCAGCGCCAAGAGTTACAAAGGCTGGTTTTTCTTCAATGATAATATCTACTAATTCATCCTTATTTGGGGCCATTAACATAAGGTTAACACCGAAAGGCTTATCTGTTAATTCTTTACAAGCACGGATCTCATTGCGTGTCCATTCAGCATCGCGGCCACCAAGAGCAATTACACCAGTAGCACCAGCGTTGGCAACGGCAGCAACTAATTTGTGTTCAGATACCCAAGCCATAGCGCCTTGAATAATAGGGTATTCAATTTGTAAAAGTTGAGTTAAAGCTGTTCTCATACATCCTCCTATGATAACAATGTAATAAACGAATTCTTTATTAAGCTTCAAATAAGAATCTTTTGTTCTTTTATAAGAAACAGAGCTTTAATAAAGTAAAAGTATGTATAAGTATATACTTATATACTAATGTGATTAGGTGTATTTGTTAGAAACTACATAGTCCTATAATAATGTTTATATAGTCATATAAGCTCTTCTATATATAATAGTATAATATATAAATTATGTATACCTTAGATAGATTAATGTAGTTGTTAATTAAATGTATAAGCTTTTACTTTAAGCTCTTATTTTTAATTTAGGAATAGTATCGACTTGAATGTTAAAGGGTGTTAAGGTTATATTGCAAAAGGTCTAATTGATAATACGTTTCAAGTTTTGTAGGTAGGATAAATCCGCATAGTATATATGATTTTTAAATATTAGAAAAATTGAGAAAATAAGAAAATGAGTATTGAAAAGTTTCGATATCTTTGGTATACTACATTACAGATAGAGTATCTAATTTAATTAAAGATAAAATTTAAACAAAATTTTCAAGTGAAGGAGGAAATACACATGGAAAAATACGTATGCGTAGTATGTGGTTGGGTTTATGACGAAGCTGTTGAAGGCGTAAAATTCGAAGATCAACCAGCTGATTATGTTTGCCCACTTTGCGGTGTTGGTAAAGACCAATTCGAAAAAATGTAATTGACTTTCCAAAAAGGCTATCTTGAGTCCACTTAAGATAGTCTTTTTTATTTGACAAAGCACCATGTCATGTTTATAATATTATGAGTCGAGGTAAGATTATGAAACTGCAAGTAGAGCAAGCAAAAGAACATATAGGAAAGAAATTTCCTTATAGCTATACGATACCAACCTCTGAGCTTGGTGACGTAACTGCTTTTCCTTGGAGCCGTCATGATATAACCATTAATGGTGAGTTTTGGTTTGATGGTCAAAATTACATCGTTCAAGGTTCGATAGAGTCTAAAGGTGATTACGATTGTTCTCGTTGTTTAAATTCGACAGAGCATGATCGTAAGGATTCCTTTGAGGAAATCTTTAGTGACCGTCGAGATACTGCGGATGATGTGACTCGTTTCGATGGAGAGGAAATTGACTTAACCGAACTAATTAGGGATACATTAATCATCAATGAGCCCTCTCAAGTGTTATGTCAGGATGATTGCAAAGGATTGTGCGTTCATTGCGGAGCAAATTTAAATGTTTCACCTTGTTCTTGTGAATCCTTTGTGGTGGATCCTCGATTTGCAGAGTTACGTGCTTTGCTTGATGAGAAAGATGATAGATTGTCCTAATGATTGTACTAAGGAGGTGCAGATAATGGCAGTACCTAAACGTAGATTGTCTAAATGCCGTCGCGATCGTCGTCGTGCTAATTGGAAATTAGAAGCTCCTGGTTATGTAGCATGCCCACAATGCCACGAACCTAAGATGCCTCATCGTGTTTGCCCTACATGTGGTCACTATAAAGGTGAGCAAGTAGTAGCTAATGCTTAATATGTGAGCGGATGAAAAGACGCCTACTTCGGTAGGCGTCTTTTTTATATGTTTTTTCATTTTATATTCTTATATAGTTTTTAGTTATATACTTATAACTTTATATGCCACTTAATTAGTAGTAAGTGTCACTATTTTATAGTAAGATTAATCTATAAGGTAGTGGCATTTTTTTATACTTTTATAAATTAAAAGATACTTAAATATAAAATTATAACTATATTTTGTATATGTCATTAAAATTTGTTACTATATGTATGAAAAGCCTTGCCAATAGGGAAATTATTGTATATACTTAGGATGTAATATTAATACTAGGTCATAAAAGGTGGTCCCATGAGTCGGTTAAAGAAGCAAGAGCGCCAAAAGCAGTTACAAGAAAAACTGAATATTACGCCATTTCTTACTGATGAAGAATTGGCAATGCACTTTAGTGTAAGTGTGCCAACTATTCGTCTAGATCGACTAGAGTTGGGAATACCTGAGTTGCGTGAACGTATTCGCGTAATGGCTACAGGTCAATCACAAGAAACAGTAGATCATGTACCGTATGAAGTAGTTGGGGAATTGATTGATGTCACTGAAGGGCAACAAGCATTATCTATGCTACGGACTACGGCTGATATGGAAGATCGATTTGGACATGTAGAGCCACAGTATTTATATGCTCAAGCCAATTCCCTCGCAAAAGTAGTCATGGGGACTACTGTTTGTTCTGCGGAAGTTGGAAATATAAAATATAAGAACCCAGTAGGAGCTGGTACAAATTTGGTGGCAAAAGCAGAAATTGTTCGCCGCCGAGGTAATAAGTTCTTTATTTGGGTTATCATAAGAGATAAAATAAAAGAAGTATTTCGCGCAAAATTTATTATGGAATCCGTAGAGAATAGGGTGTAAATTATGAAAATTGCAATAGACGCCATGGGTGGCGACTTTGCTCCATTGGAGACTGTACTAGGATCCATTGAAGCCGTACGAGCAAATGAACACATTGAAGTGGTGCTCGTCGGCGATGAGCAGCAAATTTTTAACATATTAGAAGCTAATAATGAAGCTAAGAATCCACGTATTTCTGTACATCATGCTAGTGAAGTAATCGGCATGGATGAGCATCCAGGTCAAGCATTGCGCAAGAAAAAAGATGCATCTATCGTAGTAGCCACAGCGCTAGTTCGCGATAATCATTGTGATGCTGTTATTGCTCCTGGTAGCACCGGAGCTGCTGTTGCAGCTGCCTTATTTGGTCTTGGTCGCATTGCGGGGGTAGATCGCCCAGTTATTGCAACACCAATGCCTACAGTAAGTGGTATTACTGTTATGCTGGATTCAGGTGCGAATTCAAACTGCAAACCTAAACATCTTGTACAAGGTGCTTTGATGGGATCTGAATACGCAAAGCTTTTATTAGGTAAAGAAAATCCTTCTGTAGGATTACTCAATATCGGCGAAGAATCCACAAAAGGGAATGATGTTGTTCTAGCTACGTATCCAATCTTGGAACGTATGAAGATTATTAACTTTAAAGGTAACATTGAAGGTCGTGACATTCCAAAAGGGACTGTTGATGTTGTCGTATGTGATGGCTTTGTAGGCAATGTAGTATTGAAATTTGCGGAAGGCTTGGTAACAGGCTTAACACAATTAGTAAAAGATAGCATTATGGCAGGTAGTATTTTTGCCAAGATTGGTGCTATGTTAGTAAAGCCAGCTTTGAAAAAAATGGCTAAACGCTTAGATCACACTGAAAATGGTGGCGCTCCACTCTTAGGTGTTAATGGTTTGTTTATGATTTCTCATGGTAGTTCTAAGGCCAAAGAGATTAAGAGTGCTATCGAAATTGCTGATGATCTAGTAGAGCGTAAAATTATTCAACACATTCGTGATACGATGGAAATTGAAGGAGCCTTAAAGTATGACTATGATGAATAAACCTGTAGGGATCATTGGTACTGGGAGCTTCCTTCCTGACAATGTAGTAACAAACTTTGATCTTGAAAAAATGGTTGATACCAACGACCAATGGATTAGAGAACGTACTGGTATAGAAGAACGACGCATTGCACCGGAAGGTATGAATACATCCTATATGGCAACAGAGGCTGCTAAGAAAGCATTGCAAATGGCTAAGGTCAATGCAGAAGACATCGATATGATTATCTTTGCTACCTTAACACCAGATATGATTATTCCTTCTGCAGCTTGTGTTTTGCAAGCTAATCTAGGGGCTAAAAACGCAGCAGCTTACGATTTACAAGCGGCATGTTCTGGCTTTGTATATGGATTGATTACTGCAGCTAGTTATATTAGCTCTGGTATTTATAAGAAAGTACTCGTTGTGGGGGCAGAAATTCTTTCCCGTCGAGTAAACTGGAATGATCGTGGCACATGTATCCTCTTTGGTGATGGTGCAGGTGCTGCAGTAGTATCTGAAGTACCTGAAGGTTATGGTATTAAAGGTATTGATATGGGCGCCGACGGCACTGGTGGACCAGCACTTTGTATTCCAGCAGGTGGTACTGCTGTGGTAGCTAATGATCAACGTGTAGAAGAAGGTTTAACATTCATTCACATGGATGGCCCTGAAGTATATAAATTTGCTGTTAAAACGATGGGACGCACTGTTTTAAAATCTTTAGAACGAGCTGGTATGGAGCTAAATGAATTAGATTACTTCATCCCTCATCAAGCGAATATTCGAATTATTGATTCGGCAGCAAAACGATTACATCTGCCACTGGAAAAAGTTTTTGTTAATTTACATAAGTATGGTAATACATCTGCCGCGTCTGTAGCGATTGCTCTTGATGAAGCATATCGTGAAGGACATTTCAAACGTGGAGATAATGTTGCGTTTGCAGGATTTGGTGCGGGCCTAACATGGGCAAGCCTAGTCTTGAAATGGTATTAAGGAGGACACATCAAGATGATTAAGACTGACATTTGTGATTTATTGCAGATTGAGTATCCAATCTTACAAGGTGGTATGGCTTGGCTCGGTACTGCAGAATTAGCGGCAGCTGTATCTGAAGCTGGTGGCCTTGGCATCATTGGTGCTGGTCATATGCCTCCTGATATTTTCCGTAATGAAATCCATAAATTGAAAGAGCGCACAAGCAAACCATTTGGTTGTAACATCATGCTTATGTCTCCATTCGTAAAAGAAGTTATGGAAGTAGTAGTGGAAGAACGCGTTCCTGTGATTACTACAGGTGCTGGTAACCCTGGCGTTTACATTCCAGCTTTGAAAGAAATCGGCACTAAAGTAATTCCTGTTGTAGCATCTGTATTGTTGGCAAAACGCTTATTACGTGGTGGCATTGATGCAATCATTGCAGAAGGTACAGAGTCTGGTGGTCACGTAGGCGACATTACAACTATGGCATTGATTCCTCAGGTAGTAGATGCTGTTGATGTTCCAGTAATTGCTGCTGGTGGTATTGCTGATGGTCGCGGTATGGCGGCAGCCTTTGCATTAGGTGCTAAAGCAGTACAAATGGGTACACGCTTCGTATTATCCGAAGAATGTATTGCTCATGAAAATTATAAAAATGCTGTATTGAAAGCAAAAGATCGCGCTACAGTTATGACTGGCTTAACAACAGGTCACCCTGTACGTATTATTGATAATACATTAGCTCATAAATACAAAAACCTTGAATTCAGCGGTGGCTCTAAAGAAGAATTAGAAGCATTAGGCGCAGGCACACTTCGCTTAGCTGCTATTGATGGTGATGTAAAAGAAGGTTCCGTAATGATTGGTCAAATTTCTGGTATGTTAACAGATATTAAACCTTGTGCAACTATCATTAACGATATTATGACTGAAACTGAACGTGTAATTAACAACCTTCAAGGTCTTGTTAAATAAGGAGGCCCTAATGAAAACGGCATTTGTTTTTCCTGGTCAAGGTTCCCAAAAAGTAGGCATGTTACAAGATTTGTACAATGCGTATCCTATTGTGAAACAACGTTTTGAAGAAGCTGACGAAGCTCTTGGTTACTCTATTACTAAGTTATGTTTCGAAGGTCCTGACACAGAGCTTGTTAAAACAGCAAACACACAACCTGCTATTTTGACAGCCTCCGTAGCTTGTTATGAAGTTCTTAAAGAGCAAGGTTTTACACCTGATATCGTAGGTGGCCATAGCCTTGGCGAGTACAGTGCTCTTGTAGCAGCTGGCGTATTGAACTTTAAAGATGCAGTATATGTGGTGCATAAGCGCGGTCAGTATATGCAAGAAGCTGTGCCATTGGGTAAAGGCGCTATGGCGGCTATCTTAGCATTACCTCGTGAACAAGTTGTACAAATTTGTGATGAAGTAAGTGCATCTGTAGGCTCTGTACAAGCAGTTAACTTTAACTGTCCAGGTCAAATCGTAATTGCCGGTGAAACTGCAGCAGTGGAAACAGCAGCTGAAAAAATGAAAGAAGCTGGCGCGAAACGCGCCGTAATGCTTCCTGTAAGTGCTCCATTCCATAGCCGTTTGATGGAACCTGCAGCTGTTCGCTTGAAAGAAGAGTTAGATAAAATTCAAGTGAGCGATGCTCAAATTCCTGTAGTAGCAAATGTTACAGGCAAAATTTTGACTAATGCAAACGACATTAAAGAATCCTTAGTTACTCAAGCAGCTAACCCTGTATTATGGGAAGACTGCGTAGCTGAAATGGTAAACTTTGGTGTTACTAGCTTCGTTGAAGTTGGTCCTGGTAAAGTGCTTACAGGCTTTACTAAAAAGATCAATAAAGATATGGAATTAGCCAATGTTGAAGACATTGCATCCTTAGAGAAAACGCTTGAATTTTTGAAAGGGGTTCGATAAAATGCATTTAGAGGGTAAAGTAGCCATTGTAACTGGCGCATCCCGTGGCATTGGTCGCGCTGTAGCCATCCATTTAGCACAATCTGGTGCTGATGTTGTAGTTAACTATAGCGGTAGCGAAGGTGCAGCTCAAGAAACTGTTGAAGCTGTACAAGCATTAGGCCGTAAAGCCATTAAAATTAAAGCCAATGTAGCTAATGCTGATGAAGTTGCTTCCATGGTGGAAGAAGCTCATAAAGAATTTGGCCACATTGACATTCTCGTAAACAATGCGGGTATTACGCGTGACGGTTTGTTAATGCGTATGAAAGATGAAGATTTTGATGCTGTTATCGATATCAACCTTAAAGGTGTATACTTGGTAACTAAAGCGGTATCCAAAATCATGATGAAACAACGTTCTGGTCATATTATCAACATGACATCTGTTGTAGGTGTTATGGGTAATGCTGGTCAAACTAACTACGCTGCTTCTAAAGCAGGTGTAATTGGTTTTACTAAATCCTGTGCTAAGGAATTAGCAAGCCGTGGTATTACAGTTAATGCGATTGCACCAGGTTTTATCAACACTGATATGACTGATGTATTACCAGAAAAAGTTAAAGAAGCTATGGTTACTGAAATTCCATTGGGCCGTATGGCTGATGCAGAAGAAGTAGCAACTGTAGTAACATTCCTTGCTAGCGATTTTGCTAATTATATTACTGGCCAAGTTATCAATGTAGATGGCGGCATGGTAATGTAGTTGTAAAATTAGACTATATACAAATACACTTTGAAAGGAGGTGAACCACCAATGAACACTTTCGATAAAGTAAAAGCAATCGTTGTGGAACAATTAGGCGTTGATGAAGCTGAAGTTACCATTGATTCTACATTCATCGACGACTTAGGCGCTGACTCCTTAGATATCGTTGAATTGATCATGGCATTCGAAGAAGAATTCAATGTTGAAATTCCTGACGACGTTGCAGAAAAAATTAAAACCGTTAAGGATACAGTAGAATATATTGATTCTGCTAAATAAGCTGTAAAGCTGACAATTCAGCCGAACGGGAGGCCGAGTGGCCTCCCCACCGGTTTTATTTACAGGAGGATTTGATAGTGAAGCTCCCTGAACTTCGCATTGGGAATCTAGTGGCCAAAGTACCTATCATTCAAGGTGGTATGGCGATTAGATTGTCTACAGCTCGCTTGGCAGCAGCCGTTGCAAATGAAGGTGGTATCGGCCTTATTGCGGCATCCGGTTTGCCTTTTGATGAATTACGATACGAAATACAATTAGCTAGAAAATTATCACCTACGGGTATTATTGGTATAAATGCGATGGTAGCGGCAACTCAATTTGCTGGTCTAGTAAAAACTGCCATCGAAGAGGGCATTGATCTTGTAGTAGCAGGTGCTGGTTTCTCAAGAGATATGTTCGCAATGGGCAAAGAGTCTGGTACTCCAATTGTACCAATCGTTTCGTCCGCAAAATTAGCTCGCATTTCTGAAGGTTTAGGTGCCGCAGCAGTAATTGTAGAAGGCTGCGAGGCTGGTGGTCACTTGGGTACGGATCGTTCCGCTCGAGACATCGTTCCAGAAGTTGTGGCAGCTGTTAAAAACATTCCAGTAATTGGTGCTGGTGGTGTTCTTGATGGCCGTGATATCGTAGAAATGTTGAAATTAGGTGCTAGTGGCGTTCAAATGGGCAGCCGTTTTGCGGCTTCTGATGAATGTAATGCATCTGATGAATTGAAAAAAATGTATGTACGGGCTACAAACCCTGAGGACATCGTATTAATTCAAAGTCCTGTAGGTTTGCCTGGTCAAGCAATTAAAAACAAATTTGCTGAATCTGTATTAGACGGTACTGTAGCACCTCCAACGGTGTGTGATAACTGTTTAAAACATTGTTCCCATAAATTCTGTATCATCCGCGCTCTTTCTCGTGCACAACAAGGTGATGTGGAAACTGGTTTGGTGTTCTCTGGCAATAATATGAGAAAAGTCGACAAGATTATGCCAGTTAAAGATATCTTTGCTCAACTAAAACAGCAAGTAGCAGAGATAGATTAATTTAAAAGGGCTGTATAGCTATAAGAGGTGGAATAATTGGAAAAACGTGTAGTAATTACTGGCTTAGGGGCAGTGACTCCTGTAGGTATCGGTAAAGAGAACTTCTACAATGCGTTATTGGCAGGTCAATCTGGTATTGGGCCGATTACACGCTTTGACGCATCTGAGTATGCAACACGCATTGCAGGCGAAGTAAAAGATTTTGATATTACAAACTATGGCGTTGACAAAAAAGAAGCTCGTCGTATGGACCGTTCTGTAGAATTGGCTATCGGTGCAGCTGTTCTTGCTTGTGAAGATGCTGATCTTGACTTGGATAAAGCTGATTTAGACCGTTGTGGTACTGTAGTTGGTACTGGTATCGGCGGTATTGACTCTATCCATGAAGTATATGAAACATTATTCGAAAAAGGTCCTGGCCGCGTAAGTCCATTTGCAGTACCTATGATGATTGCCAACATGACATCTGCACGCGTATCCATTCGCCTTGGTCTTAAAGGTCCTGTTATTACAGACGTAACAGCTTGTACTTCTGGTACAAACGCTATTGGCGACGCATTCCGTATCATTCAACGTGGTGATGCTGATGTAATGTTCGCTGGTGGTACTGAAGCGGCTGTATCCCCAGCTGCGGTAGCTGGTTTCGCAGCTATGAAAGCTATGTCTACACGCAATGACGAACCAACAAAAGCATCCCGTCCATTTGACCGTGATCGCGATGGTTTCGTAATGGGTGAAGGCTCAGGTATCGTAGTTCTTGAAGAATTAGAACATGCTAAAGCTCGTGGTGCTCATATCTACGCTGAAGTAGTAGGTTATGGCACTAATGGTGATGCTTACCACATCACTGCACCAGCTCCAGGTGGTGTTCAAGCTCGTAAATGTATGGAATTAGCAATTAAAGATGCAGGTATCGATCCTAAAGACGTTAACTACATCAATGCTCATGGTACATCTACTGGCCTTAATGACCAAAATGAAACATTAGCTATTAAAGAATTGTTCGGCGATCATGCTAAAAATATCGCTGTTAACTCTACAAAATCCATGACAGGTCACTTGTTAGGTGCTGCTGGTGCTATCGAAACTATCGTTATGGCGATGGCTATCGAAACTGGTAAAGTTCACCCTACAATTAACTGTGACAATCCTGATGAAGGTTTGGATCTAGACTATGTTCGTGAAGGCGCACGTGACTTAGAAGTTAAATGTGCACTTTCCAACTCTTTCGGTTTTGGTGGTCATAACGGTACACTTTGCATTCGCCGTTATGAAGCTTAATGGTTGCTATCGAAGCGCATAAGAGTAAGATGACACAAGCTCGTGAAGAATCTCTTCATGAGCTTGTTGCTCGTTTAGACATACCTGTGTCAGATATATCCATTATAGATTGTGCTTTTACACATACATCTTATGCGAATGAACATAAATCAAAGCATATCCATCACAATCAACGATTAGAGTTTTTAGGCGATGCTGTACTGGATCTCATCATTGGTGAGTACTTATTTAAGAATTATCCAGACATGGCTGAAGGTAACTTGACGAAGATTAAGGCTGCTACAGTATGTGAGGATTCCCTAGCATCCGTAAGTCGTTCTTTACAATTGGGGCAATATTTATTGCTTGGTCATGGTGAACGCGCTTCCGGTGGTAATGATCGTAACTCTATACTAGCTGATACCTTTGAGTCTCTCATTGGCGCTATTTATATTTCTACAGATTACCAAACAGCAATGACCTTCGTTTTAAAACATTTAACAACTTATACCAAGCAAGCCTTAGAAGGTAAGCGGGGCAAAGATTATAAGACATTATTACAAGAATACGTGCAACGGAATGGTGATAAGCATATCGTTTACCGTTTGCTCAGTGAAAGTGGTCCCGACCATGCTAAGACCTTCCATATGGTAGTCGAAATTAATGGTGTTACTTACGAGGCCGGCTCTGGTAAAAGTAAAAAAATTGCAGAACAACATGCGGCTCAATTAACTTTAGAAAAGTTGATGGCTGACAAATAGAAAAGCGCCTAATGGCGCTTTTTTCTGTATAATAGTAGATGAGTGATAAGCTATATAACAGTATGTGAGTAATGATATATATAACAGTATGTGAGTAATGATATATATAACAGTATGTGAGTAATGATATATATAACAGCATGTAATGATATATACCAGCATATAAGTAATGTTCTATATAGCAATAAGTGATTAATGATTTATACAATAGTATGTGAGTAATATTTTTTATAAGAAGGGGAGGTGTCTATGAAACCATTTGGTATGATTCCTTTTTTTATACCTCACGTAGGTTGTCCCTATGTGTGTACCTTTTGTAATCAGTCTCGTATTACGGGCCAATCTGGTATTAGTCACCTAACACCGGATTATATAAAAGAAACGATTACAGAGTATGTAGGTAGTAAACGGAACGATAAGTTTTGGGAGGTTGCCTTTTATGGTGGATCATTTACAGCTATCCATACAGATCTACAACACCAATTATTAGCTCCTGCTTCTGAGATGCTTAAGAGTGGCATAATTGATGGTATACGCTGTTCTACACGGCCTGATGCTGTTAGTGACGAAGCTATTACGTTGTTACAGTCTTACGGCGTAAAAACAGTAGAACTTGGTGTACAGTCCATGAATGATAGTATTTTAGCCGACGCTAAGCGCGGTCACACCGCAGAAGAGGTAGTAGAGGCTGTGGCAAGATTAAAACAACGTGGTATGACTGTAGGTGTTCAACTTTTACCAGGACTAAAAGGTGAAACGTGGGAAACCATTTTGGAAACGGCTGTTGCTATAGTTAAACTAAAACCAGATTTTATACGAATTTATCCTGTTCTTGTTATAGAAAATACGGAACTGGCAGATCAATATAGAGCTGGTGAATACGAGCCATTGAGTACTGAGCAGGCTATAAAATATTGTGCGTTCCTAAAAGAATGGTTTGAACGACATACTATTGAAGTTATACGTACAGGATTACAAAGCACGGAAGAATTAGACTCAGGAAATAGTTTAGTAGCAGGTCCTTATGAGCCAGCCATGGGTGAGCTCGTTGTAAATGAACAGTATAAACAATGCCTAGAACGCTGTATTAATGAACATATAGAATCTTCTATTGGTGAGGGGATATCACAGCGGAATGTATGGGGACAACTAAATACTTTTACAGCTCTAAATATAAGTATTTTCTATCCCCGTAGCTTAACATCTAAGGTACGAGGCCTTAAAAATCGGAATGTTTTATACTTCAAAGATTTATATCCTCAATGTAACATCCATTGGTATGAAGATTGTACGAGAAATACTGTTCGCTGCGGTATTGATGGCCTACAATATGTGTTATAATAAAAGATATGATTATTTGGGGTTGTTAGTAGAAAGGAGGCAGTCATGCAATTACTTCGGTTGGAATTAAAGGGCTTTAAATCGTTTGCAGATAAGACGGTTGTAAAATTCTCACCAGGAATGACTGCCGTTATTGGACCTAACGGAAGTGGTAAAAGTAATATTACGGATGCTATGAAATGGGTTTTAGGGGAATCCAACGTTCGTAATTTACGTGGGCAAAAAGCAGAGGATATTATCTTCTCTGGTACGGAAAAGCGCAAGCCTATGAGTGCTGCAGAAGTTACGCTTGTATTTGATAATAGTGACCATCAACTAGATGTAGATATGGCAGAAGTGGCTATTACACGTCGTATTTATCGTACTGGTGAAAGCGAATTCCTTATCAATAAACGCTCTTGTCGTTTAAAGGATATTCATCTTTTACTAGCCGATACAGGTCTCGGTAGAGATTCTATGGCTATTATCGGTCAGAACCGCATTGATGCTATCTTAAACTCTAAGCCTGAAGAACGTCGCCTTATCTTTGAAGATGTAGCTGGTATTTCTCGCTTTAAGATCAATAAAGAGGATGCATTGCGTCGTATTGCTAGTACAGATCGAAATATGGAACGTGTACGAGACGTAATGGCAACCATCGAAGAGCAGCTAGGACCATTGTCTGAAAAAGCGGAAAAGACTAAAAAATATATGTCTTTAAGCCGTACTAAACGCGATTATGATGGTGCACTTGCTTTTCACAATTATAAGACCTCTGATCGTTTATTAACGCGTTTTGAAAATGATAATATCGCCTTTAAAGACGAAGAGATTGAGCTTCAAACAGAATTGTCTAAATTGGAAGCTCGTCGTCATACATTACAATCTTCATCCACAAAAGAGCAAGAACAGCTCAAGTTGTGGGAAGCTCAATATACAGAAAAGCAGCGTGATGAAGAGCGTTTAGCCGGTCATTTACGTCTCTTAGATGAGCAATTAAAAACAGCTCGTCGCGAATTAGATGAAACATCTATGCGTATTAGCGAATTGGAAGCTACACAAAAAGGCGAAGAGCAACAATTACGCATTTTAAATCAATTGATTCAAGATGAAAGTGCTCAACTAGTAGAGAAAGAATCTAAACTAGCAGAGTTAGAGGCTAACTATAAAAAAGCTGTTGAAGATGTCGGTGCTGAGCAAGCAAAGTTCCAATCCTTACAATCTAATCGTGAGGCCTTTGAGCAACGCCAATTAGAGGTTGTCAGTGCCATCGAAACGGCAAAGGCTAGCATTCGTAGCTTAGAAGCACGTAAGGTAGAGTCTACAAAACAATGTGACGTTTTAAAGGCTGAAATAGCTCAAGTAGACAGTGAACTACAAGCAGCACGCGCTGAATATGAAGCATTAGGACAAAAGTTTAATGCTATTTCTGCACAACGACAAGCCCTCGTTGATGGCGGCAAAGAAGCAGTTATACAAGCTCGTGAGGAACGCAAAGAGTTACAAAAACTTCGTACCCAAGAACAACGTGTTAAAGGCCGTTTAGAGCTCTTAGCCCAATGGGAAGAACAACATGAAGGCTATTTAGAAGGTACTAAGAATATCCTAAATGGAAAAGGCTCTTGGCGCGAACAGATTACAGGAGCCGTAGGGGATCTCTTTACGGTAGAAGATAAATATACTACGGCTATTGAAACGGCATTAGGTGGTAGTGTCAACCACGTTGTGACTACTACAGCTCGCGCAGCAGCTGAGGGTGTAAATTACTTGAAATCTATTCAAGGTGGTCGCGTAACCTTCTTGCCGATGGATTTTGTAAAAGGAAAACCTTATGATACACCGGCTTTACAGGAAAGCTGTGTCATTGGTACAGCTGTTGACTGTATCTCCTTTGATAATAAGTACGCCCATATTTTCCAATATTTATTGGGCCGTACCTTAGTAGTATCCTCCATGGATGATGCTATTGCATTACAGAAAAAATACAATCAACAATTGCGCATCGTTACCCTTACGGGTGAACAGTTCCAACCGGGTGGCTCTTTAACGGGTGGTGCTACGAAGCGGAAGCGTGCCTCTGTATTGAGCCGTAAGGAAGAGGCGGCTAGCCTTGAACAAGAGCTCTTGCAAATTGAAGAACAAATTCGTTCCTTAACAGCTAGCTTGGAAAACCTTGAAAAACGGGTGGAAGAAGCTGAAAAAGAACGAGCTACCCTTGATGAAAGCTACCAGCATACGAACTTACTGTATGTGGCTAGCGAAACAAAGGTACAAAATATACAAAATCAAATGGATCGTAAAAAACGTGTTCTTTCTGAAGAAGAACAACGATTAGTACAGATCGATATTGATTTAGCTACTACAATGGCTAACTTGAAAGACCAAGAAACATCATTGGCTTCTTTGCAAGAAGACCACGGTGTAGATGGTAATCAAGGGGCTTTGATGGAGCGTTTAACTGTATTACAAAAGGTACAGCAAGAGGCCTATGAAGCTTTCACAGAAGCTCGCCTCACTTGTGATACACTGAGACAAACTATTAAGGAACGTGAAACGCAGCGGGAACAACGCAATCAATCTATTGCTAGTATTGTAGAGCGCTTAACACCGTTACGTAATTTGCTAATTAGCACTACACAACGCTATGAAGAGGAATTACCGAAGGCTAAAGAGCTAGCAGACCAAGAACTATCTGCAGTTAAAGCAGATGTTGAACGTCTACGTGCCCTACGCGATGAAGCTTATGATAAAACATCTACAGGTCGTGAGGAATTGGAAGCCATCCTTAGCGAGCAAGACCGTTTGAACCAACGCTATAAAGTGGTACAAGGGCGTCTCGTTGATATGGAAGGTAAGATTACTCGTCATCGTATGGATTGTGAACGCTTTGTAGAAGAGTTACAAGAGCTAGGCTTTACATTGGAAGATGCACAAGCCCTTCGTATTGAAGGCTCTGTCAGCGATTGGAAGGACGAACAAGCTCGTTTGATGGCTGAAATTGCTGAGCTTGGTCCCGTTAATCCAAACGCCGTTGAGGAATACGAAGAAACTAAAGAACGCTATGATTTCTTAACTACACAATTGGCGGATTTAGATACGGCGAAGGAGCAATTGCAAGCGGTTATTGCTGAAATGGATAAGGCTATGAGTACACAGCTATACGATGTATTAGATGTGGTTGGTCGCAGATTCCAAGAGGTATTTAGCCAATTATTTGGTGGTGGTACTGCCCAAATTGTACTGACAGATCCAGATAATATTTTGACCGGTGGCATTGACTTTTACATTCAGCCACCAGGAAAGAAACGTCAACAATTGACCTTACTATCTGGTGGTGAACGGGCATTAACGGTTATTGCTTTACTGTTCTCGTTCCTTGATTATCGTCCAGCCCCATTCTGTGTGCTTGACGAAGTTGACGCAGCCCTTGATGAAGCTAATGTCGAAAGATTTAGCTCTTACTTAAATCGAGTAAATAAAGAAACACAATTTATCGTTGTATCGCACCGTAAAAAAACGATGGAAGCTGCCGAAGTATTACAAGGGGTGACCATGGTTGAACGGGGCGTATCGCGATTATTAACAGTAGCATTTGAAGATGTGAAGGAGGATCTTGCATAATGGCATTCGGATTCTTTAATAAAATTAAAGAGGGCTTAGAAAAAACTCGTAAGTCCTTTGTAAAAAATGTAGAGACAGTTATCATTGGTTATGCAGAAATTGATGATGATTTCTTAGATGATTTAGAAGCAGTTATGCTTACTAGTGACCTCGGTCCTAAGACGACAGAATATTTGATGAAAGAAATTCGTCGTGGTGTAACAGAAGGTATTATCAACAATACTGGTGATGTAATGCCATTTATGGAAGACCGCATTACAGAAATGCTCGTAGACCAAGAGGATGAAATTACACTTCACCATCCAGAGGTTATCCTTGTTGTGGGTGTAAACGGCGTTGGTAAAACTACGACGATCGCTAAATTGGCTAACTACTATACTAAAGAAGGTAAAAAGGTTATCATCGCTGCAGGTGATACATTCCGTGCCGCTGCAGCTGACCAATTATCTATTTGGGCGGATCGCGTAGGTGTGCCTATCGTTAAACATAAAGAGGGCGCTGATCCAGCAGCCGTTGTATACGATGCTATGGAAGCGGCAAAAGCTCGTAATGCAGACCTTGTTATCGTCGATACTGCAGGTCGTCTACACACTAAAGTTAATCTTATGGAAGAACTTAAGAAGATGGGCCGCGTAGCTAATAACCACGTAGAAGGGGCACCGCATCAAACATTGCTCGTTCTCGATGGTACTACAGGTCAAAATGCTGTAAGCCAAGCTAAATTATTTGGTCAAGCCGTACCAGTAAATGGTATTGTGGTGACTAAACTTGATGGTACAGCAAAGGGTGGCGTAGTTATCTCTATTAAAGAGGAACTAGGCGTACCAGTGCGCTGGATTGGCGTTGGCGAAGGCATGGATGACTTACGTCCATTTAATGCGAAAGAATTTGCTAATGCACTATTTAATAAAGGAATGATTCAAGGTGACAAATAAATATAACCGGGAATTCTTACTTGAATATGTAGAATCTGAAAATAAAAAAAATGAATGTAATGTTAGCCTAGAAAATATGGAAAAGATTGTTAGCTTAATCGAGTATTTCGGCATTGAATTATACCGTCCTATTACAAGATTGCTACTTTCAAACTGGGAAGAGATTACAGAACGTATTAATAACTATACTGAATCAGATTGGATGATGGCTGATGAAATCCAAAAGACTACGCCTACATTAGATCGTTTCTCCATTGCTATGCTCATCGAAGTCTTAGAAGGTGAAGATACGTTGAACCAAGCAGAAAATGCAGGTCGTCGTCTATCTGAAGAAGAGCTCAAAGCTATCCGTAAACATCAGGATGAACAGTAATGAAACATAATACATATAATTACGAAGGGGGCCAACCATTTAAAGTGGAGGCGCCCTTTACGCCTACTGGGGACCAACCTACTGCTATACAATCCTTAACAGAAGGTATTGAACGCGGTGAATGGGCTCAAGTTTTGCTCGGTGCTACTGGTACTGGTAAGACATTTACGATGGCTAAGGTTATCGAGGCGGTACAGAAACCGACCTTGATTATTGCACACAATAAAACTTTGGCGGCTCAATTATGTAGTGAGTTTAAAAGTTTCTTCCCTAATAATGCGGTAGAATACTTTGTATCTTACTACGATTTCTATCAACCAGAAGCATATATTCCTTCCAGTGATACGTACATTGAGAAGGATGCGTCTATCAATGATGAAATCGATAAACTGCGACATAGCGCTACGATGAGCCTTTTTGAGCGTCGCGATGTGATTATCGTTGCCTCTGTTAGCTGTATTTACGGTTTAGGGGACCCTGAGGATTATTCTGAACTCGTATTGTCTTTGCGCTTAGGTCAGACGAAATCTCGCGATGAAATTCTGTCTAAACTCGTTGATATTCAATATACGAGAAATGATATGAACTTTATCCGTGGTACCTTCCGTGTACAAGGTGATACTATTGAGATTTTCCCTGCTGCCTATAGTGAAAGAGCCATTCGGGTGGAACTTTTCGGTGATGAAATCGATCGCCTCGTTGAGGTAGATGCGTTAACAGGTGAAGTGATTGCTGAACGCAAGCACGTTGCAGTCTATCCAGCATCTCACTATGTAACAACGAAAGATAAGATGCGTATTGCTGTAGAGCGCATTGAAGCCGAATTAGATGAACAGTTAGCTAAGTTAAAAGCAGCTGATCGTTTACTTGAGGCGCAACGTCTTGAACAACGTACACGTTATGATATAGAAATGATGCAAGAAATGGGCTATTGCTCGGGCATCGAAAACTATTCCCGCCATATGTCCGAACGTAAGGCTGGGGAAGCTCCATATACATTGATAGACTATTTCCCAGATGATTTCCTCATCATGGTTGATGAGTCTCATGTAACGATCCCTCAAGTACGTGCCATGTACAATGGCGACCGTGCTCGTAAGGAATCCCTTATTGAATATGGTTTCCGTTTACCATCTGCACTCGATAATAGACCGCTTCAATTTGATGAATTCGTAGAGCGTATTAATCAAATCGTCTATGTATCAGCCACACCTGGTCCTTATGAAATGGAAGTACAAACGAATATTGCGGAGCAAATTATCCGTCCTACAGGATTATTAGATCCATCCATTGAAATTCGTCCTATTAAGGGGCAAATGGATGACTTACTAGGAGAAATTCATAAGCGTGCAGCTAAGAATGAACGTGTTCTCGTTACGACATTGACGAAGAAGATGGCAGAGGACTTAACGGAGTTCTTGAAGGAAATGGGCGTCCGTGTTCGTTATCTCCATTCCGATATCGTTACTATCGAGCGTGCCGAAATCATCCGTGACTTACGGGCTGGTGTATTTGATGTACTAGTTGGTATCAACTTGCTCCGTGAGGGCCTCGATATGCCAGAGGTTTCTTTAGTAGCTATATTAGACGCAGATAAGGAAGGTTTCTTGCGTTCCGACACGGCTATGATTCAAACTATCGGTCGTGCTGCTCGTAATGTGAACGGTCACGTTATCATGTACGCTGACCGTGTAACAGGTTCTATGCAACGCGCTATCGATGAAACTGACCGCCGTCGTGCCGTGCAAGAGGCTTATAATATTGAACATAATATTACGCCTAAGTCTGTCTCTAAAGATGTAAAAGAACTTATTGAGTTGACGAAAATTGAAGAAGATATGGTTACCGATGGGAAGGACTTTTCACCGAAAAAGGGGAAAAAGAAATCCTCTACACCGGGAATGGACCATGGACACGAACCATATGCTCAAGAGGCATCTACTCCTAAGGTGGCAGATATAACGCCAGAAGAGCTATTCAATAAAATTGAAGAACTAGACCGTCAAATGAAGGCAGCCGCTAAGCAGCTTGAATTTGAAAAGGCTGCTAAGCTTCGTGACCAATTAGGGGAACTACGTCAACAATGGTCCGATATGCATAGTGCAGGAGATAGTAAGTTAAAGAAACCTGCTTCTACGAAATCTAGAAAACGTTCTAGCTCAAAAGGTACATCTAAATAGATTGTAAGAAAACACATAGATTATATAGACTATATGTGCGATAATATACATATATTATTTCATGTTAGTAAAAATAGAGATGATGCCATTTGGTATCATCTCTTTAAATAGGGAATATAATGAAAGATCAATTGATAGTAAAAGGTGCGCGTCAGCATAACCTTAAAAATATAGATATAGCCTTACCACGAGATCAGTTTATCGTTTTAACTGGTCTCAGTGGTTCTGGTAAATCGTCCTTAGCATTTGATACGATTTACGCAGAAGGGCAACGACGCTATGTAGAGTCCTTGTCTGCGTATGCTCGTCAATTCTTAGGACAAATGGATAAACCTGATGTAGATTATATTGAAGGCTTATCTCCAGCTATTTCTATCGACCAAAAGACGACAAGTCGCAATCCTCGTTCTACCGTTGGTACTGTAACGGAGATTTACGACTATTTGCGTCTATTATTTGCTCGCGTAGGTCATGCTCATTGTCCTGAATGTGGCAAGCCTATTACACAGCAAACGATACAACAAATGACCGATGATGTAATGAGCCTACCAGAAGGTACTAAGATTTTAGTATTGGCTCCTATGATTCAAGGAAAAAAAGGGGAGCATAAATCCGTCTTTGATCAACTTAGAAAAGAAGGCTTTGTTCGTGTCCGTGTAGATGGCGTTGTTCGTACAATGGACGAAGAGATTGTATTAGAGAAGAATAAGAAGCACTCCATCGATATCGTGGTAGACCGACTCGTTGTAAAAGAAGGCATAGAATCCCGCTTGGCAGACTCTATGGAGACCGCATCAAAATGGGCAGAAGGCATCGTAGTGATTCAAGAGGTAGACGGCCCTGAACACATGTATAGTCAACACTTTGCATGTCCAGATTGTCATATTTCCTTGCCGAAAATTGAACCGCGTATGTTCTCCTTTAACAGTCCGTTTGGCGCCTGCCCAGCTTGCTTAGGTATTGGCTCTACCATGGAAGTAGATGAAGATCGTGTTATTCCAGATGGTTCTATTAGCTTTGCTGACGGTTGTGTACAAGCGTTGAGCTCTAATCCTAATGCGTGGTTTATGCGCCAAGTAGAAGGTTTATTAAAAGCCAATGGATACTCTCTAGATTCTACCTATGATGAATTGCCAAAAGCATTACAGAAAAAAGTAATGTACGGCACGACGGATAAGGTGGCTTTCACCTACGAAAATATGCGTGGTGAAGTGAAAGAATTCTTTACGGAGTACGAAGGTATTTTACCGATGGTAAAACGCCGTCATAGTGAAGCCTCTACCGATTCCATGCGCGAAGAGTTTGAAAAATATATGTCCATTAAGCCATGTACTACTTGTGATGGTGCTCGTCTTAAACCCGAAGTATTAGCCATTACCGTAGGGGATAAGAACATCAATGAAGTAACGCAATTGACCATTAAAGAAGCTCTCGATTTCTTTGGTACGTTACAGCTTACTGAACGTGAAAAAGTGATTGGTGCTCAAATTTTAAAAGAAATCAATGCTCGTCTCGGTTTCTTAAACAATGTAGGCTTAGATTATCTCACTATGAACCGTAGTGCAGGTACTTTGTCTGGTGGTGAAGCGCAGCGTATTCGTTTAGCTACGCAAATCGGTTCTGGCCTCGTCGGTGTATTATATATTCTAGATGAACCTTCTATCGGTTTACACCAACGAGATAATGATCGTCTCATCGATACATTGAAAGGCTTACGAGATTTGGGTAATACATTGCTGGTTGTAGAACACGACGAAGATACGATGCGCGCTGCCGATTATCTTGTAGATATTGGGCCAGGTGCAGGTGAACATGGCGGTCAAATCATTGCGTCTGGTACGGTAGATGAGGTCATGAAGGTAAAAGACTCTATTACGGGTCAATATTTGAGTGGTCGCAAGTTTATCGCCCTTCCTGAAGAACGTCGTAAGCCAGGTAAAAACTGCATCGAAATTCGCGGTGCGAAGGAAAATAATTTACAAAATGTAAATGTAAAATTCCCTATCGGCTTATTTAATGTTGTTACTGGTGTCAGCGGTTCTGGTAAGTCTACATTGATTAATGAAATCCTTTATAAAGGATTAGCTAATCAATTGTATCGCTCTAACCATAAAGTAGGGGCCCATAAAGAGATTCGTGGTCTTGAACATATCGATAAAATCATCAATATAGACCAAAGCCCTATAGGTCGTACACCTCGCTCTAATCCAGCTACCTATACAGGTGTATTCGACGCTATACGCGAGCTATATAGTCAAACACCGGAGGCTAAGATGCGCGGCTACAAACAAGGTCGCTTTAGCTTTAACGTAAAAGGTGGCCGCTGTGAAGCTTGTCGTGGTGACGGTATCATCAAAATTGAAATGCACTTCTTACCAGATGTGTACGTGCCTTGTGAAGTTTGTAAAGGGGCTCGTTATAACCGTGAAACCTTAGAGGTTAAATACAAAGGTAAGTCTATTGCGGATGTATTAGATATGACCGTAGATGATGCGGTTGAGTTCTTCAGTGCTATTCCGAAGATCAATCGTAAAATGGTTACCTTACAAGAGGTAGGTCTTGGTTATATTCGTTTAGGTCAAGCCGCTACTACATTGTCTGGTGGTGAAGCACAACGCGTTAAATTAGCTACTGAACTGGCTCGTCGCAGCACAGGTAAAACCTTATACATCCTGGATGAACCGACTACAGGCCTTCACGCTGAAGATATTCGCAAGTTATTACACGTATTGCAACAACTCGTAGAGGGTGGCGATACAGTGGTTGTTATCGAACATAACTTAGATGTTATTAAGATGGCAGATCACATCATAGACCTAGGTCCGGAAGGTGGTAATCGCGGCGGCACTATCGTAGCTACTGGTACACCTGAGGAAATCGTTAAGGTGAAAGAAAGCTATACCGGTAAATTCTTGGGTCCTGTATTAGAACAGACTAAGAAATTTATGAAAGCTGCAAAGAAAAAATAATTCTCTTGCAATCTACAAGGAAAGGAGGAAATATGCCGTCTGAAGAATTACTGGAGAAGGTCAGTCATTTGCCGACTACACCGGGTGTCTATTTATGGCGTGATCAGTATAACCGCATCATCTATGTAGGTAAGGCCATTAACTTACGTAATCGCGTGCGGTCTTATGTGCGTAATGATGCTAATCGGGCTCCGAAGGTTGCGGCTATGATGAAGCGTGCCGTCGATGTAGAAATCATTCAAACTAAGACGGAAATGGAAGCGCTCATCCTAGAGAATACGCTTATTAAGGAGCACGAGCCTAAATACAATATTAGGCTCCGCGATGATAAGACCTATCCGTACGTAAAAATCTCCGTGCAAGAGGACTATCCACGGGTATATATGACGCGCCGTCTAGAACGGGATGGGGCTAAGTACTTCGGACCTTTTACGGACGTTACATCAGTTCACGTAGTACTAAAATTGATTCGTCAGTATTATCCATTGCGCACGTGTAAGTCTATGAAGGTTGAACGGCCATGCTTGCAATACCATATGCATTATTGTGAGGCGCCGTGCTTTAATAAAATATCTATACCGGACTATCGGAAGTACATCGATGAAATCATAGAGCTCTTTGAAGGTAAGCCTATACCATTGTTGAAGGAAATCAAAGAAAAAATGGAATTAGCTGCAGAGGACTTACGCTTTGAAGATGCTGCACGTTATCGTGATCAGCTAGCTAGTATTGAAAAAATACAAGAAAAGCAACGTATGGTGACACAGCGAGGCGACTTAGATGTGTTAGGTCTTGCAGTCGATACATCTATGGCTTGTGTACAGTTATTATTCATTCGTGGTGGACGACTACTAGGTCGTGAAAACTACTTTGTGCAACACGATGGAGATAGTGCGGAAACCATAATGACGGACTTTATCAAGCAGTACTATGGGGATACAAACTTTATTCCTAAAGAACTATTACTCCCTATGGACAGTACCGATAGAGACTTGTTAAGCGAATGGTTTACACAGCTCAAAGGGCAGCATGTAGATGTATCTGTACCACAACGTGGTTATAAGATGGATATGATCAAGATGGCTCATGAGAATGCAAAAACCTTCCTAGAAGAACGCCGTCGTCAGTGGCAACATCAAATCGATAAGACTGGTGGGGCCGTTAAAAAATTGGCTGAAGTCTTAGACTTGCCGCGCTTGCCAGAGCGTATGGAATGTTTTGATATTTCTCATACCCAAGGTGCTGAAACGGTAGCATCTATGGTGGTCTTTGAAGGTGGTAAGCCGGCGAAGAAGGAATATCGTCGCTTTAAATTAAAGACTACACAAGGCAAGCCAGATGACTTCAAATCCATGGCGGAAATTATGGAACGACGCTACGGTAAGGAAACAGATTGGCCTATGCCTGACCTCATCATTATCGATGGTGGTAAAGGTCAACTCAATGCAGCGTTGCCATTGATCCGTGGTGTAGGTGTCACAGATGTACCAGTTATCTCCTTGGCAAAACGTATTGAAGAGGTTTTTGTAGAAGGTCAATCTGAAAGTATCATTTTGAGCCATCACACGCCAGAGCTTCAATTGCTACAACAAATACGTGATGAAGCCCATCGCTTTGCGATTACCTATCATCGTAAGCTACGTGGTAAACGTAACTTAGAATCTATTTTAGATCACATTGAAGGGATTGGACCTAAACGGCGAAAGGCATTATGGGCTCACTTCAATAGTTTAGAAGCCATGAAAGAAGCATCTATTGATGAACTTTCAAAGGTAGAATCTATGAACTATAAGACGGCAGAAACACTATACAATTTCTTCCGCATGTCCAATGTAGAAAAGCAAGAGGTTCTCAAATAAAAAAATCACCTATTGAGGATGTACACAGACGTGTAATCTCAATAGGTGAATTTTTATTTTGCAATAGCTTTAGGCTTGTAATGTTGGATGTAGTACGTGCGAAGCGTAAATAATATACCGGCTGCTACTACGCTAGATAACAACCCAATCCATACGCCAAATGGTCCATAATTAGGATTTTTAGCAAGGATATAAGCAGTAGGGAAACATACGCCCCAATATGATACGAGGGAGATGTATAGTACTACTTTTACATCCTTGTAAGCTCTTAGTATACCTTGTAGTGGAGTACCGATGGCATCGATAGCGGAAAAGAATACGCCATATCCAAGGAATTGATAAATAAGACCATATACTTCATCATCATTTGTGAATAGGTCCGCAATATCATCCATATGGGTGAACGTAAAAGCACAAATGAGTAACGCAATGATGATGGCCATTACGCGAGCAATGTAAGAATACTGAATGGCCTCCTTTTTACGCCCTGCACCAAGCTCGTAAGCAACGGCAATAGTAGAGGCCATAGCAATACTGAGTGGTAAGCAGTAAAATACATTAGTAAAGGAAATAACCGACTGATGGGCTGCTACTACGGCAGATCCAAAGTGAACCATCAAGAGGCCAGCGATACTAAAGATACTAGCTTCTAAGAAGATGGAACCACCAATAGGAATACCCACATGTAATTGCTCACGAATATAGTGGAAGCTTGGACCTTTAAAGTCTTTATAAATACGATAACCTTTAAGCTTCGGATGTAATAGAATAACCAAGCTAAAGAGGATAAAGTTAGTCCAAGAAGCACCAGCTAATCCGTAACCCGCGCCAACACCACCGATTTCAGGGAAACCGTAGTGGCCAAAGATGAGTGCATAGTTTAAGAATACATTAATCACAAAGCTTGTAAATACGATAGCCATAGAGTAATGTGTTAACCCATGGGAATCAACTGTATTACGCAAAGTATTTACCCAAAGTAGAGGGAATAAACCAAGGGCAAAAGCTTTCAGATAACTAATGCAAACCTCAGCGGCTGCAGGTTCTAAATTTAACGTAGTCAGTAATGGGCGAAGACCCAATATACCGATTAGTAAAATGATAAATGCTAGGCCTGTACCAATGAAAAGACCTTGATGGAAAATCATGGAAATATCATCTGTTTTCTTAGCTCCCAATAGCTGAGAAATGATTGGTGTGATACCCATTAACGTTCCTTGTGCAAAGATATAGAAGAGGAGCCATAAATTATACCCCGTAGCGACCCCAGCTAAATCTATGGTACTATATTGTCCCGTTAAAAAGATAGCTATAAAAGTACCACCTATAAGGGAAAATTGCGTTATACACATAGGAGTAAATAGCTTAATGAACAACCATAACTTTTGTAATATAGAATATGTTTGATACATACTAACCTCCCTTTTATTGATATACTATACAATATCACAAAATCGCTTAATTTAATAGATAAAACCTAGAAATAATAGGAATTAAATCTATTGATAAATAGCGATTATATTGTTGATTTTGAGAATAAAAATAGTTATGAATTCCTACTTATGAAGGTGAAGGAAGTATGATAAAAATGTATATATATGTTAATAATTGAATTTTACACTGCCTAACTATATCGATTATAATATATA
This sequence comes from uncultured Veillonella sp., assembly GCF_963524655.1. GTDB lineage: Bacteria > Bacillota > Negativicutes > Veillonellales > Veillonellaceae > Veillonella. The sequence continues at coordinate 26,923 of NZ_CAURHA010000027.1, forward strand.
TACTATAGTTTAATTCTAAGGAGGATACATTGGACATCTTATCTGTACAAGGCTTATTAGCTATGCTTCAAATCATCGTTATCGATATCTTATTAGCTGGCGATAATGCCATCGTTATCGGTATGGCGGCTCGTAACTTGCCAGAAAATTTACAGAAGAAGGCAATCTTCTGGGGCACAGCAGGGGCCATTATTTTACGTCTTGTTATGGCATTCCTATTTGTAGAGGCTTTAAATAATATTCCTGCCTTACGCTTAGTAGGTGGTATCCTCCTTTTATGGATTGGCTACAAGCTCGTTGCTGATGATGAAAGCGAGCATAATATCGAGGCTAAAGATAACTTACGTGCTGCCATCACGACAATCGTTATTGCGGACGGTATCATGGGCATCGATAATGTTATCGGCGTAGTGGGGGCTGCTGGTGGTGACATGATATTAGTTGCTATCGGTATGCTTATCACTGTACCTATCATCATTTATGGTAGTACTTTGTTTGTAAAAGTTATCGAACGCTTCCCAATCATCCTATACGTAGGTGGTGGTATCCTCGCTTGGGTAGGTGCTGCTATGAGCGTGGAAGATAAATTGATTTCTCACACTGTTGAACCATATGCACTGTTCATTAAAATAGCTGCAGTAATCCTCGTAGTAGGTGCATCTCTTTTAGCAAATAAACTAAAAAAATAATGAAACTTATCTCTTCTTCTACTAATAGGAGGAGAGATATTTTTTGGCTCTCTGTCAAATGTTGGGGTATTCACCCTACGAGTCTTCTTTGGCACCAA
>NZ_CAURHA010000028.1:0-27692 GCF_963524655.1 uncultured Veillonella sp.
CTACGGGCTTATAGCCCGTGAGCAAACCACCCGTTTTACGGGTGGTTCTGATTTATCTTTTGGACATTTATTTATGGTATACTACTAATTGGTAGTAAAGCGTACAAAATATTGCCTACAATATAACAAAAGGACGAGTTGCAGCTCGTCCTTTTTCTTGCGTGTTAGCGTTATTTTTATATATTATGTTATATAGATATAATATAGAAATAATTTTAGTTTCGGATACCGGATTTTGGATACCCACAATTTTGAGGAATTCTTATGAGTGAATTAGTAATTCGACCAATTACAAAGGATGATATCACAGCTTGTTTAGATATTTATAATTACGAGGTTATGAATGGTGTAGCAACACTTGATCTTGAGCCCCGCACGTTGCCAGAGTGGCAGGAGTGGTATGAGGCACATCAAACTTCAGAGCACTGTATTTTTGTAGGTCTAATAGACGATGTGGTTGTAGGCTATGCATCGCTTTCACCATATAGGACAAAGGATGCTTTCAAAAGTACTGTCGAATTATCTATCTATATTCATCAAGAATATAGAGGCAAAGGCGTGGCATCTAAGTTGATGGCCCATATTTTAGACCACGCAAAAGAAACGGATACATTGCATACGGTAGTGTCTGTTATTACTGCAGGGAATGCAGCTAGTACGGCATTGCATGAGCACTTTGGATTTACCTATTGTGGGCTTACGCCTCAAGTTGGTTTTAAACATGGTAAATATCAGGATACCGAAACATACGCATTATTGGTATAATAAAACGTAGATATTAAAGTAAAGACTAATAATATACAGATGATAGATAAGGGTTCGCCACGGGTTAGGGCGAATAGGGTGATTGAATGAACATGAAAGATGAACGGCAGTTCGTTGGATACAGTAAGTATCGCAGCCGTCTCGTAGATGGTCATGTGCATACGGAATTGTGTCCGCATGGTAGTGGGGACCGAACTGCATTGATGATTGAAAAGGCCATCGAGTTGCGCATTGAAAAGGTATGCTTTACAGAGCATGCGCCGTTGCCAAAAGCTTTTGCAGCTGAATACGGTGGAGACCAAAAAGCCTATGATACAGCGTCTTTGAAGTTGAACCAAGTTGATACCTACTTAGAACTAGGTCGTCAATTACAACGTGCCTATGGTACACATATCGATATCTCCCTCGGCTTTGAGGTGGATTATATTCCAGGTTTTGAAGCGGATATTCAAGAGTTCCTCGATCGTTATGGTCCGTTGACGGATGATAATATCTTGTCCGTTCACTTTATGGAAGGTGTTAATAATGCCTTTTACTGCTTAGATTACAGTCCTAAAGAATTTGAAAAGGGCTTTGGTCCGTGGATTGAAAAGCAATATGAGTTGTATTACAAATATTACTCCATGGTGCGCCAAGCCGTGCGTGCTGACCTTGGCGAATATACACCAAAACGCATTGGCCATTTTGATTTGATTAAAAAATACCAACATCATTTTGGCTTTGAACATCACTTAGATCGTCGTAATGCGCATGTGGTAAGCGATATTTTACATATCATGCGAGTACAAGGTCGCGAACTAGACTACAATATGAGCGGCTTCTTCAAACCAGACTGCCATGAAATGTACCCAAGCCGCTTTATCCAAGGCATGGCTGCTGTCATTGGCGTTCCATTCGTACTTGGCTCTGATGCGCATAGCATAGCAGATATAGAACGAATTTGGGGCTAAAAGGTTGCTTCACCTAATCGATTAATATAATGGGAGATAATATGAATTATAGTGCGGCAACATATATAATAATTTGTGTATTTATTATATACTTATTCGATATTTTTAAAGTGCAGTCTTTTCGATTAAACAATACTGATTTAAAGAAGAGTGTAGAAATTAAAATTTTTCAGTTAATAAAAGGTCTCGCGGTGGTAGCATATACTGTAATTCCTTGGGGCCATACCTTGTGGGGAACAAGAGTATTAGTCGTAATCTTTTTATTGGCAGTATTAGGTGATATTTATTCTAGAAATAAAGTTGCTAAAGCGGTTACAGGTTTGTTGGTTTCTGAAAAAGAACGTTTATGTCGTTCTGCTAACATGCTTTATCTTTATTTTATTCCGTATATGCTAGTCTGTGTAACTGTAATTATTTTTATGGATTTTTAGTGTGTTAGCTGATTAAGCATTTTAGAGGAGTAGAATGTATGGAGATAATACTTAAAATTCTAACTCTTATTATACTTATTGGTATATTCTATAACATTAGACAACGGAAGAAGTATGATGAATGGAATGAAAAGAAAAATCTAGCCATATATGATTTGGGGCAAATTTTGGCATGTGACAGAGAACAAGCTAAGTTTGTAATAGATCAACTAGGACGTCATGCGGTACCTATTGATGCGGTAGTTGAGCCCATATCTGTTGTCTCTATTCATGGTGAAAGCATGAATGGCTATGTCTTTTCTTATAATGGTCTAAAAGGTTGTTTTACTTTAAATGATACGTTTGAAATAACAAATTTGATTTATAATGATGTGGACTTATTACAATTAAATCCTTCATCTTTATAGCTTATAATTCAGTGCTATTATTTTAAACAGAAGGTAGTTGATTTTATTAATCAGCTACCTTTTGTTTTATATAAAAATAAATAAATAATAACATAATAATAAACTAATAAATATTTTTATTGTAAAAAAAAGATAACTTAATATATAATTCATCTTATAACGAAAGGAGAGGAATTAATGAGAGTTGTATGTATTGCAGCAGGTTGTGTTGGCTTGCTGACCATATTCGGTACAATGCCTAGTTTTGCAGCAGAAGTATCAAACCCATTTATACAACAAGAAGCGGCCCGAGCGGATGCTTCCTTACGCCAACGTGTAGAAGCACCAATGACTGGGGCCGCTTTGCCGCGTTCAGAATCTGGTTATACAGGTTTAGATAAAGTACCAATGAAGTCATTACCTAAGGAAAGTACATCGTTTGCAATAGAGCATATTGTAGTAACTTCCTCAGAACCAGTGTTACAGAAATATAAAGATCGATTGAAGGTATATAACCATAATCGTATTGGAACAGAGGGCATTCAGTTTTTACAAAAGGAATTACAAGAGCAACTGTTATCTGATGGGTACATCACTAGTCAAGTAGTTGTGCCAAACCAAGATTTACAGTCTGGTACACTCACTTTTGAGATTATGCCTGGTTATGTAGAGGATATTGTTCTTACAAATGCTAAAGCACGCACTAATTGGCGTAGTGCTTTTCCTGTGAGACCTGGTTATGTATTACGTCGACAAGCATTAGAGCAAGGGATTGACCAAATGCGTAATGTACCAGGTCAAGATATTAAGATGACTATAGAGCCAGGTACAAAACCATTACATTCTATTGTTAAGCTTACCGTTGAGCAAAAAGGATTTGTACACGGATCTTTGATGCTAGATAATTCTGGAAATAAATCAACAGGAACATATCAAGGGACAGTATATCTATCTTTCAGTCAATTGGCAGGATTAAATGATGTACTAACCACTAGCTTTACAAAAGATATCAGTCATCATGATGATGGTCATGGATCAAAACAATATGCAGTTAGCTATTCAGTTCCTGATGGGAACCGTACATATCGTCTTTCGACGTATAAGTATAGCTATAATCAATTAGTATTCATGCCTAATGCGTTTCGTTCTTCTGGGACTACGCAAGGTACAGAATTTGCAGTAGAGCAAGTCTTAAATAGAACAAGTCGCTCTAAAACTTCGGCTGTGGCTAAAGTCATTCATAAAGAACGCCACAATTATTTAGATGATGTAGAACTTGGTGTACAAGAGCAACATACGACAGCTGTTGAAGTTGGTTTATCTCATCGTCAATATAGTAGCAATACTGTATCTGATGTATATCTATTTTATCGACAAGGTATTAATGGATTGGGTGCTCAAGTACGGAGTTGGGAAGGCTTGTCAGATAATCCTACTACACTATATAAAATGGCAGGCTTAGAAGGCCAAGTTCAAACCGGTGTTCGTATGGGCCATAAGCAAGGTACGTATACGATGCGTTTTAGAAGCCAGTTCACAAATCAACGCTTGTTTGGTACCGATCAATTTAGTATTGGTGGGCGCTATTCTGTACGAGGCTTTAGTGGAGAAGAAACCTTAAGAGGGGATTCTGGCTATTATGTACAAAACGAGTGGGCGTTACCATTTAGAAAACAACAAATTACTCCATATGTGGGTATAGATATTGGACATGTATGGGGGCCATCTACAGAAACTCAATTAGGTAATACCTTAATTGGTGGTGTGGTTGGTGTACGTGGTATGGTTGGTGACGATGTAAACTATGATGTATCATTAGGAACACCAATTAAGAAACCAGAAGGTTTTGATACAGATACGCGTGTGTGGGCCTTTAGAGGCAGTTATCAGTTTTAAGTGTTGTATTCTAGTGCAGCTATACACTTAAATAGTGAATGGTATGTACTAGAGAAGGAGAGTAATATGAATATAAGAAAGCATACGGCAATGGCTATCTTTGCTGCATTGTTAGCGACTAACTCTGCACCATGGATTCCTATGGCCCTTGCTAATCCTGTTGTACCAGATCAAGGTAAATTAGGACCAAAAATAGAAGAAGCTAGAAATGGCATGACTGTCGTTAATATTAATACACCTAATGATAAAGGGTTATCGCATAACCAATATAATGCTTTTAATGTAGACGAAAAGGGGCTTATTTTAAATAATGCGAATCGACCTGTAAATACAGAGCTGGCAGGCTATATTATGGGAAACCCTAATTTAGTAGGCCCTACTGCTAATACGATTTTAAATGAAGTAACGGGTACAAGTTCTACATCTATGAATGGTGCTCTTGAAGTAGCCGGTAATAAGGCACATGTTATCGTTGCCAACCCTAATGGTATTTCTGTTAATAATGGCACATTTATTAATGCAAGCAGTGCAACCCTTACAACAGGTAATCCAATTATTAATAATGGTGGTGTTACAGGCTATAATGTACAAAAAGGTGCTATTACAGTCGGTGAAAAAGGTCTTAATGCCTCTAAAACGGCACGTACAGATATGCTTGCTGAGGCTGTAAAGCTCAATGGTAAAGTTTGGGCCCAAGATGCTCAAGCTGTAACGGGTAAGAATGCTATTGCCGTTGATTCTTCTGGTAAAGTTACGAATGCAAGTAAAACTGGAGAGTCAAGTCAAGTTGGTCTTGATGTAGCTGCTATTGGCGGTATGTATGCTAATAGTATGTACTTAGTGGGTACCAATGACGGCTTTGGTGTTAATAACCAAGGTGTATTGTCTGCACAAAACAAACTAACCATAGATAGTACTGGTAAGTTGCAAAATACAGGTACGATAGCTACTACAGATGCCAATATTACAACCAAAAGTCTAGAGCAGATGAATAAGGGTAAACTTTATGTAGATACAGCAAAGATTACTACTGACTCTGTAATACAAACTGGTAATGCTACGACTAAAGAAGCACCTGTTATGATTGCCCAAAAAGATTTGTCTATAGCAACAAAATCTATTGTTAATACAGATGGTAGTGTCATCAAAGCAGAAGGTAAATTACAGCTTGGTAAAACGATGGGTGAGAAAGGTACAGTATCCGGTAAAATGGATAGTGTAGTAAATACTGCATCAACAATTGAGTTTGGTCAAGGTGGAGCTTTACTTGCGAAATCTGTAGACAATAAAAATGGTGGTATTACCCTTAAGCGTGTAGCTGTAGAGGGTAAAGAGCATGTTAAAAACGAAGTAGCTCCATCCGGCAGCATTAAGCGTTATCAATTGTCTGAGGAACGGATTTATGGACATGATGATAAAATTCCAAAAGATAAAGTCGTAGTACATTCTTCTGAGAATCTTCAACTTTCCGTATATGGTAAACATCATGATAGTTGGACTAAGTATGAATATGACCGTACACGTGAGGAAGATGCGGTAGATACATCTAATCCTGGCCGAATTATTTCTGGCGGTAATTTACATGTGGATGTAGATCATATGGTGAATGAAGCTAGTCAAATTAGTGCTGCTGGCGATATCACTGGTACTGTAGGTCATTATGAACAAAGCAATCCTAAAGGGAATGAATATATTACTGAAGAGGGTACAGCTACAAGTTATAGTCGTCATCATAAAAAAGGGTGGGATACTACCAATATTCGTGAAGCGAAGTATAAGAATACTAAGGTGAATCCTAAAGATGTACCTGTTGCCGTATATGGCGGTCATGTAGAAAATAGTAAAAGTGATGCCACAGTAGATGCATCTCTGTTAAATAGTATGAGTCAGTTATCGACGAATCCTAATACTTCATATGTGATTGAAACAGATCCAAACTTTACCAATCGTCGCAACTTCTTATCTTCTGATTACGTATTATCTCGCCTTAAATTAGACCCTATGAATATACAAAAACGATTGGGTGACGGATATTATGAGCAACAGCTCGTTATGCAAGAGATTATGCGTCAAACCGGTAAAAGTAGACTTCAATCTGGTCTTTCTGCAGAAGAACAATATCGCCAATTGATGGATGCAGGGATTAGTGTAACTAAATCTCAATCTATTGTATTAGGACGAGGTTTAACAGAGGCTGAGCAAAAGAATCTTAAAGATGATGTAGTTCTCCTAGTTAGTAAGTCTGTTGTATTGCCAAATGGCAAAACTGAAACTGTGCTAGTACCTACTTTATATTTAGCACCAAACACAAAACGAGTAGAAGGTGGTGCTAATTTACAAGCCCAATCTATTAACCTATCTGTTGATACTATGCATAATAGCGGTAGCATTGTAGCGGATAAGGATGTGACTCTTACTGGTAATTCCATTCACAATGATAATGGTCTTATTAAAGGTAACACGGCTACGGTTACAGCAAATGACGAAGTTCGTAATACACAAGGCACTATTATGGGCAATGATACAGTCTCTGTGTATGCTAAGAAAGACGTTATTAATGAAGGTGGCACCATTACACAAACTAATGCAGCTGGTTCCACAAAGGTTAGTGCGGGGCGCGATGTAATTAATAAAGGCGTACAGTATGAGGCCGGTAATAGCAAGGTTGAGTGGAACAGTAGCAACAACCGTCGTGAAACGATTACTGGTGTAGATCAAGGCCGTATTGGTGGTGCTGGTCAAACAACAGTAGTAGCAGGCCGAGATGTATCTATGGAGGCAGGTATTGTCTCCTCTGATGTGAATACAACTGTGACGGCAGGTCGCAATGTAACGATGAAAGCAATGAATGCTACACATGAGCTTGAAGAACATCGTTTCGATAAAGGTAAATCTGGTGGCGGACACTCGCAAACGACTCAGTCTCATGATCTGGTAAAAGCACAATCATCTGTTGGTAGTAGTATTGAAGGCAAGAATGTTTCTGTTCTAGCCTCTAATGCAGTACAACTGGAAGGTAGTCAAGTGTTAGCGGCAGATACAGTGAAAGTATCTGGTAATACGGTTGCATTAAATACCGCGAAGGCTAATAGCACAGTTAATCATGTGTATCTAGATAAAAAGAAAAGTTTAGTCAAACGTGAAAGTACAAATGCCGCTGATGACGTAACAAGTACATCTGTAACAGGTTCTACAGTAAGTGGTAAAGATATAACTATTACAAGTGCGCAAGATGTAACAGGTCAGTCTGCTCAAATTTTGGGCGAGAATGCCGTATCTGTTACCGCTGGTGGTAAGGTAGAATTGGGCGCAGATAAAGCTGTTACAGATGGTTCCAGTGTTTATCGTCATAAAAAATCTGGAGTGCTTGGTGGTGCCGGTATAGGTTTCTCTATTGGTAAAGAAAAACACAATATTGATGAAGCAAACCATGAAGAGGCTACTGTACGAAATACAATTGCTAGTACGAAAGGGACTGTAAATATTAAGGCTAATGATACAGTTCATCTTACAAGTGCAGATATTCTTGCTAAAGAAGGTGCTGTGTTAGATGGCTCTGCTGTTACATTAGATGGTAACGTGGATCATAACCATATGACACATGATGAACGCTACAAAAAAACTGGTCTTACCGTATCCTTAGGTGGTGCAATAGCAAATACACTTACAAATACTACACGTACAATAAAACAAGCTGGTGGCCGTGATGATAAACGGTTAGCTGCACTTGAACTCAATGAAGCGCGTAAACAATTGCAAGATGGATATGAAGCAGTAGATGCAGCTTTACATGGAGAAAAAATACGCGATGCCGTAACAGGTAAAGTTGATAAAGTAGACGGTAAAGCTAAACGAGGCGCGAAAAATATTGATGATGCTATTAACTTATCTGTAAGCATTGGTAGCACTTCTAGAAAACAAGGACAAGTAGTAGATACAAACACATATCAAGGTGGTACTCTGGTTAGTGATAGTGAGGTACAAATCAAGGCTCGTGATGCTCAGCAAAGTGGTATTGGTTTAACAGGTGAAACCGTTGAGGCTAAAAAATTAGTATTAGATAGCGCTAGTGATATTAATCTTGAGGCTGGTAAGAATACTGTAGATGTTAATAATACCTATAAAAGTTCTGGCTGGAGCGTTGGTGCTGGCATTAGCTTAACTGGTGGTGGACTCCTCGATATTAATGCGAGTGGCAATATGGCTCGTCAAAATGGAGATACCCATCAAGAAAGTTATGTACCTACTAAGATTAAAGCGGCTCAATTAGCACAACTTAAAGCAAAACGAGATACAAATATTATTGGTTCTACTGTGTCTGGTAAAAAGGTAGAAGTAGATACCGGTCGTGATTTACATATTCAAAGCTTACAAGATGTAGATAACTTTAAAGAACATAGTAAATCTGCAGGCTTTTCTGTGTCCTCTAAACCTAACTTCAAAAATCCAACTGGTAGTATCAATGCCAGTGTAGGACGCATTGATAGCAAATGGAAGAGCGTAACAGAACAAGCTGGCATTTATGCAGGAGAAGAAGGCTACAATATTAATGTAGGTAATAAGACTACATTAGAGGGTGCGGTTATTAAAAGTGAATCTACGAAAGCTAAGAATAAATTAACTACAAAATCTCTAGAGATGAAAGATATCAAAAACGAAGCTGAGTACACATATAGCAACAATGGTATCGGCTATAACTACTATGGTAGTAAAAAGAAACTTGAAGAGATGAAAACCAATGATAAAAAAGGTTATGATAAGATTTATAACAGTATCGGTCTAGTTCCAAACTTAGGTGTAGGCTCTAAAGGTAAAGCAAGCTCTACTACTCAATCTGCTATTTCTGATGGTATACTGTCTGTAGATGGTAAAGAAATTGATACTAAAACCATTAACACTAATACAGAAAATACGTTACATCAATTAGATAAGATTTTCGATAAAAAGAAAATTGAAGAACGTCAAGAATTAGCACGTCTATTCTCTAAAAATGCATTTGAACAACTACATAACTGGCAACCAACAACGAAAGATGGCAAAATCGCTAAATCTATTGCACATGGTATCATAGGTGAAGTAGCAGCACGTATGGCTGGTAATACACCGGGTAGCGGCTTTAAAGCTACTATGACTAATGAGCTATTAATTGGTGAAATAAAGAAAGTAGCTAAACATGATCCCGCATTAGCACAATGGTTGAGTGCAGCAGTAGGTGGTGTGGTTAATAAGGCTAGTGGGAAAAATGCTAATGTAGGAGCAGCAGTTTCATCTTATGCGACTAAGTGGAATGAGTTTCAAAATGATCCAAAGTTATTTAATGAATTAGAAGATATTCAAAAGAATAATTATATTGTAACTGATCAAGGAAAATCTTTTGATCTAAGAGCCATGCCAGATGGTGTCTCTTATGTTATTTCTGTTAAAGATGAAATAACTGGTAAATATAAAAATATTGCAATTAATAATAAGTTGGAGTTATTTGATTTAGAATATGAGGATGGTGGGACTACACCTGGCCTAACTGGTATTTATTTTTCTGAATCAAGTATAGGTTCAGCATATGAGCCTACTACTTATCAATCGTTAAATTTATTATCCCCCTCACTTAGTTCAGGATCAACTAAAAAAACGCGCAAATTTGTTGTTACGGATTATGATGGTAATATCCATTCAGTTTTATCTGATGGTCGGCAACCATTAGGTGTAGTTAAACGTTATTTTTATAAGTTTAAAAATCTATTTAATCGTATATTTAGTAAAACTCAGAATGGTAATGATGGGGTAACCGCCGAATATAAAGAAGCTTTAGATGCAAAGGCACGAGGTTATACACCTCGTTGGTCTATGGAGACAGGCGAATTTTCTATAGATGGGAAGACTATTCCAATATCATTTCTTTCTGATGGTGAAATTTTAACAGCTCAATACTTAGCTCTTGGAAATCATTCTGATGAATTGGATCTAAATAGTCGATGGGGACCTAGTAATAATCAAGTTGCAATGAGAGGGCTTGTATCAAAAAACAATCCAAAACAGTCTTTAACTCGTATTACCGATGGTAGCCATATGGATACTGTTGATGGTATAAAAGTATTGAAACCTAATGTTGAGTATATTAAAAATGGTTATACTTATCAGACGGATGCAGATAGAAATATTACTAAGGTATTTGGTATAGTTGAGTTAAAAGATGCCCAACGAATACCTAGCGCACAAAAAGCCATAGTTGAACAAACAGGTAGACTAGGAGAAGATCATGGTGGACACTTAATCGCAAAGATATTTAATGGTTCTGGTGATATAGATAATTTGGTTGCTATGGATAGACTGGTAAATCAAAGTGAATATAGACGTGTTGAAAATGCAATAAAAAAAGCAGTTAAAGAAGGTAATGTAGTGTCTGTTGAAATAGATGTTATTAGAAATGGTAGTAAACGTCCATCTGAATTCAAGATTACCTATAGTGTGGATGGTAGAACCCCAATTGAGCATACGATTTCTAATAATTAATAGGAGCATATATGAATATATATATTAATAAAATAAGAGATATACTTATTGATTGTATGCCAATACATTGGTATAAGTGTTATTTGTTTTTTGAATGTACAGAATCAGGTATGAGTTCGGCTTGTTATTATGTAAAAACTCCAGCAGGTTCAATCATAAGTTATGGAGATTTATTATATAATTGCACTGATGAAAAAGTAAAAACTATAAAAGCTGGGACTAGTGAAATTTTGACGTATGTACGTTTGCTTCATAAATCCTCTACAGAACAATGGACGTGGGGAACAATGTATATTTCACGTGATGATTATGAGCCACATTGTGAATTTCATAATGATCCTGTAACTGACGATTGTTGGCTCCAAAATAGATATAAGTGGGAGTATCAGAATTTTGGTTTACTAGCTAGAGAAGATGAATTTGAGTCAGATGTATATAAAGAAATGCTAAAAGGGCCTCGAGGTGTTTTATTATTGGAGGATATGGAATCTAGTATATTAGCAAAAAATTATACTGCCATTGATAAGGTGTTTAAGTTAAAGCATAAAAGCTTAGAATCGGAACTTGAAAAACATTATAATAAAGTGGCCCAAAATATATATAAATTAACGCCTCTAAGTTGGAGTCGTGCGAAACTATACTTTGAAACTAATGACAGTAATCCTTTTGTAGAGCTTTTAGTATATAAGACTGAGGATGATTCATGTGTTTTGAAATATGTAGAGAATAACGATGACGAACCAGCTATTATTTCAGAGATTATGTATGATTTAAAGACTGAAATTTTATCAATGATTGAGACTTTTAAATTCTATAATCAAAATCCGTTCTCTGGATTAATATTTATATTAACAGCTAATGGTGAAGTATCTTTAGAATTATCTTACCCAGATTAGTAGGTTAGTATTACATACTATTATAATGACATCTATACCACCAACAAGGGAGTGGTATAGGTGTCATTTTTATATTACAAAATAGTAAAAAAACATTATTACTTAAAATTTAAGTAACTCCTATCAAAATCACCAGATGTTACGATTTTATGAGTGTTTTATGATAAAATAAAAGGTATGAATACTTCAATAACTAGGTCTATTACCTATAATGGCGACAGAATTGAATATGAGTTAACCATCAAGCGTGTGAAAAACATGAACATTACAAGGGCTGGTGTAATCCATGTGTTCGCGAATGGGTACATACTGGATCATGTGATAGATAAATTTGTCATCGAGAATATGTCCTCTATTGAACGGGCTCGTTACAAAATCGATGCCTTGAATGCCAAGCACGTTGAGGAGTTGCAGTATGTAAATGGTGAAAGCTTATCAATCCTCTGTATACCCGTTACCTTTATATCAGTTAGATAAGATTTTAGATAAAAAGAAAATTGAAGAACATCAAGAATTAGCAGGTCTATTCTCTAAAAGCGCATTTGAACAATTACATAACTGGCAACCAACAACTAAGAATCGTAAAGTTGCTAAGTCCATTGCTCATGGTGTGATAGGTGAGTTGGCTGCTCGTATGGCTGGTAATGTACCTGGTAGTGGGTTTAAAGTTATTATGACTAATGAGCTGTTAATTGGTGAAATTAAAAAAATGGCTAAGACTGATCCTGCGTTAGCACAATGGTTAAGTGGTACAGTGGGTGGTGTGGTTAATAGTGTAACTGATAAACCTATTGCAGTGGGAGTTGAAGAGTCACAGTATGCAACTCGTTTTAACCATCTTCATGAATTTTCTGAAGAGTGGTTATTAGAGGATGTGACTAGTGGTATGCATCAAGGCATTCTAATAGAATTAAAGAAAATTGAATCTATATCGAATATTCATGATTTATCAAGTGAAAGAGGAATAATATCTTTGTCTGTAGATGTATCGAATTTGCTTGCTGCAAGTTTTCTGTTAAAGCAATCGATTTGGGAAAATGGGGAATTTCAGTATTATGATAATGATAGCATTGTATCAAAAGTATTTAAGATAGCTATCATTTTAAAGAAAAGCTTGCTGACATGAGAGTAAGAATTCCATCTGGAGAATCTATGCAAGTTTCTGGATATATTGATCATAATGAAGAACTTTATGGGGTCCCTCCGACAAAGGGGCAACACAGACCAAATATATGGAATTATCCAACCTTTTGGTTGGCAGGCAAAGGTAAGTGGGAGTATATAATGAAAAAACTACTGATTGGACTTATTGTTTTAATTGCTTTAATAACAGCTTTTATAGCTTTTATGTTTTATCATGAACCATCATCAGATAAGCTGGTTGGCCGTAGTGTAGTTTTAGAGTTTGGGCCTAAGAATGAAATTCATATTAGCAAATTGGGTAGCCAATTTATTGTATCTGATACTAGTTTCTCTAACTCTAAATTTCCTTATTTCTTTGATGCCTTTGTAGAGAAAGATAAGGCTGGCAGCTCGTATCTATACTTATTATGTAAGGATAATATGATTGTCTTTGATAAAAATATGAATTGTATTCTATTTCTCTCCAAACAAAACCAAGAGTCCAAAGCTTTGTTAGATCATGTACGGAAATATTATCATTTTGATGAAAGTAAAACGAAGTATAAGATCGAAGACTTAGATGAAGTTGATAAGTCTATATATTTATCGTTACAAAGTTAAAACTGATCTTTAATTATATGTATTTTCCTATAATCTATAAGCAGATATAAGCTATAGGCGGATTATCTTTATATTAATAACGTGAAATCGTAACGGTTCTATTGACAATTCTATAGAACCGTTATACTATAATTTCATACTTTAACTAGATAAAGCGATAAAATAGAAAAGTATCGATATAGGTAAATTTTTTCTCATAGATAAATGAAAGCTATTTAACTCGTTTGAAACTGATTATATGATGCTTTCACAGGCATGAGAAATGAAATAGATGAAATGATAGAAAGGATGTTTACGATGGTACAGCAGCAATTACCTACGGGATTCCGTGATGATATAGGGGCCGTAGCAGAGCGCAAGGATGATGTGAGCCAATATGTGCTCGGTCTATGTCGTAGCCGCCAGTACACAAAGATCTCTACACCTCTTGTAGAGTACAAGGATGTATTTAATGGCTATGCAATGGGTCGCGGTCAGCATATGTACGAGTTCATGGATAGTTCTGAAGCGTCCGTCGTAATTCGTCCTGATTTGACTATGCCAATCGGTCGTTTCTTGGCGACTACCAATATTGAACTACCTCGCACGTTCTATTACTTAGGCGATGTGTTCATGAAAAATAAAAAGCACCGCGGTGATGTAAATCAAGTAACGCAAGGCGGCATTGAGATGGTAGGCTATGAAGGCATTAAAGCCGAGCAAGAGTGCTTTGCCATTATTAAAGAGGTAAACGAAACTCAGCTCGGTAATAATTTGCTATTAGAAATTGGGGATGCTCGTTTCTCTCGGGCTATTACCGATGTACTTGGTCTTAGTGATGAGGAAAGAACAGAGCTCTTAGAGGCTTTGTTTACTAAATACTTGCCGCACTATAACGAGTTGATTTATGACTTTAAAAATAGTGCGTTATATCCATTTTTAACTGTATGGCCTCGCTTGTTTGGTACTGTTCAAGATATTAAGGATGAGCTCAATCAAATAATTTTGCCTGCAGCGGCACAACGCATTTTAGATAATCTCGTAGACATGGCCAACCAAGTGGCTCAAACAGGTCAACAGGTTCGCATTGATGTGTCTACTGAGCCGCTTCAATCCTATTACACAGGCCTCACATTTAGAGGCTATGTGGACGGTGTGTCCCAATACATCGTCAGTGGCGGTCGTTATGACGGCTTGCTATCTAGCTTTGATGGTACGCCAATGCCTGCGGTTGGCATGGCTTTCAACATCGACGTTTTGACCGATGTAACCTTGAATGGTGAAAGCAATAATCAAGATAATGGTAAATTGCGTATCGCCCTTACAAAGGGCCGCGTAGAAAAGGATTTTATTCCTCTCTTGGAGTCCTGTGGCGTAGACTGTGAGCCATTGCGCAACAAGGCGCGTAAGCTCATCATTTCATTGGGCGACGCTATAGAGGTTATCCTCGCTAAAGGTCCCGATGTAACAACATACTTGAAAAACGGTGTGGTAGACCTCGGTATCGTTGGTAGTGACGTACTAGATGAACAAGATGATACAAGCTATGAAATGCTAGATTTACAAACTGGTAAATGCCAATTTATCTTGGCCTCTCTTGCGGGCTATAATCCTAAAGAAGGTCGTCGTCAACGTATCGGTACAAAATACCCAACCATTACAAAGCAGTACTTTGGAGCACAAGATGTGGAAATCATCAAAATTGAAGGCTCTGTTGAGCTAGCTCCGTTAGTAGGGCTAGCGGATGCGATCGTAGATATTACGGAAACTGGTACAACCTTGCGGGAAAATAACTTAGAAATTTTCGATTGGTTACAGCCAATATCTACACGCTTAGTGGCTAATCCATTAGCGCTAAAACAAAAGAGAAATACTATTTTTAAACTTATTGATCAGCTTTCAGAAGCCATTAATAAATAAGAGATAGAACTAATAGTGCGGATAGCATATATAGGAAGAAGGATAAGACATGAAAATTTATAAGGAATCATTAGATACGATGCTTGGTATCGTGCGAAATTACACTCAACAAACTACAGCCATGGAAATTGAACGCCGCGTGTACGATATCATCGACGATGTGCGCACCAATGGTGATGCGGCTTTAAAGGCATACTCTGAAAAATTTGATGGTGTATCCATCGAAGATTTCAAGGTGCCTCAAGAGGAAATCGACGCCGCTTATGAGTCCTTATCTGATGATTTGAAGGCTGCCTTGTTAAAGGCAAAGGCTAATATTACTGAGTTCCACAGCCGTGAAATTGAACAAGGTTTTGTGGATATGGATACACCGGGCATTATCCGTGGGCAAAAGGTTATTCCATTGGCACGCGTTGGCCTTTATGTACCTGGCGGCACAGCAGCCTATCCTTCTACTATTATCATGACTGCGTTGCCAGCTAAAATTGCAGGTGTTAAAGAAATCGTTATGGTTACACCTCCTCAAAAGGATGGCATCAATCGTGCTGTGTTAGGTGCTGCTAAGCTTGCTGGCGTTGATGCGGTATACCAAGTTGGTGGTGCTCAAGGTGTAGCGGCTCTTGCGTATGGTACGGAAAGCATTCCAAAGGTTGATAAAATCGTAGGCCCTGGCAACATTTACGTAGCCACTGCAAAACGCCAAGTGTTCGGCCAAGTTGATATCGACATGATTGCAGGCCCTAGTGAAATCGGCGTTATCGCTGACGATAGTGCTAATCCAATTCATCTTGCAGCAGATCTTTTGTCTCAAGCGGAACATGATCCTCGGGCGCGCGCTATCATGGTTACTACTAGTGAAAGCCTAGCAAATGCTGTATCCGATGAGGTAGAACGCCAATTAAAATTATTGCCTCGTGAAAGCATCGCTCGTCCAGCTATTGAAAATAACAGTTACATTGCCGTTATGGATAGCATTGAAGATATGTTTACGGTAATGAACGAAGTGGCACCTGAGCATTTGGAAATTCAATTGCCAGATCCAATGGGCTACATGAGCCTAGTTCAAAATGCAGGCTCCGTATTCCTCGGCGCTTATGCATCTGAACCATTAGGCGACTACGTAGGCGGTACAAATCACGTATTGCCTACCAGTGGTACAGCACGCTTCTCATCTCCGCTTGGTGTATATGATTTCGTAAAACGTACATCCTTTACACAATTTACAAGAGAACGATTAGAAGAAGTAGCAACACACATTACTACTTTAGCTCGTACAGAAGGCCTTGAAGCACATGCCCGCGCCATCGAAGTACGTTTTGAAAAATAGTTTATATAAATAGATTAGAAAATATATTTGAAAACTATAGTTAACTGTTGCTCGAAATAGAAATTAGTATTATAGATTATAAAAATGGATTTGAGGTATAGAGGTCGTTATGATACGCACAGGTACGGTGCAACGCACCACTCAAGAAACAGATATTACAGTAGAACTTACCCTTGATGGGGCGCAAACGAGCTCTATCTCCACAGGCATTGGCTTTTTTGACCACATGTTGACGCTGCTGGCGAAACACGGACGCTTTGGCCTTGTAGTAGAGGCAAAGGGCGATACATACGTAGATGCTCACCACACTGTGGAGGACATCGGCCTGGCTTTAGGTCAGGCCTTGGTGAAAGCCTTAGGCGATAAGGCTGGCATTGAGCGTTACGGCGATGCGTGGGTTCCTATGGACGAAGCGTTAACACAAGTTGTGATCGATTTAAGCGGTCGTCCGTACCTCGTATTCCAAGGCGAATGGAGCACTCCTGTTCTAGGTGGCAACTTTGAAACAGAGCTAGTAGAGGATTTTTTCCAAGCTCTTGCTATGAGCGCTGCTATGAATTTACATGTTCGGAATCTATATGGTCGCAATACGCACCACATCATTGAAAGCATGTTTAAGGCTACAGGCCGTGCTTTGCGCAAGGCTGTTACGATTAACCCAGATATTCAAGGGGTAAATTCTACAAAGGGCGTTATTTAATATGGTCATTTAATAAAGGAGAACCTATGATTTTTCCAGCTATAGATTTACAAGATGGTCGCAGCGTTCGCCTCTATAAAGGTGACTTCGCACAGGAAACGGTGATCAATCCTAATCCTGTAGACCAAGCAAAACAATATGAAGCGGCCAAGGTTGGAGCGCTACACCTCGTCGATTTAGACGGTGCTAAGGCAGGGAAACCTGTTAACGTAGACATTGTAAAAGCAGTGCGTGAAGCTTTCACAGGCATTCTTGAAATCGGTGGAGGCATCCGAGATAAAGAGGCTGTGGACCTCTATTTAGGTTTAGGCGTTGATCGCGTTATCTTAGGCTCTGTAGCACTCAAAAATCCAGAGCTTACCAAACAAGTGATTGCAGAATACGGTGCAGAGCGCATCGTCATCGGCGTAGATGGTAAAAACGGTAAGGTCGCTGCTGAAGGTTGGCTCGATCAATCCGATGTGCCTATGACCGATTTAATCGGTGCTATGGTTGAAGGCGGCGCAAAGTACTTCATCGTTACCGATGTGGACCGGGATGGTACTATGCAAGGCGCTAACGAGGACTTGCTTGGCAATTTGCAAAAAGAATTCCCTACGGCACGCATCGTTGCGTCTGGTGGCGTTCGTAATTTAGAAGATATTAAATCCCTTGAAGCTAAAGGCGTTATGGATAGTATCGTTGGTAAGGCTTTGTATGAGGGAACGATTACATTAGAGGAAATTGCCGGGTACAATCAACGGTAACTTGAACACTTAGAGGGGAGTAGAATTATGTTAGCAAAACGGATTATTCCGTGCCTAGATGTAGATGATGGGCGCGTTAAAAAAGGGGTTAACTTTGTTAATCTTGTAGATGTAGGCAGTCCCGTAGATATTGCGGCCTCCTATGAACAGCAACAGGCGGACGAGCTTGTATTTTTAGATATTACAGCCACCGTTGATGCGCGGACTACCATGCGCGATGTGGTACAAGAGATTTCGGCTCAAGTATTTATGCCTCTCACCGTTGGCGGCGGTATCAAGAGTGTCGATGATATGATGGCTTTGTTGAAAGCTGGCGCCGACAAGGTGTCTTTAAACTCAGCAGCCCTTGCTAATCCTGAGCTCATCACAGAAGGGGCTCAAAAGTTTGGCAATCAATGTATGGTAGTAGCCATCGACGTAAAAACAGACGAAGAAACCGGTGAATGGTATGTGTACACCCATGGCGGTCGTAACCGTACTGAATGGAAAGCCCTCGATTGGGCTAAGGAAGCCGTATCTCGTGGAGCAGGGGAACTGCTTGTTACGAGCATGGACAAGGACGGAACTAAATCTGGCTTTGATATTGAACTATATAAGGCCATTGAAGCCGTTGTAGATGTACCAATCATCGCCTCTGGCGGGGCCGGCAAGGTTCAAGATTTTATAGACCTTTTTGAACAAACTGGCGTTACAGGAGCCTTAGCGGCATCTATTTTCCACTTTGGAGAAATTAAAATCCCTAATCTTAAAGAAGAACTACGAGCTCACGGCATTACTGTACGATAACAGTATTTAAATAATTAGCGTATGATAAAGGGCGTAAATACCTACAGTATGGTAACGGTAGTAAATAAAATATTGAATTTAGAAAAGATTACTTGTATTAAAGGATTACAATATGAAACCAGATTTTGAAAAAGGAAATGGTTTGTTGCCGACGGTTGTACAAGATGTGGACACAAAGGACGTCCTCATGGTGGCGTGGATGAACGAAGAAAGCTTTCACAAAACACTAGAGACGAAGGAAACGTGGTTTTGGTCCCGTTCTCGTCAAGAGTTGTGGCACAAGGGTGGTACGAGCGGCAATGTGCAGCATGTGGTGAGTATGGCCCTCGATTGTGATGGTGATACCTTGCTCATTCAAGTGAAGCCAGAAGGCCCTGCGTGTCATACGGGGCGTACGAGCTGTTTCTTTAATGATGTAGAAGCATAAGATAAGCCCCATAGGATATAAATTATAAGAGATATAACGGAGTTATATATGGCACAGCAAACATTGAACGAATTATACGAAATTATTAAGAACCGCAAGGCTGAGCCTAAGGAAGGTTCTTATACGAATTATTTATTCGAAAAAGGGCTCGATAAAATCTTGAAAAAGGTAGGTGAAGAGGCGACAGAGGTTGTTATTGCTGCAAAAAATGAAGACCCGCAAGAATTAATTTACGAAACAGCAGATGTATTGTATCACTTGCTCGTATTATTGGCAGAGAAAAATGTTCCTTACGAAGCCATTGAGGCAGAACTTGCGAGCCGTGAAGGGGTAGTCAGCAAAACTACGGATCGTCCAGAGATTACGAATTTATAATGTACTTCATTAAGAAAATACTTAGAAAGGATAGCTTATGAAAGAGATCATTCGCACGTTAAAACCTTATATACCTGAGGAGCCCGCTGCGGCGGTAAAGGAGCGCCTCGGTGTGGACCGATTGGTGCGTTTGTCTGCCAATGAAAATCCATACGGCACCTCCCCGTTGGTGCGAGAGGCTATCCTTAGCTATGTCACACATAACGATGCTAACTATTACCCCGATGGGAACGCCACCGATTTGCGCATGAAATTAGCCGATTATTGGAAGGTACAACCTGAGCAACTCGTTATTGGCGTAGGCCTCGATGAGGTTATCGCTATGGTCAATAAAACCTTGATTACTGCTGGTGACTCCATCGTAGTCAGTGTGCCTGCTTTCTCCGAGTATGCATTAAATGGCCTGGTGGAAGGTGCTGAAATTCGTGAGGTGCCCGCTGATTTTGAAACAGGACAATATGATTTTTCAGCTCTTGTGAAAGCCGTCGATGAAACGACACGCCTTGTGTGGATTTGTAACCCTAATAACCCAACAGGGACCTATGAGTCCGTAGAAGACATTCGTAAATTCGTAGCAGCAGTGCCAAAGGAAACGTTAGTTATCGTAGACGAGGCGTATATTGACTTCGTTACGTCTGTAACAGTTCCTACAGCACGCGCCTTATTAGATGAGTTCTCTAATGTAGCAATCATGCGAACCTTCTCTAAGGCATATGGTCTTGCTAACTATCGCGTTGGCTACATGATGACACCACTAGAATTAGCTAACTACATGCAAACCATTCGGTTGCCTTATAATCTCAATACCTTGTCCCAAGTGGCCGCAGAAGCAGCCTTCGACGATCAAGAGTTTTTGGTGAGAACCGTATCCCAAAATGCAGAGGAACGGGTTAAATGGGAGGCGCTATTTGATGAATTAAGCATTCACTACTACAAGAGTGAAGCGAACTTTATATTCTTTGAGGCTCCTGATGAAGATGCACATGGTTTAGCGGATGCGTGGCTGAAAGAGGGGTACCAAGTGCGCCGAGGTCAACGAAAAGGTTGGCTACGTCTTACTATTCCTATGGCTCAAGATGGAGAGGCAATGTGCCATATATTAAAACAATTTGTGAATAAATAAAGCAAAATTTATCATAATTACTAATAATTTAACCGTTTTGATATCGAATTTCATTCTATAGAATGGAGTTTAGCTTTTACGCAATTTATAGGCAGGAAATTTTTTTTCCTTTGACGAATATATATAACGGAAACAACGTGAATGCGTGAATGTTTGAGCCCTAGTATTTTCTCTAGGGCTCATTAAGGCGGTTGAAAGGAGTTTATTATGATTGCCATTATAGATTATGACGCAGGGAACACATTTAACGTCCAGAAAGCTTTTGCCTACATCGGCCTCGATGCAGTGCTAACAGCGGATCCTGAGGTTATATTAAACGCTGATGGCGTTCTCTTGCCAGGTGTAGGCGCGTATGCATCGGCAGTAGCAGTTCTAAAAGAACGTGGCTTAGTCGATGTACTTCATGAAGTAGTAAAGCGTGAAATTCCACTATTAGGCATTTGTTTAGGTATGCAATTATTATTTGAGGAATCCGAAGAGTACGGTCCAACTCCAGGTTTAGGTCTTATTCCTGGCAAGGTAAAAGAAATTCCTCGCGATCTTGGTCTCAGTGTGCCTCACATGGGCTGGAACAAGAATGTAGTTCATCATCAAGATAGTCCTTTTAGTAATGTAGACGATCAATACACTTATTTCGTTCATTCCTATTATGTAGATACAGATCCTGAATATATCATTTCCACAGCTAACTATGGTATCGATGTACCTGGCGTAGTTGAACGTGGCAGAGTGTATGGAATGCAATTCCATCCTGAAAAAAGTGGTATTGTAGGTCTGAATTTGTTGCGTACGTTTGGTAATATTACAGAAGCTTACGCAGACTCAAAAAAATAGGAGGACGACTGAATGTTAGCAAAACGTATTATCCCTTGCCTTAGCGTGGCGAATGGCCGCGTACAGAATGGTGTACAATTCCGTGATATGGTTGACGCAGGGGATCCAGTAGAATGTGCAGAACGTTATGAAATACAAGGCGCTGATGAGCTTGTATTATTAGATATTACGGCTACAACAGAAGGTCGTAAAACTTTCACAGATATGGTTCTTAAATCCTCTGATAAGGTATTTATGCCACTTACTGTTGGTGGTGGGATAACCTCTGTTGAGGATATGACGGCTCTTATGAAAGCTGGTGCTGATAAGATTTCCATTAATACTGCCGCTTTGGCTAATCCATCCCTTATTACAGAAGGGGCTAAAAAGTTCGGTAACCAAGGTATCGTTGTATGTCTTGATGTAAAATATAATCCTTTTGAAAAGGTTTGGTACGCTTACGGTCATGGTCAGACAGGTGAATCTGGACAACGTAGAAATGCTCTTGAATGGGCAAAAGAAGCGGTAGAACGCGGTGCAGGTGAGTTATTGGTAACTAGTATCGATAGACATGGCACAGGCATTGGCTTTGATATTGAATTATACCAAGCATTAGCCGAAGTAGTAGATGTTCCTGTAACAGCTTTCGGTGGTGCAGGTAATGTACAGCATTTTGTGGATTTATTTACAAAAACGAATGTAACTGGTGCCCTTGCTGGCGTATTGTTACACAATAAAGTGTTAACTATAAAAGATATTAAGAAGGCTCTCCACGAAGCTGGTATCGTGGTAAGACTATAGATATAAACTATTTTTCTACACTTATTAAGGCATTCTCCTATGTGGAGGATGCCTTTTTGTTATGTCTTTAAGTTATAGAGAGCTTTCAAAATGACTAAATAGTAGTTGACACTCTCGTGATTAGTTATACAATGAATGTGTAAGTACTAACATTTTTACAAGCCAAAGTGGCATGGAAACATAAGTTTTTATCAGAAATTTCATATACACCATGTCACGAAACAAATGGAGGTGTTTATATGGTTATGAATGGTATTTACTTAGTTATTGCCTCCGCGTGTATTCTGATTTTAGCGTACCGCTTTTATGGGGCTTTCATAGCGGCTAAGGTATTGACCTTGGACCAATATCGTCCGACGCCGGCTATGATTCACAACGATGGTCACGATTACGTGCCAACTAACAAATGGGTAACCTTTGGTCATCACTTTGCGGCTATTGCAGGTGCGGGCCCTCTTGTAGGTCCTGTTATTGCAGCCCAGTTCGGGTATTTGCCGGGTGCCTTATGGATCCTTATCGGTTCCGTATTAGCCGGTGCTGTACATGACATGGTTATCTTATTCGCTTCAGTTCGCTATGACGGTAAGTCTATTGCGGATATTGCTCGCGAAGAAATCAGTAAACTCGCTGGTTTCGGTGCTATGCTTGCTACCTTGTTCCTATTGGTTATTACCCTTGCTGGTATGGCCGTAGTAGTAGCGAACGCATTGCATAACTCTCCTTGGGGATTCTTCTCCGTATTCGCTACAATTCCAATCGCTATTTTTATCGGTATTTATTTAAAATGGTTGCGTCCTGGTAAAATCCAAGAGGCTACTATCATTGGTGTAGCGTTAATCTTCGTAGGTATTATCTACGGTCCAAACATCGCGGCTAGCGAATATGCTTCTTGGTTCACATACGACTTGCAAACTATTGAAATTATGCTTGCAGTGTATGGTTTCTTTGCAGCAGCATTGCCAGTATGGCTATTGCTCGCTCCTCGTGATTATTTGTCTACATACCTTAAAATCGGTACAATTGGCGCCTTGGCTTTCGGTATTATCATCGTAATGCCTGAAATCCAAATGCCAGCTGTTACTCCATACATCTGGGGTGGCGGTCCTGTATTGAAAGGTTCTGTATTCCCTTACATCTTCATTACTATTGCATGTGGTGCGTTATCTGGTTTCCATACTGTTATTGCAACTGGTACAACACCTAAAATGCTTACTAATGAAAGAGAAATCTTACCTATCGGTTATGGTGCAATGTTAACAGAAGGCTTCATCGCTATGATGGCGTTGATCGCAGCGACTGCATTGCATCCAGACGATTACTTTGCTATTAACTCTACAGTAGAATCCTTCAAAGCCTTAGGTCTTCAAGTTCATGAATTGCCAGCATTGTCCGCAATGGTTGGTGAAGACTTGATGCACCGTCCTGGTGGCGCCGTATCCTTAGCAGTAGGTATGGCTCATATCTTCTCCAGATTGCCTAACATGGATCATTTGCTTGGTTATTGGTATCACTTCTGTATCATGTTCGAAGCTTTGTTCATCATGACTTTAATCGATGCTGGTACTCGCGTAGGTCGTTACTTACTTCAAGAATTATTAGGTCATTTCCATCCTAAATTCAACGACCAACATTGGGCTCCTGGCGTATATGGTTGTGCAGCTTTGATCTGTATCTTGTGGGGCTACCTAGTTCTACAAGGTAACATCGGTATTATCTGGCCTCTATTCGGCGTATCTAACCAATTATTAGGTACTATGACATTGGCTGTAAGTACTACAGTTATCATGCGACTTGGCCGCAAACGCTATGCATGGGTTACAGGTATCCCATGTATCCTAATGGCTATCGTTGCTATTGCTGCAGACTTTGAAAACGTATTTAACAGCTATATCCCAGCTGGTAAATGGATCCTAGTAGTATTCAGTGCTGCCATGTTCCTGATGATCCTTATCGTATTAGTAGAAGCAGTTCGCAGCTGGATTCGCTTGGCGGACATTCCTCAAGACTATCGCACTCAAGAAGAAATTGAAGCTGAAAGCCTTGTAAAATACGGTAAACAAGCAAAAGCATAATATAATACCATAAAGGTTTTAGAGCTCCATCCATTTGGATGGAGCTCTCTTCTTTTTTAGTAATGTTTTATAGCCTTATTATTTTAAAAGATTAGTAGTGTTATTTTATTTTAATGGGACGCCTTCATAACAAACGTTATGAAATGAGTGGTCCAAACATAATGAGCGACTTAGCTCGCTTTGGAGCGAAGTTGTATGGGCCACTCATTTCAATATGTAGACCGATATGTTTTGGGGCCCCATTAAAATAAAATTGTAAACGTATCGTGATATAATAAGGCTATGAAACATTATATGCGTTCCTATTGGACAAAATATAAACAATTGTATAAGAAGGGCCTAAAAGGCATTGCAGCTTTTCTTGCTATTGGAGCGATCGTTTTCTTTGTATTGGCTACCATTGCTAGTCGCGGGATGGGCGTTATCTTTAACGAGGTTATGGCCCGCCAGACCATGATGCGCGGTACTGTTACTGTGGAAAGTTTATCTGCTACGCCGTGGGGAATGCTATCCTTTACTGATTTAGTGTGGACAGATCCTGATGGGCGAAGGCTAGTAACAGTTCCTAGCGGTAAGATACGAGTTAACATGTGGGATGTGGTGACGCGCAACTTTAAAGCCTCCGCTATCAATGGTATAGAGCTAGATGATGCGGTCATCGTCGTCGATTTGGATGAAAACAACCGAATCGACTTTGTTCCACCATCGCCTGATGTAAAGAAACCTCTGAATGAGGTGGCGCCACGACCTAAAGGGCCTAGAAAGACTACTCAAGAGCGACAAGAGGAGTTAGGTAAACGGGTACGAAACTTTAATTGGGATGGTCAACATTTAGACCTAACAATTAAGTTGAGAAACAACCAACTTGAGATTTTTGATCGCAATCGTCACTATGTGATGAAGGATGTAAATGCTCGGATAGTCATAGATACTAATCGTGCTATACACATTGATATGGAGACGGGGAAATTTGGCGGTACCGCTATTGGTGATGGACTTGTTTTAAAAGGTCGCGTTGATTTAAAGGATGTTTTAAAGCATCGCATGCCTCAGCTAGATTTACAGTTTGATGTGAAAGGCGTAGATCCATCATCCCTTGGGTTCGGTGAGAATATTCACGATGCCATGACCTTGCTCACAAAGGTAACAGGTGATTTTAACAGGCCTTTTGCTAAAGGTCGTGTAACTATGCCGATTTTGAGAATCCCTGCATTGACCTTTGATAATGTGGTAGGCGATGTGACATACCAAGACGGTATATTGAACTTCTCTAACGTCAATGCCAATGTGTTCAACGGTAAGCTAGAGGCGAAAGGTGTTTATAATTTGGACACTCGTGCCTATACGATTACTGGCGTAGCAAAGGATTTAGACAGCAGTGTAGCCCTTAAGACGCCAGAGTTCCTCGTGCCTGTATCGGCTAATTTGAACTTTAAAAGCGAAGGCATGCCTCGTGATATGGAAGTATGGGGGAATTTCTGGTCCGGCGATGGGCACTATATGCTCATACCCATTCAAAGCATTACAGGGAACTTTCACAATAAGGGGCGTCATCTGTCCTTTAGTGATGTGAAAGTAAACACGAGGATTACTACGATTTCAACGAATGCCTTGAGAATTGATGAGGGGCAGCTTACGATGGGACCACTCAATATTACGTCCCACGGGGGCAGTAATTTTATTCTCTATGATGAAGACTCGTTAAATGAGCTAGATGAGAATATGGACCGAATTAAAGAGGGCATGAAGCAAGCTAGCGATAATAGTAAGCGTGTCTCGGAGTCTGCAAAAGGTCTTAAAGGTGTCAAGGTTCCTGACGATGTCAAAGGATCTATGAAAGATTTGAAGCGACAAATGGATTCTGTAAAAGATAGCGTTGAAAGAGTCAAAATTAATTGATAAATGAAATGTTGATGATGTTTACAATAGTTCATTGTGAGTTTAAATAACAAGTTTATAATAAATCTCCGTTATCAGAATTTTTGATAATCATGCATTTCTTTTAATACTTGCTATGGAGGTTTTTATGAAAGCATCTAAACAATTATCTATCGTTTTGGCAGCCACTGTTCTTGCGTTTGGCGTAGCTACATTGGCACCTCAACAAGCGGACGCTTCTTATGGCTATAAATATACTGATTCCCAACGTCCACCAGTATCTACTCCAACAGGTTACGTTAATCCATCCATGGGTTCTACAGTAACAGTTACAGATCCTGCACCTACTACTAATACAAACAAACTTACAGCACCTGTAACTAATAATAAAAATGTTACAATTGAAAGCGTTAACACGACTAATGTAGCTCCTAAATATTCTGATTACAATGATATTGCAGCATACTCTCTAGCAGTAGCTGACTATTTCATGGCGAAAATCATGGCTATATATGGTAATGGTAATACAGCACTTAACCGCTATGGTTTCGGTAGATAATTTACTTGAAATAAACCATTTTTAGTTACATTTACAGAATAAAAAGGTCCCTTGTGGACTGTACACCTCAAGATTATATCTTATGGGGAGCAGTCCATTTGGGACCTTTTGTTGTATCCGTATGGATTAACGATCTAAGCCGTTTCGACGTTGGTATTCGGATTTTTCAGTAGCTTTTGTATCTGTTGTAGTTACAGAGTCCTTAGCCAATGTTTTTTTGATTTTAATAAGTGGTTTTTCTGTCGCTTTTGGATCTACTTTCTTTACATCCTTTTGAGATGGTGGTAAGAATGTACTGAGATCATTTTTGTGAGATACTTCTGTATTTGTAGTAGACGCCAATTGTGCACGTTGAGGGGCGATGAAGATTTCGTCTTTTGTAATATTTACTTGGTTCAATAGTAATTTGAACACTTGTGGTTTTACAAAGATAGTGCCGTTTACCTTACGTGCTGCTGGCAAGAAGGATTCAGATGTATCAAGGTTGATAACTTTTAATTTACCGTGGCGAATCACATCGGCAAAGTCTGGTTGGATCGCTAATGTAGCGATGTTCATATCTACTAATGCTGTTTTAGTAGGCTCATCCCATGCCACTTTATAGCCCAA
>NZ_CAURHA010000029.1:0-27266 GCF_963524655.1 uncultured Veillonella sp.
GTTGCTGCTGTTGCTGTTGTTGCTGTTCTTGCTGACTTTGCGCTTGTGGATCAATTGGATGTTGATATTGGTTATGACCCCAAGCATTTTCCTCAGGTGTTATCCATCTTTGGCTACCAATAAGATCAGCTCTAGCCCAATCCTCAGGGCTGGATGCATTAGCAACACCTCCAGAAAAGCTAGCCGCCAAAATAACCGCTGCTACGATTGTAGTGGCGGATTTTTGATGTGACTTAGCCAACTCAGACGTTACTACGTAAGCGTGCTTAGTTGCACTCCAAACAACTTTGAATACCTTATTCATATAAGTTCCCTCCCAACATTTGTGGCTCTCACCCCACAATGAAGAAATAAATCAAATATTGCACTCTTTTCACTAAACATTCACAATATTTAACATAATATTACCATATAATATTTTAAACTTCCATAAAAAAATTAATAAGTTAAACTTATGTTTCATTTTTCACTCATCGAAAATCTAACAACAATACAGATAAATACTGGAACTTAATATTTAGTGCCTCGTATACACTCAAATTGGAAATTATAAACTCCATTTACATGTACCGCTTTCATTTTATTCCTAAGTAGTCAAAATATGAAAAAAACCTCCTCACTGTCGCCCTTATACATTGATGAGGTCTTTTTTACTCTATATAGTTTTATCTATAATATTAGAATTTAGATTCGATAGCACCTTGAAGGTCGCCTTTTGGCAAGAAACCAATTTTACGATCTACAACTTCGCCGTCTTTCAAGATAACGAATGTAGGTAATACTTCTACTTGCATATTACGTGCTAATTCTGGTTCTTCATCAGCATTTACTTTTACAAAGTTAGCTTTACCTTCAAGCTCACCTGCGATTTCTTCGATGATTGGCATCATACGTACGCAATAACCGCACCATGGAGCCCAGAAATCAATAACAGTAACGCCACCTTGATTTACTAAATCTTGATATTCAGCAGTTTTTAATTCTTTTAATTCGCTCATTGTACCCTCCTACGGTAATTGAACTAATACACAATCTTGAATGACATGCAGGTTTAAAGCATGTGCTTTTTCAACAACAGATGGTTTATCCGCTCCTGGTTGCAACCACACAGTAGAAATGCCAAGTTCTTTACATTCATCTAATGCAGCCAAACCCACTGCTTCTGGTACAACAAAATCCACAACAGCTGGTACAACAGGAAGTGCAGAAAGACTAGAGTAACATTTGTCTCCATCTATTTCTGCAATATTAGGATTAACTGGATATACTTCATATCCGTGATCTTTAAGACATTTATAAATCTTATAGCCGAACTTTTCGGTTTTATGAGTGGCTCCAATAACGGCCCACACTTTTTGATCTAAAGCTTGTTGAATTGTCATTTTGACCACCTCTTATATTCTATTATAAATGAATATCGAATATTGTCAATATAATATATCGAATTTTATAACCAAAGAATTATTCTCTTTTAGCAAACATCCTATAACATAAAGCAATAGCCGTTTTATGCTCTTTATCTATATATTTATCTCAATCGTTTTCTGACTAAGACAAGGTAAATTTAAATCAATCTTAATTAATTCAGAAATACTTATTTCCCGATTATTTAATGCATTGGCTTTAACTAACCCACCTGCGATAGCTAATTCACCGACGATTCTATTAGCAGACCATTGATTATCACGCAATTCCCGAATAGTAATACTCTTCTGTCGTTTAGACAATCTATGCCCTTCAGAATCAATTAAGAGCGGTGCATGACCATACGATGGTACTTTTATATGTTTAGAGTGTAAACACTGTTGTAATGTTTTATATAAATATATTTGCTGTCCTGTAGTATCTAGCAAATCATCTCCACGAATGACCTCCGTGATTCCCATTGCAATATCGTCTAGGACAACGGCTAAATTATAGGCATACATACCATCACCACGACGTAATACATAATCATCTAGCGCACCTTCTAAATGAATACGTTGAACACCTTGCCAGCGATCTGTAAATTCTATATCACAAGAATCTATGGATAAGCGCAACGAAGGATCCTTTTCAGCAGAAAGCGTTTTCACCTTTTCCTCATCTATATGGCGACAATGTCCATCATATCGATGAACTACCTCTCCCACATGAGGGGCTGAAGCAATAGACTTTAATCTAGCACGATTACAAAAGCATGGATAAATTAGTTTTTCTAATGCAAGACTTTCTAATATATTAGCATAGTATTCTTGTCGTTCACTTTGCCAATATGTTGATTCTGGTCCGCCAATACGCGGACCTTCATCCCATTCAAAGCCAAGCCACTCTAAATCATCTAAGAGTGCGTCCCCTAATTCCCGTTTAGAACGTTGAAGATCTATATCCTCCATTCGAACTACATAAGTTCCCTTTTGTTGTCGCGTAGAAATATATGATAATAAAGCAATCCACACATTGCCAAGATGGATATATCCTGTTGGGCTTGGTGCAAACCGACCTTTCATATTAGCCCTCCTACATTACAAAACAAGTGGCATACTCTGTACAATCAAACAGAATATGCCACTATATTATATTAAATAATTAGCCTAAAGAAATGATATTATCGAATACATCACCAGCGTCTTTAATTTTTTGTTCGTTACCCATTGTACAAATATGATTATCCTTTAATACAGGTTCAACCACATCTGCTAAAGCAACAATATTCTCTGGCTTACAAGCGATAACTTGTTTACGGAACTCTACCTTATCCTCTAGTTTAGCACCGCTAAAGTACATGCCCATTGCACGTGGACCACGCAACGCTGGAGTCATAGGCAAGTCTAAAGAGCTCATCGTACCAATAATATATTTACGCATTTCACGGTCAGTTAAAGTAAACTCACGAAGGTATTGAGGTAACTCTTTGTACACATTCAATGTTTCTACCAAATTTGGATCGCGATAGCTACAGAAAATCATATTGCCATCGTCATAGAAATTAGCAAAGGCACCATAAGCACCACCTTGAACACGAATACGAATCCAAAGGTACTCATACCGTAAAATCGTTTCTAGTACACTCATAGGACCAATATGTTTATACCCATGATCGACAAAGTTACCACCTTGCGCTACGTATTGCACCTTACCAGCTGTAACGATACCGTCATTACCGGAAAGTCGAGTAATTTGTAATACATCATTGCTTAACTCAGTAGTATCCCAAGTTTCAACCAATGATTTCATTAAGTTTTCAAAAGCCTCTAATTCGCCTTCTTCACCAACAAACATAATATCTACGTTGTTAGAACGGAAAATCTTACGAGCTACGTCGGCTAATTTTTCTGGCAGTAATGGTAATGCTGCGGGGTTAGAAGCTAATTCACTAATCTTCTGATAGTAACCAAAGTTCCCATTGTCTCTAAATTTACCAACCGCAGATACTTGTGCCATAACGCGTTGGCTTACGATGGAGTTACCGCGACGGAATGCTTCGTTATCCCAAATAGCTTTGCTTTCTTGAACAAGCTCAGTCAAACGACGATCATCGCTATAATCTGCTTTTTGTACTACTTCATTAATCAAGCGACACAAATCAGGTAATTTAGAATGCAATGCTTTAGCACGTACAATCATAAGTGGTGTAAATTCATCGCGTTTACCATCTTTACTGATTGCTGTAACATCAGAGCTTAAACCACCAAGATTCATATTAATATCTTTAGCCAATGCTTCATAGCTGCGTTCAGATGTATCAATACGACCAAGAATATCACTTAAAATATCTGCGTAGAACAATTCATCTTCTGTGAGGCAACTCAAGTTAAAGTATAAACCTACATAGTTAATACCTTTTGTGAAAGTAGGTACAAAGTGTACTTTCGTATTGCCAATCTTGCTTTCACGGCGTTCTACAGCTTCAATATTAGGATTTAAATCAGATAACTCAAGCAATGGAATCGATGCCAACGCTTCTTCACTATCTGGAGTTTCTTGACGGATTTTAAGGCGTTTTGTTTGTTCTACAATCGCGTCAATCTCCTCTTTTGTCATATTCGCTTTTACAGCAGCTAAATGTTCTTTAACCTCTGCATCTTTGCGCTCTTGAAGTCCACGTTCAGGATAGATAGATACGAGTACTTTGTGATTGTTATTTAAAATAGATTGACGAATCAAATCTTCAAAGTACGTACCAGATAATCCTTTTCGAATATTCACTAGCGCTTCTTCGTAGTGTAAGAGCTCAAGCGGATCATTATCGTATAACCAGTTATCCATCATGCGGATGACATAGGCAAGACCGATTGGACGACCACCAAAGTCGCTTTCACGAAGAGCAAACTCAATGCTATTCAAGGAAGCTTCTAATAATTCTTTATCTAAACCTTTATCACAAAGCTCTTGCAATGTAGATTCTACAATGCGTTGCAAGTCAGCTTGTTTATCTAAATTAGAGCCAGTTGCTTGTACAGTCCACATAGGTTGGCGAATGCTATCTAAATAATAGCCACTCACATCAGAGCCGATACCTGCTTTTACTAAAGCCTGTTTTAAAGGCGCCGCTGGGGACGTTAATAAAGCATGTGTTAAAACCTCAAAAGCCAAGCTATGCTCAGGAGTCACACTAGGTAATACATAGGCAAAGGAATGCAACGTACGATTCTCTGTTGGTTCCTCAGAACCTACACTATACGGATAGCTCACCACTTTACCTTCTGTAAACGGAGCTTGTAAACCTACCTCAGTATGAACCTCAATAGCATCAAAGTGACTTAAGTATTCATCATTCAAAAATGCTAATTGTTCTTCAATATTCATATTTCCATACAGGAAAATATAACTATTGGATGGATGATAGTGAACACGATAGAACTCTTGAAATTCTTCATATGTTAAATCTGTAATATGATCAGGATCCCCACCAGAATCAACACCATAAGTAGTATCTGGGAAAAGTTCGCGCATCATTTGACGCTCTAATACGGAATCAGGGGAAGAGTACACACCCTTCATCTCATTAAATACAACACCTTTATAGGTAAGCTCATCATCGGCATGATCTAGCTCATAATGCCAACCTTCTTGCATTACGATTTCTGCATCGTCACGTACGCGAGGATACAATACAGCATCAAGATACACGTCCATTAAGTTGCGGAAGTCTTTATCGTTCTTACTCGCCACAGGATACATCGTCTTATCAGGGTATGTCATTGCGTTTAAGAACGTATTCAAAGAACCTTTCACGAGCTCTACAAAAGGCTCTTTCAAAGGAAACTTGCGAGAACCACATAATACGGAGTGCTCCATAATATGCGCTACACCAGTACTGTTGTGAGGTGTTGTTCTAAAAGCAATATTGAATACTTTATTAGAATCTGGTGAATCGATATAAATTAATCGTGCACCAGACTTTTCGTGCTTCATTTCATAAGCGGTACCATTGATCTCATCAATGCGCTCAATGCGGTCAAGGCGAAAGCCAGAATAAACCTTATTTATTTCCATGCTGTCCCTTCTTTCTATATAAATAAAATGATTTCTTTCTTAACAATTAATTATACCATATCGATGACTTTATATATAGATGTTAAGAATAATTATCGAAACACAAAACCCCATAGGCATAGGCCTATGGGGTTTATATTATTTAGTATGTTGCATTTGCCACTTTTGATTGCGGCGCAAGGTTAATAAGCCTTCTAGTACAGCTTGAAACTGTATAAAGCTCAATGTATAGGGTTCATACATATCCGGTACTACCTTGTAAGAAATAGTAACCTCTGCTTTATCATAATCGTAGAAGATACCATGTAAATTACTTACCGTAGTGTAACCAGTTTGAGCTTGCTCCAATGTTGGAATAGGCTGATTTTTTAGATTTCCTAGTAGATCGCTAATGAAACCTTCCTTACGACCTTGGTCATTGAGCATTTCATCCATAAAACTACGTAGACTATCCATTAATAGATTAACCTCTTTGGTCTAACAATAAGCCGTTGTGAATTACGCGAACAGCATCTTTTACACGGTCTTCAGCAACAAGGCAGGAAATACTAATTTCAGAAGTAGAAATGATTTCAATATTGATGCCTTCTTGGCTCAAAATATCAAACATTTGAGCTGCCACGCCAGGTTGACCTAGCATACCAGCACCGATAATAGAAACTTTTGCCATGCGTTCGTCAATATTTACAGCTTCAATATCAACCGTTTCTTGCAATTCTTCCAATACTTCGCGCGCCAAAACTACGTCATCCATAGCTACTGTAAAGATAAGGTCAGTTTTTGGTTCACCAACGGAGCGGATAGATTGAACAATCATATCTACGTCTACGTTTTTCGCAGCCAATGCTTTGAATACAGTTGCTGCCACACCTGGTTTATTTTCAACGCCTACAAGGGCTACTTTTGCAGTATTTTTATCATCAGCTACGCCAGTAATTACGCGTTTATTTGCTTCCACAGTATAATCCTCCCGAATAATAGTACCTGGTTTATCATTAAATGTAGAACGTACATGAATAGGCACGCCATAACGGAAGCCCATTTCTACGGCACGTGGTTGCATTACACCGGCACCAAGGCGCGCCATTTCGAGCATTTCGCCATACGTTACTTCTTCTAATTTGAAAGCTTCCTTCGCTACGCGAGGGTCTGTAGAATATACGCCGTCTACATCTGTGAAGATTTCACATACATCTGCCTTCATAGCGCCTGCCAATGCAACTGCTGTTGTATCAGAGCCACCACGACCTAATGTAACCATGTCACCATATTCAGTAATACCTTGGAAACCAGCAACAACTACGATGTTGCCTGCATCCAACGCTTCAAACACGCGATTTGGATCAACGCCCAAAATGCGGCCTTTATTGAAACTATCACTAGTTGTGATACCTGCTTGGTCACCTGTTAAGGATACAGATTTTTGACCACGTTCGTTAAAAGCCATTGCCATCAATGCAATCGTTACTTGTTCACCTGTGGATAACAAGCGGTCCATCTCACGACCATAAGGCTTGGATGTTACTTGTTTAGCCAATGCTACCAAGTCATCCGTTGTATCACCCATTGCGGATACAACAATAACGATTTTATCGTCTGCTTGCTTCTCACGAAGGACGCGATCAACAATATTAAATATTTTTTCTGGTGTAGCTACGGAACTACCACCAAATTTTTTAACGATTAAGGCCACAATAATCCCTCATTTAACTATGCTTACTAAATATCAATATGAATATACTTTACCACAAACAAATAGCACTGTAAAGGGATGCACAGCAATCATTCCACTGGAATAATACAAAAATCCTTTTTCTGCGGACATTAAGATATATGCAAAAAGACCAGCCCTAGGGCTGGTCTTTATTAGTTGTTTTAGTTAATTAAGCAACTGTAATTTCTTTTTCGGATTCCCACAAACCGTGAAGATTGCAGTAAGATACAGCAATCAATTTACCAGATTTGTTCAAGGAAACTGCCAAAGAACCTTCAGAAATTGCATGTACAGGGCCTTCGTTTGCAGTTGCGCCATCACCATGTACGTTGAAGGAAATTTCACCAACTTCGAATGGCAATTGAGTACCTTCAGCTACGAAGTACAATTTGATCCATTCAATGTGATGTTCTACAGTGTTAGGATGTGCAATATCTTTACCAACGGACAAAGTTACGTGGAAAGTTTCACCTGCTTTTACAGTGTCAACTGTTTCGATAACAGGAACGTGTTTTTCAGTAGCGAAATCGCCAGATTTAATGTAATCATGTACAGCCATAGTTAACCTCCTGGTTATTGTTATATACATACTTAATGTCAAGAATATTGAGCACTACTGTGCTTATGACTATATTATACATTTTCGATATAGTTTTAGCAAGGGCTTTTTCGAAACTTTTAGATTTAATTATAGTTAAAACTCATAAATACAAAACATTAGTTGCTAAATGTACTACTATACATGCCTTTAGCAGTATCCTTAAGATTTAAGTACCTATACTTAAAACTCAATACCTTTAGCAGCCTTAATGCCCTTCTCATAAGCATGCTTTACTACATTCATTTCTGTTACCGTATCCGCTATTTCAATAATTTCTGGTTTAGCATAGCGGCCCGTCAAAATTACATGAAGTCGTTCTGGTTTATTCTTTAGCATATCTACTACAGAGTTTACATCAATAAGCTCGTAATTAATGGCATTATTGATTTCATCCATTATGATAAGATCCCATGTATCAGAGTTAACCTCCTCTACCAAAGTATGCCAAGCAGTTTGAGCCGCCGCTTTGTGTCTTGCGAGCTCTGCCTCTCCTACTTCATCACGTTTATAGTAAATAAAACCTTTACCCATGGAGCGTATTTCTACTTGGTCACCTAATTTAGCGAGACCTGCTAATTCACCATAGCCATTACCACTTTTAATAAATTGTAGTATGAGAACCTTAAAGCCTTGACCAACAGCACGCAATGCAACACCTAAAGCGGCCGTAGTTTTACCTTTACCATTACCTGTGTTGACTAAAATTAAGCCTCGTTCACTCATAATTAGCTCCTTTTAGCTTTATACGTAGCACATATATCTACAAAGTGTTGCGCCCCTTCATCGGAACCAGCAAAGTTCAAATGTAAATAGGATGCTAAAACATTATTAGTAGCATAGCCGCCATCATAAGATTGAGGCTTACGGCCTCCTTCTAAATGGAATGCCCATGGGAAGTCTTCTACTGTGGGCTCCATCGTAGAGAAATGGAACTCATGCCCACGAAGGGATGTATTTGCGGCCCCTAGTAACGTATCTCTTTTGGCAGTAGCCGTAACATAGCCAACCTTTTGCAGTTTTTGTTGCATTATACAGTTAGCCGGTACAATCCCTACTGTTTCATATACAGAGCCTTCAAAATCGTGAATCGTTTCACAAAGGTACATAAGACCACCACATTCAGCATAAATCGGCATACCTTGTTCATTTGCT
Organism: uncultured Veillonella sp.; assembly: GCF_963524655.1. GTDB lineage: Bacteria > Bacillota > Negativicutes > Veillonellales > Veillonellaceae > Veillonella. The sequence continues at coordinate 8,946 of NZ_CAURHA010000029.1, forward strand.
TGGCGGATAGAGTCCTTCATAGATTCATTGCTAGATAATTGGAACAAGAACATTTCAGGAAAACCACCACCAAATACAAGGCCGTCTACTTCGGGAATCACTAAATCATTAAGAGGGCTAAAATAAACGAGCTCGGCCCCCTTCTCTTCTAAGGCAGCTAAACTTGCGGGATAGTAGAAAGAAAACGCCTCATCATAGGCTACGCCAATTTTAACTCGCTTTTCAACGGATTTAGCATCTACAGCCTCCAGTAACTTAATAGCAGGTGCACTAGAAGCAATGTCCAACAATTGATCTAGATTTACCATTTTCTCAACAGCTTCGCGAATCGTGTTGATGGCCTCTGTTGGATCTATCTCAGTAACAGGTGTGAGTCCTAAATGGCGCTCAGGAGAGTGCATACGGTCATCTCGATAAATAGCACCAATAACAGGTACACCTATCTTATCCATGCCTTCACGAACCATGCGTTCATGGTTGGCAGAACCTAAGCGGTTCAAGATGACGCCACCAAAGTTTACCTCTGGATCATAATCACGGAACCCTTTAGCAATAGCTGCTGCACTTTCACCCATAGCCTTGCAATCGATAACAAGCACCACCGGTGCATTCAATTGCTTAGCAATTTGAGCTGTAGAACTAACGCCTTCTCGACCACCATCATAAAGGCCCATAACACCTTCAATAATAGCAAGGTCTACTCCATGCGCCATAGTAGCAAAGAAAGGATTTAATTTGTGAGGTGGCACGAGCCACGTATCTAAATTATAGCTGTCACGGCCGGATGCAATTTTATGAAAGCCCGGATCAATATAATCCGGGCCCACTTTAAAGGATTGCACCGTACGTCCACCATTTGCATAAGCAGCCAATAAGCCCGCTACGATAGTTGTTTTACCTACACCTGAGTTAGTGCCAGCAATGACAACACGTGGAATCTGTACTGTGTTCATAGATATTACCTCGTAATACGACGTGTTTGTTAACGGTCCTTACGTTTTGCAAGGATTGTAGATAAGTAGTTGAGTTTAGTATCTTTTGGCATCTTATCAAGGCCTACGAATACTTGCTCATCTGGCAAACCTACACGGCTGATCATAACCGCATCATCTGCCATATTGTGTTTAATCAATGTTTCTTGTACTTCATCAAAGTTTTTGTACACTTTCATGATTACCGCATCATCGGCAACAGCCAATACAGCATCAATTTTTTCTTTAGGTGCTGTAGCAGGAACGATAGCTAATACTTCTTCCTTCTCTACGATTGGATAGCCAAGGTGAGATCCAATAGCACAGAATGCAGTTACACCTGGAATAGTTTCAATTTCATGACCAGTATTTTCAATCAGGCGGTATACATACATATATGTGCTGTAGAACATAGGATCACCCAATGTTAAGAATACAACGCTTTTACCTTCATCTAAGTAAGATAAAATAATGCGTTTTGCTTCTTGCCAGCCTTCCTCTTGTGTAGCATCATCCAATACCATTGGGAATACTACAGGAACGATTTCTGTATGTTCTTGGATATATGGGGATGCAATATCAAGGGCTACAGAGCCATCTTTCTTTTCTGTTTTAGGTGTGATAATAATATCTGCTTCACCTACGATGCGAGCAGCTTTCACAGTCATTAATTCAAAATCACCAGGGCCTACGCCAATGCCATATAATTTACCTTTCATGGGTATCTCCTATTCTTATAGTTACAGTTTATTTATAATTGCAATATCTATTATTATAACCAATTTATGCAAGATATACAAAGGCACTATTTAATATTTGGAATTGCAGGGCGATGTGGGCTACGTTTGCCATACAAATCATCGATGCAGTCTTGTAAATGTTGACGGAAGATATCTTGGATAACTTCATACTCACCTAGACCAGCATTAATAGGTTTAACCTCATAACCAGCCTCAGTCAATTCATTTACTACACTATCCTCTTCATCTCCGAAGAGATCATTTTGGGCATGATCCCCTAATACTAATAATAATGGATGTAGGTGAATTGTATTTGGACGCTTCCCATCAAGCCATTCCCATGGCATAGCTACATCAGCCACATAAGGAGCATTCTCTAAAACGGCGACACGTACATTTGTAAGGCCATCACGAATTAGTTTAAATTGTAGGTTGCCATATGATGAATTACCAGAACCGAGGCCACCATGACCAACCAATAGTAACCCGTCTTCTTTAGAAATATTAAGAGATTTAATGAAACGGTCAATTAAGATTTGGTAATCATCTGGATGCTCTTCTTGGCCCATGTAATATACGAGAGGTCTACCTACGCGCAATACTTCTAGCTGTCCTTCCCCTTCATGAGCAAGGATATTATTTTTCAATTTATCAAACTCTTCACCGCCAGTGAAATGAAGTGGTTGTACATACACATGTGTATACCCTTCTTGGATGAGTTTTTCTAACGCCCCTTGTTCAGTAGGTACCTCAACACCGCGTTCACGTAAACGCTTAACGATGATACGAGAGGAAAAAGCTAGTTCCACAGTATAGTCCGGATACGCTTTACGGATATATTCTACTACGGAATCAATATTATGTTCACGAGCACTGTCAACAGTGGACCCAAAGGCAACAACTAAAATAGCTTGTTTCATGAAAGTCTCCTTATATTAATTAATAATGTATCTTAATCATACCATAGAGAATCTTTTCAGGGCATACCGTGGTACGTATAAATTGGAAATTATTCTTATCTTTCATAGTAAAAGTAAAACTCCTCCCCATTGGATATCCAACAAGGAGGAGTTTTGCTTATGGAAAGGAGTGGAGTGATATGTCTAATTATGTAATAGTAAGTATTAAGAAATCATACCTTGTACTTCTATACGAGAATTTGTCATTACAGGTTTTACAGATTCACGAGGCATGGGACGCTTCCGATCAGACATCCGGATAGCTTGGCCTAAATGCTTCAAGAATAAATCTTGTACATAAGGATTTTCACCAAGACCTTCATTCCAAATATCTACATTGTAACCCTCTTCAGCGAGCAATGCATAAATGGAGTCAGAACGCTCACCGCCAAGATAGTCCATTAAATGTGTAGAACCAATAAGAGCCAACGGTACTACTAATAAATCTTTATGCCCCATTCGATCTAACAAGGTAAGAGCTTGTTTAAAAGTAGGGAACCCATTTGTAGTAAATACCACAACATTTGGTGCCGCACCGTACATAGCTTTCAATTGTAATGTACTAAATTCCAATTGATTTTGACCATTCGCCATAAGTACTACAGACTTATTAAGCGCTTTTGTATTAACGTGGCGAACAATACTTTCTAATGTAGCTTCATAATCGTCAGCATAATTCTTTACACCTAGAGACGTGAGTAATGGCTTACCAATGTTCACTTGGCTAAAACCATATTCATTATTATGTAAAAACTTTAATGCTTGTTTACGCATTTGTTGGTAACACTGATCTGCTACCAATGTAACTGGTTGAATGTATACTTCATCAACGCCCTTGCGAGCGAAATCTTGCATAGCCTCTGTGAAAGAAGAAATCTTATCATCGTACTTCTCGTTCCACTTCTCTACTAATGCATCAGATAAGAATACACGGCGTACCTCCATATCGCTATACATGGAACGTACTTTTTTCTCTATACTGCCAATGGATTTCTCCACAGCATCTTGGTAAATTGATCCAAAGGATGCAATGATTATGCCTTTCATATGTGACCTCCATATTGCTCATACATGATACAATTTTCACAACTGAAAATTGTTATCAACTACTATGTGTCAATAATACATGATTGAACTACGAAAGTCAATGAGAAATATTATCACCAATTACACTAGAATCAATGTACCGCCATGAACCTTTAAATAATATTAGATATAGTACATATACATTTACATAAGGTATGAACAGCCCAAATAACCAAAAAGCACTACTATAAGAATCATGTAACCGCTGAATTAGTACTTTTAACAAATATATAAAACACCAAATCACAAAAATAGCTACAATAGATGATAAAAATATATTCTTTAAGAATATTGTAGGTAAAATAGTCCCTATTGAATAAATTAATATTACAAGTAATAGAACCATGAATTGATATACTATATAATAATATATCAATTCACCTCTTGATATACGGCCCTTCCAGTTAAGTAACTCCAGCGATAAGATTTTTTTTAAAATCGGTAAGATTTTATATAAGGAAAATTCATCTAAAAATTGTTCAAACCCGCCATAGTCAATTCTTATAAAGCTAGACCCCACCTTTTCAATACAATTTGATAAGCCATAGTCATTATTACATTCATTACTAGGAAACAAAGATAATATTAATAACCCTACTACCAATATGTTTAAATTAACTGACATATTTGTAATCAAGGAATCCTCTGTATATGTTACCTCTAATATAGGTGGTAAATAATTTAAATAATTAGTATACAACGTATATATACCGGCTACTATTACAAATCCTGAAATCCATTTTTGATTAACATCTAAAACTCGTCTAATTGCTAGTAAAGAAAAAGTTACTAACGATATTCCTAAATTAGCATATCCAATTAAAGACACTACACTCTCTTCATACTCTGGTAAGGAATGAAATGTTAGTCCTGGCATAGCAATATAAGAAAAATATACTAATATTATAGAAAGTAAGTAAGGAGTGCGAGTAATACGCCATGATAACATTAAAGATTTAACGTTAGTTCTTAACAAAAATAACTCGTCCTTAATTGCTTTTGCGCTTATAATATCTTTCAAGATCATATTTTGTAATATCCTTCCACCCTTGATCAAATAAAATTTTATATTTTCCATTCTCCTCTTCTATAATATAATCTCTCCCATTACCTTTATTGGTCCATTGTGTAGCACTGGTATCTGGATGTGTAGTTAAATAACCCTCTGCACGAATAGTTTCAATTGGTAACCCAGAGTAAGTATACTTTATTTACTAAAAATAATTAATGCATAGAAGTCAATGAGAAAAAATATCAAAATCATCCAAAATAATGTATAACCGATGCAACACCACATAAAAGAAGGAAAAATATAACAATAAACTTAATTCGACCTATAAAGGTATCATACCTTCTCTTGTCGCCAGCTGTGATTTTGCCAGAGCGATTATGACGCCATAGATCAAAGACACAAGCAACACAAAGAATAATAATTAAAATATACTTCAAATCAATCATATAACTTGGTAAAGCAATATAATCGCTAAACAATGAAAGTCCAAAGAAACAATTCCCTAAGATACCAATTACAATTTTAACTATTCGTTGCCTAGCTATAATGACGATATAATTCACCATTAATAAGCCAAAGAGACCAATTACAATATTCTCAAACATATCTACCCTACTAATTTAAAACCATAGTACTCTAATCTATTTAATATATACATTACACTATTACTTCAAGATACACAAAATGGTGTTGAATTCAAAGGAGTCCAACACCATTTAGTATATTAAATTTCTTTTATACTATTAACATCCCAGCTACCTTTTATAAAGAGTCTATAAAAGATAAACACGTTAGCGAAAGGAACTACTAATAACAATATCCATAATCCGCTATACAAACTATCATGAAGCCGTCGGATGAGTAAAGTAAATACAGCGAAAAGAGTATAGACATAAAGTATATAAAAGATCGCCCATGATATAGGCTCTAAAATAGCTATTCCCATTTCACTTTTTATCATGAGAAGCAACGCCAAAATATTTACATTTAAGCCCATTATTGTGCCTAGTGATCCTACACCTATGCCAGCCTCAATAAGCTTAGCGCGTCCAGTTAATCTAAATGAGCGATATAAATAAATATCTCTCAAATATTCTAAAATTCCTTTTTCATTGCTTAACGTGAATTTTGTCTCTATATATCCAATAGCATATGTAGAAGAAGTCATCTGCACATTGCTATCGCCATATTTATTTAAACATTGTTCCGAGGGCAAAAAGATTAACAATGCTGCTGGAATAAATAAGATACCTAACTCCGCTAACAATATCCGCTCAAAAAAACGTACTGGCAAAAGAGGATAGGAATACAGGCTCCAAAAGTAATAAGTATATATACCCCCACCTATTAAAAGCCATAAAAATAACCAATTACTTGAGACACCAAAGTCATGCAGCCTACGTCTACATAAATCATAAACAACACATACACCTAGCAGCTTATAAAAATATCGTACATAATACCAATACAAATCATAAGTTGCTTCTCTATTTATATGTATATTCCCCAGCACATAAATAAAAAATACACCTACAAAAATAAATAAAAAAGCTTTTTTACCTATCCTAGTATTATGTAGTAGATCGTATATATTTTGTTTTAAAAGAATTTGTTCTCTCTCAATAAAACCAAACATAGTCCTTCTCTCTTTTAAATGATAATTTTATTTTACTAAAATTTTATATTTATTATATATCATATTTTGATGGGACGCCTACATAACTACAGTAATAAAAATGATGCCCTGTACTTGTGTAGCGACATCAGGAACGAGGAGCAAACAAGTATAGGGCAACATTTTTAATATATTTGTAGTAATGTTATGGGGCCCCATCAAAGTATTCTAGATATCAAGAAAATAAAATCACTTATGTATTCACATATTCATATCCTTATAACCAAAAAGAATATAATTATAAAATCTACTACTATACTATATTCATCACATTAATTTCTTAAAAACTCCTTAATTTTCCTATACTTCTAGGGGTATGGGGTTTATTGACACCTCTTTTACCCTTTGTTACGATTGGCTTAAGGTTATATATATGCAATAAATCTACATTTTTCGATATAGCAAAATTATGTAAATAATTGCATACCCCTGTAGTTTTAGTTTTGGATAGGAGTATAGAAATGAAAAAACAATTAGCATTAGCATCCGCTATTCTAGGTCTTGCCGTATCTGTTGGCGCACCTGTTGTATCTCATGCAGCATACCAATTAAATGAAGAAGTAAAAAATCCTACACCTGCATTAAAAGAGGCATCCACTATTGGTGTTCGCACACATGAAACAAAAGAGCTTCAAAATCTTCAAAACAAAGATGCTATCGTAGTTATGAGCTTTGGTACAACTTATAAAGAAACTCGCGCAAAAACTATTGATGCTACTGTAGCAGCTATTCAAGCAGCTCACCCTAACACTAAAGTAGTAACTGCTTTCACAAGCCATATCATTCGTGATCGTATCCAACAAAAAGAAGGCATTACATACCCTACACCAGAAGAAGCTTTAGACCAATTGAAAGCTGAAGGTTATACACGCGTTGCTCTTACATCATTAGATGTTATTCCTGGTATGGAATATAACTACGATGTAGCTGTTTATAACCTTTACAAAAACAACTTCAAAAAAATGACATTAGGTACTCCACTTATGTACTGGATGGGTCAAGAAGGCCAAACTGATGAAGTTATTCAAACAATTAAGGCTGTACAATCTCAATTCCCTAAATTAGGCAAAGAAGATGCTGTTCTTATCATGGCTCACGGTACTCCAGATCCTGCAAATGCTTACTATTCTGTAATTCAAGACCGCATCCATACTCTTGGCTTGAAAAATACATTCATCTACACTGTAGAAGGTACTCCAAATCTTGAACAAGTTATCCCTCAATTAAAATTACATGGTATTAAGCACGTTACATTGATGCCATTCATGATGGTTGCAGGCGACCATGCTAACAATGACATGGCTGGTGATGAACCAGATTCCCATAAATCCATCCTTGAAAAAGACGGCTTCAAAGTAGATACTTACCTTCATGGTTTAGGTGAAAACCAAAATATCCGTAACTTGTTTGTTGAACGTGCAAACGAATCTTGGGACGCATTACAAAAATAATCCATTTAACTAGTATCGTTATCAATCTATAACGTACATAGGAGTACATCATGAGAAAACTACTACTCGGTAGTATCGCTTTGGTAATGATTGTACTAGCACTAGCTGGGTGTGGTAAAACCACATCCAGCTCTTCTGCTACTACGAAGGAATTGACCTTTAATGGTCAAACCTATACTGTACCAAAAGATCCACAAAAAATTGCTGTATTATCTAATTCTGTTTTATCTATGCTTTATGCTGTCGATGGCAAAGCCATTAGCCGTGCCAATACAACGGATAAATTAGCCCCAGAATTAGAAGCTCTACCCGCTCTTGGTCAAACTGCAAATATCAACATGGAACAACTATTAGGCTTGAAGCCAGATGTGGTATTGGGTTTAGTAAATCAACATAAAAAATATGAATCCCAATTACAAGCTAATAATATTCCAACCGTACTTTTTGATTACGATGGTATTAAAGATAATGTACCAATGTTAACATTCCTTGGCGAGTTAACCAATCATCAAGACAAGGCTAAATCTGTTATTACTACCTATGAAAGCAATATCACCAAGGTAAAAGATGCAGTTAAAAATCAACAGCCTGCACGTGTTGCCGTGTTACGTGCCACAGGGAAAGGTGTAACTGCCGAAACTGATGAAGCAGTGACTGCATCTATGGTAAAAGAACTAGGTATGACAAATGTTGTTGCCTCCCACCTAGAGGGTACAACCAAGGATAAAACTGTCCCTTACTCTCTTGAAACATTGACGGCAGATAATCCTGATATTATCTTTGTTGTTACAATGGGCAAAGAAGAAGAAATTACAAAAGCCATGAAACAAGCTATGACAGATAATCCTGCATGGGCTAATTTAAAAGCTGTACAAAATAACCGCGTAATATATTTACCATCTAAACTATTCCTATTAAACCCAGGTCTACAAACACCTGAAGCTATGGCACGTTTAGTTAAAGAAGCATACGGTATTAATGTTACATTCTAACATATTGCATCATGCTAAAGAGGGCATCCCCCAAATAGGGAATGCCCTCTTTTTCTATTAGTATCAAGCTACTCAACTAATCCTTTTACACGCACATATTTTTTATTATCAAATGTATCAAGTTGTACATCTACAGAGAAAACATCTCTAAACAACTCATCTGATATTATTTTATTTGTTTCTCCTGACGTTACTAAATAGCCTTCTTTTATAACAGCCATATAATGTGAATATTGAACCGCCTGTGTTAGTTCGTGAAGTACCATGAGAACGGTTAAATTTTGTTCCTTATTTAAGCGTTTCAATAACTCCATAATTTCTAATTGGTGATTAATATCTAAATATGTTGTTGGTTCGTCTAATACTAATAATTTTGGTTGCTGTGCTAGCGCCATAGCAATCCAAACCCGTTGCCGTTCGCCACCAGATAGAGATGGTATGAGCTGATGACGAAGATGATCTGTTTTCGTAATAGACAATGCATAGTCTACGATTTCTCTATCCTCTTTCGCCGTATTCTTCCACCACGTTTGGTACGGATAACGACCACAGTACACAAGCTCCTCTACGGTCATATCCTTTGGCATATTCGGTACTTGTGGCAAAAATGCCATTTGCCGTGCCAGATGATTTTGAGAATATGATTGTAACGGTTTATCAAAAATGGTAATACATTCATGAGGACTATAAATATATCCGATCATAGATCGTAAAAGCGTACTTTTACCACAACCATTAGGCCCTATTAATGTCGTAATTTTACCAATAGGAACCGATACATTAATGTCATGTAGAATATGACGATTACCAAGAGTTACGGATAACTGTTTTACATCAATAGCGGTATTCATTAGTTATCCCTCCTCAACAGATACAAAAAGAACGGCGCTCCAAAAAATGCCATAATAATGCCCACTGGTACCTCTATAGGGCTCCACATAACACGTCCTATTGTATCACTAACAACAAGAACTAGTGCGCCTAATAATGCGGATCCAGGCAGTAAATATGCATAGTCGTTACCGATTATAAGACGTAACATATGGGGAATAACCAAACCTACAAATCCTATAAGCCCAGCTATACTTACAGCACCAGCCGCCAAAAGAGCAGCCACTGCAGTCATAATAAACCGTGTTTGTTCTACCTTAAGGCCTAATCCCTTTGCAGTTTCATCACCTAAACTTAAAATAGTAAGTCGTTTAGCTCCTAAACAGGCAAAAATAAGACCAATTATAGCATATGGAAACAGCACTTCTACCTGAGGCCAACTGCGTGCAGCGAGTCCCCCTACCATCCAAAGCAATGCCCCTTGTACACGATCACCGAAGAATACAAGTAGTGCTGAAATACCTGAGCCTAAAAAGGCTGCGACCGCAACACCAGCTAAGATAATACGACTAGGTCGCACTCCATTTTTCCATGCTAATGCATACACCATAAGCGCTGCAGCCATAGCACCTAAAAAAGCCACTAAAGGAACTATATGATCATACCCAGGAAATAAAATAAATATGATAACACCAGCTAGTCCTGCACCAGAGGATACCCCTACAATTTGTGGATCCGCTAGGGGATTTTTCATAACTGCTTGCAAAATTGCACCAGATACAGCTAGACAAGCTCCCACTAACGCAGCTACAATATTGCGAGGCAATCGAATATTCCAAATAATCTGTGAAGCCGTATCTGTTAATTCTTCAGACCATAACGTTCTCCATATCTCTGCTAGCGATACAGGTGTAGAACCCCAGATAAGAGATATAATCATACAAGCTATCACTGCAATAAGTAAAACAATGATAACAGATAAACGAAAGGCCTTTCGTTCATTAATAGACTCCATACGAACCCCCTCTCCATATCTTCATATACAAAATAAGTCATTTTGAAAATTCTATATTTTAGACCTAGTAACAGCGATTTTAGAGATACTACCAATTAAAAATATTTATTTTTAACTGGTAGTATCTAAGAAAAGAGCATACTATTGCTAGAAAAAATATTACTTTTAACTGGTAGTATCTAAAATATACATTAAAACCCGAATCGCAAAACTACTAAAACACGATTCGGGTTTTGTATTATTTAGATTCTTTGCCTTCTACAAAAAGCATGTCATTGCGTTTTACATCTGTGTAAAGCAATGCATTGCATACGGAAGCAGCGATTGGGCTACCACCTTTGTTGCCTTTTACAGTGATATAAGGAACTGGGGATACTTCCATCAAGTAGTCTTTGGATTCTGCAGCGCCTACGAAGCCTACAGGGATACCAATGATAAGAGCTGGTTTAATACCTTCTTCAAGAGCTAAGCGCAATACTTCGTACAATGCAGTAGGAGCATTGCCGATAGCTACGATTTGGCCTTCTAATTGTTTGCCAAATGTACGCATAGCCGCGATGGAACGAGTTATACCCAATTCTTTAGCCATTTTAGCTACGTTTTCATCTTTGATCAAGCAGTGTACTTCGTTACCACGAATTTTAAGAGCTGGCTTAGAGATACCGGTGCGAACCATTTCTACATCTGTATAAATATCTGCACCATTATCCAATGCTTCAATACCTTTTTGAACAGCATCAGGGCTCATTTTTACGAGTTGTGCGTATTCAACGTCACCAGACGCATGTACAGTACGAGATACAACGCGCACTTCATCATCTGTTAAACCTAAATCCTTTACATAATCGTAAATGATTTCCATGCTTTTATCTTCAATAGCTTTAGGATTTTTAACGTAATCCATTAGTGTCCTCCCATAATTTGAAAAATTCATCATTCGTTGATACCACGTGACTTTCAAGTTTAACACGGGGTCTATCAATAACAATAACATGGATGCCAAGATCCATAGCTGCTTGTAATTTTGTATCAGCACCACCTACAAGACCAGAGTTTTTCATAACTACAACGCTAGCCTTTGTATCGTGGAACATGATGCGGTTCATATCGTAAGAAAATGGACCTTGTACAGCAACAATGCGTTTAGGACTTACATTGAGGTCTTCCATCATTTGTAACACCTCTGCAGTTGGCAAAATACGTGTCCATACTTCGCAATCTTTCAAGGCTTCAGATTTAGCAAAGATATGCATTGTCTTACTACCAGTAGTCAAATACACATGGTTATTATTTTCTTTTGCTAACTTGCCTGCCAAATTCGCTGCTTCAACTTCATCCACTACGATATGTAATTTATCATACTCTGGCAATGATACCTCTTTACGTTCAAAACGAACGAATGGAATACCTACTGCCTTGGCTGCCTCTTGTGCCGTTGCGGTCACAACTGCGGCGTACGGATGGCTTGCATCGATTAATAGGCGCACATTGTGCTCCTTAATTAAGTTCTGCATAGCCTGTTGATCAAGACGGCCCGTATGTACAGTAATACCTTTATGGGCAGCAAGCTCTGCCCCATATTGACTAACTACTGTAACAAGCACATCTTCACCTGTCCGTTCTTGAATATCTACCGCTAAGGTGCGACCATCCAAAGTACCGGCAATTACCCAAATCATAATTTGTAGCCTCGAGGAGTAATCATGCGACCGTTTTCAACATAGGTTTGGCTGTTACCGATGATAACAAGTGTTTGCATATCTACTTCTTCATTTGTGAAGTTTTCAAGATCAGAGATTACCATATGTTGACCTGGGCGACCTGCTTTTTGCACGATGCCAACAGGTGTTTTAGGGTCGCGGTATTTAAGAACGATTTCGCGAACTTCATCTAAGTGTGTAACACGTTTTTTACTGCGTGGGTTGTACAAGGAAATAACCATATCACCTTGTGCACAAAGATCAGCACGTTTTTTAATAAGATCCCATGGGGTCATTAAGTCGCTCAAGGAAATGACTGCAAAGTCATGCATCAAAGGTGCACCCAATACAGATGCTGCTACGTTTACAGCACTAAGACCAGGTACGATATCTACGGAAGGACGTTTTTCTGCTGGCACTTTATTAGCAAGTTCTAACACAAGACCTGCCATGCCGTATACGCCAGAGTCACCAGAGGATACTACAACGACTTGATGGCCTTCTACAGCCAAATCAACTGCTTGTTGGCAACGATCTACTTCTTGCATCATTGCAGTACCTACAGTTTCTTTACCTTCGATAAGGTCTTTGATCAAGTCGAGGTATGTCAAATAACCTACAACACGGTCAGCCGCTAAGATAGCTTCGCGTGCTTGAGGCGTCATAAACTCTTCATCACCAGGGCCGATGCCGATTACTTTGATGTTACCTGTGCAATGGCTACCGTTGTTTTGGGATAAATTGTTTTGTGCTGTATTAATGTTCGGCTCTTGGCCGCTAGTAATGCCGTTGTCTCGCATACGTTTCCTACTCCTATAGTTCCTTTTACAAAATTAGATTCTTTTAATTCTTCTTTTTCAATGAGTGGTGCCATCTCGTCCTGTGTATAGAACACGATAGGCCACCCCATAATTTGCATAGCCTCTAAGAGGCCTACCTCATCTTGTTTAACGATGACCGATGCTGCCGTTACAAGGCTCTTTGGTGAAAGCTTATGTGCTGCTAGCGACTGTTGTATAGCGTCAACGATCAATTCCTTTGGCGTATCTCGACGACAGCCAATGCCCATCGTATAGGTACGAGGGCGCAAAATCAATTGATGACCATACTCCGCAATTACTTTGTCTGTAATAACTACGCGAGAAAAACCTTCTTCAGTGCTTTCATTTTTACATGGAATGGAGGCAAGTTCCTCTAGAGAAACAACATGAACCATACCATGCTCACCAATATGAGCTTTCGCAGCTTGTTCTAAACGCTCTGCATTCGGTAAGCTAGCATCGATATAATAATCAACACGCCCTCCTCCAACGATGGCAGAGTTCACATTGATTAAGGTTTGGAATTCATCCACCAACAGATGCTCATGGCGCGCCAACACGTCAGGCGCTGGCAATCCGTTTACATCCGTAGCAGTCGTAATGACAGGGTCCGCATCGATGGCCAACGAAATGGACTGCGTCCATTCGTTGGCGCCCCCCAGGTGCCCAGACAACAAGCTAATCACATGGTGTCCTACTTCGTCCATTACAACTACAGCAGGATCCTTGGATTTATGCTCAATATATGGTGCAATCATGCGCACTACGATACCGAGTGCCATAATACATAACACTTGGTCGTAATCTTTAAAAATCTGTCCAATATGGTTTTTGAGGGAATCAAAATAGATGGCCTCTCCTCCAGAAGGACGATTTTCTTTTTCAAAGCAATCCGCATGAGGTGCCACCAAAGACTTGATGCGTTGACCTAGCTTTGCACCTCGTTCAGACACAGAAAGAATAGCTGTTCTATTCTTCTTGCTTCCCGTCAAAGGCGCAACAGTTTCTAGTTCTTTCATCATACTAGTCCTTAGCACTGCGGTACATATGAGCAAAGCCTTTGTCGTAAAGCTTAGATAATTCGTATTCACTATCTAATACATGGCTTACTACGATCATAGCTTGGCGCAATACGCCTTCTTTCGCTACGATGTCCGCAATGGTTTCCAATGTGCCGCGGATAATGCGTTGGTCAGGCCAAGATGCTTTTACCACGATAGCCACTGGAGTCGTTTTGTCATAACCGCCCTCGATAAGTTCAGCTACAACCTTATCTAACATTTGAACGCTAAGGAAAATACACATTGTTGCTTCATGAGATGCTAACATGCGCAATTTTTCCTTTGGAGGCATCGGTGTACGGCCTTCCATACGCGTAATAATCACTGTTTGAGATACATTAGGTAGTGTATATTCTTGTTTCAAAGCCGCTGCTGTAGCAAGGAAAGAACTTACACCTGGCACGACTTCATACGAAATGCCCATACCAGCCAGTGCATCCATTTGCTCTTGAATCGCACCGTAAATAGCAGGGTCACCTGTGTGAAGACGAACTACACTTTTACCAGCCTCAACAGAAGCTTTCATAACAGCCAATACCTCATCAAGGTTCATAGTAGCACTGTTATGAATTTCACAGTTTGGTTTACAAGCCTCTAAAATGGCAGGGTTTACCAAGGAGCCAGCGTAGATAACAACGTCTGCCTCTTGCACTAAACGATACCCTTTGCGAGTAATTAACTCGGGATCCCCAGGGCCTGCGCCTACGATATGTACGTCAACCATATTACTCTCCTTCTGCGATACGCGTTGCAGATACAATGAAAATTGGACTCAATGGGTCTAACAAATGATATGGACCAGCCTTGCGGTAACGGCTGATAGACATTTGGTAACCTTCATAGGTGAAAGGACGACCTTTCAACTCTTTTAAGATTGTATAACCAGTTTCCATTGTTACCGCAGTAACCACTAGACGACCGCCTACTTTTAATAGACGTTGCGCCTCATCCATGATGCCTGTCATACCCCCAGCACTACCGCCGATGATAACTGCATCAAGCGCAGGCAATTCTTCCATGCCTTCAGGAGCTTTGGACTTTATGACTGTCATATTATTAACATTGAATTTCTTCATGTTTTCATTGATAAGGTCGATGCCTTTATCAAAGCGCTCAATCGCATATACATGCCCTTTAGGAGCTGCCAAGGCTGCTTCAATAGAAATAGAGCCTGTACCAGCACCTACGTCAAGAACGATGCTATCCTCCTCGATGCGCGCCTCGTTCATAACGGCTTTGCGAATCTCGCATTTCGTCATCGGCACGTCGCCGCGGATAAATTCCTCATCAGGAATTCCAAAAAAATGTCTCATCCTAGTACCACCATTACAGAATGACCAAAGCCTTCAAGCTCAGTTAATACCTCTAACGTGGAGTCTACGATTTTTTCATCATCATAGCTCAACCGCTCAAGGGCTGCTGCTCTCGTTTCTTTTGGCCAGCCTGCATCTATTAAAATACGCGCAATATGCGCTGGATTATATTCAGGATCCGTTAAG
Source organism: uncultured Veillonella sp. (assembly GCF_963524655.1). Taxonomy (GTDB): domain Bacteria; phylum Bacillota; class Negativicutes; order Veillonellales; family Veillonellaceae; genus Veillonella. The sequence continues at coordinate 24,759 of NZ_CAURHA010000029.1, forward strand.
AACCCCATCTTTTTACCTGCTTCATATACGAGCTTCTCTGGTGCCGGTTGGCGACCGTGAAAGCTCATTAAATCCGCATCATGCCACACCTCATTAAGTCGTGCAAAGGCAAAGGTCATAGAACTAATGCCAGGCACAACCTCAATAGGGTTAGCAGTAAATTTCTTTTTCAAATACGGTAACAAGCTGTAGTAGCCTGTATCACCGCTTACCATAACTACAACATCATGGTCGTTGAGCTCACGCTCAATTTGCTCAGCCAGTAAGCTAAGCTTACCCGTTACAGGATATGTAATTTGGCCAGGCTCTTGAAAGTCCTCTAAAGACCGTTCACTACCTACCAATACTGTGGCATGTTTAATTAAATTAAGGCCTCTAGGCACCACATAATCAGGATTACCTGGTCCAATGCCTACGATATACAAGGTATGTGCCATTGTTCAAGCTCTCCTATCTCTTTAGCATGCTTATCCATTGCCAAAATCTCGCCTTTTAAGGTGGTAATGATAATGCCAATCTCCGCTTCGTTAGCAATATATCGCTCACTACGCAACGATGCACGATCCACAACGCGTTGATATACACCAGTCAGTCCTTCTCGTTCTAAAATAGGGAACGTAGACTCTGTGGTTTGGCAATTAAACAACTCTTCACACACCGCTTGGGATGCCCCTTCTAAGGCAGCATAGGCCACGATGCTTTCCATGCGACCATCACTCATGCGATTGTGGGTATGGAAACTACCACTAGCAAGTTTTATTAGCTTGCCAATATGACCGATAATCAAAATACGCTTGAAGCCAATTTGTACTGCCTTTTCCAGCATAAAACCGATAAAGTTACTGGTTTCTGCCATTTGGTTCTTATGTATACCAAGTACTTGTTCCGCAAGATCCTGACCAATACGGCCTGGCACGAGAACAGCGGTTTCACAACCATTGGCTTTCATAACTCTTAGCTGAGGAACCAAAGAGTTCTTGAACCCTTCCTCACTCATAGGCTTAACGATACCCGTAGTACCAATAATGGAAATACCACCTTCGATACCGAGGGTATGGTTTAATGTTTTCTTAGCTAGAACCATACCGTTTGGTACACTCACCGTTACTGTCACGCCTTGACCGTGAATGCAAAGCTCTTCAAAAACGATGTTCATCATCGTACGAGGCCCGGGATTGATAGCTGGTTCTCCTGGCGGCATAGCAAGGCCCGGTTTCGTTACCGTTCCAACGCCAAAGCCCGCTCGGAATCGTAGTTCACCAGTATCATCGAGTGTTACCGTCGTTTCCACATCATTGCCATGCGTTACATCAGGATCATCGCCGCCATCTTTCATAACGGTTACTTTAGCCTCTGTATCAGATATAACCTCTACGGCTTTAATAGGCACCTCAATATACTGACCTTGAGGATTTTCAATGACCACTTGGTCCACGATATTCTTATCTAAGAGAGCCAATAAACCAGCTTTCATACCTGCCGTAGCACATGAACCTGTGGTATAGCCACCCTTCATGTCCTCTACTTTCATAAGGCCTCCTACACCGATAGGGTTAGCGACCCTATGGAATCAAACTAACCCTATCTTTATGGACATATGTTATTAGGAACGGAAGTTAACGAATTGCAATTCTACAGGGATATCCAATTGTTTTAACATTTGGATTACTGCTTGCAAATCATCTTTATCCTTACCAGATACGCGCACTTGATCCTCTTGGATAGATGCTTGTACCTTAATTTTCATGTTTTTAATTGCTTTTACTACTTCTTTAGCATTTTCTTTTGTAATGCCTTTTTTAATAGTAATGATTTGGCGAACTGTAGCACCAGCTGCTGGTTCAACTTTACCGTAGTCAAGATTTTTAATCGCTACGTTACGTTTAACCATTTTGCCTTTTAATACATCGATAATGGCATTCAATTTATATTCATCATCACCGATGATTTTAATAGTGTCGCCTTCAAGACTAATTTCCGCTTTAGAGCCACGGAAATCATAGCGTGTACCAATCTCTTTTTTCGCTTGGTTTACCGCATTATCTACTTCCTGCATATCCACTTCGGACACAACGTCAAAGGAACAATCTTTAGCCATTTTATACCTCCTACACCTGAACCCGTTGGGCATGGGGTTCATAGCATTACTTTCATCATCCTCATATTCCAAGTGAAAGTGTAAATGTACACCAAATCGGAATATATCTCTATAATTATACCTTATAACAGGCTTATTTTCTAGGTAAATCGATTTTTTTAATTATAACTATTATTAATCATAGAAGAATTATTCAGACTATAAACAAAAGTAAGTATTAGCTATTTCAAAAAGCAAAATATCCGGTACCCAACAGATACAATCTATCGATACCGGATATTTAATCACTATAATATTTTCATATGAATCTTAATCTATCTTGTTGGCAACACAATATTTTGCCCAGATGGTTTACTTGGATTCATTGCATTTGGCAAATCTTCAACAGTTGTATTTAGATCTGTATCAGC
>NZ_CAURHA010000030.1:0-26085 GCF_963524655.1 uncultured Veillonella sp.
GGTGGTTTTATGATTCGCGACTACGTCGCGAACCAGTCTAAAGACAATAACAAAAAGAACAGCTCAGAAATGAGCTGTTCTTTTTTATGATTTACTTTTAAAATCTTAGTAATGTTTGCGTTCTACTTCCCATTTAGTGAAAGTACCAGTATCTGCATCGATTTCGAAGTCATATTCATAACCATTGTAATGAATTTCGCCTTCATACTCTAAACGACCATGATCATAGTCACGATTAAACTCAGTTACATTTGCAATTGTTGCGCCTGGAACACGAGCCAATGCGCTTTGCACAGCCTCATCAGAGCTAATAGCCTCTACAGAGGTGAATGTTGCAGTACCAATAACAACTACTGCTGCCAATACTAAAGTTTTTACAAATTTGTTCATACTAAACTCCTATATACGATAAATTACATCGATATTTTTAGATTTAATCTATGTCTTTATTTTAATCTATAAAATCAGATGTATCAAACTCAAAGTTTTGATATCACATTCTATAAAGAGTTACCTGATTCTATACAACTACTTTTTCATACACAAAAAATTTTAATATAAAATTTTATAATTCTTATAAATCACTTTATTAGTTTATACTCTAATTATTAGAAAAAACTTTTACAAAAATATCTATAGAATTTATATTTCAATCGTGTTACAATACTTCTTGTTAAATAGAAAAAATTAAATGCAGTCTGCGAAGTGCGATTCGCAGACTTTTTTATTCTCTATTTTAAGTACAGGAGGTTTCTATGACACAAGAAAGTTCTGCCAGGGTTTCCTTTATCATGGTAGTTTTTCTCGGTCTATTGACGGCGATTACACCGCTCGCAACAGACCTTTATTTGCCAGCATTACCGATTATGCCTGGTGAACTCAACACAACAGCATCTAATATTCAAATGACCATTGGTGTTATGACCTTTGGCGTTGCCTTAGGCCAATTATTTGGTGGCCCTATAAGTGACACAATGGGCCGTAAAATGCCACTTGTTGTAGGTAACTTACTATGCGTTATTTCTAGTATTATTTGTGCCTATGCACCTAGCATCGAAATACTATTACTAGGTCGATTTCTACAAGGCTTAACCGGATCTGTAGGCGTAGTTATATCTAAAGCTATCGCTCGAGACTTTGCATCTGGTCAAGAACTGACTAAACTATTTGCTATGCTCATGATGGTTAATGGCCTCGCACCTGTAATTGCACCTTTAGTAGGTGGCCAACTACTTCTCTTCACCACATGGCGCGTTATTTTTATCATCTTAGCCGTATTCTCTTCTATTCTATTGCTAGGTTCTCTTCTTTTCCGTGAAAGCTTACCAAAGGAAAAACGCGTTACTGGCGGCCTTGCTACGGCTACAAAGAACTACTTTACACTGATCAAAGATAAACGTTTCCTAGGACAATCTTTAATTCAATTCTTTGCTTTCGGCGCTTTCTTTGCCTATATCTCAGGTTCATCCTTTGTATACCAAAATATTTTCCAACTTTCAGCTCAGGAATTTAGTTACCTCTTTGGTATCAATAGCTGCGGCATTATCTTGGCCAGTGCCATTAGCGGACGAGTAAGTAATGTCGTAACATCTCGCCAAATACTTACATTCAGTCTATGGCAACTTACAATCGGCTCTTTACTATTCTTAGTAGCCATGATTTTCGAATGGTCTCTCATTCCTGTAACAACAATTTTATTCTTTACTGCATGTACAGTATCCCTATTCGGTTCCGCCTCATTCTCTATGGCTATGACTAAATACGGCAAAATGGCAGGCAGTGCCTCTGCCATACTCGGCTTTGCAAGCATGTTTGCAGCAGGTATTGTATCACCAATCGTTGGGCTTGGTGGAGAACATACGGGCATACCTATGGGGATTACAATGCTAGTATGTGCAGCGCTTTCTTTATTGTGCTTGTATGGTTTGGTAGAAAAAGATTAATTTATTTTATACGTTTCTGTAAGCCCCACAATGGGGCCCAACTACAACAGAATAATATTAGTATATAAATAAGATACCCCTTTCCTTGCTCAGTACGGCGCTACGCTTCGTAAAATCGCTTCGGAAAGGGGTATCTTATTTATATTAACACTACCTGTAGAGGCGTCCCATTGTGGGGCTATACAGCTTAAATTAAAATCTGCTAATTCTTTTTTACAAATACACTATGCACAATAAAGGAAAGCGCAGGCCCAACTGATTGTAGGGAGAAAAATAAGTCGTAATGGGGCCCAGTTACAATTGAATAAATTTAAGTATAAAAATAGCACCACCTTCTTCTTGCTCAGTACGTCACTTCGTTCCGTAAAATCGCTGCGAAAAAGGTGGTGCTATTTTTATTAACATTTTTTATAAAGGTGTCCCATTATGACATAACAGCATCAACAAAATGTTTAATCATATGTATTCTACATTCTAATATCAACTTGGCACTATTCTTTTATATCCACACCAATATACATAAGCACAATAATGAAAAGCGCCAGCTCAACTGATTGTAGGGAAAAGAACACAGCCCTTTCCCCCCCTCTCCGTTAGGTGTATTGCGAATTTTTTGTGAATAATGAGATAAAAACTCGATGGAGCTATTAGGGATATAGTAGATTGGATTATTTACATTTTATAATGGGACATCTTCATATCAGGTGTATATAGAAAAGAATACAGCCCTCTCTGCAGCGATTTTACGGAGCGTAGCAACGTACTGCTGAGCTAAGAGAGGGCTGTATTTTTTCTATACTAATAATATGCAGTTGTATCCGGTCCCCGTTATAAAATATAAAGCACTTCATCGCTTATTCGCTAACTTCCATCCTAACTCCTTCCCACTGCACTAGTTATATTTTCAATGGGACAGCTTCATAACTAGTGTATATAGAAAAGAACACAGCCCTCTCTGCAGCGATTTTACGGAGCGTAGCAACGTACTGAGCCAAGAGAGGGCTGTGTTTTTTCTATACTAGTGATATGCAGTTGTAACGGGGCCCCATTGAAAATATAACGGAGCACACCGTTACTCGAACATTGTCGATAGTAGTAGTTTCAATCTATTTGCTTGGTTTACCGCACTGGAGCCTGGATCGTAGTCGATGGCAGCAATGCGCACGTCTGGGTAGGCAGCAGATAGGGTTTTAACCATACCTTTACCTGTTACATGGTTTGGCAAGCAGCCGAATGGTTGCAAGCATACGATTTGTTTGGCCCCTTTTTCGATGAGGTCAATCATATCGCCTGTGAGGAACCAGCCTTCACCGCATTGGTTACCAAGACCGATAAATTGAGCTGCTTCTTTTGCCACTTCTGTCATACGTTGTAGTGGGTCAAAGTTTTTAGACGCCGCTACTGCTTTAGCATATGGCAAGCGGTATAGTTCAAGGGCTTCACGAGCCAGTGTACCAAAGAAGCCAGATAGCCATGTACCATCAAGGTGTTTCGCACGGTACGTGCTGTCCATTGCACAGTACAAGAAGAAGTCTAATAGGCCAGATGTAACGACTTCGCCCCCTTCTTTTTCAATGAGTTCATTGATATGGTTATTCGCACTAGGATGGAATTTAACGTAAATTTCCCCTACTACGCCAACGCGAGGTTTTTGTACGTCTTTATTAACTGGCAAGTTATCAAAGTCATGGATAATTTCTTTGATGTACTTATTATACTGGCGAAGGCTTGCAGATGTAATGTTTTCACGAAGCTTTTTAAGCCAGTAATCACATAATGCATCGGTAGAACCAGGGTTCTTTTCGTATGGCCGTGTAGCCAATACGCATTGCATGATAGCATCACCGTATACAACGGCTTGAATCATGCGATGCAAGAAGCCTTTAGTCAATTTAAAGCCTGGTTGACGTTCCATATCACTTGCATTGAGGGATAGGATAGGCACTTGTTTCATACCAGCATCAATCAATGCTTTACGCAAGTAACCGATATAGTTTGTCGCACGACAGCCACCACCCGTTTGAGAGATGATAACAGCCGTTTTTTCTACATCGTATTTACCAGATAGCAAGGCCGCCATGAGCTGACCTACAACGATAATAGCTGGGTAACATGCATCATTATTGATGTATTTTAGGCCCACTTCGATATCGTCACGCGTAGGCGCTGGCAACATTTCGAAGTCATAGCCTTCGTTTTTGAGGACCGGCTCTAAGAGGCTAAAATGCAAAGGTGACATTTGGGGCACCAAGATTTTATAAGTCTTACGCATTTCTTCAGTGAACACCACGCGATTGTAATCGTACGTTGGTAATTGTTCTACTACCACTTCTTCCGGAGCTTCTGGGTTATTATGACGACGCAAGCTACGTTCCATTACAGATTGCAAGGAGCGCAGACGAATCGTTACTGCCCCGAGGTTTGTACCTTCGTCAATTTTGAGTAAGGTATGGATTTTGTGGTTTGCTGAAAGTATATCTTTTACTTGATCTGCAACGATAGAGTCGAGACCACAACCGAAGGAGTTAAGCTCAACGATTTGGAAGCCTTCTGTTCTGCTTACGAATTCAGCAGCACGGTATAGACGGCTATGGTAGGACCATTGGTCTACAACGCGCAAGTGCTTGATATCATTACCAAGTGGTGCCACGCCATCTTCAGTAAGAACAGCCATGCCAAGGGATGTAATGAGCTCAGGAATACCATGATTGATACCGGAGTCTAAATGATATGGACGGCCCGCTAAAACGATGGTCGGAATTTGTTCCGCCACAAGGCGAGAAACCGTTTTCTTCGTCGTTTCACGGTAAGAAGCTTTACAGTTTTCTTGCTCTTCCCATGCAAGGTCTACAGCCTTAGCAATATCTTTCTTCTTGAGATCCAAGAAGTCCAATGCTTTCACAAGGGCAGGAACAAGAGATTTTTTATCAGCCAACGGCAAGAATGGTGCGTGGAATGGAGTATCCCCTAACACGTCTTGCATGTTGTTTTTAATTAATTCTGGATAGGAAATAACCATCGGACAATGGTAGTTGTTGTCGCGGCTAAATTCCTTTGGACCATGTTGCACACAAGGATACCAAACAAAGTCTACCTGTGCATTCGCAAGATCGCGAATATGACCATGTACAGCCTTTGCTGGATAGCAAGCTGTATCGGATGGAATCGTATCGATAGCCTTGTTGTATTGGTCCTTCGTTGTGTAATCAGAAAGAATTACCTCATAGCCCAAGGTATTGAAGAAAGTGAACCAGAATGGGAAATCCTCGTACATGTTGAGGACACGTGGAATACCAACGCGCATTTTACCTTCAAACTCTGGGATATTCTTCTTCAAATAATAGTCAAAGTAACGACGTAATTTTACATCTACCAAGTTAGGAACTGCTTTTCGCTCCTCTTGAATCATACCGCCTGCACCACGGTCACAACGGTTGCCCGTTACGTAGGTACGCCCATCGGAGAATGCATTGATTGTAAGCATACAGTTGTTAGAGCAAAGGCCGCAATTTCGCATTGTCGTAGATACTTGTAAGGAGTTCAGACCTGCACTATCTAGCAATGTACTATTACCCTTTTGCAACTCTTCAGCTGTTTCAGCAGCAAGAAGAGCCATCCCGTATGCACCCATCAAGCCGGATACGTCAGGACGAATTACTTCTACGCCCATCAATTTCTCGAAGGCACGCAAAACGGACTCGTTATAGAACGTACCGCCTTGTACAACGATATGATCGCCCAATTCTTTAGGGTCTTTTACCTTAAGAACCTTGTAAAGAGCATTTTTAATGACAGAATAAGCAAGACCTGCTGCGATATCTTGTACCGTAGCACCTTCTTTTTGAGCTTGCTTAACCTTAGAGTTCATAAATACAGTACAACGAGAGCCTAAGTCGATTGGCAAGGTTGCCAATAAACCTTCCTTCGCAAATTGGTCGATAGGAATACGCAAGCCAGATGCGAAGGTATCGATGAAAGAACCGCAACCAGAGGAGCAAGCTTCGTTCAATACGATATCTTCGATGTAGCCATCGCGAACCTTACAGCATTTCATATCTTGACCGCCGATGTCCAAGATAAAGGATACATCAGGGCAGAAGAAGCGAGCCGCACGATAGTGAGCCATCGTTTCTACTTCGCCGATATCGATGCCGAGGGCGCGTTTAAGAAAGGCTTCGCCGTAGCCAGTTACGCCAGAGTGCGCAATATACGCACCTTTAGGCAATAATTCGTAAATTTGCTCGATAATTTCACGAGATTTTTCTAATGGTTTACCATGGTTAGGACCATAGTGAGAGAAGATAATTTCCTTATTGCTGTTAATGAGTACTACTTTTAGCGTAGTAGAACCAGCATCAATACCAAGGTAACAAGGACCTTGAGCATCCTCGATATTTGCCTTTGGCGTTACCGCCTTAGCATGACGAGCTCGGAATTCTTCTAATTCTTGTTCATTTTTAAATAGCGGATCTACACGGTCTGTAGCTTCCATAGGAATACCGATAAGAGCACCGATTTCCTTTGTCAATTGACCAACCGTAATCTCACGGCATTCATCTTTCATCAATGCCGCCCCTAAAGCGATGAATAATTCACCATTCTCAGGGATAATGCGTTGAGATTCTTCCAGCTCTAATGTGTCACAGAAGCATTGGCGTAATTCAGACAAGAATGTCAACGGACCACCAAGGAATGCCACATTACCTTCGATTTTATGGCCGCATGCGAGGCCTGCAATCGTTTGGTTTACAATAGCTTGGAATACGGATTTAGCAATGTTTTCATGGGATGCACCTTGATTTAACAAGGCTTGAACGTCGGTTTTTGCAAACACGCCACAACGTGCTGCAATCGGATAAATTGTATCAGAATTCATAGCCAATTGGTTGAGACCAGATGCATCAGTTTGCAACAAGGTCGCCATTTGGTCTATGAAAGCACCTGTACCACCAGCACAGGAACCATTCATGCGGTGTTCTGCAGTTTGACCTAAGTAAGTAACCTTCGCATCCTCACCACCTAGTTCGATGATAACATCTGTTTCTGGATAGAGCGCTTTTACAGCTCGCGTTTCAGCAATAACCTCTTGTACGAATGGAATGCGCACTTTGTCGGCCATCGCCATACCACCAGAACCAGTGATACATACATGAACTAGATCATCTTCATGGCCCGCTTGAGCCTCTTGGAGCAAGGTATATACTGTGTCCAAAATGTTCGCATAATGGCGTACGTATTTCTTATACAAATAATTATCGTGTTCGTCCAATAGTACAACTTTAACCGTTGTAGACCCCACGTCAATACCCATGCGTAGCATGTGCTGCATAAATACCTCTCTTTTTAACAACCGTATGACCGCCTAAGCGATCATACTCGTTTTTGTGAAAGTAGCACATCATAAAATACCAAATACGATGTACTAAACATCTAACTTGTAAAACTCAAAATTAGATGAGGATATTATACTTTCACGAAAATATCTAAATTTTTAAATATCCTACTTATATTATACAACAAAAGCAGTTAAAATCTAAGCTTTCCATATTCCAAAGAGTTATAGAGAATATACCTAAATTTGAATTGCAACGTCATATTTCCTATAGGATATAAAAAGTATTATAACACTTTACTATGAAAAAAGATGTATCTAGCAGTACTTAAATAAACTGATAACAGTCATATAAAAATAAGAAAAGAGACTTCAATGAAATCATTAAAGTCTCTTTTCAAAACATTATGTTACTATCGGCGTTATATGGATTTACAGCACCTTTTTATACAAGCTAACCAAATCATCATGAGTAGCCGGATACGGATTGAATCTATAGCACATATCCTCTAGTGCTCTATCTGCCATAAGGTCGAGCTTAGTTTCCGATACAGCTTTATCTACACCAAAGGCTGTCAGATTCATTGGACAGTCTAATGTATGTTGCAATGTAACGATAGCTTCTATAAGAGCAGCTAATTTATCCACCTCTGATGCATTATGATCTGCAAAGCCTAATTTAGCAGACAAATGAGCATATTTTTTAGCTACCGCCGGATTGTGGGAGCAATTAAATCCAATTACATACGGCAAGAGCATACTATTAGCTAGGCCATGAGGCACATGGAATTGTCCTCCCAACTGATGAGCCATGGCATGAACGATACCTACGCCAGCCTTGTTAAAGGAAAGCCCTGCAAGGCATGATGCTTCGTGCATAGACATGCGGTCTTGTTCTGTTGCTGTTGGCTTATGACATTTTGGTAAATATTCAAAAACAAGCTCAATCGCTTGTTGTGCCAATGCATCAGTAAAATTATTTGCCGCCGTTGCCACATAGGCTTCAAGAGCGTGAACAAGTACATCCATCCCACTAAATGCAGTAACATTTGGTGGAGATGTTTTTACAAACAATGGCGTTAATAAAGCTTCATCAGGTAATACCGCATCATCCACAAGAGGATACTTAATTTGCGTTTCGCTATCTGTAAGAACAGCAAAGGCGGTTACTTCAGATCCTGTGCCACTAGTAGTAGGAACTGCGATGAAGGATTTAATATCCATATGCTTTAGCTTACGACCGAAATATGCTATACCTTTGCTCATATCGATGCAGGATCCCCCACCAATGGCAATGATAACGGTCGGTTTAATACCTTCCATAAATTCAATGCCCTTTACAACATGGGTTATAGGTGGATCAGGTACTACATCAGTATAAATAGTCACCTTATTTTTACTATCCATTAATCCCATCACATACGTAAGGCTCGGAGAATCTTTTAAAAATGGATCACATATGATAAGGATGGATTCATTATTAAATTCTGTAAGACGATTCAACGAATCTGCTCCTGCATAAATTTGAGTTGGAAAAGTCCATTTATTCATATGCTCACCACCTATCGAATATTGAACCCTGTTGTTAAGCAACATCTACGACGGCGTGCAAAGCAGCGTGCTGATGTAGTAGATTCCCCAGTAGGTGTAGCAATTGTAAAGGTTGTCGTACCTTCACCACTAAAACCAAGCCCTGCATAGGATGGACCATTCTTAACAAAAATAGATGTTTTCATTTTACGGGCCATCCGATTGAGGCGTTCCATATTTAAGGAATGCATTGTTGCCGTATGATGTAAGCCCGCTTCTAACATCAAGCATACATCGAGACCTTCATCAAAGCTATCTACCGTCACAACCGGTAGAATAGGCATTAACATTTCAATCACTGCAAATGGATGGTCTTTTGGTGTACGCATGATGATCAACCGTGGATCACCGTTGTACGGAATATGTGCCGCATCTAGAATGACGCTTGCATTCTTACCGACGAACTTTTTGTTTGGTGTCCCATTCGGTAATACAGTTAAATCTACTAAGCGTTGAATATCTTGTTGATTTTCAATAAGGACGCATCCTGCTTTCACCATTTCTTGAACTAGCTGTGGCTCGATTTGGCGCATGGCAACGACGCTCTTTTCAGCGATACATAGAATATTATTATCGAGGCTAGCACCTAGGACGATATCTTGAGCTGCCTTTTTAATATCTGCTGTTTCATCTACAAAGGCTGGTGGATTACCAGCACCGGCACCGATAACCTTTTTACCACTTTGAAGCGCTTGTTTTACAACCCCAGGGCCACCAGTAACAACTAATAGACTCACATCGGGGTGCAACATCATCTCTTGAGCGGACTCAATAGATGGCTCACGAAGTGTTACGATAAGGTTTTCAATGCCAATCGATTTAGCAATAATTTGATTAAGTTCACTAACTAGCAATCGACTAAGATGCTTAGCGCCAGGATGAACACTAAAGAATACCGCATTCCCTGCAGCTAGCATACCGATTGTATTACATATTAACGTTTCTGCCGGATTTGTACTTGGTGTAATAGCACCGATGACACCGTAGGCAGACAATTCGTATAATGTCATGCCGTTATCACCAGTTTCACACTCTGTAACGAGATCTTCTACACCCGGTGTTTTATCGAGTGTAAGATTTAATTTCAATACTTTATCTGCAACGCGACCCATTCCTGTTTCTTCCACAGTTTTTTGAGCCAACTCTTGTACTCGTGGGCGCATAGCAGTACGAATATCTGCTATTACCTTTTCACGGGTTGCCAAGGTGCAATCTTCAAAGCGCGCTTGCGCTGCTTTTGCCGCTTGAATGGCCTCATCAACAGTATCAAATACACCTGGTTCAACTTGACCTCTAGGCGCTTGTTTAATAGGTTGTGATGAGGCTGCTTCTTGCTTTTGCCCCTGTAATACATCTATAACCATGGAGCGGATCATTTCTTTCAACTGTGTATTGTTTTCCATCATGAACCTCCATATAGGTTGCATTGCTGATGCAATGACCATGTCAACTAACGGTGTACACAATCAGTGATACATTCATGATGTGACACAATAACTAGGTTTAACTCTGGCACCAGCTATTTCCTATACAATTATTTTTCAAAACTATCAATAATACCCACAATAGCGCAATCTACTGCGGTGCCTTTATCATCTTCAAAAATATGCCGTGCCGATGAGCCTCGAGTTAGAAGCACATATTCACCTTCACCAGCACATACTGTATCGACGGCGATTTCTATGCGCCCCGTCAACTCTTGTTCTCCATCGAGAATATCCACCATCATCAGCTTCATTCCCTTTAGAGATTCATGCTTTTGAGTAGATACGATACTACCCACTACTTTACCGACTTGCATACTTCTCGTTCCCTTCAATTATTGTGATACCTAAGCGCTCTATCTCTTCGCGAGCGGCCATGGTAAACCGTTGTCCCCTATATATGACGATAATAGACTGACTTTCACAAGATCTAACAAAAGAGGCTGTTATCCATCCTTGTGAGGAAGCATATACAGGATGTCCAAATTTATCTAGAAATTTGATAGGCCAATCTAGAATAACTGATGGATTCATCAACGAGGTTACAGGGACTGCGAGGCGGATTGTCACCTCACAGTCATAAGCTAATGCACGGTGCAAACAGGCTACCCAAGGCACCAATGTATCGCCCATTAACTCTCGTATATGACCATAATCTATACCAGTAAAAGAAATGAGTTGATTCTGCAACAATATATGTTCATCATAGCTATTGCATTCTGTGACCATAAACGTAGCAGTGGATGTCATGCGCTTTTCTAGGCGTTCTAGCACCAGTTTAACTAATGCATCCATATTAATGCTCACTTCCCATGGCAATCCCTAAGGGCGTTACAAATTCTGGATATAGTGGCTTATCTACAGGTAATCCTATATATTGACTGAAAGTTTTTGTAAACTCCTCAAAATTAGAAGCACCACCTACAACAACAATAGGAGTCCCCTTTTCATAGCCACCCTCTTGTAACGCACGCTTAGAAATAGCTGCCATTTTTTCAACAACAGGCCGTATAGTTGCATATACATCGCGTTTATTAGCTTCATTGCGCTTATAAGCCTCCGCTTCAGGGATAGAAATCCCATAGGCCCCGCTAATAACAAGATTCATATGAGTACCCCCTGTAGGCTCATCTACGGTATATACAACTCGGCCATCTTTTAAAATGCTTATGCCCGTAGTCCCACCACCGACGTCGATAACAGCGCCATCGGTGATGCCTAGCACATTAGCAGCAGCGGTAGGTTCGTCTAAAATACAAGTTACTTCAAAACCGGCACTTTCCAAAACATGACCTACTACATCTTTATTCTTGCCTATCGTTCCAGGTGGAACAGCTGCTGCGGCATATACAAGTTCTGTGCCTAAGGCGGATTCCGCCTTAGCCTTTAGCTCTCGCGTAATCGTAACAGCACCCACATAGTCAACTACAAGGCCATCTCGAATAGACTCGTTGTATTCAAAGGCACCATATATAGGTTTACCTTTATCGTTTACTACGGATAGGACAATAGATGATGTACCAAGGTCGATGCCTACACGCAAATTCTTTTGATTATGAGAGCTCACTTGTTTAGACTCTACAAGATCAGAGAACTCTTGCAAGGTATTATTTGCCTTTTTCAAACCTTTCATCATATCACCTACTTTACTGTACAATTCTCGCCATCACTGTACCTTGTACATTGGCAGCATTCGCCTCATCTGTGTCAATATGGAGTTCTAGGACAAAACCATGTACGGCCCGAACGATAACATCACCAAATACAGTGGTGCGTTCTGGTGTTTGAAGTTCAACATTAACGCTATCACCGTCGTTTACATGGAACCGTTTTGCATCATCCGGCGACATATGAATATGTCGCTTTGCAACGATACAAATAGGCTTTGTAATTTCCCCATTTTCCGTACACAGAGTAATCTCTACGGCTGATTCTAAATGACCAGATAGCACAATAGGAGGCTTTATGCCTAATGTACGAGCATCGGTCAACGATACCTCCACTTGTGACTGTTTTCTAAGAGGACCTAGTACGCGGACATTTTGAATGACCCCTTTAGGCCCCACTAAAGTAACGGTTTGTTCTGAAGCAAACTCTCCAGTTTGTTTTAAGTCACTTTTCTTAGTAATAGCCTGATTCGGGAATAATACATCCCAGTCCGCCTGACATAGATGGACATGTCTATTGCTCACACCTATGGGAATGGACGATTCGAACATGGCTTCGATCACTTCTCGTACGATAGCACGAATCTGTTCCCGATCCATAAGCTATTATCCTTTCTTAGGTAAGATTAATTCTACGTCGCTATGAGGGCGTGGAATTACATGAGTAGATACTACTTCGCCTACTTTTTGTGCTGCTGCACAGCCTGCATCAACCGCTGCTTTTACAGCGCCAACATCACCGCGAACCATTACAGTTACAAGACCGGAACCAATTTTTTCAGTACCTTCTAATGTAACGTTAGCTGCTTTTACCATTGCATCAGCCGCTTCAATTGCGCCTACTAAACCTTTTGTTTCTACCATGCCTAATGCGTTATTCATGATAATCTCCTTTATTGCTTCTTACCTTTACATTATTTCTTTTTAGTGCTTTTTTTCGGTGTAGCTTTTTTCGTTACTGCCTTCTTGGAATCCTTTGGATCAACAATGGTGGAGACGATTTCATTCAACACCTTTACAGCTTTTTCATCGAGAGAAGACTTCTTTTCTTCAGTGCCTTCAGCTTTACTGTTTTCTTTTGAACCATCTTTAGCATCATCTTTAACTACTTTTGTAGATTCTTCTTTAACTACTGCTTTTACTGGTTCTATTTCAACAGATACTTTAGCCGACTGTTCCTTAAAGTCTTCATTGAAAGCTTCTACAAGACCTTCTGCTGGACGAGGAATCACCTTATGAGCTACATATAGATTCATTCCCTTTGTTATAGCAATGCCTGTTTGAACGGCTGCATCTACAGCGGCTACATCGCCTGCTACTTTAACAGTCATCCACCCAGAGCCTTTAGCCTTTTCAATGCCTACTAGCCTTACATTGGCAGCCTTAACCATTGCATCTGATGCGGTAATAGCCCCCAATAACCCAGCCACCTCAAGCAATCCTAGCGACTCTTTCACCATGCCACCTCCCGTCTAATACTTGGATGATTCGCTCTCTGGATTCATGCATTCCTATAATGCTAGCTACGTTGCATATCTACTAACATTTGACGAATCAAATCTTTTAACTCTGGCTCTTGAGGCTCTGATTTTAGATCTGCTTTTGGTTCTTCTTTTGGTTGAACTTGAGCAGGTTCCTCTTTGAGCATTCCTACTTCATCCATTATGTCCATAATGATAGCCCGTAACATTTGTTCATTTAGTTCTGCCATTATGAATCCTCCTATTCACATTGTGAAAGTATCATCTATTGCGACGTGATAATGATATGTAATGAATGTATGACTCTTTGAACTAACATTCATTAAATAATGTAAGCATTACCTTTATTCTTAGGTCTTTCTCCCATAGTTTCTAATAATGCTAAACCCACATCACGTGCTACTTTTACAGCTTGTTTAACAGCGCCAGAATCACCACTGATTTGTAAAATAACTTCGTTACTCATAGCTGAACTCGATGGAGAACGATAGCCTACCACATCTACATTAGCTGATTTAACAGCTGCATCCGCCATAACTACACCGATAGCGGCTGGGGCACCAATGATTAAGCCAAAGGCTTTACCTTCTGGAGTCCCGAAGGCAGTTACTAAGGCATCGCCTGCACGAGCTGTATATTGAACTTCCACATGACCTGCTTCATTCATATATACTTCCCCGAAAGTGCGTTCTAATTCACGTAATGCTACCTCTACAGAACGTCTTACATCGGATACGTCATCGCCGCCGAATATAATGAGGGAACCAGAACCAGCGCCACCTTTCATATCTCTGGCGAATTCAATGCTAACAATCTCTGTATTCGTTGCTTTTACAGCTTCATCAGCGGCCATGATTTGCGGCCCTGCACCAGTACGTGAGCCTAAGATACCGATAGATCGATATGACTTAGTGAGCTTCATAGCTTCCAATACTTGACTATCAACATTGGCAATTACTAGACCAATTGTATCGCCTGTTGTAGTGCTACCTACGTGTTCAGTAATCATAGAAGTTTGTAGTTGACTTACAGCAGGTGAACTTACAGGTGCTGGAGCACATGATGCATTACTAGTCGCGCCTGAAGTTTTGCTTAAATCAGCACTATCGATACGCATCAATACGCGCTTTAAAATCTCATCTACCATACTTTTAGTATCGGCCATAATTATTCACCCTTTGTTGGTAAAATACCTTCTACATCTTTATGTGGTCTTGGAATTACATGAGTAGAGATAACAACACCTACGCGTTCCGCAGCAGCTGCACCTGCATCTACGGCAGCTTTTACAGCACCTACATCACCGCGAACCATAACAGTAACGAGACCAGAGCCAATTTTTTCATTGCCCACTAGTTCCACATTAGCTGCTTTAAGCATTGCATCAGCTGCTTCAATAGCGCCTACTAAGCCCTTAGTTTCCACCATACCTAATGCTTCTTGTGTCATCTGTTTTCTCTCCTTTTACAAAACATAATACAAAGAATACCAATTTATTTTTCTAATAGTTCCACCATAGTGCCTATGTTCATAAAGGCAAAATGTGCAGTTTTAAGTAGTTGTACCATCAGTACAGCCCCTGTACCTTCACCCAATGCCATTTGACCATGGATGGGAACTTCATCAAGACGTATATTTGCATACGCTAATGCTGCGGCCATTCCTACTTCACGAGAATAATGAGATGGAATGCCATACAATGGCGCATCACCATTCATTTGAGTGGCACAAGCCATCGCTACCGCTGTAATATACCCATCAATAACGAATGGGATATGTAAATCTGTACAAGCTACCATCGCACCTGTAATTGCGGCTATATCAAAACCACCAACACGACTAATAACATCCTTTGGCGTATTGAGATGCCCTTTATGATGAGCTAGTGCAGTCCGTACAAACTCACGTTTTTGATTCATATACGCTTCGTCATCGGGACCAGATCCAGGTCCTACAGTTATGCGTGGGTCTAATTTTGTGAGCCCGCTTAACACGGCTGCTGATGTGGTAGTATTACCAACGCCCATTTCACCGAAGGAAAATAGATTAATTCCCGATTCCGCATAATACACAACGCGGTTGTAACCAGCTTGGTATGCTAAATCAAATTCTTCGCCGCTCATAGCGGCACCATGTAAAATATTTTTCGTACCTTGACTAACTTTTCGGTCTATACCGATGCCTTTAGGACACGCAATACCAACGTCTACCACTTCGTAAGGAATATGGTTAAAAATGCAGTAATTGGCAACTGCACTTTTACCATCAATCATATTTTGAGATTGTTTACGAGTGATTTCATAGTTATAACCGATTAGTCCGTCTACGGAAATTCCGTTATCTGCAGAAAAGATAATATGTTGTACATGAATCTCAGGCCGAATTTCTTGCCAAGCGAGACACATTTTTTTGAAATATCGCTCCCATAGACCTAAGCTTTTTGGAATGATCGCCTTATTTAAAATAAATTGGTTGAGTTGTTCTTCAAAACCTCTGTCCATGGAAAAACCTTCTTTCAACTAACTATATATGTAGTCACATAAACGGTCCAACGATGCTTGATCGTGAACGGATATTTCAAAAATCTTATTCGCTCCCGCTAGCTTGAGATTTCGGCGAGGCGCCTCCACATCTTTTCCCGTATCAACCTTTGATACAACACCGATAACCTCACGATTTAAAGAGTTCCCAAAACTTGGTGGAAATATAGTTGTTTCATCACCAGCAGGAATCATGAAAATCACTATATCCGCGTCATAGGCGTGTAAGATAATGCCTCGATAGTAATTAGGATTTTCCATATATTCCCCAGGGGTATCAATAAAATTTCCTACTCGAGTTATGGCTTGTGTCTTGTGGTACGTTGCAGAGCCATGAGTAATCGTATCTGCCAATGTGGTCTTACCACATCCGCTGCGCCCTACGAGAAGGATGCGTTTTTCTTTCTGTTCGGTACTCATAATTGCCCTTTCATTAGGATCTTGTTAAATCCGTTGGGAAGAATCCTAATATGCGTTGCAATCCTTCAATAACACTTTGCAATGCTGATTCAACAGCAGATACATCACCAGTTATGAGAAGTGCCCCCGAAAATCTGTCGATGAAACCAATTTCTATATCACCAGACTTGCTTGCAATATCAGCTGCAATAATGGTCCCTTCGCCAGGTGTTATGGTAAGAATCCCAATGGCATTACGCCCTTTTTCTTCAAGCCCCATTTTTCTAAATAAATCAGGCTTAGGATTGGCAATAACATGGGCTATCGTAACCTGCTTTCCGGGTACAAATTCTTGAATGATGCGCTGTTTAGCATCAATTACCTCTTGAAAGGCCATATAATCTCCTCCTAATACAAAATGTATAGTTTATATAGTGGCATGGACCATCCATAGGAGTCTCTCAATATAGATTCCCTTAAGGTGCCACCAATTTGAAGAATACTACTGCTAATCCTGCCCCAATCAATGGTCCCACAAATGGAACCCAAGCATATTGCCAGTTAGCCGTTCCCTTGTTAGGAATTGGCAAAATAGTATATGCCAAGCGAGGACCGAAGTCACGAGCTGGGTTTAATGCATACCCTGTAGTTGCACCAAAGGACATACCAATAGATGCTATGAGGATGCCTATAACCACTGGAGCTAAGCCATCTACCATCTTGCCTAAGCAAAGGATTGCTAGAATGAGCATAAACGTAGCAATAATTTCAGAAATCAAATTGCAAGGTTTATGATCAATAGCTGGACCAGTTGCAAAAATACCTACGCAGTTACCTTCATCAGGACCTGTTTCCTTGAAGTGCGGATAATAGAATACAGCTGCAATAGTAGCACCTACAAAAGCGCCTGCAATTTGAGCGATAGACATTGGAATCACTTGTTCCCATGGGAAGATACCTGCTACAGCGAGAGCAAAGGTAACGGCAGGGTTCAAATGACCAGGTCCACCTAGTGTAATACCTATATACACACCAAAGGTTACAGCAAAGGCCCATCCAAAAATAATGTGTAACCAGTTAGTACCAAAAATACCAACGATGGTTTTCTTTAATAAAATCGATGCATTTGTACTGTTACCAAATGCGAGTAAAACGGCAGTACCAACAAACTCACTGATATACATTTGTGTTACGTCCATTGTTTTCACCTCATTGATTTAACAAAGATTGTAATGCATGAGATGCAATGTCCATATCTTCCGCCACAGTGCCACCGCTAATGCCGAAACCACCGACAATTTCACCGTCGATGATAATCGGATAACCTCCACCAAAGGTACAGATTTTACGATTTACCATGGATTCAATGTTGAATAGATCGCCATCAGGCTGTGCACTTTGATGTACTTCGTGAGTTGCCGCTTTTAGAGCCACTGCTGTATACGCCTTTGCCTGTGCGATATCGTTGCTGATGAGCAATGCATCTGACATACGATGGAAATACATTAATACACCTTTTGCATCCACAATGGATACAACGATAGGTACACCTATGGACTGAGCATAGTCCATGGCTGCTTGTGAAAGTTTCGTCATAATTTCTTCTAGCTTTGTTCTAGTTGCCATATAACTAACTCCATTTTCAGTATTATGCCCCATATGCCATAAGCTCCGATTCGTTTCCGCCAGTACTTCAGCATGACTATTCTTAACACGTTCTGCTACGCGCTCTACAATTGTTTCTACAAATTGCACATAGTCTTCCATGCGAGCCATGATATAAAGAGCATCAGATAATCGATTTATAAATTTTCGAACCTCATCGCGAATTGGTTCTACTTCACCTAAACTAATGAGTAATCGTTCCCCTCGACGACAGATAGTACGCGCCACATGAAGCTCTGCAGCAGATAAATAATTACCGCTTAATATAAAGCTATGTTGTTGTGGTAATCGCTTCGTATAGTCATCGATCATACGTTCCAAGTCGCTAATATCTTGTTGTGAAATCAAGTTGCTACTTTCACTAAGATGTTCTACATGAGGCGTTGCTACCTCCGCACATAAGCGGAATAGCTGATGTTGTAATGTGTGAAGCACATGTTTATTCTCCTGTGAGACGACTAATTTCTCACACACACTAACCTGTGCATTTAATTCATCAAAGGTTCCATATGTGTCCACACGAAGTGAATTCTTAGGTACTCTAGTGCCATCAAAGAGAGCCGTTGTACCTGCATCACCGGTTTTCGTATAAATAGCCATATGCACCACCTCTCACGTTCATTCTATTTAAAAGGCCACTTCCAATCGTTCGTCAAAAGCGAATGGATTGCCTTTTACAAGGCGAGCTGCATTGACACCTAAGGTGCGCAAGCTATCCGGATATTGAGCATAGCCCGTAAGTCGATAAATAAATTGATGAGCTGGTATGTTTTTATAAGTTAACACAATCGCTTGTTCATCAACGCCAATACCGACTGACAAAGCCGAGTTTCGAGATGCTAAATCAGCCAAATCCATGTGAGTACCACTATGAGCCTCAATTACTACGGGTAGCCCTTCCTCTTCAATGCCATGTAGAACAGGTTTTAATACATCCTCACCGATATGCGATGTCGTATAGAGCAAGATGGTTGGCTTGCTGATGATACTTTGATCCATCATTGGCCTCCCTTCCCTACATAGGAGAGGACAAGTCCTGTTGCTACCGCATTACGCGCCCCTTCAACACCTCGAATATTGCCTCGCCCTGCTACTAATGCATATTGTGAAAGTGCATCGGTTACAAGTTGAGGAATTTCAAAGTCTAATGCAGAACCACCTACGATAACTACGAATGGTATATCTCGCACATTATGAGTAGGACTAACAGATGCCAAAGCACGGAGAGAGTTTGTTACAAACACCCGTTTCTTGGCGGTTTGACGAACACGTTTAATCGTTTCTAGTGGGATATCTCGCTCTACAGGAACGAGCCCATCAGGCGTAACGATAACAACGCGGCCAAACAATGCTGCCGGAAGTGGTTCATTAAAGAACTGCACCGTTCCGTCTTCGTGACGAATGTGATATACACTGAGTACTTGAGCCAATGGATCTCGTTTAATAGCTTCCGCAATGTGCATATCCTCTAAACCAAGTTCGGAGTTGATGAGCATTGTTACCATATTTCCTGCGCCCGCAAGATGAATGGCCTTAATTTTTCCTTCTTGATTGATGATAGATGCATCGGTAGAGCCTGCTCCTAAATCGAGTATGGCCATTGGTTTTGCTGTCCCCGGTGTAGTCAATGCGCCTAAGATAGCTGATTCAGCCTCTTCACCGCCGATTTCAACAGGAACACCCAATTCCTTTTCTACCTGCTTTGCAATGATTTCCATTTGTAGATGATCTGACTTAACCATAGAGGCAATGCCTACAGCCTGTTCCATAGAGAACTCACCTGCAAGGCCACCTTTCACATTAATAGGAACAGCCACATCTACAGCTAGTAAATCTTGAATATATACGTCTTGCGGTGATTTATTCGTCAATTGCGCCATTGTGAGGCGAACCTTTTCAAGCATGCCACCAACATTCGTACCTGCTTCCCCGCTGATATCCTCGATAGGATGAACGGATTCAAGGGTTTCCATGATTCGCTCCGCCCCTGCTGATACGTCAACAGATACAGTTCTACCGTTACCCATTACTATAATGGAACCAGCTGGTATTACCCGTTCTTTAACATCCCCTGCAGGTGTTTTGATAACTACAGCAGAACGGTTCCCGATGAGGGCTCTCGCAATAGGTACAATGTTCTTTGTTTCCTCTGGTGAAAGCTCAAATACAGTGGCAATACCATAAGGATTAGATAATTGTGATACTACTTGCCCAGGTTCTACAACCTCTACGGCAGAAAGCATACCCATTGGGATTTTATCGATATACGCAACCTCGTCTACGATAGGAATTTTGTTATTTAATCGATTATTGACGAGCACACCATCATCGGCTTGAAGGATAGCAGCACGAATATCATAGCCTCGTTTACAGTACGCATTGATAAGCTGTGCTACCAATTCAAAGTCGATAATCTTTGGAGCCACCACGATGTATGGTTGACCTTGCGGCTTATCGATTAATTGCTCAATAGGAACGGTATACCCTACGCCAAGTCCTAAACCACCTGGTGTTTTAGGGTTGTGCCCTATCATGGTAGATTCCGTAATAATGGTTTCCGTAATGGTCTCCATAGCTACATCACCGATAACTGGTGTAGCCTCATTAATACGAACTAAGTCAATATCTCGTAGTGTAAGATTAGCAGACCTGATTAGCGACTTGAGGGCATCCATGAGGCCTACGATATTTTCGCGAGTCCCTTTAATGCCTGTAGTACTAGCGATAGCAGAGGATAGGAACTTTACCTCACCATTGCTATGCACTTCGGCCAAGGCCGCTTCTGTTGTAGAGTTTCCGATATCGATGCCAACAATTCGTTTCATAATGACATCTCCTATAGGTTAATTATCACCTTTCAGTTTTTTACGACGTTCGTAGTTTTCTGCTGCTTCTCGTACAAAGTTTGCACAAATAGGAGCACCTAGACCATCAAGTTCGCTAGCAATATCCAAAAGTTCTTGTTTAGAAGAACGATATGGACGAAGTGCATTATACATTTCAAGTAAGCGTTTATCGCTAACTTTCGTCATTTCTGCGGCGCGGGAGAAGTTGAGTTCGATTTGATCACGGCCCCCAGCCTTAGCAATTTGACCTTGAGCTTTCAAAATGGATGGAGAAATTTTCAAATCATCCATTGTAATGTGACCTGCCATAACATTTTCCATCGTAATATGGCTCAAGTCACGGCCTTGACCAAGATCAATCCATTCTGGATGTTTTTTAGCAATCGGATAATCTTCGATTGTAACCACTCTATCTACTGTGTTAGGTGTAGATGGTATATGAGGCGTAGAGTACTGTGTTGCACTGCCTTTCGCCCCTTCTATTTCAGATACGATCTGCCGAATTAAGGCTTCTAATTCGTTAGCCATAGTAAACCTCCTTATACAGTGACACGAACTTCATCAGCTGGCTTACCTTTTACTACATGCTTCGTTTCTTTGATGTGAAGCAACGCAGACAATGCTTGGTATTTTGGACGAGCCATTTGATCGTTCAATGTTGGTACTGGTGTTGGGGATTCGCCCTTAGCGTATTTAGCAGCATTTTTACCAATAGCGCGGTATGTTTCAGCTGTTAATAGCGGCGCTTGAGGGAATAATTCCAAATTTGAAAGTGGTTGTAAGTCCCGTTGGTGAATCAAGGTAGTACCTTTAGATTGAATACCGATACATACACCAGATCCAGAAATAGAATCACCTTCAACGGCTACGGCCGCTACGTCAGAGGAACGGTATACACGGATTACACGAGCTTTTAAGCCTTCTTCTTCGATACCAGCTACTAATTGACGAATTACCTCTTGATGCGGCACACCAACGATAGTTTGTCGTTGACTACGACCAAAGGCAGGACCTACAGCAATCACTACTTCATCTGCGCTAGTGCCAGGTTGTGCAGGGCCACCTGTTTGAAGCCAGCTATCATCGCCAGTTGGATCTTCATGTCTAGGTGCTGCACTTTCACCAACATTAGTCTTGAATTGTGGCGCCTCATGAACGCCGCCCATTTCTTGTAAAACGTCTAGGATAATAGAGCGTAATACATCTCTGTTAATTTCAGCCATCATGACACCTCCTTATATATCCCGTGGATCAATGGCGTTTGGAATATCTTTAATACGTTCCCAATCTTCACCTTCCACACGATACCCTGTGCCAACACCTTGATAGTCATTTCTATTGTTAATCGCGGAGATAACGTTGAAATCACGGTCAAAGATGGCCGATGTTTGTAAGTAATCGCCGGAGATTTTTTGTTTCAATAAATTCAAAACACTTTGTGCTACATCAGGGTGACCTTCTTTAGCTAAGCCTTTTACGAAGTCGACGCCTGTAACACCACGGTTTAACAAGTCTTGAGCCGCTTTAATGTCTGCAACCTTATCGCGAGGAGGCATATCTTTAGAGCCATTTGCATACGTAGCAGCCTCTACCTCTTGATCTGTAATTGGAGGCAAGCCTAAAGCTTTGAACAACGCTTGTAATGCACGAGCCGCTTTATTACGAACTGCTACAACTTCTTCTTCGCGAGCAGGAATAAGACCGCCATTTACCTTGAGGTCACGTTGGATAACTGTCCAGTCATCATAGTCCTCTGCATCCCAGTTAGAACCAGCGAACATGTTGTCATAGTTTGGTGTAGAACTATAACCAGAGCAGATGAAGTCAGTACCAGGTGCAAATTGCATCAATGTACGGGCTGTTCTACGCAAGTCAGAATGACTAAATGTTTGGTCATTACTAGATGCACATTCTAGGTCGAGCATGGCTGCTACAAGGTTTTCTGCCAATACAGCGCGGATACCAGAAGGTACGGCTGCTGGAATGCCGATACAGCTTACAGAGCCATTTTGGATACCTTGTACACCAGCACCTTTTGTAATGTATAGGCAGCGGATTTCAAGGTACAACATGGATTTACCTTCTGCTTGGCCCATTTGTACTTCAGAGCCTGTACCAGATGTAAAGCGCATTTTAAGGCCTCGAGATGCATAAGCAGATGCGAGGAATCCTTTAGACCAAGGTGTGTCATCACCATCGGTAAATACGTCTTCTGTACCATATACGGAAATAGTTTCTGCATAAGCTGTGAAACCACGCATACCTAGTTCTAATTCTGTTGCTTCTTCCAAGGAGCATTGAGTCAATACGCCTGGACGACCACATTGAGAGCCTACAAGTAAGCTAATCGCATTAAGTGGTGCATAACGAGCAACGGCTACTGTAGTTTCTTCTTCTGCGAACCCACGAAGTGCACCTTCCGCAGCATCTGCTGCGATTTGTACTGGGTTATCATTTACGTTCGTTACATGGGCTTGGTTAGCCATGGTACGACGAGCGCGCATTTTTTGCATACATTGCATCATTTCAACAACGTTCATGCAAGAAACTACTTCCAACATTTTTGCTGGAGTAATAGATTTACAAATCTTAACGATTTCTTCGCGAGGTACTGAAGGGGTAAGCATCATATTAGCAATCTCTTTAGAGTCTTTTGCCATCGCTTCTTGAGCACCATCGAGAACGATACCGTAATTTGCAATAAATGTATCTATAAGGTCAAAATCTTCACGGCGTTTACCATCGAGTTCAACGATGCGACCGCCTTCAATTTTGAGGCTAGGCTTTGGATCTTGAGGAGATTCCATAGCTATAAAACCTTCCTCTACCCATTCCTTTACATAACCATCCTGATTAACAGGACGTTGACTTAAAACTTCGAAACGTTTTGATTTCATAGGGCATACCATCCTTTCAGATTAGATATAGGAAGGGGCTCCGTTCACTGGTTCGTCACCCATCGTAGCTAGCAATTTTTTACCTACTTCACGAGCAGAGATAACCGCTTGTCGTACAGCCCCAGAATCGCCAGAAATCTGTAAAATAACCTCGTTAGAATTGCTTGTTCCTGCAGAAGGAGATGCATAACCGATTACATCAACGTTCGCAGATTTAACAGCTACATCGGCCATCACTACGCCAATAGCTGCAGGAGCACCTACAATAAGGCCAAATGCTTTACCTTCAGGAGCACCAAATGCTGCATTTACTGCATGACTAGCGCGTGCTGTATATTGCAATTCAAGATGACCAGCATCATTTGCGTAAACATCGCCAAAGGTGCGTTCCACTTCAGCCAATGCCACTTCAATAGCGCGTTTTACATCGGATACATCATCACCACCAAAGATGATAAGAGAACCGTGACCTGCGCCACCTTTAGTATCACGAGGTAATTCAATGCTAACGATTTCAGTATTTGTCGCTTTTACTGCTTCGTCAGCTGCCATAATATGAGGACCTGCACCAGTACGTGCACCTAAAATACCGATAGAACGATATTTTTTCTTCAATTGCATCGCATCTAATACTTGTTGATCTACATTAGCAATTACGAGACCTATAGTATCACCAGTTTTGCTAGTCCCTACAAATTCAGTTAATCCACATGTTGTCGCCATAATACCCTCCATACGTGTAATGAAAGTATCTTTGTACAGGAATGTATGTTGCTGTATGTTATGCTATATCTCCTGATATTGTTTTAAGTCGCCTTATATCGCTTTTTATCGTTTCATTTATTTTTCATATATATGCAACGATATTCCCTGTACACCATATAATTTTATAGAGCATGCCTTGCTATTCAGTCACTGTCCATTGGGCTCAATCCTTTCTAAATATATGTAATATAAGGGTTTTTCTATCTTTATTATAGAAATTCTGTAATACAACTTTTTTATGTGTATTCGTAAAATGCGATTTTTCTATTACAAAAATGCCACAATCCTGTTATACTTATACATATAAAAGCAACAAATAACTTAATTTTATATGTATATGAATTTTAGGTGGTATGTCACTTTTTTCTTTTCTTAGTTTTTAAAGCTAGCCCATTAGATAGAGTACAAACAAAGTTATTAAAGCGGTGTACTTCCTAAACCCCTCACACATTTGCGATTGGAGGTGTCACAATGATTTGTACAAACGAAGATACGAAGCTTATCAATGAAATCATGCGTGATTTCACAAACATAACAAATATTGCAGCTATTTTGGTAAATAATCGTGGAAAAGTGTTATCCCAAGAATATAATTTTTCCCCATTTTGTAAGGTTGTAAGACGTAATCCAAATTACGCCAAACGCTGTAACCAATGCGATTTATATGGCGGGCTGGACGCTACAAAAGAACTATCCTCCTGTCCGTATCGCTGTCACATGGGCCTTATAGATTTCTCCGTGCCTATCATGAAAGATGGTGCCATCTTAGGTTTCATCATGGCAGGGCAAATGAAAACAGAAGACACAACTATTAAGCCGATTTTACCTACCCAAACTGATTGGCATTCTGACACCAAGCTTCGCGCCTTATATCGGACCTTGCCTGTTCTGACGGCAGAACAAATTTACAGCGCTACAAAAGTCTTACGGATCTTGGTAGGACATTACTTTCCGTTTAACGATGTCCTAGCCGAAGAAATGCCCTATGAACAATTGCCAGACTTCGTAGAAACTGAACGACCTATCAATCGTCCAGAAATTCGGAAAGCTATGCTATACATAGAAAAAAACCTGAGCAAACGCGTGTCGCTCAGGAGGATTTCGGAACATATTCATTTAAGCGAGTCTTACTTTTCTAAAATCTTTAAAGATGATACAGGACTATCAGTTGTGCAGTATATAACACTATTGCGCATACAAGAAGCAAAAAAGCTATTGGTATATTCTCAACTAACAGTTAATCAGATTAGTAAAACCTTGGGCTATAATAGAACAAGCTACTTCTGTAAAATATTTAAGCTAGCTACCACAGAAACCCCACATTCGTACAGAAAAAAATATGCAAAACCAATTGATGCGTAATATGCTAAATATTAGCAGTTTAACTATGCAATAAAAAATAGAGTGATGAGATCCTAGATATTGTAGTGACCCCAAAAAGTTAGACTTTTATTTCCGAGTAACCTAAACTGGTTG
>NZ_CAURHA010000031.1:0-25623 GCF_963524655.1 uncultured Veillonella sp.
TGTCAGACGGCGTGGGAAGCCTAGGGCAATAGGGCGTAAAGGAGCGCAGCGACGCGTACGTCCATTGCATCAGGTTCGACGAAGCCCTATAGTTAAGTCTGTACATTGCCATAATGTATTATATGTTGCCATGGGCGAGTGTGATAGGAAGCCGCGTCTAGTGGTAGGAGGCAAATTAAATCTACACGGTAACGCGGCACAACGTGCCAATGTTACCGAACCGTAAAGCAGTTGAGTAAGTCTAAAATTATGTAAATTCGCTTTATATACCTGATAGCGCGGTGCGTAAGCACCAATGGTATCCTATATAAAATAGTTGAGTAAGTCTATAAATTGGTAAATATATCTTCTATTGTAGTATCTATATAAAAATGAGCCCTATAAGCTGCTTAATAACAGCTTACAGGACTCATTTTTATTCATATCAATTTAATACAAAATTAATTTATATACAAAAAAAGAGCCGCCGAAGCGACTCTAGTTTTATTATTCTACACCAACCATTACGCTAGTGGATTTGATAACAGCTACAACTTCTTTGCCAACTGCTAAGCCTAATTCTTTAACGGATTGAACTGTAATATCAGCTGTAAGAATGTTATCGTTACCTACATTAATCTTTACAATTGCGTTTACAGCACCTTCTTGAACTTCAACGATTGTACCTTTTAATTGGTTTCTTGCGCTTAATTTCATGAAATACTCCTTATAAAAAAATATACAATACAAAGCTTTATTATTTTATCATTATACAAAAAAAATAACCATGATATATATCACATCTCGGAAATTTTATGCATGGAGCGGGCGAAGGGAATCGAACCCTCCTCTCAAGCTTGGGAAGCTCGCATTCTACCGATGAACTACGCCCGCATGATGTACATATTGTATCATACTATAATATATACATTCAAGTGGAGCTTCTTTATATACTCTATACCCATAGTGGTTGCTGTATTGTGTTGATATAAGAATTGATGTATAAAATAATGAGAAAGGAGGCATATGTATGTCAAAAATTTATAAAATTCATAAATGGTTATCTATACTTTCTGTGCTATTTTTCTTAATGTTCTGCATTACAGGTCTTGTCCTTATGTTCAGAACTGAATTAAATGCATGGGCTCAAGGAGGGTCACATCATTCCTCGTTATCAATGGCGATGAGCCAACAAGAAATGTCTATTTTTAATTATGCTGATGAAGGAGCCCTATTAGTGAAAGAAAAATATCCGTCTAAGGATATTTTAAATATTTCTCCAGCTATGGGGGCTACACATATTTTACGGTATCGTATTATTGATTCATCTGCTACCGTAGCACCTCCAGCGCGTATGGGGATGGGAGGGGATTATGCATTATATAATCCTGAAACAAAGGGGCTTATTACTACGCATCATGAAACGCCTGCGCATCCTTGGGTTCGAAGTGTGTTACATACGCTTCACCAATTACATACTCGATTAGATCTTGGCAAAACAGGAATTTATATTGTAACGATTTTATCTTTTATATGTAGTTTATCTATTATTTCTGGTATTTTTTTATATGGTCCATTTCGTAAAAGCTTTGCAAAATCTACTGTATTGTCTAACTATATGAAATTAAGTACATTACATCGAGAATTTGCTATGGTTGCCACTGTATGGGGATTCATATTATGCATTACAGGTGTATGGGTAGGTGGATTTTTTATTGCTAATGGCAGCTATAATGCAGATGTACTACACACTGCAAAGCAAGAACTTTCAGTTGGTCAATCTGACATTTTACAACCATCTGAAGCTATCTCTCGAATTATGAAAGCATACCCAGATCGTCAGCTTATATCTATAGATTATCCATCTAAATTTAATAATCATCATTATGCATTTTATTTAGGTGCTGAAAATGATGATGATCCAGCTATGTTCTTGGGCCAACCAGTCTATGCTAATTTATATACTGATTCTACTAAGGATATGTATTCTACAAAAAATATCCCCTGGTATTTTACGGGTATGACTACAATGATTAATCTCCATATTCATAATCATGATACGATGGCTCTTAAAATATTATGGGCCATCTGGGATATTGTTCTTATTGTAGGCATCGTGACTGGTATTATTATGACTATTAAAAAGAAATTTGGCAGAGCTAGTGCTACAGAATCTAAAATATCGGCTGAGATAAAACATGTTTGGCGTACACCAATCTGTTGTGGTACCTTAGTATTACTTGGATTTATTATGCCACTTTGGTCCAATCCAGTTACAAATACTATAGCAGGTATTTGTTTAACTATTCCTCTAGTAGTATTTTTTATTTCTTTAATTAGAGGATTTAATCATTAAGTTATTATATTCTTCATGTATCTAATCAGCGTGCCTCATCATTAGTTTATTGATTAATTTCGAACTAAAATGATATAATAGTATATATCAACTAGGTTTTTTATGTATTAAACCTGTATTTATATTATGATTGAGAAAGTGGTAGTTACTATGAATTATATAAAAGCATTTTTCCAATCAGAGTCTGCAGGTGGGATATCTCTCCTGTCCGCGGCTATTTTAGGTGTGCTCGTTGCTAATTCACCAATGGCTGATCAGTACTTTGCTACTATGCAAATACATCTTGGTCCTATGACTATATTAGAATGGGTAAATGACGCATTAATGGCGTTATTTTTTCTATATGTTGGTATAGAGATCAAGAAGGAAATGATTTCTGGCGAGCTAGATACTAAGCAAAAACGAGTACTTCCTGTATTAGCTGCATTTGCAGGTGTTTTTACTCCAGCTATAGTATATTACTTTGCCGCTGGGTATATGCCAGAGTTTAGACATGGTTGGGGGATTCCAACTGCTACAGATATCGCATTTGCTATAGGCGTTATTACAATGCTTGGTAATATGGTATCTCCAGCGATGAAAGCCTTCTTAGCTGCTTTAGCTGTTATTGATGATTTAATTGCTATAGTAGTTATCGCTCTCTTTTATGGAGCAGGCGTCAATTTTATGGATTTAATAGCTGCAGCTGCGGTAACAGGTTTATTGGTATATACTAATAAACAAGGCTATTTACGACCATTACCGTATTGTGTACTCGGTCTAGTTCTTTGGTATCTTGTTTTAAAATCCGGTGTTCATGCTACTATTGCTGGTGTTGTACTAGCCATGACGATTCCATTTAAAGGTAAAGTTTTGGATGGTATAGTTTTGGATGGTAAAGTTTTGGATAAAGTAGTATATCCGATGGAGGAGTGGGCTCATGCCTTAAAAAATTGGGTAAACTTCTTTATTATTCCACTATTTAGTTTCTTGAATGCTGGTGTATCTTTTGCTGATTTCTCTATGGAAAACTTATTCCATCCAGTGATTATAGGTGTTTCATTAGGTTTAATTTTAGGTAAGCAATTAGGCATATTCTCTGCCGTGTATATTTTGGTTCAATCTAAAGCGATTAAAATGCCAACTAATACGACATGGCCTGAGATTTATGGTACAGCCATTCTATGTGGTATCGGCTTTACTATGAGTCTCTTTGTTGCGACATTAGCTTTCCCACCGGGTATAACTCAAGAAATGGCTAAGGTAGGTATCTTTATAGGTTCTATTGTAGCTGGTTTACTAGGTGCAGTTGTTCTAACTTTAGCTTACCAAATACGCAAGATGCGTGGTAAAATTTAATAAGGTAATCTTTTTGAAAGTATAGAAAGGATTCAAATGGAACGCATATTTGTATTCTTACGTTCTCCAAGTGCAGCTACGTCTGTATTATTAGGAGCAACAGTACTCGCTTTAATTTTAGCGAACTCTCCATCATCTGAACAATACTTCCAGATTGTTAATCACCATATCGGTAATTTAACAATTCTTGAATGGGTTAATGATGCTTTGATGGCCATATTCTTCCTATTTGTGGGACTCGAAGTTAAGCGTGAGTTTGTAGCAGGTGAGCTTAATACGAATGCCAAGCGTGTAATGCCTGGTATTGCTGCCTTGTTCGGTGTTCTTACACCAGCTTTTATTTACTACTTAATCGCAGGTTTTGATCCCGAATATATTCATGGGTGGGCTATACCGACGGCTACAGATATTGCATTCTCTATCGGTATCATCTCTGCATTAGGTTCTCGAGTGCCGAACTCTATGAAGGTATTTTTAACAGCTCTTGCTGTTATTGATGATTTAATAGCTATTATTGTAATTGCCATTTTCTATGCTGCAAGTATACAAACATTTTATTTAGTAGCTGCAGCGGTAGTTGTAGGTGCGTTAATTTACTGTAACAAACAAGGCTATGTAAGACCATTACCATATATCATTTTAGGTTTTATCCTTTGGTATTGTGTATTGAAATCTGGTCTACATGCTACTATGGCAGGTGTAATCTTAGCCATGACAATTCCTGAAAAAGGTAAATGTGGCCATAAACACGTTCGTCCAATGCAACATTGGGAACATCTACTATCCAACTGGGTTAGCTTCCTAATCGTACCAATCTTTGCCTTCTTTAATGCAGGTGTAGATTTACGTAATGTAACTATTAATGACTTATCGCATCCGGTAGTACTTGGTGTAGCATTAGGCCTTATCCTTGGTAAACAACTTGGTATCTTCGGAGCCGTATTTGCTATGGTAAAATGTGGTCTTGTGCCAATGCCAACAGAAGCAAATTGGAAACATGTATATGGTACTGCTATTGTATGTGGTATCGGTTTCACAATGAGTATCTTCGTATCTATTCTGGCATTTGCTCCAGGACATGCTCAAGAGATGGCTAAAGGTGGCGTAATTTTAGGCTCCTTAATCTCTGCCGTACTTGGCTATGTATTCTTACGAATTGTTGGTGCAAATCGTAAGGAATGCCATATCGGTGTATATCATAACTGCTAAAATTAAATAAATGTATTACATCTCCATTGTAGTCTGAACAGTATTTCAAATTTAGAAGAATAAGTCTAAATGAAAACTTTATCAGTATGCAGTGGAGATTTTTCATTGTTACCCTATATTCTTATGATATATATGTGATACACCTTTGAGATCTTTATTAATAGCTTAATATATATGAATTTTGGATATTGATAGAGAATCTATGGTTTATAAATTATTTAAAACTATATAGTATACTACTTGTTGTAAGGTGAGGTGTATATGGTAAAGAAAATAATTATTGCATGTACGCTTGTTTGTATGACTACAATGGTATCTTCTGTATCATTGGCGAAAACGATTGATAAGGGACAACGGGGGCACCATGTAAGTAAGGTCCAAACAATGTTAAAACATCAAGGGTTTTTGCATGATTCTGTAGATGGCATTTATGGTCATAACACAGAACAGGCCGTACGAAAATTTCAAAAATCTAAAGGACTCGCTGTAGATGGTCGCGTTGGTCCAAGTACGATGAATGCTTTAGAAAAGATGGAGACTCGATATGGTGGTCATGGTACAGCATTAAGTCATGATGGTGTGCCGAATAAATACTCCCGAGTGTTAACTATGGAGGCTAGTGCTTATTCTTCTCAAGATCCTGGCAATGGAAATTATACGGCTACGGGCAGTCGCTTGAAAAAAGGGATTGTATCTGTGGATCCTAGATTGATTCCATTGGGCACAAGGCTATACGTTGAGGGCTATGGCTATGCTGTAGCTGACGATGTAGGTGGTGCTATTAAAGGTCATCGCATTGACTTGGCATATGATTCTCGCTCTGAAGCATTGCAGTTTGGTCGTCAAACTGTAAAGGTATACGTCTTATAATCAAAGCTCTCTAGTATATTATTCTAAGATAGGTTTAATCGACTTATCTCATGATATATGTACTAGAGAGTTTTTTCTTTTACCGAATTATGATGTTATCGAAAACTCGAATATTCGGAGATTATGGTATAATAAATAATAGATATATGGGAGGATAACTCATCATTTTTAATAAATGGGTGTATTCAATAGTTATATGATAAATGGTAAAGGAAAGTCTATGGATAAAGTACGGCGCGTGGAACGAATGGTGGCAATGACAAAATTGTTAGTTGATTCACCGCAAAAATTGATTCCTTTGAATTATTTTTGTGACTTCTTTGGCATGGCGAAATCTACAGTTAGTGAAGATCTAACCTGTGTAAGACAGTCTATGGAACACTTTCAACTGGGAACATTAGAAACGGTAGCCGGTGTAGCTGGTGGGGTGCGATTTATTCCTCATCGTAAAGGCTCTCAAGCAAATGATATTTTACGAGATGTACAAGCTCGTTTAAAGGAGACGGATCGTATTATTCCTGGCGGTTTTATTTATATGTCTGATATTCTCTACGACTGGCATGTGATGACTCGCCTTGGGGAAATTATTATGACTCGCTTTATGGATCGTAATCCAGATTATATTTTGACTGTAGAAACAAAGGGGATTCCGTTAGCTGTCATGGTAGCGCGAGCTTTCAATAAACCTCTTGTCATTGCCCGTCGTGATAGTAAGGTGACTGAAGGTTCGGCCATTAGTATTAATTACGTAACCGGTTCCTCTGGTCGCATTCAAACTATGACGCTTACAAAGCGCGCTATTCCACCGAATGCTAGGGTTTTGATTATCGATGACTTTATGAAAGCAGGGGGTACTGCAAAGGGATTAAAAGAGCTTGTCCTTGAAATGAGTGGTGTCGTTGTGGGGACCGGTGTTTTAGTAGCAACGGCAGAACCAAACCCCAAATTAATCGATGATTATGAATCACTATTTACCTTCTATGGTATCGATGAAAATACAAAGAAAATAAGTATTGAACCAGTATTTGATGAAGAGTAAAGATAAATATTAATATTAAGCACATCATAGGCCAGTATAATAGTTTTATATTGACTATTGGCTAATAGGTTAAAAATGTAATTAATATTTAAATGTTAGACATATAAGAGATAATAGATAGGAGATTACTATGAATATTGCAAGCCTCATTTTAGCTGCTGGTAAGGGTACTCGCATGAAGTCTAAATTGCCAAAGGTGTTGCACAAGGTTGGCGGCAAAGCTATGGTAGAGCGCGTTCTTGAAACAGTTCAGTCAATTGGTACAAACCGCGATGTGGTTATCGTAGGTTTTGGTGGTGATGCGGTACAAAATTATTTAGGTAATCGCGCTGAATTCGTTCGTCAAGAAGAGCAAAATGGTACAGGGCATGCCGTAAAAATGGCTCAACCAGTGCTTGGTGATTATGATGGTACAATCTTATTATTGTGTGGTGATACTCCACTCGTTACAAAGGAAAGCTTAGAAGCTCTTTTAGAGGAGCATAAAAACTCTGGTGCAGCTGCTACGATTTTAACAGCATATATGCCTGATCCAACTGGTTATGGTCGCATTATTCGTAATGAAGCAGGTTCTGTAGTTCGCATTGTAGAACAAAAAGATGGTAAACCAGAGGAATTAGCCGTTCAAGAAGTAAATACTGGTATGTATGCTTTTGATAGCAAAAAATTATGGCCTTGCTTAGATCAACTATCAGATGATAATGCGCAAGGTGAACTGTACATCACGGATGTAGTAGGTATTCTCGTAAATGGTGGCGATAAGGTAAGCGCTTATATGACTAAAGACTTTGAAGAGTCTCTAGGAGTAAACTCTCGCTTGCAATTAGCTGAAGCTGAGGCTATTCTAAAACATCGTAAAAATGTTGAATTAATGACAGCCGGTGTAACAATTATCGATCCAGCCAATACTTACGTAGCCCCAGAGGTAACAGTAGGGGCGGATACAATCTTACATCCTGGTACAATACTTGAAGGCGATACTGTAATTGGTGAGCGTTGTGAAATTGGTCCACATACTCGTTTAACAAATGTGAAAGTTGGTAACGATACGATTATCCACTTCACTTATGGCCATGACTGCGAAGTAAAAGATGGTGTAGATGTAGGTCCATATGTTCACTTGCGCCCTAATACAGTACTGGGCAACAAGGTTCATGTAGGTAATTTCGTAGAGGTTAAAAACTCCAATGTTGGGGAAGGTACCAAGTTCCCACATCTTTCTTATATTGGCGACAGCGATGTAGGCGCTGGAGTTAACATCGGATGTGGTACGATTACTGTAAACTACGATGGTAAAGTTAAACATCGTACAACAATTGGCGACGGTGCTTTCGTAGGCTGTAACAGTAACTTAGTAGCTCCTGTAACAGTAGGTAATTATAGCTATGTAGGTGCAGGCTCTACCATTACTAAAAATGTACCAAATAAGGCCTTAGCAGTGGGCCGTAGCAAGCAAATTGTGAAAGAAAATTGGGTAACTGACGATACTTTCAAAAAGAAATAAAAAAATATTCTAATTTTTTAACACAATTTAGGCAAAATAGTATACAATAAAAAGGCAATAGTGTGTATCTGTAATGGATGATTATGGATAAGTAACCAGTATAGGAACAAATGAAAGGGTATCAAAATGGCATTTGAAGACGGCAAAAAACTTAAGATTTTCACAGGTAATGCAAATCCAGCATTGGCAAAAGAAATTTGTGATTATTTAGGTTTGCCTTTAGGTGAAGCATTTGTAGGTCGCTTCAACAATGGCGAAGTACAAATTATGATTGATGAAAGCGTACGTGGCAAAGATGTATTTATCATTCAACCAACTAGCTATCCTGTAAACGATAATTTAATGGAATTAATGGTTATGGCTGATGCGTTGAAACGTGCTTCTGCACGCCATATTACCGCTGTGGTTCCTTATTATGGCTATGCTCGTCAAGATCGCAAAACTCGTGGTCGTGAGCCTATTACAGCTAAATTAGTAGCTAATTTGATGCAAACATCCGGTATTACACGTCTTGTAACAGTTGACTTACATGCGGGTCAAATTCAAGGCTTCTTTGATGTGCCTGTAGATCATTTATATGGTGCATCCATCTTGGCTAAATATATTAACGAAAAAAATCTTGAAGATGTTATCGTTGTTTCCCCAGACCTTGGTGGCGTAACACGTGCTCGTGACTTGGCTGACCGTATTGGTGCACCAATCGCAATTATCGAGAAAAAACGTCCTGAACCAGGCGTTGCTAAAGTTATGAACCTCATTGGCGACGTAAAAGGTAAAAACTGTATTATCGTTGATGATATCGTAGATACAGCTGGTTCCCTTGTAGAGGGTGCGAAAGCTTTGGAAGAGTTTGGTGCTAAATCTGTAACAGCTGCTGTTACTCATGCAGTATTAACAGATCCTGCTAGCGAACGTATTGCGAACTCTAACATTAAAGAGCTTATCGTTACAAATACAATGCCATTACCAGAAAATTGTAAATTGGAAAATGTTACACAATTGTCTGTTGCTCCATTGTTGGGCGAAGCAATTATGCGTATCTTCCATGAAGTATCTGTAAGTAATTTGTTTGACAAATAATAGGTGATTCTTGAAATTAGTAGTAGGCCTTGGTAATCCAGGCAAGCAATATGAAAAGACAAAACATAATATTGGATTTATGGTTGTCGATGCTATCGCTGATAGTGTTCCTCACACTCCTTGGAGGGAGGAACAACGAGCAGAGGTGTGCAGTATTACCGTAAATGGTGAAAAGGTATTGCTTGTAAAGCCTCAAACATTTATGAATGTAAGTGGCGAATCTGTAGGGCCGTTGATGCGGTATTATAAGATTGATCCATCTGATGTGTATTGCATTTATGATGATATGGATTTACCAGTAGGCAAATTGCGAATTCGACCAAATGGTAGCTCTGGCGGTCACAATGGTATTAAGTCTTTAATATCTCACTTGGGAACAGAGAATTTCCCGCGCTTCCGCGTAGGCATAGGTCGTCCGTTACCACAATGGTCTGTCATAGATCACGTGTTGGCTCCATTTAGTGAAGATTCGCAAGAGAAGGTACAAAAAGGTATTAAGGATACAGTAAAAGCTGTATTAGGTACCTTAGAAGTGGGTATCGATAAGGGGATGAATCAATTCAATCCTAAACGTCGTCCACATCGATAAATACATGCATAAGGGCATGAGTCTCATAGAGATTCATGCCTTTTTTACGAGGTATATATGAGTAAGCAAGAAAGAATGCCTTTTGTAGAGGCCTTAGAAGCATATAAAGAACAACATTTTGTGCCCTTTCATACACCAGGTCATAAAATTGGTGTTGAAGCGCCTCAACGACTAAAAGACTGGATGGGACCTGCTTTGCCATATGATTTAGGTGTTATGTATGCCTTAGATGACTTACATGAACCAGAAGGGGCATTAAAGGAAGCACAAGACTTAACAGCTGAGTTATATGGTGCTGATCACTGTTGGTTTTCCATCAATGGCACTACGGCCTTGATCGAAGCTGTGATTATGGGGACAGTAGGTCCCGATGAAACAATCATTATTCCTCGTGAAGCACATCGCTCTGTTATAAGTGGTTTAGTCATATCTGGTGCAAAGCCTGTCTATATGGATTGTCAGTTTGATGAGCGATGGGGCATCCCTTTAGGTGTCTCTTTAGAAGATGCAGTTAGAACCATGGAGGCCCATCCAGAGGCGAAGGCGATTCTATTAGTCTACCCGAATTATTATGGTGTAGGTGTAGATATTGTAAATATTGTAAAAGAGGCACATAAACGAGGTTTAATAGTTCTGGTTGATGAAGCACATGGTCCACACTTACCATTTGATGAATCCTTACCTATAGGTGCTATCGAGGCGGGGGCAGATTTAGTAGCACAAAGCACGCATAAATCAGTTGGGTCTTTGACACAAACCTCTTGGTTATTAGGCCAAGGAGATATGATTAATAAACGTCGTATTACACAAATGCATCAAATGCTACAAAGTACGAGTCCCAACTATATTTTCCTTGCCTCCTTAGATATGGCGCGTTATCAATTGGCCACAGCAGGTAAGGCCCTAGTAAGTCGTACCGTAGAATTGAGCCTATATTTACGGAATGAATTACATAAGATTTCTGGTGTCACTACCATGGAATATAGGGATATTCAAGATCGAGTGGCTAACTACGATTGTACTAAGGTCCTTATCGATGCAAAAGAATTAGGTCTTACCGGTATTGTATTTGAACAAATGTTGCGAAAACAACGTATTGAGGTAGAACTAGTGCAAGCTCATCATGTACTGGTACTCATTACAATTGGCGATACTAAGGCGTCTGTAGATGCTTTAATTAAGGCTGTAAAAACTGTAAGTGATGAAGTATTAAATGGTTCATATACAACTGACCATAGTTTAGAGGGTAATTTTGATGTGCTTAGTAAAGATTCAGCTCTATTATCTGAGCCAGTCGTTCGTGTAACACCTCGCAATGCTATGTATGCTCATCGTGAGCAGGTTCCGTTACGTGAAGCATTACATCGTATTGCTGGGGAGACTATAGCTTATTATCCCCCAGGGATTCCTTGTGTAGCCGTAGGTGAAGTGATTAGTGAGTCTGTGTTACAATATATAGAGAATCGAAAGGCTCTAGGTTATGTGCCGAATGGGGCCGATGATATGACATTAGAAACAATCTGGGTGTTACAGGAGTAATTATGGGGACTTTAATCATATTAGAAGGCGGAGATGGTAGTGGCAAAGCTACGCAAACTAAACTATTAGTAGAACGCTTAATCAAGGAAGGACATGCAGTTAAATCTGTAAGCTTCCCAAACTATGATAGCGGCGCTGCTATGCCTATTAAAATGTATTTAGCCGGTGAATTTGGTAAAGATGTACATGATGTAAACCCTTATGTGGCAAGTTCCATGTATGCTATAGATCGCTTTGCATCCTTTAGAACTGATTGGGAAGAGTTCTATAAAAATGGGGGCATCATTATTGCAGATCGCTATACGACGTCTAATATGGTGCACCAAATGGTAAAATACGATGATCAGAAGGAACGTACTGCATTTCTAGATTGGCTTGAAGACTTTGAATTTAAAAAGTTCGGGTTGCCTACACCTGATGCGGTGTGTCTGTTAGATATGCCTCTTGAAGTCAGTGAAGCCCTTATGGCGGAGCGTACTGGCAAAACGGGAGGCAGTACAGGTGATATTCACGAAGGAAATCATCAGTACTTAGTAGCTGTTCACGATGCCTATGAAGAGCTAGTAGAACGCTACCAATGGCACCGCATCCCTTGTGCTAGTAAAGATGAATTTAGTCAGTATACGTTGCGCACCATTGAAGAAATTCATAACGATGTATATCAAGCAGTAGTAAATCTACTGCCTTAGGATAGGGCGGCTCTTTTAAAAGTCGCCTTTTTCTTATATAATATTAATATTGAGCATGTATTGATAGGAGGAGCTATGACATATTTTGATTCTATAATTGGTCAAGATTCGATCAAGGCACACCTATCGGAACTTGTAAATCGCAATGCATTACCACATAGCCTTTTATTTTATGGTGAAGCAGGTCTTGGCAAGCTAGATATGGCCATAGGTCTTGCGTCTCTATTATTGGGGCGCCAAGTATTTTCTCAACCTAAGGGGACCGCTTATTTAGAGGACGTTAAAGAAGCACGTCTTGCCAATGGTGAGACCGAAAAGCGCATCGAAGCAGAAGGTTTGCCTATCTATATGGATAAGGGCGATGCCTTTTGGATTCGTCCTATGAAGACGACCTTAAAGGTGGATCAGTGGTATTCATTATTGCAAGATCATCTGTCAGTAGCAGGTAATGGTAACCGCGTTGTCATTGTGGAGGACTTTCACACGGCCAATGCAGTTATGGCAAATGCCATGCTTAAAACCATTGAAGAGCCGCCTGAACAGGTGTATTTCATCATAATTACGAATAAGATTAACACTGTGTTACCAACTATCATTTCTAGATGTATGGGCGTTGGCTTTAATAGTGTTGATGTAGATACGATTCGGAAGGCTCTTGTAGCTCGTGGAATCAATGGTGATATTGAGCAGGCTTTGTTAGCAGGTCATGGTAATCCACAGTTAGTGGAGAAATTGGCTACTCAAGGTCGCATTGAAATGCTAGAGTTAGCAGTTAAAGTGATGGATATCCTCGCCTTAGAAACGAGATGGTTTTCTATGATTTCGCTAGCTTGTGAAAGCTTACCTCGTGAAAGTCTAACCGAGTTAATGCACTGGCTACGTCTTGTGAGTAGAGATATGATGGCTCTTAAAATGGGGGCCCAAGACGCACAATTACAAGTACCAATGTACAAAACTCAATTATTACGATTATTACCGCGCTGGTCTATGCAAGCACTGTCAGAGGTTATTACCGAAACATTGCAAGCAGAACGGGCCTTGCGCTTACACATAAAAACCGCTCTCGTGGTGGACGGTCTCAGTATCGCCCTTCATGATGCTCGGGAGGAGGATTAAATGCTAACCATAGTTGGCGTACGCTTTAAAAAGGCAGGTAAGATTTATTATTTTCTGCCTGAACAATTAGAATTATCTGTTGGAGATGGGGTTATCGTTGAAACGGCACGTGGCGTTGAATACGGTACGGTTGTGATTGGACCAAAAGAGGTCTTTGAAGATGCTGTTGTAGCCCCTGTTAAGCCTGTTATTAGAAAGGCAACTCCAAAGGATTTGAAACAAATCGAGAAAAATAAAGAGCGCGAAGAAAAAGCCTTTGAAATTTGTCTCGAAAAAATTGGAAAACGTAAGTTACCGATGAAGCTCATCAATGTGGAATACACATTCGATATGAATAAAATTATATTCTTCTTTACTGCGGAGGGTCGTATCGACTTCCGTGAGCTAGTTAAGGATTTAGCAACAGTATTTAGAACTCGCATCGAGTTGCGTCAAGTAGGCGTCCGTGATGAGGCTAAGGTTTTAAATGGTATTGGCGCTTGTGGTCGACCTTTATGTTGCTCTAACTTCTTAGGTGACTTCACACCTGTATCGATTCGAATGGCTAAGGACCAAAATTTGAGTCTGAATCCTACAAAAATTTCAGGTGTATGTGGTCGTTTAATGTGCTGTCTTAACTACGAAGATGACTTATATAAAAAAGGTGGCGACCTATATGTGAAGAAGGAACGCCCTCAAGCTCCTCAAGAGGTTGCACCTCCTGGGATTGGTAAAGAGGTTGTAACTGATGAAGGTATTGGTAAGGTCTTAAAGGTAAATCACCATAAACATACGGTGAAGGTACAGCTAGAAGCTGGCCGTACTATTGATTTGAAATGGTCCGAGGTGGCATTGCCTGATGAATGATCAAGAACGACTTGATGATTTAATTATAGATGGCTTACAGCTTTATCAACGTTCTGATATGTTTCGCTTTTCCTTTGATGCTATAGCACTCATTCACTTTTGCCGTTTTAATAGTCGTCATACTTATGTTGATTTTGGAACGGGAACAGGTGTTATGCCGCTCATAGGGACGTCTTTAGGGGCGGGGCATATAACGGGCATAGATATCAACGAAACTCTTATTGAGTTAGCTCAGCGCAGTGTTGAGCACAATGATAAACAAGATGTGGTAAAGATGTTGTGCGGCGATTATCGTCATATGTCTTACCAAGATATACAAGATAAGCCCTTTGATGGTGTTATTGTAAATCCCCCTTTTTATGATTCTGAAAGTGGTGCAAAGCCTACGTCAGTAGAACGGGCCTTGGCACTTCATGATGGACATACAACATTGGATGAGGTTTTGAAAGCTGTACAGTCCTTTATTAAGTGCAAAGGGCGCTTGTGGATGATTT
Organism: uncultured Veillonella sp.; assembly: GCF_963524655.1. GTDB lineage: Bacteria > Bacillota > Negativicutes > Veillonellales > Veillonellaceae > Veillonella. The sequence continues at coordinate 14,649 of NZ_CAURHA010000031.1, forward strand.
ATAGTGCTAGTCGCTTACAATATGTGCTACATGAATTAGAAGTAGCCAACTTTCAAGCTAAGAGAATTCGATTTATTCACGGTATGATAGATAAACCAGCGAAACTTGTGCTAATCGAAGCTATCTATCAAGGTCAGGCTGGACTTGTGTTAGAGCCGCCACTCATCGTTTACGAGAATCCTAATGTGTACACGAAGGAGGTGTCCTCTTGGTATGAACGATAACGAATGGGGCACCTTATACTTGGTGCCTACACCGATAGGTAATTTAGAAGATATGACGTATCGGGCAGTTCGTATCCTAGGTGAAGTAGATGCTATCGCTGCCGAAGATACGCGCCATACAGGCATATTATTAAAACATTTTGACATTAAGAAGCCTTTGATCTCTTATCATGAACATAATAAGGACGAAAAAGGTGCTTATATTATAGAGCTTTTGTTAGAAGGGCAGTCTATTGCGTGTGTTAGTGATGCGGGTATGCCAGCTATATCTGATCCAGGGGCTGACCTAGTAACAAAAGCGATTGAAGAAGGCATAACGGTAGTGCCATTACCCGGTGCAAATGCGGCGTTAACAGCGCTTATTGCATCAGGATTAGATACGAAATCCTTTACCTTTGCAGGATTTTTACCTAAACGGGGTAAACATCGTATTGAAGAACTACAGCGACTTTCACAGGCGACGGGAACATTGATGTTTTATGAAGCACCTCATCGTTTGCAAGAGGTCTTACAAGATATGTATGAAGCCTTTGGCAATCGATCTATCACGGTGGCAAGGGAATTGACTAAGAAGTTTGAAACCTTTGTACGCACCGATTTAGAGAGCCTTGTAAATGATTTGGAACAGCTCACGTATAAAGGGGAATTCGTCCTCATCGTAGGTGGTGCTGATACAGTAGAGTCTGATACTAGTGAAGTTTCGGATGAATCAGTATCGTATGTAGATGCTGTACAAACCCTTGTAGAAACAGGAATACCTAAAAAAGAAGCAATTCGCCAGGTGGCAAAGCGTTTTAACGTTTCCCGCCGGGATGTATATAATATTGTAGAACGTTAAACCTTCCCATTCGAAGGTTAGAAGGAGACTCATCATGGGAGACACAAAAAAAACGTATTATATTACGACACCTATTTATTATCCAAGTGCTAAGTTGCACATTGGTCATACGTATTGTACATCTGTAGCTGATACAATCGCTCGATTCAAGCGTTTGGCTGGTTATGATGTACGTTTCTTGACTGGTTCTGATGAACATGGTCAAAAAATTCAACGTGCTGCAGAAGCGCAAGGTATTACACCTCTTGAATACACTACGAATATCGTAAATGACTTTAAAGCATTGTGGGAGAAGATGCATATCTCTAACGATGACTTCATTCGTACTACTGATGAACGCCATGAAAAGGTAGTACAAGAGCTCTTTACAAAAGCTTATGAAAAAGGCGATATTTACAAGGCTGAATATGAAGGTTGGTACTGTACACCGTGCGAAACATTCTGGACTGAGCAAAAACTTGGTGAAAATCATACATGTCCAGATTGTGGCCGCCCTGTAGAGAAGGTTAAAGAGGAAAGCTACTTCTTTAAACTCGCTAAATATACAGATCAATGGTTGAAATTCATCGAAGAAAACCCTGATTTTATTCAACCTGAATCTCGTCGCAATGAAATGATTCAATTCGTAAAACAAGGTTTGGAAGACTTGGCTGTTTCTCGTACATCCTTTGACTGGGGTATCAAGGTACCATTTGATCCTAAACATGTTGTGTATGTTTGGTTCGATGCATTAGTGAACTATATTAGTGCCCTTGCTCCATTTGATGGGGATGGTGAATTATACAAAAAATACTGGCCAGCAGATCTTCATTTAGTAGGTAAGGAAATCGTACGTTTCCATACTATTATTTGGCCTATGATGCTCATGAGCCTTGAGCTACCATTACCTAAAAAGGTATTTGGTCACGGCTGGATGATCGTTGACGGCACTAAGATGAGTAAATCCTTAGGTAATGTTATCGATCCTATTCCATTGATTGATACATATGGAGCAGACTCCTTGCGTTACTATTTATTGAGTGAAATTACACTTGGTAATGATGGTAACTTCACATTGCCTAATTTCGTTACAAAGATTAATGCTGACTTATCTAACGACTTAGGTAACTTATTGAACCGTACTATTGCTATGATTGAAAAATATCATGATGGTGTGATTACAAAATGCGATGATATGGACGATTTAGATCGCGACGTATCTGCATTAGCAGTTCAAACTGTGAAAGACTTTGAAGCATCTATGGAAAATATGGAGCTTAATAAAGCTATTAAGTCCGTATGGGCATTTATTGGTCGCATGAATAAATATATCGATGAAACAATGCCTTGGGTATTGGCTAAATCTGAAGACGCTCATGATAAAGCGCGCTTGCAATCTGCTATGTATCACTTAGCAGAGGCATTGCGCATCATTGCTATCTTAGTAAGTCCTGTTATCCCTGTAGGTGCTCCAAAAATCTGGAATCAATTAGGTCTTGTAGGTTTTGATGAGGCTACATTAGAAGACGCTAAAACTTGGGGTGCATTGCCAACAGGTACAAAAGTTGTGAAAGGTGAACCGATTTACCCACGTTTTGAAATCCCTGAAATGATAGAAGCTACTCCAGCAGAAGCTGAAGAGGCTGTAGATACATCTAATATTCCACCATTAAAAGAAAATATTACGTACGATGACTTCGAGAAGCTCGATCTTCGAGTAGCAAAAGTCGTTAGCTGTGAAAAAGTGCCTAAATCCAAAAAGTTATTGAAATTTGTATTGGATATCGGCATTGAAGAACGCACAGTACTAAGTGGTATTTCTCAATATTACGAGCCTGAAGCTATGGTTGGTAAAAAGGTAATTTATTTATCTAACTTGGCTCCTAAGAAGATGATGGGCATCGAGTCTTATGGCATGATTTTGTCCGCATCTGATTGGGAAGAACATTTAGAGGTAACAAATATCGAATCTTTACCAGCAGGAAGTGTGGTTAAATAATGAAACTCTTTGATACACATGCTCATGTGAATGACGGCCGTTTCAGTAATGACCGTGATGAGATGTTACAAGCTTGCTTTGATGCAGGTGTAGAATACATTATGATTCCTGGTGTAGACCGCAGTACAGTTGAATCTGGGTTAGCCTTGGCAAAACAGTACGACCGTCTTTATGCTGCAGTAGGTACACATCCTCATGAGTCTAAAGATTTTACAGAGGAAGACTATGAGTTCTATAAGGAACAAGCACTCAATAACGATAAGGTACGCGCTATCGGTGAAATCGGTTTAGATTACTACTATGATTTCTCTGATCGTGAAACGCAAAGACGCGTATTCATTCGTCAGTTGGAGTTAGCTCGTGAAGTAGATTTGCCTATTATTATTCATGACCGCGATGCGCATGGTGATATTATGAATATCTTGCGCAATGAAGGGAAGGATAATTGGGGTATTTTCCACTGCTACTCTGGTAGCTGGGAAATGGCTAAGGAAGCTATTAAATTAGGCTTTTACATTTCCTTTGCCGGCCCTGTAGTATTCCCTAAGTCTACAAATCTTAAAGAAGTAGCTAAACAAGTACCAATAGACAGAATTCTTATTGAAACAGACTCACCATATTTGACACCACCTCCATTTAGAGGCCGACGCAATGATCCAAGCAAAACTCAATTTGTGGCAGAGGAAATTGCCCGTCTAAAAGGTCTCGATGTAGATGAGTTCTGTGAGATTACCTATAATAATGGTAAACGAGTATTTGGTATCGAGTAGATATACATCTTAGTAATGAATATTTCTGATACACTAAATATAAGCTAACTTACCATGGTTTTGCCTGTAGAATAGACATTAAAATCATATAGAAATCTAAATTATAAAACGCGATTTTCCCGTATCGGTGAGAATCGCGTTTTTCTATGGTATACTAAAGTATATTCATACTGAACACGTAGTAGGATGAGGGTAGTAGGATGAAACGTATTGCATTTATAGATTTAGGTTCTAACTCTGTTCGCTTTGTTATTTATGAAATTTCTAAAACGGGCAGTTATAGACTGATATACCAAGAAAAAGAAAGTGTGCGCCTCAGTGAAAATATGTGGGGTACTCACGAATTAACAAATGAAGCAATGGAACGTTCCTTACGTTCTTTGAAAGCCTTCGTTCATATGGCGGAAGCTATGGAAGTGGATACCATTAAAGCTGTTGCTACGGCAGCCGTACGCCTTGCTAAAAATGGGGATGATTTCATCAAGTCTGTAAAAAAACGAACTGGTCTAAATTTAGAATGCATTGCAGGTGAAGAAGAGGCGCGATTAGGCTTCCTTGGTGTTATTAATACTATTGGTCTCAAGGACTTCATTATCTTTGACCTAGGTGGTGCTAGTACGGAGGTAACCCTTGTACGAGATCGCCATATTGCAGAGGCTGTAAGCTTACCAATTGGAGCTCTTACATTGACAGGTACTTATCAAAAGGGGGAGGAGTATACCCCTAAAGAGCTTGAAAAAATGACCAAAGCGGTGAGGAAAGCTATTAAAGAACATACTTGGCTTCGCAATGTAAAATTGCCACTCCTTGGTATTGGTGGTACAGCGCGTAATATTGCTAAAATGGATCAACGTAAGTTATCCTATCCTATTACTAAACTACACAACTACGAAATACCATATCATCGATTCCACGAGATTTTCGAAGACGTAAAAGGTAAATCTTTGGAAGAACGTAAAAAGATTAGTGGCTTGTCTTCAGAACGTGCAGATATCATTATTGCAGGCCTTACCATCGTGGAAGAATTATTTAACTACGTAAATACAAAGACTCTCGTTGTTGGTGGTTGTGGTTTGCGTGAAGGTTTATTCTATGACTACTATGGGAAACATTATTTAGGGGGAAATCCTATTATCGATGATATTTTAGTTCACTCCGCTGAAAATGTACTCTTAGGCATGACTAAACATGAGCTAGTACATGCCAAATATATTACTGGTTTAGCTACTACCTTATTTGATGAATTAGAGCCACTTCATAAAGCGGATAACAATGCAAGACGATGCTTGATTACGGCTAGCCTACTTCATGATATTGGTAAAAGAGTTAACTATTATAGCCACGCACGTCATGGTTGTTATATGCTCGTAAATAGTAATTTATATGGTATTTCTCACGTAGAACAAGCCTTTAGTGCTTTCCTAGTTATGAACTCTCATGGTTTGACACCTAAAGAGTATAAAAACTTCTTATACGGTAAATTATTAGATCAGGAGCAACGCTCATTAGGTCAAAAATTGTCTATTATCTTAGCCTTGGCAGAGGCTCTCGATGAAAGTCATGAACAATTTATTCGCCGTTTAGAGGTAGCTATTAAATATACTAGCGTGGCCTTAAAGGTTCAGTATATAGAGGGTCGTGATGTGAGCGTTACAAAAGCGGCTGTTGAAAAATTAGCAAAATCTTTCAAAAAAGAATTCAAAAAAGAATTAGAAATTGAGTGGACGGAAGCTCGTAAGGAGGCATAATGGCATTACCAAAAGCATTACGATATGCAGTATTACATGTGGGCTCCAGTAGTATGAGCATTACTATTGTAGAATATAAGGACATCGATGATATACGCATTATCGATCATGCGGCGCGAGAGGTAACCTTTGGAGAGGAATTATTTCAAACGTCTCGCTTAAGCTTCAAAACGATAGAAGAAATCTGTCATATTTTAAAAGGTTACAAACAGTTAATGGCAGATTATGGTATAACTCGTTCTAGATTATATGGGACAACCGTAATTCGTGAGGCTGCTAATCGTCGCAGTATTCTAGACCAAATTTACATCCAAACAGGTATGCGTGTAGAGGTTATCGACATGCCGAAAGAGGTGTATTACAAATATGCCTTACTATACTATAAAATGACACACCAGTATCGCTTAACGGATCCGACCAAGGCGACGTTGTTCCTTGATATTACATCGGGTGGTGTGGGCTTAACAGTATGGCGTGGTGAAAGTTTATTATTCCAACGCAATATGCATAGTGGTTCGTTACGCGTTATGGAATCCTTTAACCGCAACCAACGTTCCTCTACGTCGTTCCCAAGGGCCATTACCGAATATTTACACCGCATGATTGGCCCGTTGCGAGAGGAACTTCAAACCTTCAATATTAATAGCGTCATTTTATCTGGAGATGAAGCTCAGTATATGGCTCGTCTTATGGGGGATGAAAGTAATAAGGATGATATTATTACTATTGAGCCTGAACGGTTCAAAGGTCTCATTAACTCCTTTGATGGGGTAACGGCTACCAAGTTGATGAACCGCTATAAACTGCCTGAGTATAAGGCTAATATTTTGATGCCGACTATGATTTTATTTAATGAAATCATTACCGCTATAGAGCCTAAATCTTTGATTTTTAGTAGCTTCTCCTTCTCCCAAGGTATAAGCTGGTTCTATGGTGTGGAGGCCGAAAACAATCCGTTTATGTACCAATTGCGTGAGCAAAATGCTCAATTAGCACGCGCTGTTGCCGATAGATATCATACCGATAGCATTCACGATGCTGAGGTAGAGCGATTTAGTTCATTATTCTGTAAAACCTTACGGCATAAAGGCTTACCAGAGCGGTGGGGATATTTGTGTCGTATAGCCGCTATTCTTTGCTCTGTAGGTAAATTTGTAAATTTGCGGAATCATGGGGAGCATGCCTATCATATCGTGATGGGTACAGATATTTTTGGACTTTCAGAAGAAGAGAAGCAAGTAGTGGCTAATGTAGTATATTATCACTACAAAGGGACACCATCTGATGACGATGCGTACTTTAATGCACTAACAGAATTGCAAAAGATTCAAGTAACAAAGTTAGTAGCTATCATTCGCGTAGCTTGTGCCCTTGATGCGGGCAGTAATCAAAAGATTTCAGATGTTACCTTAGAGGAACGGGATAATGTATTATATGTGTTCTGCCGGACTAATGAAGATATCTCTTTAGAATGGTGGACATTTACAAGTGATTCTGAATATTTCACAGAAGTCTTTGGTATGGAAATTAAACTGGTAAGAGGGGGTGACCGCCATGTTCAGTAATGCAAAATATTATTTTAACCGTGAGCTATCTTGGTTAAAGTTTAATCAGCGTGTGCTATTAGAATCTATAGATACTAATACGCCTTTATTAGAACGGTTGCGCTTTATTGCTATTGCTAGCTCTAATTTAGACGAGTTCTTTATGATTCGTGTGGCTGGTCTACGTCATCAAGTAGTAAATGGCATCGTTAAATATGATGCTGCCCATATGGATGCAAAGGCACAATTAAAGGCCATTGATGAGTCTGTACAACGCCTAGTTTCTATGCAAAGTACGTATTTAAACAATGTGCTCACCGAACTCGAGAACTATGGCTTCTTCTTTACTGAACCTGAACAGTTAGATGTAAAATCCAAATCTTGGTTACGTCATTACTTCGAGGAGCATATCTATCCTGTTGTAACGCCACTAGCCGTTGACTCTGGTCATCCGTTTCCATTTTTAACAAACCATACCATCAATGCTATTGTGCGTATCTTTCAAATACTACCAGATGGTACAAAGGATTATAAGATTGCTATCTTGCCTATTCCATCTGTACTTGATCGTATCATTGAAATCCCAAGTCGAGGCAATAAAGAACATCGAGTTGTTTACTTAGAAGATGTCATTACATATTATGCAAACCAATTCTTCCAAGGCTACGGTATTGAGGATTATATGGTATTCCGTATCACTCGTGATGCGGACCTAGAAATCGATGAAGAAGAGGCGACGGATTTACTATCGGAGGTAGAGGAATCCTTACGTCGTCGCCGTCGTGGTGATGCGGTGCGATTAGAAGTCTGTGGTGATGTGAAGGACCATTTGCTTGATTTTGTTCTTACTAGTGTTGAGCTTGAACAAAAGGACGTATATCGCATTGATGGTCATTTGGATTGTCGCATGTACTTTGATTTCTGCAACTATCCTGGTTTAGATGAGCTTCGGTACGAGCCTTTTGACTCTAAGATTCCTAGTGAATTAGTAGACCACGAAGGTGAAAGTTTATTCTCCGTTATTGGCAAACAAGATCTTTTTGTTCATCATCCTTTTGAATCGTTTACAGTGGTTGAACAGTTTGTTGCCCAAGCGGCTATAGATCCAGATGTACTAGCCATTAAACAAACCTTGTATCGCGTAAGCGGTGATTCTCCAATTATTGCATCCTTGATTAAGGCTGCAGATAATGGGAAGCAAGTAACCGTACTTATGGAGGTTAAGGCACGTTTTGATGAAGAAAACAACATCCAAATGGCCCGTCGCCTTGAAAAGGCGGGCTGTCATGTAATTTATGGGTTAAAAGGTCTTAAAACGCACTCTAAAATCACCATGGTGGTGCGTAGAGAAAATGATGGCATTAGGCGTTATGTGCATCTTGCTACAGGTAACTATAATGGTAAAACTGCTCGCATATATACTGACTGTGGTATATTCACATGTAATGATGAATATGGTGACGATGCATCTCGCTTCTTTAACTTAATTTCGGGCTATTCAGATCCGCCAATTTGGAATAAGTTTATCGTAGCGCCCTTAAATTTACGGGAAAAAATTATAGAATTAATTGACCGTGAAATTGAATTGGCTAAAAGTGGAGAGGAAGCTTATATCATTGCTAAGATGAACTCCTTACTTGATAAAAAGGTCATTGCTAAGCTATATGAAGCATCTACCGCAGGTGTTCACATTGATCTTATCGTTCGTGGCATTTGTACACTTCGACCTGGCATTGCTGGAGTAAGTGATAATATTACGGTTCGCTCCATAGTAGGTCGTTTTTTAGAACATCATCGCTTATTCTATTTCCGCAATGGTGGTAATGAAAGTCTGTATTTATCTAGTGCAGACTGGATGCCTCGTAACTTAAACGAACGTGTAGAACTCATGATTCCTATTGAAGATAAGCGTCATAAAGAACGAGTGAAGGGCATATTAGATCTTTATTTAGAAGATACCTTGAAAGCGCATATTATGAGAGCTGATGGTTCCTATCGTAAAATTAATGATCGAGAGAATCCTATTTCTGCTCAAGAAGAGCTTATGAAAGCAGCTATTGAGAATGAGCGGAAGGAATCAATGACCGTCATTGAGCGTCTACAACCCATGTTAAAGATGAATAAATGATGAAAATTGGCTTGTAGATAGTATTGTGAATTTTAATACAATTGTATAGTATGAAAAAAGCCTGTTTATACGGGCTTTTTTCTATGTATATCTATTTAAAAATGAGATAAAAATGAAATTTTGAAAAATGTTGAAAATTATGGTAACAATGTAAAAACACATAAAAATACAATTCAAGTAATAAAAAAACTGTATATACTATATATAGTATGAGTATCGTATATATGTACACAATTCGGAATATATTGTATGGTATTCAAAAATATCAATATGTACGTATACAGTAGACTTTTCGTAGAAAATATAAAAAGATACAATATAAAAATCCAGTAATTACTTGTGTTTATCTCTAATTGTTAACCTAATGAGTTTGACAGGTTATATCTATCTGTAGTAGAATAATACCATTACAGGAGGGATTACAACATGAGAATTCATAAGACACACAAACGATATATTTCGTCTGTTGTTGCAGGATTGATTGTAACAGCTGTAACTATGACAGGTTTTTCTTATAATGATAAAACCGTTACCGTTATGGTAGATGGTGCAGCACACACTGTTAGAACGCATTTAAATTCTAACGAAGGCATCGTACGCGACGCTGGGGTTAAATTAAATCCAAATGATAAAGTTATTTCCAGCTCTACATCAGTTCAAAATGGTACAACATTAACTGTTGTTCGCGCTGTTCCGGTGTATGTAACTGTGAATGGTAGAACAAGAGCTGTTTTCACTACAGAAACTACGGCTCAAGGCGTTGCTAATGAGCTCGGCTTTAAAATACCTAACTATGTAGTTGTAGGTGATCCAAATGGTTCTGTATTAAGTGGTACACAAATTACAATCGCTCAAGTAACAAGTCGTTCTTTATCTACAGTAGATCAAGAAATTGCTATTGAAGTTATTCGTCAAAAAGACGATACTATGGCTAAAGGCGAAGAAGAGGTTGTTCAAGTTGGTCAACCTGGCTTGGAACGAGTACAACGTGAAACATTATATAGCAATGGTACAGTTATTAAAACAAATGACGTATCTAAAGAAACACAACGCGCAATGGTTCCTACTATTATTAAAGAAGGTACCCGTGAAGTGACTACATCTCGTAATGTGGCGGGCCGTGCATCTCGTGCTATCGTAATGGAAGCATCTGCTTACCTTGCAGGCGATGGTGATGGCTTGGGTATTACTGCTACAGGTGTTCCTGCAGTTCGTGGTATTGCAGCGGTTGACCCTGATGTTATTCCATTAGGCACACGCTTGTTTATTCCGGGCTACGGTGAGGCTATTGCAGCTGATACAGGTGGTGCTATTATAGGCAATAAAATTGACCTTGTAATGGACTCCTACGGTGAGGCTATGGAGTTTGGTCGTCAAGACGTAACAGTGTACGTTTTAGACTAAATAAAACGATTTGAGGATATATCTATTGATATATCCTCTTTTTGTTTATTACTATATTATATTTATGACTATATTTTTTTGTGACTATATTATATATAACTATTTTATACCTCTGAATATTACGTTATTTTGACTGTTTATATTAAAAGTAATAAGACAGTTAATATTGGAGGTTATATGTAAGCGTATATTTATACGATTCCTTATAATTTGTTTACTAAATTGTTGTATATTATAACAAAAATGCTAAAAAGACGACTTAGATGTGTAAGTCGTCTTTTACTTTTTGTACGCCGAATAGGCATGACTAAACCCCCAGTTAAACTGGGGGTCGGTAAAAA
>NZ_CAURHA010000032.1:0-24027 GCF_963524655.1 uncultured Veillonella sp.
CTGTAAAAGAATTGACAGAAAAAGCACACTCTGTTGGTGCTGTTGTCGTTCTTGATGGTGCTCAATCTACACCTCATAAAAAAATTGACGTTCAAGAACTTGATTGTGATTTCTTTGTATTCTCTGGCCATAAAATGTGTGCGTCCCAAGGTATTGGTGTACTCTATGGTAAAAGAGAATTATTAGAAGCAATGCCTCCATTCTTATTGGGCGGCGATATGATTGAATATGTAAAAGAGCAATCTGCTACGTTCAATGAATTGCCATACAAATTTGAAGCTGGTACACCAAATGCAGATGGTGCTGTTTCCTTGCATGCTGCTATCGATTATTTAGAATCCTTTGGTATGGATGCGATTGAAGCGTATGAAGAAGAATTGGTTGCTTATATTTTACCTAAATTGTTAGAGCTACCGCATGTTAATGTAATCGGTTCTACCAATCCGAAAGAGAAGCATGGTGTAATTGCTTTCACTATAGATGATGTACATCCTCACGATGTAGCAACTATCTTAGATGCAAAAGGTATTTGTGTGCGCTCTGGTCACCACTGTGCACAACCATTAGGTGCATTCTACAATGTATCTGCATCTACGCGTTTAAGTATGTACTTGTACACTCGTAAGGAAGACCTTGATGCCTTCCTCGAAGTATTGAAGACTGTTCGTTCAGTCATGGGCTTTAAAGATTAGGAGATTACCATCAATGGAAATGGATCAACTATATACGGAACTAATTTTGGAACATAACCAAGATAAACGTAATAAACATGAGTTAACTGAATTCACAACTTCTGAACATGGTCATAACCCTAGTTGTGGTGATGATTTAACATTACAACTTAATGTAGTAGATGGCATTGTAAAAGATGCAGCATATACTGGTTCTGGTTGTGCTATTAGCCAAGCTTCTGCATCTATGATGATTGATATTATCAAAGGTAAATCCGTAGAGGAAGCTCTACGCTTGGTTGAAGTTTTCCTAGGTATGATCAAGAAAGAGATTACTGATGAAAGCGAGTTAGAACAATTAGAAGATGCTATGGCATTACAAAATATTTCTAACATGCCAGCTCGTGTTAAATGTGCAGTTCTTGCATGGCATACATTAAAAGAGGCTTTAAAGAAATAATATGAAAAAGACAATATTATTTGACTTAGATGGTACTTTGACAGACTCTCAAGAAGGTATTTTAAAAAGTATTAAGTTTGCCTTAGAACATTTTGGCTATAACGTACCTGATGAAGAAACATTGCAATTGTTCTTAGGGCCGCCATTGGTAGATGCCTTCCAAGAACATTGTGGCATGACTTTTGAGCAAGCTGAAGAAACATACTTCAAGTTCCGTGAACGGTATGGAACGATTGGTAAGTTCGAAAATACAGTATATCCAAATATTGTAGACTTATTAGCTAAATGTAAAACTGAACAATATACGATTGCTTTGGCTACGGCAAAGCCAGAACATTATGCTAAGGATATCTTAGATCATTTTGAATTAACACCTTACTTTGATGTAATCGTTGGTGCTAATTATGAACGTGGATTGTTACACAAGAAAGAAATCCTTGAAAAGGCTCTTGAACTCTGTGGTAATCCATTAACTGATGAAAATGGTAATCGTATGGCATTCATGGTTGGAGATCGTAAGTATGATGTAGAAGCAGCTAATGAACTTGGTTGTATCTCCGTCGGTGTTACTTATGGTTATGGCACAGAAGCTGAACTAAAAGAAGCTGATGCCGAATATCTCTGTGATGACGTTGATGAAATTGCAGATGTTCTCGACCTTGAAGCATTAATGGTTCGTAGATAATAACATAAAAAAAGCTAGAGGATAATGATATGTACCCCCTTTACTGGACAACCAGTAAAGGGGGTACATATCACAGTTCATTACCTCTAGCTTTTTTTATTTTTTTAAGCCGCTTTTTTTAGCTAATGTTTTAATAACCTTAGCACTTTGTTTTTTCAATTTGCCGCCTGTTTGTTTGAGTTGGATTCTTGTGCGAGATACGCGACCAAGAGTAGTGATTTTAGTTTTACGACGCGGCTTCATGTCTCGTTCGTTGCCAAAGTCACCGCGTTGTACACTCGTTGCTTTTACCTTTTCTGCTCTGAAAGATTTACGCAATGCTTTCATAATCAATGTAAGTGGTAAGGATTGCTCGAAAGAGTACAAATCAACTGCTACATAACCTAGTGCAGGATATGTGTGCAATGTAAAGTGAAAGCCTGGTGCAACAGAAAGGAGGGCGATCTCCTCGTCCATAACCTGACAACTGATTTCATCAACATCAAGTTCAGCTAAATCAAATGCAGTAGCTACACTTTCTTGTACAGCTGTAGCGGATGAAATTGCATCTTCATCACAGGAATATAAATCAATTAACAGTTCTTGTCCTAATGCTTCTGCCATAATAACACCTTCTTTCGGAATATAATATCTCATTTATTATACATAGAATTAAAGATTAAGTCCAATCATAGAACAATGAATTAAAAAAATGAATTAAAAAATAGAATAAAAGTCAAAACTATTTAGTGTGATTTGACTTATTAAATATATATAGAAAAACTCAGGTATAATAAAGCTTTTCCTAATTTTAAAATGTATAAAAGTAGATAATAGGTCAAATGTGAGTACTATAAAGCTTGACTTTTATATTGACTAAAGTCAAATAGTCAAATATAATGGAATTGTATCAAAGAACAAATAGTCAAAAACTATAGTAAATATATTTTAAAGGGGTGTTTTTTATGAGTATGATAGCTGATAAAATAGAAAAATTTATATTAGACCGTATGCGTGAAGAACAAGAAAAGCTAATTTTAAAGCGTAACGAATTAGCTGATGAACTAAATTGTGCACCATCCCAAATTAGTTACGTATTGAGTACACGCTTTTCTAATGAACGTGGTTTTGATGTTGAATCTAGACGCGGCTTAGGTGGTTATATTCGCATCAAAAAACTAAACCCAGAAAGCTCTGATTCTTTACCTGCCGTAACGACATATCGTATTTATGAAGGTCAAAATACGGTGGAACGATTAATTGATATGCGAGATGTAGATCAATCGTTGTTCCAACTACTTCAATCTGAAAAGATTACTCGCCGTGAAGCTCAATTAATGCATAACTCTTTTGCTACTTTGATTGAAAATGTAGATATTGAAGAGCGCAATGAGGCTGTTCGTCAGCTTTACGCAACAATGGTGGATACACTACGGAAGGAGTGATGATCGATGTTATGTGATCATTGCCATAAGAATGAAGCTACCATTCATATGACTAATATCGTCAATAATCAAAAGACGGAACAACATCTTTGTGGTACTTGTGCTACCCAGTTACAACAAGAGGGCAAATTATCTCCCTATAGTTCTTTTATGAATGATATGTGGGATAATAGCTTTTTTACCAATGATTTTTTTAAAAACATGGTTTATCCAGATAACTTATTAAAATCTCATCAATCTAAGAGATGTCCTCAGTGTGGTATTACTTATGACGAATTTAATCGAGTAGGTAAGTTTGGCTGCGGTCAATGTTATGAGACTTTTAATAGTGAAATAGATCCCTTATTACAACGTATTCAAGGGAGTTCTGAATATGAAGGAACTGTACCTAGTCGTGGAACTAATGTGTTTAAAGCTAAATATGAAGTGAAGCGATTGCGTCATCAATTAGATACAGCAGTTCAAGCTGAAAATTTTGAAGAGGCTGCTATCTTAAGAGATAAAATTAAAGAATTAGAAGCCATCATCGATGGCGGTAAAGAGTAGGAGGTTCTTATGTTAGATACTATATTGGACTCTCCTTTAAGTCAGTGGTTACGCCACGATACAGATGCGACAGATCACATTGTAATCTCTAGTCGTATTCGTTTGGCTCGAAATTTTGATGGCCTATTATTTACAAATCGTAATGATACATCTGCTTTAGAAAAAGTGAATGCAATATCTAGAGGATTGCTGCAACCTTTGAAAGATGCAGACGGACATCAATATTCCAATATTAGTCTAGAGCAGTTAAGTCAAAGTGAAAGGGCTGTATTAGTAGAGAAACACTTAATGAGCCCTGCTCTTGAAGAAAAATTACCATATCGTAACTTGGTTGTATCTGATGATGCATCCATTGTAATTATGGTGAATGAAGAGGATCACTTACGGATCCAATCAATGGCTTCTGGACTTCAATTGCAACAGGCTTATGACCATGCAGTGCAAATCGATAAGGCTATCGAGGCAAAGCATCCCTATGCTTTTGATGAACGCTTTGGTTATTTGACGGCATGCCCTACAAATGTAGGAACCGGATTGAGAGCATCTGTAATGTTACACTTGCCGGCCTTAACTATGTCTGGGCGAATTACACGACTCATTCGTAGCATAATTCAATTAGGATACTCTGTACGAGGTTTGTACGGTGAAGGCTCCGAGGCTTTAGGCGCTATTTACCAAATTTCAAATCAACGTACTATGGGAATAAGTGAAGAAGCAACGATTGAGCAATTAACCAAGATTGTAGAAGGCATAATTGCAGAAGAGCGTAAATCTCGTCAATCTTTATTACATAATGATAAAGAAGGTTTAGAAGATGTTCTGTGGAGATCCTACGGCGTTCTACAATATGCGCGCCGTGTTAATGGTAAAGAAGCATTAACAAAACTAAGCGATATTCAATTAGGCGTAGATTTAGATATTTTATCACCTTGGGGTAATGATACCTTCAATGAATTGGTGGCCATAACTCGACCTAATTTCCTTACTAAATATTTAGGTAATGAAGATTTAACAGAGGCCGATCGCGATAGCTATCGAGCTAAAGTAATACGTCAAAAACTTTCAAAATAGTATAAATTTCACAAATACTCAATTGATATTCCAATGGTGTTTCCCACCATTGTTTACATATATTTGAAGAGATACAATTACAATTTACATAGATAGATGAGGTGATATTATGATGCAACGCTTCACAGACGATGCACAGAAAGTCCTTTCTTTAGCACAAGAGGCTGCTTTAGAGCTTGGGCACGACTATGTGGGAACTGAACACGTACTCATCGGCCTTACAAAGGTTAAAAATAGTGTAGCAGCAAAGGCTTTAGAAGAGCTTGGCATTGTTACAGAAAATATTTTTGAAGCCGTAGAGGACCATGTAGGTCGCGGTAATAAAAAAGCGACCTCTATATACATGACACCTCGCGTTAAATATGTCCTTGAACTGGCAGTTCAAATGGCAAACCGCATGAATCATAATTATGTAGGTACTGAGCATATTCTACTAGGTTTACTAAGTGATGGTAGCGGTGTTGCAGCTGCTATATTACAATCTATGGATGTTAGAACTAATGATGTAGTAGATGCTATTCGTAATATTCTTGGTTCTAATTCTAAGGGACATAATGATGGTCAAGAAGGCTCAAATGGAGATGGCGAATTAGGTGATTTATCTGATTTTGCCACAGATCTTAATGAGTATGCTAAACAAGGTAAAATTGACCCTGTTATCGGTCGAGATACTGAGATTCAACGGGTTATTCAAATTCTAAGCCGTAGAACTAAAAATAATCCTGTTCTCATCGGTGAGCCAGGGGTAGGTAAAACTGCCATAGCCGAAGGTTTAGCGCAACGTATTGTTACCGGTAATGTACCTGAAATTTTACGGAATAAGAGAATTATTTCGCTTAGCATTGGTGCTATGCTAGCCGGTGCTAAATACCGTGGTGAGTTTGAAGAACGGTTGAAAAAAGCTATCGATGAAGTACAACAACATGATGACATGATAATCTTTATCGATGAAATTCATACGTTAGTTGGTGCCGGTGCCACTGAAGGTGCTATGGATGCAGCTAATATTTTGAAGCCTGCCTTAGCACGTGGTGAGTTCCAAGTTATTGGTGCTACAACTCTTGATGAATATAAAAAACATATTGAAAAGGATGCTGCTTTAGAGCGTCGTTTCCAACCTGTTCAAGTAGGAGAACCTAATGAAGAGGATGCTCTTGAAATTCTTAAGGGCTTACGAGATCGCTATGAAGCATTCCATAAGGCTAAAATAACGGATGAAGCGTTAAAAGCAGCTGTGTCCTTATCAAGTAGATATATTACAGACAGATTCTTGCCTGATAAAGCTATTGATGTGGTGGATGAAGCTGCATCTAAGGTGCGTATGCAAGTATTTTCTACAGCACCAGATGTTAAGGCTCTAGAAGAACGTCTAAAGGTAGTCAAAAACGAGAAAGAAGCAGCCGTTACATCCCAAGACTTTGAAAAGGCTGCTAAACTACGCGATGAAGAGAAAACTCTAGTAAAAGACATTAGTGATAAAAAATCTGCAGCAAAAGAAGAAAGTGATCAAAAGTTAGTAGTTACAGAAGATGATATAGCAGCAGTAGTGGCGCAATGGACGGGGATTCCAGTGGCTAAAATAGCAGAAGAAGAATCTGAAACCTTGCTCCACTTGGAAAAAGAGCTTCATAAACGCGTAGTAGGTCAAGATGATGCTGTTACAGCTGTAGCTAAAGCTGTGCGCCGTGCAAGGGCTGGATTAAAGGATCCTAAACGTCCTATTGGGTCATTCTTATTCCTAGGTCCAACAGGGGTAGGTAAAACTGAGTTAGCAAGAGCACTTGCATCCTCCTTGTTCGGCGATGAATCTGCTATGATTCGACTTGATATGTCTGAATATATGGAAAAGCATACTGTATCACGTTTAGTTGGTGCCCCTCCAGGCTATGTGGGCTATGAAGAGGGCGGTCAATTAACAGATGCGGTGCGTCGTAAACCATATAGTGTTATTCTTCTCGATGAAGTGGAGAAAGCACATGCAGATTTCTTTAATATCTTGTTACAAGTTCTTGATGATGGTCGCCTTACTGATAGCCAAGGTAGAACTGTAGATTTTAGAAATACAGTTATCATCATGACGAGTAATTTAGGTGCTAAAGCTTTACATAAGAACTCTCCAGAGCTTGGATTCTTAGCTCCTAAAAAATCTGAATCTTCTATAAATCAATCTAATAGTATAGATTTTAAAGAAGCTAAGAAATCTGTTATGGATGCTGTAAAACGTCATTTCAGACCTGAGTTTTTAAATCGTATTGATGAAATGATTGTATTCCAACCATTAACTGAAGAGGACTTACAACAAATTGTCTCTATCTTGATGAGTGATGTTACAAAACGCCTTAAAGAGCGTGAGCTTCAATTAGAAATCACAGCTGAGGCGATGCAATTACTCGTTAAGGAAGGTTCTGATTTTACAATGGGGGCTCGACCACTAAAACGAGCTATTCAACGATTAATTGAGGACCCTGTATCAGACCTTATTTTGAAAGGAGATGCTACAGAAGGAAAAACTATAAAAGCAGATGTCAAGGATAACGAGATCGTTGTCAGCGTATAGAAAAAACACAAAATATACAGTTAATGACTACCTTTCATATAAAAAATATAAGTTAAATGGTATACTATAGGATAATGATAGTTAACCATGTAGTAAAATTATGCATAAAAGGTCATGAATGGTTATCATTCATGACCTTTCTTTCTTAGTAAAATATTTTGAGGCATTATGGCAAAAGCAAAATCAGTATTCTTCTGTCAAAATTGTGGGGCTGAGTCTTCTAAGTGGATGGGCCGTTGCCCACAATGTGGCGAATGGAATACATTAGTTGAAGAAATTATTAAAGAAACTAAACATAGCCGTACACCTTCCCGTGGTGTAGGGAATCAAACGACTAAGCCTACAGCTTTACCAGATATTGAAATTTCGTCTATAACACGTGTATCTACAACCTTTGGTGAAATTGATCGCGTATTAGGTGGCGGCATAGTACCTGGTGCATTAATGCTTTTAGGTGGCGATCCAGGTATTGGTAAATCTACACTATTATTGCAAGTTTCTCAAAAGGTTGCAGATACTGTAGGTACAGTTCTCTATGCATCAGGGGAAGAATCTCAGTTACAACTTAAGCTTCGGGCAGAACGACTACATATCAATAGTGAACGTTTACAAGTTATTGCAGATACAGATTTAGATTATATACTTGAGCAAGCTGATGCAATGACGCCATCCTTACTTGTCATTGATTCTATTCAAACCATGTATACTGGTGATATCGATGCTGCCCCAGGCAGTGTTAGTCAAGTTCGAGAATGTACATCTCGACTCCTTCGATTTTGCAAAGAACGCAATATTCCTACGGTTATCATTGGTCATGTCACAAAAGAAGGCAATATTGCAGGTCCACGTATGTTAGAGCATATGGTAGACGTAGTGCTTTACTTTGAAGGGGAACGATCTTATCAGTTCCGCATATTGCGATCCATCAAAAATCGTTTTGGCTCAACATCTGAAACTGGTATTTTTGCCATGGTTGAAGAAGGCTTGCAAGAATTATCCAACCCTTCAGCTTCATTATTGGCAGAACGGTCTGATGAGGAAAGTGGCAGTGCAGTCATGATTTACCTGGAAGGGGTTCGCCCAATCTTAGTAGAGGTGCAAAGTTTGGTAGTTACCACAGCCTTTGGCATGCCGAGAAGGACGGCAATCGGCTATGATCTTAACCGTTTGATTGTACTTTTGGCAGTATTAGAAAAACGTTGTGGCTTTACATTGGGAAATAAGGACGTGTACGTTAACGTTATTGGTGGACTTAAAGTAAACGAGCCAGCTTGTGACTTGTCTATGGCAGTAGCAATAGTATCTAATTTAAAAAATCGTATCGTTCCTACAGATATGGTTATCTTAGGAGAGGTCGGTTTAACAGGAAATGTTCGAAGCATTCCGCGCATCGAGCAGCGTATTAATGAAGCTAAAAAACTAGGCTTTAAAAAGTTTATTATTCCTGAAGGCAATTATAAGCAAATCAAGGATAATGATAGTTCTATCAAGATTAGAGGCGTCAAATCTATTCAAGAGGCGATGCAGCTCGTGTTTTCTTAATTAGGAGGTGATTTGATGATTTATCGGATTTTACGCTATGTAATAGCCATCCTTGTAGGTACAGCTGCCTATGTAGGGATGGATACATTAGATCCTATTATCGATCCGTATTTAGTTTCTCAGTTTGAAAATATGGGAGATATGTCATTAACAGTTGCACGTATTGCAGTATTAATTGTTGGTACATTGTTAGGTGTTATTATTGGCTATTTGATTTCATCATTTATTTTGAAACAAGGGTTAGTAATTGCAAAACGTTTAGAGCGCTTACTCACGCATATTCCAAATCAAGAATTGATTGCAG
This sequence comes from uncultured Veillonella sp., assembly GCF_963524655.1. Classification (GTDB taxonomy): domain Bacteria; phylum Bacillota; class Negativicutes; order Veillonellales; family Veillonellaceae; genus Veillonella. Next base: position 9,261 of record NZ_CAURHA010000032.1, read on the forward strand.
GCACCATCGGTTTATTATTCGGTCTTATTATTGCAAATTTAATTGGTGTTGCATTCAATCAAGTGCCTATTATAGGACCTTACATTCCTATTATTCTTAGCGCTATCTTTGGATATAGTGGTCTTAAGCTTATGGCCCGTAAAGGACCTGAAATGTACAATAACTACGTACAACAATGGGGCGGAGATGGCACTAAAAAAACAAGCCGCTTTAAAATGTTCTCCACCCATAAATCAGATAAAGCTTCTAGTACGCCTAAATTACTAGACACATCTGTTATCATTGATGGTCGTATTAAAGAACTATGTAATACAGGCTTTATTGAAGGACCTCTAATGGTTCCACTCTTTGTATTAAACGAGTTACAAATTATTTCGGACTCTGCAGATGCTACAAAACGCAACCGCGGTCGTCGAGGTCTAGATATTTTGAAAGATATGCAAGATGCTAATAAGGTTGCTATTGAAGTTGTAGAAGACGATTATGATGATCTTACAGAAGTCGACTCTAAGTTGATGCGCCTCGCCTTAGACAAGCAATGGAAGTTGATGACTAATGATTTTAACTTGAATAAGGTAGCTCGCGTACAAGGTATTGAAGTGCTTAACCTCAATGAATTGGCAAATGTGTTGAAACCAGCTCTTATTGCAGGTGAGTGGATTCGCGTACAAGTTATGAAAGAAGGTAAAGAAGTACACCAAGGTGTAGCGTATCTTGATGATGGTACGATGATTGTCGTAGAAGACGGTAAACCTTATGTAGGACAAAATGTTGAGGTTATGGTTACATCTATACTACAAACGAGTGCAGGTCGCATGATCTTTGCTCGTGTAGATGGGGGACAAAATGGACAAGGTAATTAGCTGTATCGTTCTTGCCGCAGGGGCGGGACGCCGTATGGCATATAAAGAGAATAAAATATTTATCTCCCTTGGTTGTTATTCTATTATTCAGCGCACTTTGCAGAATGTTGCTAAATTACAAGGCTTAAGCGAGATTATTCTCGTTGTAGCCGATGGTGAACAAGACTATATGGCTGAACATATTAAGGTCTTGAACCTTACAGTACCAGTTCATATCGTTCTTGGTGGTGCTGAACGTCAAGACTCCGTTGCTTGCGGTCTTAAGGCGGTCGATGAATCTAGTAATATTGTCCTTGTTCATGATGGAGCACGCCCATTAGCCTCTACAGAAATGTTTAGTGCTGTCGCTGAGGCTGCTAACACATATGGTGCTGCCACAGTTGGTGTGCCTGCTACTGATACAATTAAACGTGTTGATACAGAACATACCGTAATTGAAACATTGAAACGCAGTGAGCTATACCAAATTCAAACACCACAAGGCTTTCAAAAAGATTTATTTAAGGTGGCCCATCAAAAGGCTCATGATTTAAATCATTTAGGTACTGATGATGTATCTCTTGTGGAATATTTAGGAAAGCCTGTACATATAGTAGAAGGTGATTACTGCAATATTAAGGTGACAACGCCCAATGATATTGCCGTAGCAAAACGGTATTTAGGAATTGAGGATAAGCGTATGCGCGTTGGATTTGGTTATGATATTCATCAATTAAAAGCAGGCCGTCTATGCATCTTAGGGGGCGTTCAAATTGAATCTGAGCTTGGCCCAGATGGTCATTCCGATGCGGATGTTCTTATTCACGCATTAATGGATGCTATGTTAGGTGCTGCTGGTTTAAGAGATATTGGCTATTACTTCCCACCTGAAGATGACCAATATAAAGGGATTTCTAGTATGCTTTTACTAGAAAAGGTAAATTCCTTATTGAAAGAACGTGGCTTACAAGCCTATAATATTGATATTATGGTTATTTCTGAGACTCCTAAATTAAAACCTCACATTGATACGATGAAGGCTAATTTACAGTCCGTATTGGAAATACCATTAGATCGCATTAGTATTAAAGCGACAACGAATGAAATGCTTGGTGCTATTGGGCGCCGCGAAGGCATTGCTGCACAAGCTGTCGTTTCTGTATATGAAGGAGAGGTATAATCATGAGTTCCATGAAAGTTCGTTTTGCTCCAAGCCCTACGGGTCCATTCCATATTGGTGGCGCTCGTTCTGCTTTATTTAACTGGCTATTAGCACGTAAAGAAGAAGGCACATTTGTATTGCGCATTGAAGATACAGATTTAGCTCGTTCTACACGTGAAAGTGAAGAAAATATCAAGGCTTCCTTACAATGGCTTGGTATGAACTGGGATGAAGGCGTAGACGTAGGTGGTGAAAATGGCCCTTACCGTCAAACAGAGCGTCTTGAACTATATAAAGAAGTAACACAACGTCTATTAGATGAAGGTCATGCTTACGAGTGTTACTGCTCTGCTGAAGAGTTAGATGCTGTACGCCAAGATCAAATGGATCGTGGTGAAACGCCTAAATATAATGGTCATTGTGATCACTTGGACGAAGAAACAAAGGCCAAATATATTGCAGAAGGTCGTAAACCAACAATTCGTTTACGTGTACCTTTGAACAAAACATATACTTTCGACGATATGGTTCGTGGTCGTGTATCCTTTGAATCTAACGGTGTAGGTGACTTTGTTATCGTTAAATCCGATGGTATTCCTGTATATAATTTTGCAGTAGTAATGGACGATCACATGATGGGCATTACTCATGTTATTCGCGCAGAGGAACATTTATCTAATACACCACGCCAAATGGCTATTTACGAAGCGCTTGGTTGGGACATTCCTACATTTGGTCATATTTCTTTGATTCTCGGTAAAGATTACAAGAAAATGTCCAAACGTCATGGTGCAACATCTGTTGAACAATACAAACAATTGGGGTACTTGCCGGAAGCACTTGTAAACTTCTTAGCACTTCTTGGTTGGGCGCCAGAAGGGGAAGAAGAGTTCTTCACACCAGATGAATTGATTCAAGCCTTCTCTATGGATCGCGTAGCTAAGAACCCAGCAGTATTTGATATTGATAAACTAAACCATATCAACTTCCACTATATGAAAAATTTGAGCGACGAAGATTTATTCCATCTTTGCTTGCCACATTTGAAAGAGGTTGGTTTGGCTTCAGATAGCTTAAATCAAGCTGATATCGATTGGTTGACATTGTTATGTTCTACATTCCGCGACCATATTAGCTATGGTGCTCAAATTAAAGATCACGTAGGCATGTTCATGGGCGAAACCGTATTCCTTGAAGAAGGTCACGAAGAGGAATTGCGTGCTGTGTTGAATGAAGAAACAGCTCCTACAGTTCTCAGTGCTTTCCGCAATGCATTAGCTGAACTTGATGAAATTACACCTGAAGTTGTAAAAGCAACTATTAAGGCAGTCATGAAAGAAACTGCTTTGAAAGGTAAGTTTGTATTTATGCCAATTCGCGTTGCTTTAACAGGTCAAATGCATGGTCCTGATTTGAACAACATCGTTACCTTGCTTGGTAAAGAAAAATGCTTACATAATTTAGATAATGTAGGTGCTTTAACAAAATAATCTTTATAGAAAATTGGAGAGAGCTCTCATAACGTTGTTATGGGAGCTCTTTTTGTATATGTTGTGATTATTCTATGGAAATGTTATAATAGGCGGCGTATTTTTATTTTATATATTATGAAAGTGAGTGTTTTTATGAGTGTTATTCGTTCTATTAACCACTTATTCAATAGTTATCTATCTTGGATCGTACTATTGATGGCTGTATTAGCATATATGCTTCCTACAGTATTTTCTTGGATGACGCCTTACATTGCGTACATGTTACAATTCGTTATGTTTGCCATGGGTTTAACTTTGACAGCACAAGTATTCCTTGACGTATTTAAACAACCAATGAAGGTTATCCTCGTATCTGTTATCCAGTTCTTATGGATGCCTTTGGCAGGCTTCTTGGTAGCTTTAGGATTTAATTTCCCGCCAGAAATTGGTATTGGTTTTATTTTGTTAGGTGCTTGTCCAGGTGGTACAGCTTCTAATGTTATGACATTCCTTGCCAACGGTAATGTGCCATTATCTGTATCTGCAACAACTGTATCTACGTTGTTAGCTCCAATTTTAACACCTTTATTTGTTGTGTTATATGCAGGTGCTACATCCTCTATTGATATTCAATTCATGCCGATGTTTATGTCTATCGTGAAAATCGTATTAGTACCGATCATTTTAGGTATCGTATTGAATTACTTCATTGGATCTAAAATTGAACCTGTTAAAGATGTATGTCCAACAATTGCTGCTATTGCAGTATTGCTCATTTTGGCTGCTGTTACAGCAGTGAACCAAAAACAAATTGCTGAAACAGGATTCATCATCTTCGTTGCTTGTTTAGTACAAAATGTAAGTGGTTACGTAGTAACTTACTTTGTATGTAAAGCATTAAGCATTGATATTTCCTCTCGTCGCGCAATGCAAATTGAAGTAGCGATGCAAAACTCTGCCTTGTCCGTATCTCTTGCACTTAAACATTTTACACCACAAGCTGCGGTAGCAGGTGCAGTGTTCTCTATCATTCATAACTTTACAGGCTCTATTTTCGCAGGTATTTGCCGTAAACATGATGATCAAGAGAAGTTGGAAAACGCTTAGTTTTAATTGATATAGATTATATTAATTACTATTAACATATCAATTACTATTAACGTATTTTGTATAAAAGTTATTGTTGATAGTGATAATAGCAGTCAAATATAATGTTTATATTAATCCTCATCATTTGAAAATTAATTACCTAAAAACCTATGTATAATAGGGTGATAATTAATTTTGAATGGTGAGGATTTTTCTTATGAATATTGACTTTCTATAGCATTATTTGGTAAAATAACTATATATCTAAATATAGATAAAATTAAAAGCTAGGACTGAAAGAAGTACTCTACAACTAACTTTTTAGCGAGAACCGATGGTGGGAGGGTTCATGGATAGGTAGACGAAATGCATTCACGAGCTGACACTCCGATTATAGGTAGGTTTGTCCGGTGACGCGCCGTTATGCGATGAGTGGGTGCCACTGTTGGTACCTAACAGAGTGGAACCGCGGACCATCGTCTCTGTATGAGATGAGAGGTCTTTTTTATTTACAAAAATGGAGGCATCGGTAACGATGAGAGAAATTACAGTTTATAATACTATGACACGCCAAAAAGAGGTTTTCAATCCTGTTACACCAGGTGAGGCAAAAATGTATGTATGTGGTGTTACACCATATAACCATCCTCATATTGGCAACGCCCGTCCTTTCGTAACGTGGGACGTAATTCGTCGATACATGAAACATGTAGGTTATAAAGTAACTTATGTACAAAACTTTACTGATGTAGATGATAAAATCATCAATACATCTAATGGTGAAGGGGTATCTTGGGATACTATTGCAAATCGTTATATTGACAGCTATTTCGAAGTGATGGATGCCCTTGGTGTACAACGTGCTGATATTTATCCACGTGTTTCTACACATATCGAAGATATTATTGCTATGATCTCTACATTGATTGAAAAAGGCTATGCCTATGAACTCGATGGCGATGTATATTATAGCGTTGATAAATTTGAACATTATGGCGAGTTATCTGGTCGTACCTTAGACGATATGGAAGCTGGTGCTCGTATCGAAGTTGATGGTCGTAAGAAAAATCCTATGGACTTTGCGTTGTGGAAAGCTGCAAAACCAGGAGAACCATATTGGGAAAGCCCATGGGGCAATGGCCGTCCAGGTTGGCATATCGAATGTTCTGCCATGAGCCAAAAATACTTAGGTACAGAATTCGATTTCCATGGTGGTGGTAGTGACTTGATCTTCCCACATCATGAAAATGAAATTGCTCAATCTGAAGGTTGTTCTGGCCAACATCCAGTGGTTCGTTATTGGTTGCACAATGGCTTTATTACTATCAACTCTGAAAAAATGTCTAAATCCTTGAATAACTTCTTCTTGGTAAAAGATATTTTAGAACAATATAGTCCAGATGCATTGCGCTACTTCTTGTTGAGCACACATTATCGCAGTCCATTAGATTTCTCTGATGAACGCTTAGAAGAAGCAAATAAGTCTTTAGAACGTTTAAGCACTGCTATTGAAAATCTATTGTACCTTGAAAAATGTGAACCAGGTCCTTGTGATGAGGCTCAACGTTTATTAGAAAAAGCTAAAGAGTATGAAGAAGAATTCGAAGCAGCAATGAGTGATGATTTCAATACTGCTTTAGCTACATCTAGCATGTTTGGTCTTGCTAAAGAAATCAACATCTATTACCAAGCTGTGACAGGCCGTGAAGGCGTTGTTTGCCAAGAAGCAATTGCGGAAGTTAAACGTATCTTCAAGTTCATGACAGAGGTTATTGGTATTCTTGAAAAAGCATGGGAAGGCAATACTGGTGCTAACGCTGCTGAATACGAAGAATTAATGCAGGTTATCTTGTCTGTACGTCAAGCGTGCCGTGATCAAAAACAATGGGGATTAGCTGATTGCATCCGCGATCGCTTGTCTGAAATCGGTATTACTATTGAGGATTCTCCTCAAGGTGCACGGTGGAAAAAACGTGAAGTTTAAACAATTTCAATTCTTAAAGAATGAAGCGATAAAAAAACTGACGGCTCTTGAACAAGAGCCGCTTCGTTTGCGTAAAAGAACTATAGAGGAATGCCTTAGTGCTGATGCAGTCATGCTTGCGTATATTGGTGACGCAGTGTACTCCATGTATGTGCGTGAGCGAGTAGTACAAATGAATATTACAAAGGTACAAGTGTTACACACCATTGTTACTGAATTTATTTGTGCTAAGTCGCAAGCGAAAGTGTTGCTTGAGATAGAAGATACTTTAACAGAACAAGAGCAAGCTATTGCTAGACGTGCTAGAAATAGTAATGTCAATGTACCAAAGAGCAGTACTGTTCAAGAATATCGCAGTAGTACGGCATTTGAAGCTGTACTAGGTTTTCTTTATGAAACGCGTCAAGATGAGCGCTTACAACATATTATGGGGCAAGCCTTTTCTATAACTCTTCGAGGTATGTAGTATGGATAATTATATTGTAGGCCGTAATGCGGTTAAAGAAGCCCTTAAAAGTGGTCGTTCAATTCAACGTATTATGGTCAGCGAAGATAAGGTGAAAACTGGTTTAGCTGATATCGTTGGCCTTGCTAAATCCCAAGGTATTGAAGTTAGACCAATACCTATTAAACAAATGAATAAGTATGACTTAGATGTACCACATCAGGGGGTTATTGCCCTAGTATCGGCGGTACAATTTAAGGAGTTGGGCGAAGTTTTACAAGAAACTAAACATGAAGTACCTTTGCTCATTTTAACAGATGGTGTAGAGGATCCTCATAATATGGGGGCTATCATTCGTACTGCAGAATGTGTAGGGGCTACGGCTGTACTCATTCCTAAGCGTCATAATGCACCTATTAATGCGACAGTTGCTAAAACTTCTGCTGGGGCTATTGAACAAATTCCCCTAGTACAAGTGGGCAATGTAGCTCAAACTATTAAGCAACTACAAAAACAAGGTTTTTGGGTAATGGGTGCCCATATGGAAGGTGATCGTACCTTGTATGAGGCGGATATGACGATTCCTACGGTTATCGTCATTGGTAACGAAGGAAAGGGGATTAGTCGCGTTGTAAAAGAGGCTTGTGACTTCCTTGTAACAATCCCTATGTATGGAAATTTAAATTCCTTAAATGCATCTGTTGCAGCTGCTGTTCTCATGTATGAGGCGGTACGTCAACGCCAAGCGAAATAACTATGTTAAAAGATATCTTAATTGTAGATGGCTATAATGTGATCTTCGCCTGGACTCATCTAAAGAAATTAGCACATGAATCATTAGAACACGCTCGAATGGAACTGAGAGATAAGCTATTAAATTACGGAAAATTCAAGGGATATGAAGTAATCCTTGTATTTGACGGTAAATATACGAAATCTGGTGGTTCCGTTGAAGTTATTACTAATGGTTTCATAGAGGTCTATACTGACGATGGAGAAACGGCAGATTCCTTTATAGAACGTGAGGTATTTTTGCGTAAAGGCAAATATACCAATGTATATGTTGTGACTTCTGATGGGGCAGAACAGAATCAAATTCTTGGATCTGGCGGGTTGCGAATACCTGCACGAGAGCTACAGAATATGATTCGTCTTGCTAAGGAAGAGGAACGACAGCAATATGCTCATGAACATAGACGAGATCAATTTAGCTTGCGACGTAATGAAGTAGGGGGCTTATTATCTCCTGAAGTGGCTGAAAAGCTAGAGAAATTGCGACGGGGCCATTGATAGTTGAAAATCAAATACACTTCCAGTATAATAAATATATTGGTTTTTCTCGCTCAATTGTAAGGAGGAGCTTATGAAATTAATTCATACACGCAAGTCCGATTACAATTTCAAGGAAATGACCGATGAGCAAGTTGTGGTCATAGCTCAAGAAGAGCAAAATGTGTTTGCAATCGATTATATTGTAAATAAATATAAGAACTTTGTTCGAGCTAAGGCCCGTTCCTATTTTTTAGTAGGTGCGGATCGAGAGGACATTATCCAAGAAGGTATGATTGGACTCTACAAGGCGACGCGCGATTTTAAACATGATAAATTAGCGTCTTTCAGAGCCTTTGCAGAATTGTGTATAACTAGACAAATCATCACGGCCATTAAATCGGCTACAAGACAAAAACATGCGCCTTTAAATTCCTATATATCTCTTAATAAACCGGTATATACAGAGGAATCAGAGCGTACATTGATCGAAATGCTATCCTCCGCAAAGGTTACAAACCCGGAGGACCTCATTATCAGTAAAGAGGAATTGAATGATATTGAGCGCAATATTGGTCATATTTTAAGTGATCTCGAGTGGGAGGTCTTGGAAGGATATCTAGACGGACGTTCTTATCAAGAAATGGCTGAGGTCACAGATCGCAGTGTTAAATCTATCGACAATGCACTGCAAAGGGTTAAACGTAAATTAGAGAAGTATTTAGAACATCGTGTATTGGGTTCGCCTAGAGCCTCACAGGAAGGATGACAGTCGTGACAAATTTTTTAATGATCCTAGAAGTAATCGTATCAATTTTATTAATCGTAGTAGTTGTGGCACAAAATAGCAAAAGCTCTGGCATGGGCGGTGCTGTTTCTGGTGCGGCAGACTCCTCTTTTGGTGGTAAGGCCCGTGGTGTAGACGGTTTCTTATCTAGATGTACAATTATTTTAGGGATTATCTTTGCTGTGTTGAGCTTAGTATTAGGGGCAATGATTAATCAATTCTAATGATGAAAGCCTGCTTTGCAGGCTTTTTCTTTTTACATCCTAAGGAGGTGAAAATTTGAAGAAAAAAGTATTGGACTTTTATAAATCTATCCAACCACATGCATATCATATTGAAGATGCAGCAATGGATAATCATATTCGAGGTGGTAAAGACCTAGAAATGTTTATTCGCTCTGCTAAAATGCTTGCTCGGGAAGGTGTATTAACTTGTACGCGCCCCGATGTATATCAATATGAAGAGCAGCAGTATGAAGAATATGAAGGGATTTACAAAGGATATCGTAAATCTTACGGCTTTGTTATCATGCTCGATGATGAAGATATTTATGTGGCTGAACAAAATAAGGGCACTGCCATGCATAACGACAAAGTGCGTGTTCGCGTAGTGCCATCTGACTATACAAAACATAAACGAGAAGGTATTATTGTTGATGTTATTGAGCGTGCTAATGAAACTGTAGTTGGCACCTATGATAGACAACAACACTTTGGCTTTGTTGTGCCTGATGATGAACGTATCGGTACAGATATATTTGTAGATTTGAAAAATACTTTAGATGCTCGTAGTGGCGCTAAAGTATTAGTTAAAATTACAAAATGGCCTGAAGGCGATAAAAAGCCAGAAGGTATTATAACAGAAGTTCTAGGCTATAAAGGCGATGTGGGCCTTGATATTAACTGCATCATGGCGAATCATAAGATTCCTTTTGCCTTCCCCGATGAGGTTATTAAGGCTAGTAAGAAAATCGATACTGTTATCCATGAAGACCCAAAACGTTGGGACCTTCGTGACTTACAAATGGTTACTATTGATGGTGAGGATGCAAAAGATCTCGATGATGCTGTGAGTGGTCGTAAATTACCGAATGGCAATTACGAATTAGGCGTACATATTGCTGACGTAAGTCACTATGTAACATCTGGCCAACCTATCGATAATGAGGCCTATAAGCGGGGGACATCTGTTTATTTAGTAGACCGTGTAGTACCGATGTTACCAGAGGTATTATCAAACGGTATTTGTAGCTTAAATGATCATGAAGACCGTTATGCTATGACCTGTATGATGGAAATTGATGATTCTGGTACTGTCGTTAATTATCGTATTAGACCATCTATTATCCATGTTGGACGACGTTGTAGTTATAAAGAAGTATATAAGGCACTAGAAGAAAACATTATTCCCGATGATTTACAAGACTTTATGCCTATGTTACGGGACTTAGCAGAAATTTCGAAAATTTTAAATCGCATGCGCCGTCGTAGAGGTGCCTTAGACTTTGATTTCCCTGAATATAAGGTTTTGCTTGACCTAGATGGTACGCCATTACGTATCGTTAAACGGGATCGCACAATGGCAGAGCGCCTTATCGAAGAATGTATGCTTATCGCTAATGAAACGGTAGCGACTCATTTGAAAAATACACATCGCACTTCGGTATATCGTATTCATGAAAGTCCCAGTGAAGAAAAGTTAGATTTATTCCAAAAGGTACTAAATTACTTAGGTCAAAATCTCGTTCTTAGTGCCGATGGCGTAACACCTCGAGACTTCCAAAAAATCTTAGATGTGGTGAAGGGGCAGGATATTGAGCAAGTAGCTCAAATTATGACCTTACGATCTATGCAACAAGCAAAATACAGCATAGAAAATGCAGGACACTTTGGTTTAGCATCTACATGTTATACGCATTTTACATCTCCAATCCGACGTTATCCAGATTTGATGGTTCATCGTCTTTTAAAAGCAGATATGCATTGGAAAAATGGATATTCCAAGCGAGATGTAGAGGATACTTTTTTAGCTGGTGCTGTTGAACATTCCTCTATTCAAGAGCAAGTGGCAACAGAGGCTGAACGAGAAACTACAGACCTTAAAAAGACTCAATATATGGTTCCATTCGTTGGCGAAGTCTTTGAAGGCAGTGTTGCAAGTATTACATCCTTTGGTATGTTTGTTGAGTTAGAAAATGGTATCGATGGCCTCGTGCATATTAGCATGATGAATGATGACTACTATTTCTTTGACGAAGAACATTTTGTTCTCGTTGGCAAACGTACAGGTAAAACATATCATCTAGGTGATAAGGTTACTGTTACCCTTGTGAAAGCGGATGTAGAAAAGAAACAAATTGACTTTGTACTAGGTGAAGTAGATAATTTGATGGCTATCCAAGAACAATTGCGCAATGGTTCCGATTATGCTTCTAGTCGAGATAGCTTTGGTAGTCGTAAAGATCGAAAATCCTCAAGTAAGAGAGGAAAAAAATCTTCACGACGTGATGATAATAATACTGGTCGTTCTCGTTATGATGCTTTCAGTAAAAAATCTGGAAAAGGCAAATCAAGCCGTAAGAAGTCGAATAAATCCACAAAACGTAGTCAATCTAAGAAATCTAAAAGTAAACGTAAACGATAGAGGTAAATATGGCAAAGAAATCAAGTCCATCCCTTATTGCTGACAATCGTAAAGCGCGTCATGATTTTCATATTCATGAAACCTATGAAGCCGGTATTGCTTTAACAGGTACTGAAATTAAATCTATCCGTCAAGGTAAGCTTAATCTGAAAGATAGTTTTTGTCGTATAGATAAAGGGGAAATTTTGTTGTATGGCGTTCATATTAGTCCCTATGAACAAGGCAACCGTTTTAACCATGAGCCGGAGCGTACACGTAAATTGTTGATGCATAAATCTGAAATCAATAAATTACATGCTCAAGTGAAGGAAAAGGGTTTCTCTTTAGTGCCGCTTAACTTTCATTTTAGCCATGGCTATGTAAAGGTTACAGTAGGCCTCGTAACAGGTAAGAAGCTATACGATAAACGTCAAGATATGGCAGAACGCGATGCTAAGCGTGACATTGCTAAACGAATTAAAGAGCAGCAAAAATACTAAACTATGAAAAGAACCAAGTCTTTAGGGCTTGGTTTTTTAGTTTCCATGAGAACTGTATTTACCTATTAGTGATAACGGGCTATTCATATTAGTCGTTAAGTCTAAATCTATTTTAATTTGTTAACTAAATATGTATTTTTGGTTGATAAAAATATATGTAGAAATTATAATGTAAACAAGAAGAGGTGTTTGTAGTTAACATTATCTAAGTAGAGGAGAAAACCATGAATCAGAACATTCGGTACATTACAGAAATTGCCATTTTAACAGCGATGATTACAGTATTAGGGGCTATCAAAATACCTAATATTATTCCTGGTATAGAATTTCAATTATCTGCCCCGTTAGCGGTAGCCATATGTGCCGTGTTTGGTTTCAAAAAATATATTATCAGTGGTTGTTTGTCTAGTTTAATTGGATTAGCGTTAGGTACTCAATCTATTTTAAATGTTATGATTGCTATGCAATTTAGACTTATCGTAGGACTTATCCTTTGGATGTGTCAAAACCATATGATTGGCATTATGATTTCCGGTCCTATTGCATCTGCTTTAGCACGTTTATCTTTGTCCTTGTATATTGGTAAGGCTGCTTTACCAATGATTGCCTTAGCCGTTCCAGGTATGATTTTTACAGTTATTATGGCACCAGTATTTGTGAAAGTATTCCGTAAAATTCACAGCCAAGTACCTCAAAATGATCTTCTTAAAGGGAAGGTGTCATAATGGCTGAATTATATAGTGTACGCATGCGTGCTGCTCAAGGTGGTCCCCATGAAAAAGGGGGCCACCATATTTCTGGGGCAGAGCGTATTGTGAAGTTAGAAGAAGTAGGGGCTATAGCACAATCGCTAGCTGATCGCGCCTTGTATCACAGTAAAGGAATAGCTGATTTTATAAATATTACAGTAGATGTAATCCCATCTAATGAGATAACATATGTCGATTGTTTACAAGTAGAAGAACATAGGGCTAATACGATTGCAGAGGCTCATCAATTAGCTATCGAGCTTTTACAAGGTACTCATATTACCGAAGTGGCTATTGAAAATGCTATGACTCTCTTAAAAGAATTAGATTCTTCTATGCGTGGTGCTATGCTAGTAGATGCTACAACGGGTAAACGAATTGATGAAGGCAATCGAGGTGTTCGTGTCAGTCATATGGACTCCTTCGATTCTGAATCATTAGGGGACAATGAACATATGCGAGAGGCTTTAGTTTTAGCATCTAAGGTGCAATCCGCTGAGGGGATTGTGGGTGAATTATGTTGGTCTGACGATCCAGATTATACGGTAGGGTATGTTGCATGTAATGGTGTCTATCACCGCATCCCTAATATGAAAAAATTGGGCTCACATATAGGGGGCCGTGTATTTTTTGTGCAATCAGAGATAGATAGGGAAAGTGTAATTGAGTACTTGGAGAAAGCTCCAGTACTTGTTCAACGGAGAAATAATGTATAAGTTTTTTAAAGAACAGCTAAATCATAAAATCAACAATCATAATTTACGTACCTTAAAAGAATACTGCCCTCTAGATGCAGTGCGCGTGAAGCGAGATGATAAAGAATACTTGATGATGGCTTCTAATAATTATTTAGGACTTACCTTTGATCCTCGTGTCATAGAAGGGGCTGTAAAAGGGGCTCAACAATATGGTACTGGATCAGGCGGGTCTCGACTTGTGTCTGGAACATTTCCATTATTTACAGAGCTTGAAAATGCATTAGCAAAATTTAAGAATACTGAAAAAGCTCTCGTCTTTAATACAGGTTATATGGCTAATGTAGGAACAATTTCGGCTATTGCAGATAAGAATACTATTATCTTTAGCGACGCCTTAAATCATGCTAGTATCATTGATGGCTGTCGTTTAAGTAAAGCCTCTATAAAGGCGTATAGTCATAGCGATGTAGAGGAATTAAAGTTCCTACTGAAACAAGCGGATCACGGTATACGAAAACTCATCGTTACTGATGGTGTCTTTAGCATGGATGGCGATATTGCACCATTAGATAAGCTATATGAACTGAGCCGTGAATATAATGCACTGCTCATGGTGGATGATGCACATGCTACAGGTACCATCGGCAATGGCCATGGTACAGCTGCCTATTTCGGTCTTGAAAAAGAGATAGATATACAACTTGGCACTTTGAGCAAATCCCTTGGGTCAGTGGGGGGCTATGTTGCTACTAATAGTACGATTGTTGACTATCTTGTTAATACGAGCCGTAGTTTTATATTCTCTACTGCCTTATCTCCAGCAGATATCGGGGCTGCTCTTTGTGCATTACACATCATTGATTCTGATTCATCTGTTTTGGAACGGTTGCAAGACAATGTAGGCTATATGTCAGACCGATTACATTCTATGTGCATATATGCTACAGCTGATACGCCAATTTTCCCAATTCTTATTGGCAAGAATGAGGATACCTTAGCTGTATCTAATTATCTATACGAGGCTGGAATCATTGGTACCGCTATTCGTCCGCCTACAGTTCCTGTTGGTGAAAGTCGGATTCGCTTGACTGTTACAGCGGCACATAGTAAAGCTCAAATTGACTATGTGTGCGATACATTGTATAAAG
>NZ_CAURHA010000033.1:0-22226 GCF_963524655.1 uncultured Veillonella sp.
GCGATGCGATGCGATGCGATGCGGTGCGATGCAATAGATAGAGGCCTTTATGATATAACGAGGACATAATTATGGAATTTAGAATTGCGACGGCTCAAGATACGCCACATGTGGAGAATCTCTGGGCGTACTGCTTTGAACCTAAGGAAGATCCATTCTTCCAATATTATTTTACAAATTGCTATGAACCAGAACATACAATGGTTGGTCTAGAACAAGACCAGTTGTTAAGTACCGTTCATTTGCGTCAATATAATCTTAATGTACGCGGCGCTGTACTGACTACAAGTTATATGGTAGGTGTTGCTACACATCCGGCAGCACGCCGTGGTGGTGTAGGTGGTGCGTTGTTGACTGCTACATTAGAGGAACTTCGTAAGCGCGGTCAAGCTATGACGATTTTAATGCCCTCTAAAGCGGCTTTTTACCAACAATATGGTTGGGAACTCTATGCTCATCAATGGGTGAACACCATGTCTCTTGAAGATTTGCGCCCTATGACGGATAAATCTTTGAGCTTTGGCTTACTTAATAGCGTAGACCAATGGACATTGCTAGATCCAGTATATAAAGCGTATACAGCGCGTTTATCTGGTTATGCAGAGCGCGGTGAAAAAGAATGGAAACGCTTGCTTGGCAGCTTCTTTGCGGAAGGTGTAAACATCGCTGTTGTGCGCAATGATGAAAATATTATCGAAGGGTATGCTGTATATCGTTTAGGCCAACCTGAAATCCCTGTTTCTGAATTGGTGTATACTACACGACGTGCACAACGGGCATTGCTCAATTACTTCTACAATCATCGCTCCCAAGGCACTTCTATCCGTTGGAATGAAGGTCTTCACGATACATACTATCGCTTCTATCCAGATGGTAAAAGCGGACATTCCACTATGCCGTATATGATGAGTCGTATTGTTGATGTGAAAGCGGCTCTTGAAGCGATTCCTGTAAATCCAGAGGCATTGATGATGCCTATTACTTTGACCTTTGGCGTTAAAGATAGCCTTTGTGCATGGAATGAAGGTCGCTACGAAGTACAATACGGCGGTGCATTAACGCCAACTATTAAGAAAGTATCTGATACGCTTGAAGGTGAAGTAGATCTTACTATTGAAGTGGGTGCTTTGAGCCAACTTTTGATGGGTACATTAACAGCACGGGATCTTGCCTTTGAAGGTAAACTTTCAGTCGGGGAAGAATGGTTAGATTATTTCGATATCCTCTATCCTGAACAAAAAACATATATTAACGAGTGGTGGTAATATGAGCTGGAAAACGTATACGGTAAAAGAACCGACAGAATTAACAGTCTCTAAATATGTAAAGGAACGGTTTTCTCTATCCTCTCGAGACATTCAAATGATGTTCCGCAAGAAACGGGTAAAAGTAAATAGCCGTGTAGCCCATTCTCAGCGGTCCCTCAAAAAAGGTGATGTCTTAACCTTGGAACTGCCACAAGATAAGGATTATGGGGTAGATGTAGAAAAGGGGCCTATTACCGTTCTCTACGAAGATGCTCATACCTTGGTGGTTAATAAGGATCCTTTTATGCTCGTTCATCCAGCAGGTCAAACAAAGTCTTGTACATTGAGCAACTATGTGGCAGGTTATTATGCGAAAAAGGGCGTAGTTCATAAGGTTCGCCCTGTGCATCGCCTTGACCGCGACACATCCGGTTGCATTCTCTTTGGCAAAACTAAGGAAGCGCAGCAATACTACACAGATGAACTGCAAGCTGGTCGTATCGATCGCATCTATACTGGCCTTGTAGAAGGTCGCATTGACTCAGATGGTGTTGTCGACGCGCCTATCGGTGTAGATCCCATATTTGATAACCGCCGTGTCATCGATGAATTTGGTCAACCGGCACAAACGGAATATACCGTTCTTCGTCATGATGGGGATCATACTTTACTGCGATTTAAATTGCTCACAGGTCGAACTCATCAAATTCGTGTACACATGGAACACATTGGTCATCCTATTGTGGGAGACGCCATGTATGGGACACGTAATAAACCCTATACACGTCAATGCTTGCATGCGTCAGAACTCACCTTTGTACCCTATGGTAAGGACGAGCCTATAACGGTAACCTATGAAGTAGGGGACGACTTTGGTCGTGAAAAATAGTAATTGCTTTTATAAGTATCATCAACTATAATCTAAATGATGATGTGGTCATAGAGCATGCCACGTAAAATAAAGAAAGCTCAATCGTTAGATGTGGACATAGAGCGTGCCACGTAAAACAAAAAAAGCTCAATTGATGATTGTGTATTCGTGTATACAAAAAACAATAGTGATAAAAACGCATAGTCTATGCATCAAAAGCATAGACTATGTTTTTTTTATATTTTCAATTCACAGAGGACAGGTGTATACTATGCGTAGACATAAAATTCTATAGACTATAAAGTTTATGATTTTATCATGAAATAGTTTGTTAGTTATACTTTCACCAAGCCCGAACGGAACGATGCCGCAGCGCTTGGGATGATCAAGTGATATGAAGGAGTGCACGTTATGGATATGAATCAGAGCACAATTGAGCAACAACGTCTAGATCAAGCTAGACTCGAAGCCAATGGTATGTACAGCAGTCAATTTGAAAAAGATGCGTGCGGCATGGGCTTTGTCGTTAATATTAAGGGTAAAAAATCCCATGATATTATCGATGACGGTTTGCGTATTTTAGAGCGTCTTGAGCACCGCGGTGGTGCAGGCGCCGATAAGGACACAGGGGATGGTGCCGGTATTTTGGTACAAATTCCACATGAGTTCTTTAAGCGCGAATGCGAAGTGCTTGGCATTAACTTGCCTTCCGCTGGTGATTACGGCGTAGGTATGGTCTTTGCCCATAAATATGAAAGTCTCCGTAACGAGCAAAAACGCATTTTTGAAGAGGTTGTTCGCGAAGAGGGCCAAGTTGTTCTCGGCTGGCGTGAAGTACCAGTTGATGGTACAAAGGTTGGTCAAGAGGCGGCTGCCATTCGCCCTTGGATGATTCAAATCCTCATCGGTAAAGGTCCAGATGTAACGAATAATAAAGAATTTGAACGTAAATTGTACATCATCCGTAAATTGGCTGAAAAACGCATTATTCCGTTGAGCAAGGAATTATCTAGCGACTTTTATATCGCATCTTTGTCTTCTAAGACAATCGTATATAAAGGTATGTTAACACCTGGTCAATTGCGTGACTTTTACCTTGATTTGAGCGACCTTGACTTTACATCTGCGTTGGCAATGGTCCACTCCCGTTTCAGTACAAATACATTCCCAAGCTGGGCTCGGGCGCATCCTAACCGTTTCTTAGTGCATAATGGTGAAATCAACACTATCCGCGGTAACGTAAACTGGATCAATGCTCGTGAAGGTAAAGCAGAATCTCCATTATTCCCAGATATTAAAAAGGTGTTCCCTGTAGTAGATGACAGCGGTTCTGACTCCGCTATGTTCGACAACACTTTGGAATTCTTGCACATGACAGGTCGTTCCTTACCTCATGCAATCATGATGATGATTCCTGAACCTTGGGAGCGCAATAATCTCATGAGCCAAGAAAAACATGACTTCTATGAGTTCAATAGCTTCATGATGGAACCATGGGATGGTCCTGCCGCTATGGGCTTCACTGATGGTACTGTTATCGGTGGCGTACTTGACCGTAATGGTTTGCGTCCTGCTCGTTACTATGTAACAACTGATGATCGCGTTATCATGGCGTCCGAAGTGGGTGTAGTAAATGAAAATGCTGAAAATATTCGTGCTAAAGGTCGCTTGGAACCAGGTAAAATGTTGCTCATCGATACAGAGGAACAACGTATTATTTCTGACGAGGAAATCAAGCAACGCGTAGCTACTGAATTGCCATATGATGAATGGGTAAAAGAGCACGTTATTCACTTGTCTGAAATTACACAAGCTGATGAAAGCGATATTCCAAAAGTTGAAGATTTATTCAAAAATCAACAAGCCTTTGGTTATACTCAAGAAGATCTTGTGCGTATGATCGTACCTATGGCAAAGGATGGTAAAGATCCTGTAGGCGCTATGGGGGCCGATGCTCCACTTGCTATCTTGTCCGATAAACCACAATTGTTATACAGCTACTTCAAGCAAATGTTCGCCCAAGTAACAAATCCTCCAATCGACTCCATTCGAGAGGAAATGGTTACATCTACGCGCGTTATGCTTGGTAACTCTGGTAACTTAACAGATCCAAACAAAGCTGGTACTTATGCGTTATCCATGCGTACACCAATTCTTACAAACCAAGAGTTGGCATCCATCAAGGCTCTTGACTGCCGTCGCATGAAATCCGTTACATTGCCAATCCTCTTCGATCCAACTAAGGGCGCTGAAGGCTTGCGTGATGCGTTAAATGAATTATGTGAAAAAGCAGAAGAGGCAGCACGTACAGAACAAAATGTATTGATTTTATCCGACCGTGGCGTTGATGAAAATCATGCACCAATTCCAGCATTGTTGGCTGTAGCGGCTGTTCATAATCACTTGATCAATAAAGTGTTGCGCACAGAAATCGGTCTTATTCTCGAATCTGGTGAGCCACGCGAAGTTCATCACTTCTGTACATTAATTGGTTATGGTGTAACAGCTATTAACCCATACTTAGCACTTGAAACAGTACGCGACTTACAAGCTCGTAAACGCCTTGGTGATATTACGGTTGAAGAAGCTGAAAAGAACTACATCAAAGCAGCTGTAGGCGGCATCATGAAGGTTATGTCCAAAATGGGGATTTCTACAGTTCGCTCTTACCATGGCGCACAAATCTTTGAAGCGTTGGGCTTGAATACTAACTTCATCAACAAGTTCTTCGTAAATACTCCAACACGTATCGGTGGTATCGGTCTTGGCGGTGTAGCACACGAAGCCTTAGCTCGTTACGAACGTGCTTTCAAATCCGACGAAACTGTACTTGAACCAGGCGGTTGGTATGGTCCTGTAAAAGATGGGGAAGAGCATTTGTTTAACCCTAAGACGATTGATTTGTTACAAGAATCCCTTATTAATGGCGACTATGCTAAATATAAAGAGTATTCTAAAGCTATTCGCAATGATTACCATGTTACATTGCGTTCCTTGATGGAATTGAACTACCCAGTAGGCGGCGGCATTCCTATTGAAGAGGTTGAATCTGAAGAATCTATCGTAAAACGCTTTAAAGCGGGCGCTATGAGTTATGGTGCCATCAGTAAAGAGGCGCATGAAGCGATTGCTATCGCTATGAACCGCCTTGGCTCTACATCTAACTCTGGTGAAGGTGGCGAAGATGTAGCTCGCTTCAAACCATTGCCAAACGGCGACAGCCTAAACTCCGAAGTAAAACAGATCGCCTCTGGTCGTTTTGGTGTAACTGCGAACTACCTAATCCACGCAAAAGAATTACAAATCAAATGTGCTCAAGGTGCTAAACCAGGTGAAGGTGGTCAATTACCAGGTAAAAAGGTGTACCCTGAAATTGCTAAAGCTCGTCACTCTACTCCAGGGGTTGAGCTCGTATCTCCACCACCTCATCACGATATTTACTCCATCGAAGATTTGGCTGAGTTGATTTATGATTTGAAATGCGTCAATAAAGATGCACGTATCTCCGTTAAATTAACATCTGAAGCTGGCGTTGGTACTATCGCTGCTGGCGTTGCGAAAGCAAAAGCAGACAATATCTTGATCTCTGGTTACGACGGTGGTACAGGTGCGGCAGGCCGTACGTCTGTAAAACACGCTGGGGTGCCTTGGGAATTAGGTTTGTCCGAAACGCATCAAACATTGATGCTCAACAGATTGCGTGACCGCGTTCAATTAGAAGTAGACTCCAAGTTGATGACCGGTTTCGACGTAGCAGTAGCAGCTATGCTGGGTGCTGAGCTGTTCGGCTTCGGTACATTGCCACTCGTTGCAGTAGGCTGTAAAATGGCTCGTGTATGTAACCTCAACACATGTCCTTATGGTGTAGCGACACAAGATGAAAAATTGCGTGCCCGCTTTACAGGTAAACCTGAGTATGTAGAAAATTTGATGATCTTCATCGCTCGTGAATTGCGCGAAATCATGGCTCGCTTAGGTATTCGCTCTGTAGCTGAACTCGTTGGCCGTATCGACCTCGTTCGTCAAAAATCTCAAGACGATAATTTCAAATTGTCTCGCGTTGACCTTAAACGCGTTTTGTTCCGTCCATACATCGACTCCTCTGTAGGTCACATGCACACTGTTGACCAAGATCACGAATTGGAACGCACATTGGATATGTCCAAGCTCTTACGTATGTGTCGTCCTGCTATTGAGGATCAAAAACCTATTCGCGCTAAATTGGCTATTACAAACATTAACCGTGTTGTAGGTACTTTGGTTGGCTCTGAGGTGACTCGTCGTTACGGTGAAAGCGGCTTGCCAGATAATACAATCAAGTTGAACTTTGAAGGCTCTGCAGGCCAATCCTTCGGTGCTTTCATTCCTAAAGGCATGACGTTAGAATTAGAAGGCGATGCAAACGATTACCTCGGTAAAGGCTTATCCGGTGGTACTATCACTGTATATCCACCTAAAGATTCTATCTTTGAAGCTGACGAAAACATCCTTATTGGTAACGTTGCCTTCTACGGTGCAACCTCTGGTACATCCTACATCAACGGTGTAGCTGGTGAACGTTTCGCCGTTCGTAACAGTGGTATTACTGCTGTTGTTGAAGGTGTAGGCGACCATGGTTGTGAATACATGACTGGTGGCGAAGTTCTTGTACTCGGCAAAATCGGCCGTAACTTTGCAGCAGGTATGTCCGGTGGCTATGCGTATATCCTTGATTGTGATGAACGCTATGTCAATACAGGTCTCGTAGAATTACGTCCTGCTAACACTGAAGATGACCTCAAACGCATTAAAGAATTAGTAGAACAACATGTATTGCATACGAACTCTGCTAAAGGCCGTCACATTCTAGAAAACTGGAATAACTTTGTAAATAGATTTACAAAAGTTGTACCTGTAGCATATGAAGAAATGCACGCTGCTATTGAACGCTATAAAGAACAAGGTTTATCCTTGGAAGAAGCACAATTAGCTGCATTCAAAGAAAAATATGCATAATAGATTTATAAAACAATGATAATAAAAAACTCCCACTAGTTGATTAAAGACTAGTGGGAGTTTTTGTAATATAATTTAGTGATACTAGAGATTATTCAAAGTAGGAGCTGACTAAACGTCCATCTTGATCTTTAATATACCATGTTGAATTAACTCTCTCCATGGTTACATTACCCGTAAAAAACTGATGTTTAACTCTACCATTAATTGAATCTTTTGCATGTAGCTGATATTCGTATATTACTTGATTTGGATTAGCAGATAATACCCTTGTAGAAGTTAAGGTAACATTAAGGGTTGTATTATATCCACTTCTCCAAGTGTTGTAATAACCTACGCTAGCTTGTTGCTGCTCGGATAATAGTGCATAAGCTCCATTAAAGTTCTTTTGATTTAATCTATCGTAATAAGAGCGTAATGCATTTGTACTTTGTTCGATATAATTATTTTCGGTTTGTACAGACGTTTGAGGTGTTGAGGTGGACTGAGGATTACTTCCTGATGGTGATACTGTTTTTGATGTATCTACTGTTGTAGTAGACTTGGATGGTTTTGGTTTCGTTGTATTGCTTGGAAATTTATTGGAATCCATTGATACGAATGCAGCTACTATAATACCTATAAGAACAATGATTGTTAAAATAAATTTTGTTGCTGAACCTGAATCTGGAGATAATTGAATATCTTTTTCTTCACTTATTTGAGGTGTTACAATCTCAAACGAAGTTGGATAACCATAACGATTAGGTGTAATATCACCTTTTTTTAGAAGTAGATACAGTGAATAAAGTGTATTGATATAAGGAATGAATAAAATTATAGATGTCCAACCAGGATTATTTAAGTCGTGGGCTCTTCGCGTGGAGATGGCAAGTGTTGGTAAGAAAAATACTATGTTAAATAAGACTATACCATAAAAGACATATTCAGGTTTTTTACTTATATATGTAATTAATAAACCGATAGCTGTTACTAAAACAAATAGCAGAGTTTCTATTAATATATAACGACAATATTCACCTCTGCTTGCTCGTCCATTAAACTCAGCATATTTTTGAGTAAATGAAAACTTAAAGTTATCTATTTCACTAAGTATATATGGATCTAAATCGTATGTACTTAAAGGGGTAGCGTTATTTGAGTTCGTTGTTTCTAAATTAATTTGGGGACTATCAGGAGATTCCGTTGTTAGTTGATTATTGGTAGATGTATCCTCAAGCACTTCAGAATTAATTGTTGTAGGAGTACCACAATGTGGGCAGAAATTATTTTCAATAGGAATTGGTTTACTACATTTTGAGCATGTTTTTTCGTTTAAGGGTTCTTGTTTTAAACCACAATTTCCACAGAATACCGTTTGTTCACGTAGTAACGCATCACAATTAGGACAACGTCTCATAATGATAATATCCTTTCTGTAAAATAAGTTTGTATTGGTGCATATGAGATTTATATATTTATTATACTGAAATTTTGATGAAAATGAAATATAGATGAAAGATAGGCAGAGTTTAAGTGTTTTGACTATAGAGGCATTTTCATGTATAATATTTGTATTGCAATATTGGATCATGGCAGTTCTCGGGCCTGTGCAATGGGGGCCTGTGAATCGTGTCAGGACTGAGAGGTAGCAGCACTAAGCGGTAACCTTCATGTGCCACGGGGAACCCGGGGGCTGTCGTGATCGAATATTGCAAGGCGGCCTGAGGGGCCGCTTTTTTTATGTCTAATTGATAGAGGGAAATGGGTCGTATAAATTAATGATAGAACTCTATAAAATGAGTAAGATTTTCGTGAATATGGTATAATAAAGTATTGTAATTTTCGGAAAAAGGGGGTGTTCCAATGGCATATATTGCGTTATATCGTAAGTACCGTCCACAGACGTTTACCGATGTGGTTGGTCAGCATCAGGTATCGGATACATTGATGCGTGCTATCCGCGAGGATAAGGTGGCTCATGCGTATTTGTTTGCTGGTCCTCGAGGGACTGGTAAGACTAGTATGGCCAAGATTTTCGCGCGCGCTATTAACTGTGAACATGGGCCAACGGATCATCCTTGTAACGAGTGTAGTGCTTGTAAATCGATTTTGAGCGGCCAGTCCATGGATGTTCTTGAAATCGACGCCGCCTCCAATCGTGGTATCGATGAGGTACGTGCCCTTCGTGAAAGCGTCAAATTCATGCCTGTTGAAGGCCGTAAAAAGGTGTTCATCATCGACGAAGCCCACATGCTTACGACTGAGGCTTGGAATGCGCTTTTAAAAACTATCGAAGAGCCACCGGCTCACGTTATGTTTATCTTCGCTACCACAGAAATTGAAAAATTGCCTGTTACTATCGTGTCTCGTTGTCAGCGCTATACCTTCAGACGCATTACGTCTGATGATATCGCACAGCGTTTATCCTATGTAGCGGAAAAGGAAGGTTTTGGCTTAGATCCTGCAGCAGCGCAGCTCATCGCTGTTCATGCGGACGGCGGTTTGCGCGATGCGTTGAGTATCTTAGACCAATGTGCCGGTATGGCAACAGGTACTATTACGCCACAAGTA
The DNA here is from genome assembly GCF_963524655.1 of uncultured Veillonella sp. Classification (GTDB taxonomy): domain Bacteria; phylum Bacillota; class Negativicutes; order Veillonellales; family Veillonellaceae; genus Veillonella. Next base: position 9,667 of record NZ_CAURHA010000033.1, read on the forward strand.
GTAGAAGAACTCATCGGTCTTGTTAGCAAGGAATGGATTATTCACTTCCTAGATGCGTTGCGCAACGGGGATGGTCCCAAATTGTTGTCCTATATCCACGATGCCTTAGCAGAAGGTCGTGATGCGACGCAGATTATGGAAGCCCTCATTCAGCACGTGCGGGCCTTACTAGTTGGTAAGGTCGCAGCTGATGCGGACGAGCTCAAGGTATACGATGCCTTTAAGACCGAGTTTTTAGCTCAAGCTGAAAGCATCGATTTTAATGAGCTTAATCAATATGTGCGCAGTGCTCAGTCCATCATGAATGATGCCAAACAGGTGGATAATCCACGAACTATCATCGAAATGGGCCTTTTAGTACTTTGTGCCAAATTAAGCTCTGTTGATGAAAGCTTAGAAGACCGTGTGTATGCATTAGAGTCTTCAGAACGATCTGAACGAAATGATTTATTGAACCGCATGGCTCAATTAGAGCAACGAGGCCCAGCTGTTGCAACTACACCTGCTTACGGTGCCAATGCCTTTGGACCGCCAGGTGGTTATGCCAATAGCTTTGTCCCTGTAGATAATGCTGCTGTACAGAATGCCTCCATGAGTAGTACTCAAACTAGTACTGTTGGCACTGTGCCGCCTCCAAGTGGCGTGGGGATGACACCACCGCCTGCGAGTGTAGGCATGACCCCTCCACCTATGGGTACGCCTGGTAGTACACCGCCTCCTATGAATGGAGTAGGTATGGCTCCGCCTCCAATGGGCGGTGTTGGTATGGCGCCACCAAGTACAAGCAGTGCACCAGAACGACCTGCTAGAAATCAAGCCAAAGGTCGTGGTAAAAAAGGTATTAGTACACAAGCTATCATTAGTGATCAAATCTTGTCGGCTCAAGAGTATCGCAATGTACAGTCCAATGTCATTAAATACTTGAAGGACAGTAATCGCAATATGACCTCTACCGTAATTGGCCAAGGTCAACTTGTATACGTAGACCAAAGCAAGGCTGTTATGGCCTTCAAAAATACATTGCATCTCAATGTAATGACCAACGAAGTAAACTTGGCAGAAGCGGCAGATGCTTTCACCTATACGCTGGGATATCCAGTGCATGTAGAAATCGTTGATGCTCTCACACAAGTTTACAAAGACTATAAAAAGGCCTCTGGCAGTACGACGCAGCGCCAAGTAAAAGCGCCGCAACGACCGCAAGAGCCAATGGTGGATGTACATACAACATCTGGAGTACAGCCGACACAAATGGACTTAACTAATGATGAGCAACCAAGTAAGCCTGATTCCGCAGCAGTAGATGCGGCAAAGGCGGCGGCCTTAGCATTCTTAGCAAAGAAAACGGGCGGTGCTGCTGTAAGTGCCACAACTGGCGATGATATTCCAGTTCATTCCTTTGATGATGTGCCTGTAGAGGATATGGAGGAATCTTACGTATCATCTTTAGATGATATACCACCACATCCATTAGATAGTGTCACTGTTATCAGTGAAGATGGGGAAGTTCTAGAACGCCCTATGGATAGCGGTGCCCATATTGAGGTAGAAGCTGTCCCAAAGTCTAATGGGGGCGAACAGCAACAGGGAACCCCTTATCAAAGTGATGATCATACTATGCTTTCACAAGCACCTATTGAAGTGGCGCCCATCGATAGCGTGACGGTAGCTCGTGAATATGCATGGGATCCAGAGCATATGACAGAAGAGGAACGAAATAATCCTCTTTTGGCAGAAACATTAGAAAAACTATCTGAAGACCACGACATCATCGTCGAGATCATCGAAGAATAAATCAATTAGAATATTAGTATAGGACGTAGATCCTAAAAGGAGGAATTACAATGTTTGGTAAAGGTATGGGCAATATGGCTGGCATGATGAAAAAAGTTCAAAAAATGCAAGCAGATATGAAGAAAATGCAAGAAGAATTAAAAACTCGTACAGTAGAGGCTTCCGTTGGTGGCGGTGCTGTAACAGTTGTGATGAACGGTGAAAAAATCATCGAGTCTTTGAAATTGAACCCAACTGCAGTTGATCCTGAAGACGTAGAAATGTTAGAAGATTTAGTGATGGCGGCTGTAAACGAAGCTAGCAAAAAAGTAGACGACCTCTTGGCTCAAGAAATGGGCAAAGTAACTGGTGGTCTTAACTTGCCAACAGGTTTATTCTAAATGACAAATGCTTTAGAACGGCTCGTAGAGCAGTTGCGCCGCTTGCCAGGTATCGGCTCCAAGTCGGCTAGACGCTTGGCTTATCATTTGGTAGAAATGCCGAAGGAAGAGGTAGACCGTCTCGTGGAAACCATCGTAGAAGCGAAGGGGGCTACGCGTCACTGTTCTATTTGCTTTAACTTATCAGCTCAAGACCCTTGTGAATTCTGTAGCAATCCGAATCGCGATCAAACGACGATTATGGTCGTTGAAACATCTCGCGATGTGATTGCTATCGAGCGCAGTGGTGACTATAAGGGCTTATATCACGTATTGGAAGGCGCTTTATCCCCTATGGAGGGCATCGGTGCTGACGATATTCGCGTAAAAGAATTGATTGCCCGCCTTCGGGATGGTGTCGTACAAGAGGTTATCCTCGCTACTGACCCAGATGTAGAAGGGGAGGCGACAGCTCTCTATTTGGCGCGTTTATTAAGTCCAAGTGGCATTAAGGTAACGCGCATTGCCCGCGGTGTTCCTGTAGGTGGCGATATCGAATATGCCGATGAATTAACGTTAGGCGGTGCTGTAGTGAACCGCCAAGAAATGAAAGGATAATATGGGAGCTTTATTAGCATCACCGATTATTTCGGCGGTTGTATCCGTTGCTGTAGCCTACATTGCTTTCAAAGTAGCCTTTTTTACTCTTAAACGAGTATTTATGAATGCAGTAACTGGTATTTTGACGTATTTAGTATGCGTTCATATCCTTAATATTCCTATGGATATTGGTTTGGGCGTATGGGCTTTAACAGCAATTCTAGGCCCTATTCCAATGCTCATTGCTGCCGGATGGTACGGCTTTTTAAAATAGGAGGACCTCATGCTTATCAATCGTGAACAACAACGCGTTATTGATGAAGTTGAACAGAATATCCTCTTGTTAGCGTCCGCTGGGACGGGAAAAACGAATACACTTGCTTATCGAGTGGCTCACCTCATCGAGGGCGGCTATGCGAAGGCGGAGAATATCTTGTGTATGACCTTTACGAACAAGGCGGCAAACGAGATGAAAGACCGCATTCAATCGCTCGTAGGCAGTCCTGCAAAGGCTGTGGAGGTTAGTACGTTCCACAGCTTTTGCTTTTTCGTGCTCCAACAAGAGGGGAAGCGCAATGAAACCTTGTATACGGATGTAACGATCTTTGATGAAGAGGATTGCAAGGAATTGTCTGAACCGTATCGTCCAGGTAAATTGCGAGAAATGTCCTTTGCCAACATCATCGGTATGGTAAAAGAATATCGCTCTCTATATGGGTTCTATTCTGATGATCTCGTAGGCGATTATAAACGAACGATTGATCGTTTGCAAAAGGAACAGCGTCCTACTATTGAGCAACAGTTCTCTCGCTTTGGCAATGTTCTCTACAGTGAACTCCATGACTTCTTGAACCATGGTCACGAGTGGATTGCCGCCTATGATGAAAGCTTAGCCTCCGTACATGGTCTAGATTTCACAGATCTCATTTGCGGTGTTCATCGCCTATTCCAAGATCCCGTAGTTCGGGAGCGTTGGCGTAGCCGTTATAGCTATATCTCTGTAGATGAAATGCAAGATACGGGCATTCTAGAGTACAAGGTTCTAGAAATGCTGTGGGAAGGTAATCACGTCCTATTATGTGGGGATTATTTCCAAACTATATACGAATGGCGTGGGTCCGATCCATTCCGTTTGCTCAAGCAGTTTGATGCGGACTTTAAGCCTTTAAAAATCATTTTCTACGAAAACTACCGCTCTAACTGGACGCTCTTTACGATGGCTTTCAAAACATTGCAGAATATGTTCCCTGATCTGGTAGGTTCTATCTATACTGAGTTGCCTCGCGCTAATAGTGAAAGAAAGGGCAAGCCTGTTCTCATAAAAGGCTGTAAAAATAGCTATCTCGAGGGACGATATATCTATGAAGCTATCTGCGCCTTGCCAAAGGATGCCAATATTGGCGTTTTAGTACGAGATAATAAAAAGGCACAACGGCTGAGCGACTCCTTTGAACGCCTCAACAATGAAAAACCTGAAGACGAACGTCGTCACTTTATGATCATTGACGAGTTTAAATTCTTTAGACGTCAAGAAATCAAAGACGTTATGGCTTACTTTAAACTGCTTATGAACCCGAATGACTCCGTCAGCGCTAAGCGCATTATAAAACGCTATGTTGCTGGTATCGGTGACGCTCGTATTGCAGCCATTGAAAGCCCTGAGACGCGACAAGTAGGCTTAAAATTGACGGACTTTATGGATATGCCTATCTTTGAAGCCGAGCCTTATGCGAAGCTCGTCAGTGGTTTAGAACATCATGAGGTCGTGGTGTATGACGTAGAAAGTACTGGTACCGATACGTCCCAGGATCGTATCATTCAAATTGCGGCCATCCGCATCGATGAAAATGGGCAGGTCCTAGAAACCTTTGAACGCTTTATCAACCCAGGGGTACCTGTGGGACAATCCGAAGAAGTACACGGCTTCTCCGATGAGTATTTACAGGAACACGGCGAAGAGCCAGCTATAGTGCTACAAGCCTTTAAGGAATTCTCCAAGAATGCCATTATCGTAGGCCACAATGTAAACTACGATGTGACCATCTTTACTAATGAATTGGCACGCCATAATTTAGGTAATCCAGAGTTCAAGGCTATTTATGATACACTCGATATTTACCGTCGTTTCTATCCTAATTTGCCAAATCATAAACTGGGCTTCCTAGCATCAGAGTTTCCTATCAATCATGAGCCTACGCACAATGCGATGGACGATATCTTGGCCACTGCACAGCTTTTAATTTATGCAGTGAAAGAAAATATCGTGCCTACCACAACTGGTCGTATGGTGGCAATCAATAAGTATAAGGCTGCTTTCACTAATATTGCGTCCCAAATGGCGACGTTACGTAGAAAGGCCTATACGGAGTTACCAACGAAGTTATTGGCGTACATTATGAACCAAATGGGGGTTCTAGAATACTATAAATCCCATGGGGAAGCGGCAAAGGTAGAGCATATACGGGATCTATATCGCATTATGGAAAAACTAGATGCTGCCTATGAAGGGCTGGCTGGTTTAGCTCGATTAAATCAAATCTTGCAGATGGCGGCCCTTACCGCAGGTGAGCCAGCTCAACAGGTACGTAACGAAGATCGCATTCCTATCATTACCATCCATCAAGCAAAGGGGAGCGAGTTTGACCATGTATTCCTAGCAGGCCTCAACGAAGGTACCTTCCCAAGCCCATTTGCCATTGCAGAAGGGCGTGAAGACGAAGAAAAGCGCTTGTTCTATGTGGCCATAACGCGTCCTAAGCAAGAGCTGACCATTACCTTTGAACAAACCAATATACGTGGCCGAGCGGTTCAACCAAGCTCGCTACTGAACTATATGCCACGAGACAATGAGCTCGTAGAAAGGAGATACTAATGGCGAGAAAAACACATCGTCCCGATGATATTTTGTGGACCGTAACTGCCGCAGATATAGACGCTGCACGTAGTGAAAAACAGGATGTTACATTAGGTGAAGTACTAGATACAAAATATCCTCGTAAGTCTTTAGTAAAGTTATTTGAGGAAAAACTAATCCACATCAATGACCATAAGGCAACGCCAAAGGATGTTATCTCCGAAGGTGACGAGATTTGGATTGCCATGGCGAAGGAAAAAATAGATCACGAACCAATTGAAATGAATCTACATATCTTATATGAAGATGATGATCTCCTCATTGTGGATAAGCCGGCTGGTGTGACAGTAAACTCCAAAGACCAAGTATCCCTTGCCAATGGTGTGGCGTATTACTTTAAAGAACATGGCATTAAGCGGAAGGTACGTTTCTTGAATCGCTTAGATAGAGATACAACGGGCTGTATTGCGATTGCTAAAAGTGGCTTAGCCCAAAGTCTTTATCAACAGCAAATGGATGATAATACCTTTGAAAAGTGGTATATGGCTACTGTGGAAGGCATCGTAGAAGCTGATGAAGATTCCTTGGTATTATCTATGGAACGCAGTATTGATGGGATTCATTACGAAGTAAATCCTAAAGGAAAAGAGACTCGTACAGATTATTCCGTCCTATGTAGACATCAATCACAGCCTGTGGATAAGTCTGTGAATAAGTCTAAAAATTCTGTGGATATAGTATCAAAAAATGTGGATATAGAACTATCAGATGTGGATAAAAGTGGTCAAAATGTGGACAAATCTGTGTATAACTCCCAAGAATGTGGATATACAGAGGTTTTAGTCCGTTTGTACACAGGAAAAACACATCAAATTCGTGTGGCTTTCAGCCATATAGGTCACCCTCTCGTAGGGGATACCTTATATGGCGCACAACCAACGGGGCAGCCGTTCCAATTGCGTGCCCAAAAGGTTGTATTTACACACATGCGCACAGGCGAGCGTATTACGGTTACCGCATAATTACCTCTAACTACTTTTTTACTTATCACTAGGTAAGTATCAAAAAGTGCGTAATATATATTACGTATTAATAATTAGATAGTAATTTGTTAACAATAGATCTACGCTATAGATTGTGAAGTCACAATACATCAAATATTCTAATTGAGAAATGAGAATCGTTGATAATTCAGTGAAAACAACGATTTTATAAAAATTTTTCAAAAAATATAATGACAAATGATAATCAATAAGCTATAATAGGAATATAAATAAATCGATAGGCTTCGATTTATAGCTTAGTGAATTGAATGTAAGAGGTGTAGTTTAATATGATTTTACAAGAAAATAGTGCAGCACGTAATCGGGGGATTACGCTTGCTAGTATAAAAGGTATTATAGGTAACGTCGTTCTCGTTATTTTTAAAATGATTGTAGGCCTTGCGTCTAACTCTATTGCCATCATCCTTGATGCGGTAAACAACTTAACAGACGTTTTGTCCTCTGTATTGACTATTGTTGGTACAAAATTAGCAGCTAAGGGTGCCGATAAGGAGCATCCATTTGGTCATGGACGTATAGAATATATGACTACTATGGCCATTGCTTTCATCATCCTTGGTGCAGGTATTGGATCCCTTAAGGAATCCATAGAAAAAATTATTCATCCTGAGGTATCTACCTTTGATATTCCAAGCTTGGCGATTATCGCCGTGGCTATCGTTGTGAAAGTAGTGATGGGCCGTTATATTAAGGCACAAGGCGAGAAATACAAATCCGATGCGCTCGTAGCGTCTGGTATAGATGCCCTCTTTGATGCAGTGATTACCTTTGCTACATTAGTATCTGCAGCGTTAGTATTCTTCTTTGACTTTGACATTCAAGGTTATGTAGGTGCGGCTATCTCTGTTTTAATTTTGAAAGCTGCTTATGACATTTTAAAAGAAATGTATAATCATTTGCTTGGCGTTCGTGCAGATGATAACTTAGTTCGTGAAATTAAAGAAACTATCGCTCAACATCCAAATGTGGGCGGTGTATATGATTTAGTGTTAAATAGTTATGGTCCTGGTGAAACAATTGGATCTGTTCATATTACAGTGCCAGATACGATGACTATGGCTGATATTCATCCACTAACAAAAAGTATCGCCGTTCATCTTTATAAAAAATTTGGTATTGCTATGACCGTTGGCGTATATGCTGAAAACCAACCAAGTTTAGAAGTGCTTGAAGTAAGACAAGCTCTCGACCAAGTTGTAAGTCTATATACACATGTAGTACAAGTACATGCGTTCTACGTACAAGAAGAAAAGAAAGTTATCTACTACGATATTATCTTTGACTTTGACGAAGAAGATCCACATGGCACATTAGAAAAAATTAAAGCAGAAATGCAAAAACGCTGCCCTGAATATACACAATTTGCTATTGTAGATACTGACTTCAGTAACTAATAGTAAAACATAAAGGCTTCAATCCATCATCGACAGAATACGTTTTGTCGAGCATTGGTTGAAGCCTTTTCTTTTATTAGATTAGAGATTTAGTTATACTATACATAAGCGAGGTGACTCTATATTGCGATGGAATCAAATAATCAAGAGTACTAGTTTTGAAAAGAAGAATGACTTGATATAAAGTGATATAATACATATAATATAATTTGTTGTATAAAATATAATTTGTTTTAGTGTAACCTGACTAAGGAGAGATAGTATGAAAAAAATTGCTCTTACAACGTTAGCTGTAATGGCAGCTGTTGGTGTATTGGCAGTTCAGCCTGCAGATGCGAAAAAAGTACAACAAGACCCAGTGGTATCACCTATCGAAATGCCGATGAATGATGAAATTCAACAGGTAAACGGTGTATCCAAAGCCACTAATAAAGAAACACAACGTTTGTCTAATAAATTAGCAGACGCTACTAAAGCTATGGTTAAAAAGAACTGGAAAACTATTTATGTTAAAGCAGTGCCTACGGGAGATAAGGCAGCTGTACGTTTCTATTATGTAGATACTAGAGGCCAAGTACATAATGGTCAAGTGATTAGAAATACAGGTTTATCTAAAGGTAAATACATGACAGGTTCTTTGCGTCAAGCTGAAGCTTTACAAGAACTAGTTAACCATTTAGAGCGTACTGGTCAAGAGGTACCATCCTCTATCGATATCATCATTACGCAAGGTGGATATCGCAGTAAAACTATCTTTAACTACGATGAAGATACAAGCAATCTTCCGGCGTATCAACAACAATATGAACAACAAAACTTCCCTACTATGAAGTAAAAGAAGAGCCCGTGCTATGCACGGGCTCTTTGTTATGTTACGTAGATATCTTTTATTAACTTATGTAATCGACTTTTATTAGATTACGTAGTCATTAGAGTCGTCTTTTTTAGGTTTTTTGTAAATTTCTTTTACGCCAGCCATCTCGATAAGTTCTTCTCCAAGAGCATCTTCATCGTCCGTGTTAAGCATGGAGTAGAAGGCCCAAAGGATAACGAACCAAATTGGTGTGAACAAGAGGGCGATTCGCGTGTCTTCGTTTAGCGCTAGAATAGCTAGAACGAAAACGAAGAAGCCGAGAATCACGTAATTCATTACTGGATATAGTGGCATTTTGAATTTAGATTGTGCCGCTAACTCAGGGTTTTTCTTGCGATATTTGAGGTGACAAATAACCATCATGGCCCAAATAAAGATGAAGCAGAAGGTAGAGATAGATGTAATCATAACGAATACTGCTTCAGGCATTACATAGTTGAGTACAACTGTAATCAATAATACGGCTGCAGAGAAAATCGTTGCTTGGTACGGTACGCTGCTGTGCGTTAAGCGACGCATAGAGCTAGGTGCGTGACCGCGTTTAGCAAGGGCATAAATCATACGGCCTGTACTAAAGATACCAGAGTTTGTAGCAGACGCAGCAGAGGTGAGTACCACGAAGTTTACAATGCCTGCAGCGGCTGCGATACCAACAGCGGTAAATACGGCTACAAATGGGCTAGCAGATGGGTTAACGGCCGTCCAAGGGTAAATACTCATGATGATAGCCAAGGAGCCCACATAGAATAAAATAATACGCAATGGAATGTTGTTGATAGCCATAGGAATAACCTTTTCAGGATCTTCCGTTTCGCCTGCTGTCAGACCAACGAGCTCGATGCCTGTAAAAGCAAATACAACCATTTGGAATGATAAGATAAAGCCCATCGTTCCGTTCGGGAACCATCCTCCATAATTCCACATATTACTAAAGGCGGCGACACCCGCATCAGTAGTAAAGCCTGTGAAAATCATGATGATACCGATAATAATGAGGGAGATAATGGCAATTACCTTAATCAAGGCAAACCAGAACTCCATTTCGCCGAAATATTTTACAGCTGTTAAATTCATTAATAGTAAGGCGACAAGGACAATCAAGGCTGGAATCCACTGTGGTAGCCACGGTATCCAGTACTGCATATAGAGGCCTACGGCCGTCAAGTCTGCCATGGCTAGTGAAAGCCAACAGAACCAGTATGTCCATCCTGTGATAAAGGCAGCTCGATCACCTAAATAATCCTCGACGAAATCGATAAAGGAGTGGTGATTCAAGTTGGATAATAACAATTCGCCTAATGCTCTCATGATGAAGAAGCAGATAATACCTGTAATAAGGTAGGCGAAAATAATGGATGGACCGGCCAAGTGAATGGCTCGACCGGAGCCTAAGAATAAGCCTGTACCAATGGCACCGCCAATGGCGAGCAACTGTACGTGCCGGTTCTTAAGACCTCGTTTTAACTGATGCGTATCAGACATAGTAAAGACCTCTTTTCTACAAACTATCTACAAATATAAAAAGCCATGGATAACCATAGCCTCTATAATCTATAGAATCTATAAAACTATTTTCTTATAATACAGTATCTATTGTAAAAAGTCAAATGTATTTATACAGTGGATATATAGAAAAAATAGTATTATTAATATACGAATAAAAGATAAATTATTCATTTTAAGAGAATACTTAGTCTTAAAAGGTTTATAAAATTTGCTATAATGATACATAGATTATATTTTACGTAAAACCGTGGAGGCTATTATGAGACGACAAGATCGCATGGTTACCAATATAGATGAAATTAAAGGTATTTTAAGTAGCACTCGTATCATTCATCTAGGTCTGATGGATGGTGATTACCCTTACGTGGTGCCCTTACATTTTGGATATGAATTTATAGATGAGGTACTTTATATCTATGTACATGGCCATTATGAGGGAAAGAAGTTTAGTTTGATTCAAGCGAATCCACATGTATTTATTGAAATTGATGGTAGCGATGAAGCACTCGTTTCAGGTGGAGATATACCATGTAAATATAGCTCGGTATACTCTAGTGTGATGGGTCGTGGAGAGGCTACCTATTTAGAGGCTATTGATGAAAAGTCTCATGGCTTACAAGTATTGATGAAATATCAGACAGGTCGTGAGTTTACTTTTACGGAAGCCATGGTAAACTCTGTGGGCGTAGTTCAAATTAAAGTTGTTGACTATTCGGCTAAAAGACGAAGACAACTTGAACAAGATGCTATTATGCCGCCATTAACTAAATAATGATACAACATTCCTACTGAACTCTATTATGATATAGCGTTCAGTAGGATTTTTTTGCAAAAAATATAATATAGCTCTCTTATTAGGAGAACTTACTTACAGGATAGATTTTATAAAGGTTTTATGAAGTAGCACGAGCAACAGAATAATAGTGGTATTTCTGATATATATAAAGAAATATATCATTATATAAAGCGTATAATCGCTTCATGAGGAGAGAATATGAAAAAATTAATATGTAAATCCATTTTAGCTGCTATAGCTGTTGGTTTAGTATCTATAAGCTATGTATCCGCAGATACTGTTGATCAGTCTGTATCGATTAATAATTCTGAGGCCGCATCTAAGTCTAAAAATATTACGCCAAACATGAATAATGCTTCTGCAATTATCCAAATACCAAGAATGCAATTAGTAGGCTGGCCTATAATGACTCAAGACAGTGCTCGTAACTTTAAGGGGATAGCAGAGGTTACTCAGAAATTACCGTATGAGGCTGAGGCACCTAGTTATATACCTTTTGGATATCAGCTTTATACAGCACGTCTTGATCGAAATGATGTGCTAGAGGTTGTATATTACAAAAGAAATGCACCTATCTATCAGGCTGGGGAAAAATTTATTACTAATGTTATGGCCTATCGAATGGGCTATTCCGTGGATACCGTAAGAGATACAGCGTATATTCCTGCAGAGTATAAGGACTATGAATGGTCTGAAGAAGGTGAATCTGGCAAGGTGTATTATACAGGTAAGCCAGGAGTACAATTGATCCGTAGCATTACGTGGACGGAAGGTGGCATGGCGTACTCCTTATTCTTCTTAGAACCTGTGAAAGCAGTTGATGCTGAATTCTATAAGGAACATGTAGTGCCTGTAAAAAATATAGATAGCTCACGTTATGAATTATTAGGAAACTATCCGATTACGAAGATTTCTACTAAAACAAAAGAACGAATAATTCCTTAGCAGATAAACGGGATGTAATACAAGCTGTATGTAATACACACCGTATCTAGAACAATATATTGTGTAATAGCGGTGAAATATGTAATCGCTTAACGAGGAAAGAAGATGAATAAAACTATATATAAGTCCATCTTAGCTACTATAGCTGTTGGGTTACTATCTGTAGGAAGTGTAACAGCAGATACTGTAGACACTGCTATATCTACAGATAATTCTGTATCTACAAAAACGCTTAAGTTAGGGTATAATTTTAAAAATGTCGAGCCTAGAATGGATGGTTTACAGTGGCACTTTCATGATTGGCCTATAGAGAATACACAAAAGGCTCATACTTTTAAGGGACAACTAAAAGAGGCAGTTCAGAAGCTTCCATA
>NZ_CAURHA010000034.1:0-22078 GCF_963524655.1 uncultured Veillonella sp.
ATAATCTGTACACATTTTCTTTGATAGATATTATTAAGCTACTAAGCAAAGATTTATAAGCGTTGATAAGGCTTACTATAATTGACAGTTATAGTAATTAGGCTTATAATTATTAGACCGACGCACGGGGATGTAAAGGTTTCGACAGGGGTGCGTGTGGTATAGATAGCGAGTCGGCGTTCCATGAGGCCGTTAAACGGTGGGAAAACATTTAAACGCAGAAGAAAATTTTGCATTAGCTGCATAAGCTACGTCCCTCATACTTGTGCCTACCAAGTGTGAATGGACGTCAAACCGTAGGCTGGCTTAATTTAGTTGTTCATATGAATTAGGCGAGACAATATGAACTGGGGTTGTGTAGCTTGTCTGTGAGCGATAGCAACCTGAGATCTAAATCATAGACTGTGCTCGGAGAAGTCTATATGGCAACACTTCTGGACAGGGGTTCGACTCCCCTCATCTCCACCAATATTCAAGCTAAAGCTAGAAGATACGTATTTACTGTATAAATGCAGTAGTTACCTAATCTTCTAGTTTTTTTTATGTTCGTATATGTTCGTTAAAATACGCATTTATTCGCTTGAAATTTCCCTTTTTTTCCCCCATAATTTCCCCGTATAACCCTACAAGATCAATTATGACCAAAGTGTTCTCAATAAATTATGAAAAAAGTGTTCACAAAAAAATATAAAAGTCAATGGTTTTATCTTTTTTATTGTATACAATGGATATGAATTTGTTTAGATTTTATCTGCATTTAACAATGGTTGAAAGATATCGGAAAATTGACTTTGTCTATAGAATCCTGTAAAATATATATAGATATTTATGATAGTATGTGACATAAATAAATAGTTTCGTGTAAAGGAGTATAGGTAATGAAGTATCGTTATTCCCGTATGTTGGCGGCTCTCGTAGTGTCTGCTGTCATGGTGGCCGGTTGCGGTAACAACCAACAGCAAGCCGGTGAGGTTAATGTCAATACATATAAAATCACAGCAAGTGATACTCAAGTAGATCAAACATTTGCAGGTACAGTAGTGGCAGAGAATTCTGTAGCTGTACATGCTCGTGTATCTGGTTACATTGTTGAGAAGTTTGTAAAAGGCGGGGAACAGGTAGTGGCAGGTCAACCACTATATCGTATTGACTCTCGTCAATATGAAGCTAGTGTTGCCAATGCAGAAGCACAAGCAGCTCAAGCCAATGCAAATATGAAAAATGCTGAAGTTGATTTGCAACGTTATGAAACATTAGCTCAACAAGATGCTATTGCTCAGCAACGTGTAGATACACAACGCAGTACTTATGAACAAGCTAAAGCAGCCTATGAAGCATATCAAGCATCTCTTAAGATTGCTCAAGATAACTATGGAGATACTATGGTATATGCACCGTACTCTGGTACATTGCGTATGGATGATGTAGATATGGGTACATTTGTACAAGCTGGTTCTACAACATTGGTTACCATTGATTCCATCGATCCAATCTTTGTTGAGTTCAGTATGACTGAGCAAGAATATCTTGATTTCATGAAAAATCCAACTGGTGATGATTCTAATGGTCCAAATATTCAATTGAAACTAGCTGATGGTGAAATCTATAATGAACTTGGTTCTATCGTTCAAGCGGCGAAGAGTCTAGATAAATCTACAGGTAAGCTCGTATTAAAAGCTTCTTTCCCAAATCCAAATCATTTGTTGTTACCTAATATGTATGCTACGGTTGTTTCTCCTGGTGAAAAGCTTAAAAATGCTATTCTAGTACCAAATCGTGCGATTCTACAAATTATGGATAAAAACTTTGTCTATGTTGTGAATGCTGCTGGTGTAGTAGAGCAAAAAACAGTTGAAGTTGGCGGTACAAAAGGCAATGAAACAATCATTAAAGCTGGTCTTGCTCCTGGTGATGTAATCATTGTTGATGGCTTAACTAAGGTTAAGAATGGCGTTAAAGTAAATGGTAAACAACTTACTAAAGAACAGTTGAAAGCTACAAAATAAAAGGGGGCTAGATCGTGTCGAAATTCTTTATTCATCGACCTATCTTTGCCATCGTAATAGCCATTGTTATTACTTTGGTAGGTCTCATTTCTATGATGAACCTCCCGGTAGCTCGATATCCACAAATTTCTCCTCCTACAGTGCGTGTTAATACGGCGTATACAGGTGCAACAGCACAAGTTGTTAATGATACAGTAGCCAGTGTTATTGAAACACAAATTGTAGGCGTTCAAGATATGGATTATATGACGTCTAACAGCTCCAGTAGTGGTACTTATTCCTTGACGATTCAATTTAATCAAGGTTCAAATGCTGATATGAATGCGGTTAACACACAAAACCGTGTACAAGCAGCGCTTTCACAATTACCTGCGGAGGTTCAAGCCGTAGGGGTTACAACAACAAAATCATCTGGCGACATGGCCTTGATTTTCTCTTTGAACTCCCCAAACGGTACATATGATTCTACATTCTTGAAAAACTATGGAACAAACTACATGATGGATGCTATTAAATCCATCAAAGGTGTAGGTTCAGTACAAGAGTTCGGTTCTGACTATTCTATGCGCATATGGTTAGATCCTGCTAAAATGCAAAAACTAGGCGTTACTTTATCTGAAGTAACGGCTGCAATTAGAGGGCAAAACCTTCAAGCAGCTGCTGGTACAGTTGGTCAAAATCCTACAAATGGTCAACAAGCATTCCAGTATCCTATTAAAATTGACGGTCGTTTAGTAACACCGGAACAATTCGGCAATATTGCGATTAAGAACTCCAATGGCAAGGTTCTCCATTTAAAAGATGTCTCTCGTATTCAAATTGGTGCTAAAGACTATAACTTTATTGCTAAATCTGCTCATAAAGAAGTTGCTGGTTTTGCTATTTCTCTTCAAAGTGATGCCAATGCATTAGAGACTATCGCCAACGTGAAGAAGGTTTTAGACGAACAATCTAAATCTTTCCCGCCTGATTTAGAATATAAGGTAGTTGTAGATAATACTAAATTCGTAAGTGCATCTATCAATGAGGTAGAGCATACCTTCATTGAAGCATTGCTCCTCGTTTTAGTTGTAGTATATGTATTCTTACAATCCTGGAGATCTACAATTATTCCTATGATTGCTGTTCCAGTATCCTTGCTAGGTACATTTGGTGCTTTCGTATTACTTGATTTCTCTATCAATACGTTAACATTATTCGCCATGGTATTGGCTATCGGCCTCGTTGTTGACGATGCTATCGTTGTAGTAGAAGCGGTAGAGTATGAATTAAAATATAATGGCTTATCTCCTAAAGAAGCGGCTATTAAAGCGATGGAAAATGTGCAAGGCCCTGTAATTGGTATCGCCTTTGTATTGGTAGCGGTATTTGTACCAGTTGCCTTCATGGGTGGTATGACAGGTATTCTTTACAAACAGTTTGCTTTAACAATCGCTGTATCTGTTGTTATTTCTGCGATTATCGCCCTTGTATTAACACCAGCACTATGTGCTACGATGTTAAAACCTCACACGCCAAAAGAACGCGAAGACTGGGTACATCGTCAGTTAAATAAATTCAATGCAGGCCTAGAACGTTTCAGCAATTGGTATGGTATCCAATTGGCTCGTTTAAGCCATCGTTTGAGCTTAACCGTTATTGCATTGCTTATCTTTGCGGGGGGAACAGGCTTAGTATTCCACTTCTTGCCTACATCCTTTGTACCTGCAGAGGATAGCGGTTATTACATGATTGCTGTTAATGAGCCGCCAGGTGCTACATCTGAGCGTACTATGGCAACACTTGAAAAAATTGCTTCCTTCTTAGAAGGTAAAAATGATCCAGAAAAACCTAAAGATGAACAATTGTTCCAAGAAGTATTTACGGTAGCTGGCTTTGACCTCTTAGGTGGCGGTCAAAAATCTAGTGCTGGTGTAATCTTTGCGACTATGTCTGACTGGAAGTATCGTACTACACAAGCTACATCTATTAATGCAATGGTTGGTCAAACCTTTGGTTTTGCAGCTCAAGGCGTACCAGAAGCAACTGTAATTGCTATGAATCCACCATCTATTCCTGGTCTAGGTACTACTGGTGGTTTCAGTATGTATATCATTAATAAAGCTGGTGACAGCCCACAAGTTATGGCGGAACGTGCTAACGAATTCTTAGCAGAAGCTCGTAAGAGTCCAGCAATTCAATCTATTTACACTACATTTGATACATCTACACCATCCTTACAATTTGATGTGAATCGTGAAAAAGCGGCTCAAGATGGTGTGGCATTAGCTGATATCTTTACTACATTACAAGGTTTCTACGGTAGTATTCAAGTCAATGATTTTACCATGTACGGTAAAAACTATAAGGTAGTAGTTCAAGCAGAAGATGCGTACCGCCAAAATGCAGATCAGCTTAATATGTTGGCTGTTAGAAATAGTAAGGGGCTTATGGTTCCTGTATCTAACTACATCACGAAGGAACAAACCGGTATGCCATCTAGTATTACTCGTTTCGATAATGCGATGGCCGTACAAATCGGCGGTTCCCAAGCACGTGGTTACTCCTCTGGTGATGCTATTAACGCATTGAAAGAGGCAGCAGCTAAAACATTACCTGCTGGTTATACCTATGATTGGGCAGGTCAATCTCGAGAAGAGTTGAAAGCTGGTTCTCAAACTATGATGATTCTTGGTTTAGGTCTAGTCTTCGTATTCTTGATCTTGGCTGCCTTGTATGAATCTTGGAAGGTTCCATTTGCCGTATTGTTCTCCGTACCATCTGGTATGATAGGTGCCGCTTTAGTACCATTCTTGTTGAACTTTACAGGTAGATATGCCTTAGCTAACGATATTTATATGCAAATTGGTCTTTTGACATTGGTTGGCTTAGCTGCGAAAAATGCTATCTTGATCATCGAATATGCGAAGATTCGTGTTGACGAGCGCGGTATGAACGTAGTTGATGCTGCTATCGAAGCTGCAAAAATTCGTTTGCGTCCAATCTTGATGACATCCTTTGCCTTTATTCTTGGTGTATTCCCATTAGCTATCTCTACTGGTGCTGGCTCTGGCGCTCGTACATCTATGGGTATTACAGTAGTAGCAGGGATGACAACAGCAACATTGTTTGGTATCTTTATCATTCCAATGTTGTTTATCATCATTGAAACACTTGGACCTGGTTTGTTTACAAATCGTAAAAAAGACCATGAATAATTTCCTACATTAGCTGATAATGAGGAATGATAAAAACACGTCACTACATAGTAGTGGCGTGTTTTTTTTGTATAATGTATGGTATAATAATATAGTTAAAAATCGGATTGACCTAGGTCAATATAAAATGTGAAACTAAAAATAAAAGAGGTATATTATGAGTGACGTAAAAACATATGTAGCAGGTCATAAAAGCCCTGATACAGATTCTATTTGTTCTGCTATTTCCTTTGCAAATTTATTAACACAAATGGGCACACCAGCAACTCCAGTTTGTGCCGGTGAAGCAAACAAAGAAACAACATACATTTTGAACCATTTTGGTTTTGAACATCCGCAAATTGTTAAAAACTGGGAAGAGTTTGCGCCAGAAGGTGGCAACTTATACCTAACTGACCACAATGAATCTAAGCAAATCATCGATGGTTATAAATCCATGAATATGTGTGGCGTAGTTGATCATCACCGCATTGGCGATTTTGAAACTGATGGTCCTGTATTCATGCGCTTAGAACCAGTAGGTTGCTCCAATACAATCATCACTAAATTGTATATGGAAAATAATCAAGAAATTCCTAAAGCTATTGCAGGATTGATGTTATCCGCTATCATTTCTGACACTGTATTATTCCGTTCTCCTACATGTACAGAAACAGATAAAGAAATGGCTCACAAATTGGCTGAAATCGCCGGTGTAGATATCGAGTCCTATGGCCTTGATATGTTAAAAGCTGGTGCAGATATTTCTGATTTGACTAATGATGATATCGTTCGTACTGATATGAAAGAATTCTCCGAAGCTGGTAAAACGATTTCTATCGGTCAAATTTCCGTTATGGATACAACAGACGTATTGGCTAAACAAGGTGAATTAGTACAAGCTTTAGAAGCTCTTCGCAGTGCTAACAACTACGATGCATCTTACATCATGATTACAAATATCCTTGATGAAAGTACTACTTTGTTATTCAGCGGTGATGTAGAAGCTGTAGTTACAAAAGCATTTGAAAAAGAAGTTAAAGACAATGGTGTATTCTTACCAAACACTATGTCTCGTAAAAAACAAATCGTACCACCAATCCTTGGTGCTATGAAATAGTATACAAAGGAAAAGAACGTTGCTTGCAACGTTCT
The DNA here is from genome assembly GCF_963524655.1 of uncultured Veillonella sp. GTDB lineage: Bacteria > Bacillota > Negativicutes > Veillonellales > Veillonellaceae > Veillonella. Next base: position 6,338 of record NZ_CAURHA010000034.1, read on the forward strand.
TCTTCTCTATGTATAGAGTTTACATGACTATAGCTATATATGTAGCCATAACAAATGTTATTTCTCATATGTAAAGTTTAGCTCATTAAGTTCTATTTGAGTTATTTGTATAACCATTATGTAAGGGCGTTAGGGGTGTTCCGATGAATTCATTATTAACAGGTTTAAATAAAGAGCAACAACAAGCCGTACAACATACGGAAGGCCCTTTGTTGATTTTAGCTGGTGCCGGATCTGGTAAAACAAAGGTTTTAACAGTTCGTATTGCACATTTATTGGCACAAGGTGTAAATCCTTATGAAATTTTAGCTATTACCTTTACCAATAAAGCGGCTAAAGAGATGAAAAGCCGTGTAGAAGGTTTAGTAGGGGATGTAGCTAATCGTATTTGGCTCAGTACGTTCCATAGCTTCTGTGCTAAGTTTTTACGTTTTGAGTTAGATAATTTCTTAGGGTATAACAGTAACTTTACCATTTATGACACATCTGACTCGCAAGCTGTTATTAAGGCTGCTTTGAAAGCATTAAATTTGGACGATAAATACTATCCCGTTGGTGCTATGATTGCAGCTATTTCAGATGCAAAGAATAAATTACTCTTTGCTTCAGATTTTAGAAAGCAAGCGAGAGACTTTTACCAGCAAAAGGTTGCCGACGTCTACGAGTATTACGAACGTGAATTGCGTAAGAATAATGCTTTAGATTTTGATGATCTATTATTGGTGGCTGTAAAATTATTACAGTCTAATGAGGCTGTCCTAGATAAATATAGCAAACGTTTCCGTTATGTTATGATCGACGAGTATCAAGATACAAACCATGCTCAATATTTATTGGCTAAATTATTGGCTTTACATTGGAAGAATATCGCCGTAGTAGGTGATGCTGACCAAAGTATTTACGCTTGGCGTGGTGCAGATATTCAAAATATCCTAGACTTTGAAAAGGATTATCCGAACTGTACATCTATTAAACTGGAACAAAACTATCGTTCTACTAAGATTATTCTAGATGCAGCCAATGCTGTTATCGAGAATAATGAAGGTCGACCAAAGAAAAATCTTTGGACTGACAAGACGGAAGGTGCTAAGATCCAGCACTTTACGGCCCAATCTGAACATGAGGAGGCTGCTTTTATCGGCGATACAATTGCTAAAAAGCACGATATTCACGGTGTTCCTTATGGGGATATGGCCATTTTATATCGTACAAATGCTCAGTCTCGTGTACTTGAAGAGGCACTTATCAAACGTGCTTTGCCATACACAATGGTGGGGGGCACAAAGTTCTACGATCGTAAAGAAATTAAGGACGTATTAGCATACTTGCGCGTGTTATATAATCCTTTTGATGATTTGAGTCTATTGCGTATTATCAATGTCCCTAAACGAAGTATCGGCGCTACTACTGTGGCCAAACTACAGGACTATGCCCGTGCTAATGGAACGTCTTTATTTATGACCTTAACGCAGCTACACTTGGTAGATTCTATTAAGGGTAAGACAAAAGAAAAGTTAGAAGAGTTTGGCATTCTTATTTTCACACTTGTAGCTGAAATGGAAGATAGAACGGTACTAGATATTCTAGAGTCCATTTTAGATAGAACGGGTTATTTAGCTCAGTTGGAAGAAAGTACAGATCCACAAGATCAAGCGCGCGCGGAGAATATTGGTGAGCTTTTATCTGTAGCTAAAGACTTCCAAGATACAAATCCATCTGGTACTGTAGAGGATTTCTTAGAACAAGTGGCCCTTGTTAACGATGTTGATTCCTTCGAGCAAGAAGAGTCTAAGGTAACATTGATGACATTACATGCTGCTAAAGGTTTGGAATTCCCTATTGTATTCTTAGGAGGCTTAGAGGAAGGTCTATTCCCTCATAGTCGAACCTTAATGAACCCTGAGGAGATTGAAGAGGAGCGTCGTCTAGCTTACGTAGGTATTACACGGGCAGAGAAGGAATTATATATTTCTAATGCTACGACGCGTACTGTATTTGGTCGTACAAGTAGTTATTTACCATCTCGCTTTATCAACGAAATTCCTGAAGAGTTAGTAGATGGTTTGCGTGCTAAGCGTAAAGTACCTGATGACATTAAGCGTCATGTGCCACAACATATGAGTGTCACAAGCCGACCAGTTACGAAGCCAATCGTTCGCAATGAAGTAATTGCTGATTGGAAGATTGGCGATACTGCTATTCATAGTAAGTGGGGCAATGGCAAGGTTATCAACGTTGCTGGTGAAGGGGCTGGCATGAAGTTAACTATTGAATTCCCAACTCAAGGTGTACGTGTGGTTATGGCTAAATTTGCACCTGTCAAAAAGGGATAAAACTTGTGTATCGCAGTTAACCTCTCTACCTTGCTTGTAAGGAACGTATAGAGTGTTACTGTACAGTAAAAGGGATGTAATATGAATCCGAAAGATAGAATTAAAGAGTTGCAACAAGAGCTTACTCATGCACAGTATTTATACTATGTAAAAGATGCTCCTACGATGAGTGACTTTGAATATGATAAAAAATATCGTGAGCTTGTAGATTTAGAAACAGCTCATCCAGAATATATTGTGCCATCTTCTCCAACACAACGTGTAGGTATGAAGGTGGAAGGCTCCTTTGAAAAGGTTGTTCATGGACGTCCTATGTTGAGTCTTTCCAATGTATTTAATGCTGATGAAGTTCGAGCATTTGCTAGTCGCGTAGAAAAGGAATTAGGACATAAGCCATCTGCGTATGTAGTAGAGTTAAAAATTGATGGATTAGCTGTAAATTTACACTATGAAAATGGCATGTTTGTACGTGCTGTAACGCGAGGTGATGGTCGCGTTGGGGAAGATGTAACTGCTAATGTGCGTACTATTAAATCCATTCCTTTATACCTAGAGAATGCCCCTGAGTTTATCGAGGTTCGCGGTGAAGCGTATATGCCTCATAGCGAATTTAAACGCATAAATGAAGAACGTGATGAAGAGGGGTTACCAACCTTTGTGAATCCTCGTAATGCTGCAGCAGGCTCCTTGCGTCAACAAGATCCTGCTATTACAGCAAGTCGTAACTTAGCTTTCTTTGCCTATGCTATTGGCTCTGAAGAAGGAGCTAGTATTCATAGTCAAGAGGAGTTACTTAAAAGCTTAGAAAACTTTAAGTTCTCTGTAAATCCTCACTATCGCGTGTGTCAAACTATTGATGACGTTATTGAAACTATCAATTACTGGGAAGAAAAACGTCATGACTTGCCATATGATACTGACGGTATGGTTATTAAAGTGAATAGCTTTGATGATCAAGAGGCACTTGGCAATACTGCAAAAGATCCTAAATGGGCCACTGCCTATAAATATCCTCCAGAGGAGGTAGAAACCATTCTAAAGGATATTACGATTAATGTAGGTCGTACAGGCGTTCTCACGCCTATTGGTGAGCTTGAATCTGTATTCGTGTCTGGTACCAATGTGAGTCGTGTAACATTACACAATCAAGACTTTATCAATGAAAAGGACATCCGCATTGGTGACCATGTCATCATTCACAAGGCTGCAGAAATCATTCCAGAAGTTATTCGTGTAGTTCCTGAAAAACGTACTGGTTCTGAAGTGCCTTTCACAATTCCTAACACATGTCCAGTGTGTGAATCTCCTACAGTTCGTCTCGAATGGGAAGCGGCTGTACGTTGTACGAATAAACATTGTCCTGCTATCGAGAAAGAGCAAATCATTCACTTTGCCTCTCGAGATGCTATGAATATTGATGGTTTAGGCCCTAGCATTGTAGAAAACTTAATCAATAACAAGTTAATTGCTAATGTGGTGGATTTATATCACTTAACGGTAGATCAACTAGTTATGATGGACCGAATGGGCAAAAAATCGGCAGAAAATTTAGTAAAAGCTATCGGAGATTCTAAAGCTCGTGGTTTGGACCGCGTATTATATGGTCTTGGTATTCGTCTAATTGGTTCTAAAGCAGCTGCAACAATTGCTAATGTCGTAAAATCTATGGAACGGTTCATGACTATTACTAAGGAAGAACTCGTAGCTGTGGAAGAGATTGGTCCCACAATGGCAGATAGTATCGTAGAATATCGTCAAGATCCTGCTCATGTGGCTATTATTGAAGGGTTAACACAAGCCGGTCTTAAGATGACTGTAGATGTTGTAGAAGCTGCAGGCAATCAACTGGACGGGGAAATCGTCGTCCTCACAGGTAAGCTTGAGGTCATGGGTCGCAGTGAAGCCGGTAAAATTCTTGAAGCTCATGGGGCAAAGGTTACAGGTTCTGTGTCAAAGAAAACTACACTTGTTGTAGCTGGTGAAGATAGCGGTAGTAAGCTTACGAAAGCCAATGAATTGGGCATTCGCGTCATGAACGAAGAAGAGTTTGTAGAGCTTTTACGCAATCTCGGAGAAATCCAATAGATATACATTCTTATAATGTTTTGAAAATATATATTATTTGCTTTATAATAAATAATTATGAAAGGATGTGTTCCGATGAAAATCAGCCAAGAGGAAATAAAAAAAATCGCCTTGCTTTCACGCTTGGAAGTTAAGGAAGAACATATGGCACATGTAGAAAAAGAGTTGTCCGATATCTTGTCTTATGTTGCTGAACTAGATGCATTAGAGCTTGATGGTGTTGAGCCTATGGCCCATGCGGTACCATTGCATAATGTACTTAGAGAGGATGAAATGAAACCATCCCTTAATCATGATTTAGCTTTATCTAATGCTCCAGAAGCAGAGGATGGGTACTTTAAAGTACCTCGCGTTGTACAAGAATAGGAGGTTTCGCTGTGGCAACAATTCATGAATTACACAAGAAACTAGTGAATAAAGAAATCAGCGCCGTTGAATTGACGAATGCTGTCATTGCACATAAAGCGAAAGTGGAGCCGACTGTACATGCGTACTTATCCGATTCTCATGACCGCGCTTTAGCTACAGCTAAAACTGTAGACGAATTAATTGCTAAAGGCGAAGCTATTTCTCCATTAGCAGGTATTCCTGGTGCCATCAAAGATAATATTTGCATTAAAGACGAGCCTGCAACATGCGCGTCTAAAATGTTAGAAAACTTTGTTCCTCCATATAATGCGACTGTTATCGAACGTTTACAAGATAATCATTATATTAGCCTTGGTAAACTTAACATGGACGAATTTGCTATGGGTGGCTCTACAGAGAATTCTGCATTAGCAAAAACAACTAACCCTTGGAACACTGATTGTGTACCAGGTGGTTCCTCTGGCGGTAGTGCTGCTGCTGTAGCAAGTAGTACTGCTATTTGGGCTCTTGGCTCTGATACAGGCGGTTCCATCCGTCAACCAGCGTCCTTCTGTGGCGTTGTAGGTTTGAAACCTACTTACGGCAATGTATCTCGTTATGGCCTTATCGCCTTTGCATCCTCTTTGGACCAAGTTGGCCCTATTACACGGGACGTAACTGATGCTGCTTTAGTATTGAATGCAATCTCTGGTTACGATGCGAAAGATTCTACATCTATTCCAGGTGCTCGTGTAGATTACACTACAGCGCTTGTAAATGATGTAAAAAATATTAAAATTGGCGTGCCAAAAGAATTCTTTGGTGAAGGTCTCAATAGCGAAGTTCGCAAAGCTATGGAAGAGGCTATCGAAACGTATAAAAAATTAGGTGCTGAAATCGTTGAGGTTTCATTGCCTAACTCTAAATATGCTTTGTCTGCGTACTACATCATCGCATTGGCAGAGGCAAGCTCTAACTTGGCTCGTTATGACGGTGTAAGCTATGGCATGCGCGTTGCTGCTGACAATTTAGTAGAAATGTCTACGAAAACTCGTACAGAAGGCTTTGGTCCTGAAGTACAACGCCGTATCTTGTTAGGTACTTATGTATTGAGTGCTGGTTACTATGATGCTTACTACTTGAAAGCATTGAAAGTACGCCGCCTCATTAAAAACGAATTTGATGAAGCTTTCTCCAAAGTGGATTTAATCTTAACACCAACTGCACCTAATACGTCTTATAAGTTTGGTGAAAAAGCAAATGATCCATTAGCAATGTACTTAGAAGATATCTGTACAGTACCAGCAAACCTTGCAGGTATCCCAGGTATTAGCATTCCAGCAGGTATGAGCAGCAGCAATTTGCCAATCGGTATGCAATTGCTTGGTCCTGCCATGGGTGAAGAAACATTGTTACGTGCGGCTTTCACATTTGAACAAGCGCGTCCAGACTGTCAATTAGTAGCACCAACTGGGGAGGTTTCTCTATGAGTAGTAAATACGAAACAGTCGTTGGTTTAGAGGTTCATACAGAGCTTAAGACGAAGTCTAAAATCTTCTGTGGTTGTACCACTGAATTCGGCGGCGATCAAAATACACATGTATGCCCAGTGTGCCTTGGCTTGCCTGGTGCGATGCCTGTGTTAAATAAACAAGTAGTAGAATTTGCTATTAAAGTAGGTTTAGCATTGAACTGCGAAATCCTTAACTTTAACAAATTTGACCGTAAAAACTACTACTATCCTGATTTGCCTAAAAACTATCAAACATCTCAATATGATTTGCCAATTTGCTTAAATGGTCACTTAGACATCGAAGTAAATGGTGAAACTAAACGCATTGGTATTACACGTATTCACATGGAAGAAGATGCAGGTAAGCTCGTTCATAGTGGCAACACTATTTCCGATTCCAAATCTTCTAATGTTGACTACAACCGTACGGGTGTACCTCTTCTTGAAATCGTATCTGAACCAGATATTCGTTCCGGTGCAGAGGCGAGAGCATATGTTGAAAAGTTACGTTCTATTTTGCAATATTTAGAAGTATCTGACGGTCGTATGGAAGAAGGTTCTTTGCGTTGTGACTGTAACGTATCCGTACGCCTTCGTGGTGCTACAGAGTTCGGTACACGTACAGAAACTAAAAACGTTAACTCCTTAACTGGTATCCAAAAAGCTATCGAGTACGAAGCATTGCGTCAAGCAAAATTAATCGAAGCTGGTGGTAAAGTAGACCAAGAAACTCGTACATGGGATGATGCTCAAGGCATTACTCTCGGCATGCGTAAAAAAGACGCAGAAAACGATTACCGCTACTTCCCAGAACCAGATTTGGTACCAATCGTAATTACAGACGAAAAAATTGAAGAAGAACGCCGTGCATTACCAGAATTACAAGATGCTAAGATTGAACGCTTTGTATCTGAATACGGTTTGCCTCGTGAAGATGCAACAATTCTTACAGTAGCTCGTAAGACTGCAGACTTCTTAGATGCAACTGTAAAAGCTGGTGCAGATCCTAAAACTGTTGCTAACTGGATGCTTGGTGACTTGTCCAAGATGATCAATGAAAATGGCTTAACATTTGCTGAATCTAAAGTAAGCCCTGAAAACTTAGCTGGTATGATTGCCCTTATCGATAAAGGCACTATTTCCGGTAAAATTGCGAAAAAAGTTATTGTATCCATGTGGGAATCCGGCAAGGATGCAGAGACTATCGTAAAAGAAGAAGGTCTTGTTCAAATTACAGATACAGGCGCTATTGAAGAAATCGTTAAGCAAGTTATCGCTAACAACCCACAACCAGTGGAAGACTTCAAGAGCGGTAATGGCAAGGCTATTGGCTTCTTAGTTGGTCAAGTTATGAAGGAATCTAAAGGCCGTGCTAACCCTGGTATGGTTAATGAATTACTTCAAAAATTCTTGAATGACTAATCTGTGCGTTAGCATACATTAGCTATAAACAATATCAATACAATACGTCCCCTATAGATCTATGAATTTATATCTATAGGGGATATTTATTTGCATTTTTTTAGTTAAAATATGATATAATAGGTTGTATAAAATTAATTATTATTTTGGTCATATAGAGGAATTAACTATGTCTGATCAACAGAATATACATAACAATCAAAATACATATAAAAATAATCAACAAGGTAGTAGTTTTGACGGCAATACAAGAACTACTGAACCTAATACGCGCGTATTATCCGATAATGAGCGCCGAGACTTTGATGGGGTAACTATCGAAGAGGTAGGTGATTCTGTACACGTTGATTCAACGCCAACTTATATGGATGAAGAGGGTCAACGGTACGAACAATATAATCAATATGGGCCGCAAGTTAAGGTGTATAGCTTTAATAGTACAAGTTGGCTTAGTCGCATCATTCTGATTATCATTTTAGCCGTTGTATTAGCGGCAGTAGTTTTCTTTGGCGGCATCATCCTATCCGTAGTAGGTGTTGTCATTTTAGTGGGTGCTATTGTTTCCTTTATCTTTGGGCTCTTTTAATGGTATAATACATATATTATGACTAGACGGTGGCTGAGCCATTCGATGATTTGAAGGGGACATATGAACGTAGTTTTATCCACATTAAACTCAAAATTTATACATTCCTCCCTGGCTTTGCGTTATCTCAAAGCCTATGGGCAGGCTCACGGACAGGCATACGATATAGTAGAATATACTATTAATATGCCTGTTTTACATATTCTTAGCGATATTACAGAGCGCAATATAGATATATTGGGTTTTGCTTGCTATATCTGGAATATTGAAATGACCTTACATGTGGTGGACATGGTGAAAGCCGTTCGACCAGATATTAAAATTATCTTAGGCGGTCCAGAAGTATCTTTTACTGCCGATGAAATTCTAAATCGTTGCCATGCTGTAGACTATGTTGTACAAGGCGAAGGGGAAGAAGCCTTTTATCAACTTATTAACGCCTTAACAAATGGTAAGGATGGCCTTACAGAGGAAATTGCTGGCGTTCGTGGCCGCCATATTTCGGGCCAGCTTATGGGCTCTACTGATACAGTAGAGGTAAAGGATCTAAGTACTATACCGTTCCCATACGTGGAAGAGGATATGGTTGATTTAGAACATAAAATCATTTACTATGAATCCTCTCGAGGATGTCCATTCTCCTGTCAGTATTGTTTATCTGGCAACAAGAATACGGTTCGATTCTTTCCACAAGATAGAACATTAAAAGAATTACAATGGTTTATCGACCATAAGGTAAAGCAAGTTAAATTTGTGGATCGCACTTTCAACTGTGCACCACATCATCATCGTTCATTGATGGAATTTATGCGTGATGCTGATACAGAGACGAACTTCCATTTAGAAATGGAACCTGAGCTCATGACAGAATGGGAGACAAATATTCTCTGTGAAACCCCACCAGGGCGTATTCAAATCGAAGTGGGCGTACAAAGTACACATAAGAAAACGTTAGATGCTATTAACCGATATAACGATTGGCCGTACATTCAAAAGGCAATTCGTCCTATTATTGAGGCAGGACGCACACATGTACATATGGATTTAATTGTAGGCTTACCTTACGAAAATAAAGCGCGATTTGGATTATCCTTCAACGATTTATTTAGCTTACAACCTCATGCGCTGCAAATAGGATTCTTGAAACTATTAAAAGGATCTGGTGTACGCCGCATGGAGGAATACCAATATATTAGTGATCCGTTAGCGCCATATGAGGTACTCACTACTCATGTATTACCTTATAAAGATATACGCTTCTTAAAGCACTTTGAAGATGTATTTGAACGCTTTTATAATAGTGAGCGCTTTAGAACCGTCTTTGGCTATATCGGTAGAAAGCTCATAAAGGAGCATACTGACACATCTATAACTGGTGAAGATACAGCAACAAATCATATACCACCTATGAAAAAGTATGACCCTAACAAAGTAGAATCTAAAAAAGATGCCTTTTCTTATTTCTGTGAAATGACACAGGCTTGGCTTGATGCTGGTCATCACAAGGTTAATTTAAAAGACATTGACCAAATCGAGTTCTTATATAATTTCTTCTTGTCTAAGGGCGATAATGTGGCGGCTGAATTACTACAGTACGATACTCTTGTAAGTTATCGTGGTAAGGTTCGGAGCGAAGCCGTTGGTTTGCCGAAGCAGACAAAGGAACTTTTACAAGAAGGGGAATCATTCTGGCGCAACGAAGAGATTGCCTCTCAGTATATTCCAAACTATACCTTCAAAGAATGGCGCAAGATTCGCCAACAATACGTGGAAATGCCAATGTCTGAAGACACGGCACATGTATTAGGTATAGAGAATGTACCTAATGCACCATTTACAGTTGTGATCGACGTTAATAAAGAGGTAAAACCTTTTATACGTCCTGAAATAGAGGCTTGTTAAATTTCACAAGCGATGATTGGTTAGTTAAATAGGAGTGTTATGACCGATACAACGAGACCAAAACGATACCGTATGGTATCTAAATATTATAAAGAAACCTATGGGGAAAAGGTTTATAAACTGCCTGTGGCGTTGCCGCTGACTTGTCCTAATCGAGACGGTTCAGCCGGCGTAGGGGGCTGCACCTTCTGCGGCGAAATTGGTGCTGGTTATGAGAATCGTCCTGCGTGGATGACAGTGCGTATGCAACTCGATGAAAACATTGCTCACATAGGCCCTAAATATAAGGCGAAAAAATTCATACCTTATTATCAAAACTTCAGTAATACTTACTTGAGTCTTGATGATTTTAAAAGCTATATGGAGCAAGGTTGCATCGACGAGGCCGTAGGTATCGCCATTGCAACGAGACCAGATTGTATTGCCGATGAATACCTAGACATATTGGCAGATATCAGAGATCGCTTTCAAAAGGATATCTATATTGAATTAGGTCTACAAACGGTAAACTATGATACGTTAGAAAAAATTAATCGAGGCCATGATTTAGCTCAGTTTATTGATGCCGTATTGCGCATTAAACGATACGGATTTAACGTTACCACACATATGATTGTTAATCTTCCATGGGATACTATGAAAGATACCATCGAAGGGGCCCGTATCTTATCAGCCCTCGGTGTGGATCAAGTTAAATTACATGCCTTATATATCGTTAAAAATACATTGATGGCCAAGTGGTACCAAGAAGGTCAGTTCACCTTAATCAGTGCAGAAGAATATGCTGACCGTGTAGTCAACTTTGTCCGTCATTTACACCCTGACATTGTATTGCAGCGTCTTGTTGGGCGAGCGCCTGAAGATAATACACTCTTTACAAATTGGTCTATGGGTTGGTGGCGCGTACAAGATTTAATTGATGATAAGTTAGATGAACTAGATGCACATCAAGGGGATCTTTGTGATTACCTCAATGGTAAAGCGGTTCGTAAGGTTATAGACTAGGAGGTTGTATGAGCGAACAAGTATTTACATTTCCTACATATGACCTAGCACAATCCATACTAGGTCAACATAATCGTTATTTACATATGATGCTTGAGGTTATCTCTGCCGATGTAGTAGCTCGTGGAGATACAGTAGTCATCAAGGGAGATGAGGAGAATGTTAATGCCCTCTATCGCACTCTGGAAGAATTAGTGTTCCTCTACCGTGAAGGCAGTACTATTACAGAATCTCAAGTACGCATTGCCGCTAAACTTGTAGCTAATGGCAAAGCTGATGCAGTACATAATATGTTTGAAGATACGCTATCCGTTAATATGCGGGGTAAAAATATTACGCCTAAAACGGAAGGTCAGAAGTATTATGTAGATAGCATTCGTAAAAATACCATAACCTTTGGTATTGGCCCTGCAGGTACAGGTAAAACCTTTTTAGCAGTAGCTTTGGCAGCGTTCTACTTGAAGAACCGTAATGTAGATAAAATCATTTTAACTCGTCCTGCTGTAGAGGCTGGAGAGCGCTTAGGTTTCTTACCTGGCGAATTACAAGATAAAGTAGATCCATATTTAAGACCTCTTTATGATGCATTACATGAAATGTTTGGCATCGAGCAAGTACAACGCTTTATGGAGCGCGGTACCATTGAGGTAGCACCATTAGCATATATGCGTGGTCGCACTTTAGAAAATGCCTTTGTTATTCTTGACGAGGCGCAAAATACGACGGCTGAACAGATGAAAATGTTCCTAACTCGTTTAGGAAACAACTCTAAAATGGTTGTAAACGGCGATAAAACGCAAATTGACTTGCCGCCACGTGTCGTATCAGGTCTTGGTGAGGCTGAAAAGGTATTGCGTCATGTATCGGGCATTAATATGGTTTACTTTAGCGATCAAGACGTTGTGCGTCATGATTTAGTAGGCCGCATTGTAAAAGCTTACGATGCGTACCATGAGCGTAAATTAGCAGGTGATACTACAACGACGACTGATGTATCTGCAGAGAATGTAGCGAAAGGGTAAGTATGTACATACATATTAGCTATGATGAAGGAATTCAAGAGGATTCTAATATAGAGGCCATTATCCGTAAGGTTTGTGACGAAGTGAGTCGCGTATACGGTCTTGAAGAAGATGAAATGAGTATTTTGCTGTGTGATAATGCAAAGATTCACGAGCTTAATAAAGAATATCGCGGTATCGATAGACCTACAGATGTATTGTCCTTTGCACTTAATGAAGGGGACGATTACGAAGGCAGTGAAGAGGAACATCATTTACTAGGTGATATGATTATTTCCTTAGAGCGCACTCGTGAGCAGGCTATTGAATATGGACATAGTTTTGAACGCGAATTGGCGTACTTAACGACGCATAGTTGTTTGCATATTTTAGGCTATGACCATATGAACGACGAAGATAAAAAAGAGATGCGTACAGAGGAAGAGTTTATCCTTGGCAATCTCGGTTATGTGCGGGAGGATGCACCATATAATGAATAATAACGAACATTTCAAATCTGGCTTTGTAGCCGTAGTAGGTCGACCAAATGTTGGTAAATCTACCTTAATTAATGCTCTTATTGGTGATAAAATCGCTATCGTATCCGATAAGGCTCAAACAACTCGTAACCGTATCATCTGCGTATATACAGATGAAGCAAAACAAATCGTATTTTTGGATACACATGGTGTGCATAAACCAAAACATAAATTAGGTGAATTCATGGTAGATGCAGCTATCGAGTCTTTAAAAGAAACAGAAGCCGTTTTATTTGTCGTAGCAGGCAATGAAAAACGCGGTCCTGGGGATAACTTTATTATTGAACAATTACAACGTGTAAAAGTTCCTGTATTCTTGGTAGTTAACAAGATCGATACTCTTAAAAAAGAAGAGCTTTTAGAAGCCATCGTGTCTTATCAAAATGCGTACTCATTTGCTGGTGTTATTCCAATTTCTGCAAAAGATAAAGAGAACTTACCAGAGATTCTTAAGGTACTAGAAGAAACTTTACCTGAAGGTCCACAATACTTCCCAGAGGACATGATTACAGACCAACCAGAACGCCTTATCATTTCCGATATCGTACGGGAAAAAATCTTATTAGCAACACGGGATGAAATTCCTCATGCTATCGCGGTAGACGTAGATGAAATGAAAACTCGCGATGATGGTACGACCTATATTCGCGCTACCATTTACTGTGAACGAGACTCTCAAAAGGGTATCATCATCGGTAAAAAAGGTGCTCTTTTGAAACAATTAGGTGCCGAGGCGCGTGCAGATATTCAAAAGCTATTAGCCACAAAGGTATACTTAGATCTTTGGGTTAAAGTTAAAAAGGATTGGCGCAATAAATCTGGTATGTTATCCGAACTTGGGTATCGAAAATAATTTGATATAATATAGAAATAAAGTATTTCCAGAGTTAGATGAAAGGAATAGTAATGGATAGTGTAGATGGCCTGTTACCCATAGGGTTTGGTCTTTTATGTATTGTTTTAATTAACTTTTTTGTGGTCGCAAAGTTCTCCTTTGCCCGCCTTCGCAAAGAACATGTAGAGGATATGGATATCCTCTTAGAAAAGGATAGAGAGTTTTTATTAAAGCTATATCAAAATCCTGAGTATTTCTTAAATACTACGCAGTTTTTGATTTTATTCTTTATCTTAGCCCTTGCAGGCACGGGTACATTTGTATTCGATAATATCGTAGATCAGATAGTCGCTGTTCTTAATGTACATAGCAAGTGGATGCACTTTGTACTAGATATCGTATTATTGCTATTAATTAGCTTAATCGTTTTAATCTTTGGTGAAATCGTACCTAAAGCGTTGGGCCTATCGTTCCCAACAAAGTACGTAAATACCTATAGCCGCATCGTAGTAGCGGCAGGTAAATTAGTATATCCATTTATTTGGATTGCTAGTAAAATCTCTAATGTTATTTTAGGCTTTTACAAAACAAAATATTTAACAGAGCTAGACCTTGTGTACTCTGAGGAAGAAATTCGAATGATGATTTCTCGAAGTCACGAAGAAGGTCAGTTAGACCAAGTAGAGTCTGAACTCATCGATAATGTATTTAACTTTGTTGATCGTATGGCGAAAGAGGTTATGGTACCTCGCCAAGACGTGGATTGCGTATTTGTGGAAGATGGTTACGATGAAGCGATGAAGGTTATTCGCTCTAAAGTACATACTCGTTATCCACTCTGCGTAGAGGATAAGGATCACATCATCGGCCTCGTTCACATTAAAGACTTAATGGAACGTCCTAACCAAGCACGTAAAGATTTGCGCAATGTAAAACGGGATATTTTGACTGTTCCTGAAGTCATGAAGTTGTCTACATTGTTACAGTACATGAGAACACGCCGTATTTATCAAGCTGTAGTAGTAGATGAATATGGTGGTATGGTTGGTCTCGTAGGTCTTGAAGATATTATTGAAGAATTAGTTGGTGATATTCAAGACGAGCATGAGCCGCATTTACCGGCTACGATGTCCTATGCTGATGGGTCCTTTGAGTTTGATGGTAAGGTTCTCGTAGACGAAGTAGCAGAGATCATGGATATTGAAATCGATAATTCTGACTCCGATACAATCGGGGGCTACGTCTTTGGCTTGCTAGAACGTACACCAATCGTTGGTGATACAGTAGATGCTCATGGCTATACCTTTGAAGTGACTCAAATGCAAGGCTATCGTATTTCTCGTATCAAAGTAACTCCTTTACCTGTAGAGGAAGCAACGGAAGAAGTAAATGAAGAAGCTTAATGGTGGCTTCAATACACCAGCCATCGTAATTAGTCGAAAAAAGTATAAGTTATACTCAGTGTTTACGTTCATTACTCCTAGTTTGGGGATTATTAGAGCATCAATACCACATAAGCGAATGATGACCATGCGCAACAGTTCGTATCTACGTCCTTTTAGCGCTATGTATATTACAGTCGTACCTGATGGAGAATATGTAAATGTTACGCAAATCGATGGTTCCTATGTGGTGGAATCGTTAGACGTAAATCTCGATAACATCGCTTATGCTGCCGTTGCGAGCGAGCTTATTCAAGAGCTATTTGCTATGTATGATGTAGACCGTAAGGTCTTTGATACCGTTGTAAATTACTCCAAGCAGATTCGACGCCGCAATGTGCAATTGGGAACGATCATGCTTGGGTGGCAATTATTATCTCTTGCCGGTATTGTGCCAAGTGCTAATGCTTTTACTCATCAAGATGGCATTGATCCATTCTGGTTGCAGGTACGTGAAACGACGAATCTTAGTATTTCTCCTACTGTAAAAGCTGAATTACCACACATTCTCGCTTACCAGTGGGGTGAAGATACGCCTATAGAACTTCCTAAAACAATATGGAAGGAACTAGAAAAACTACTATTTGCATACTGTGAGCAAGAAATAGGTAAACCATTGCAAAGCGTAAAGTTTTTGAACTCTATAATTTAATGATAGTAAAAAGGCAGTTTGAGAAATGATATGTACCCCCTTTACTGGACAACCAGTAAAGGGGGTATTTTCATGAGA
>NZ_CAURHA010000035.1:0-21091 GCF_963524655.1 uncultured Veillonella sp.
GAAAGACCCTTATAGGGTCAGAGCAAACCACCCGTTCTACGGGTGGTTATGATTTGTGGTAAAAAAATATACATATTTCTACAAAAAAATATAAAATTTTTATAGAAAAAAGAGGAGTTTTATAGGTAGATGTAGAAATACTAAATATAACACGAGAGATAAGGTTACATGATACCACACACTCGTATCTCGTGGATGATTTTTAGAAAGGGTGTTGACTTATGAAAGTAGCAATCAGAGGAAAAAACATTGAAGTGACAGATGCTTTAAGAGCATACATCGAGAAAAGATTGAGCAAATTAACTCGTTACTTCGATGATGAGTTAGATGCACAAGCGGTTCTATCCGTTGTTAAAGATAAGTCCACAATTGAACTTACATGCTTCGTTGATAAAATTGTTCTTCGCGGCGTAGAAACTAACGATGATATGTATGCTGCTATTGATTTAGTAGTAGATAAAATTGTTCGCCAAATTCATAAACATAAAACTCGTTTAGCTAAACGTTTCAAAAAACAAGAAGCTTTCCATCCAGAAGTGTTGGCAGCTCCTGTGGAAGAAGAAACTATCGAAGTTGTAAAACGCAAACATTTTGCAGTACGCCCAATGGATGTAGAAGAAGCGATCTTGCAAATGAACCTTATTGGTCACGACTTCTTTATGTTCTTCAATGCTGAAACTGAAGCAATGAACGTTGTATATCGTAGACATGATGGTTTCTATGGTTTAATTGAGCCAGAACTTCAATAACCTATAATGTCGGCTGAACTTAATCCTAACTCCTTTCTACTTTTAATCAGCCGATTATTATACTAAGGTGGATGACCGTTTTGAGTCATCCACCTTTTTTGTAAAAAATACTATAAATAATCGTGAAATGCCTTGAATTCTTTGACTATTCAAGGCATTTTCGTTATAATAAATTAGATAAAATAATGTAAGATGTCCTGTAGAGGAGTGATTTGTTTGTTAGGCTTTTTACAAAGGCTATTAGGCAATAACAACGCTAAAGAAATCAAAAAAATGCGTGCTATTGCTGATCATATTAATGAAATTGAACCAAACTATGTTAAATTAAGTGATGCTAACTTAGTAGCAAAAACCGATGAGTTTAAACGTCGTTTGCAAAAAGGGGAAACGTTGGACGACCTATTGCCAGAAGCATTTGCTGTAGTTCGTGAAGCATCTAAACGCGTATTGGGTATGCGTCATTTTGACGTACAGTTAATGGGTGGTATTTGCCTGCATAATGGTAATATCGCTGAAATGCGTACTGGTGAAGGTAAAACATTAGTAGCTACATTGCCAGTATATCTTAATGCGTTGACAGGTAAAGGCGTGCACGTAGTTACAGTAAATGATTATTTGGCTACTCGTGACAGCGAGCAAATGGGTCGTTTATATAATTTCTTAGGCCTTTCCACAGGTCTTATTGTAGCTAATCTCGACTTTAACCAACGTAGAGAAGCATATGCATGTGATATTACGTATGGTACAAATAACGAATTTGGCTTTGATTATTTACGCGATAATATGGTATCTGATGTACTTCAAATGGTACAACGTCCATTAAATTATGCTATTGTCGATGAAGTTGACTCCATCTTGATCGATGAAGCAAGAACTCCGTTAATTATTTCTGGTCCAGGTCAACGTTCCACAGATAATTATTATAAACTTGCTAAAATTGTTCCTCACCTTGTAAGAGATGAAGACTATATCATCGATGAGAAACAAAAAACTATTGCGCCTACAGATTCTGGTATCGAAAAGGTAGAGAAAATGCTTGGCGTTGAAAATTTATATGATGCCGAAAATATCGAGTTGAATCATTTGCTTGGTGCTTCTTTACGTGCCTATGCAATGATGCACCGCGATACTGATTACGTAGTTAAAGACGGTGAAGTTGTTATCGTCGATGAATTTACAGGTCGTTTAATGTTTGGTCGTCGTTATTCTGATGGCTTACATCAAGCTATTGAGGCTAAAGAAGGCTTGAAAGTTGAACGTGAAAGCCAAACTTTGGCATCTGTTACATTCCAAAACTACTTCCGTATGTATGAAAAATTAGCTGGTATGACTGGTACAGCTAAAACAGAGGAAAAAGAGTTTATCGACATCTATGGTTTAGAAGTAATTCCTATTCCTCCAAATAAACCATTGATTCGTATAGATTTACCGGATCAAATTTTCAAAACTAAAGCTGCTAAATATCGTGCTGTAGTTCGTAATGCTGTAGAACGTCATAAAGTAGGTCAACCGCTTTTAATCGGTACTACATCTATTACACAATCTGAAGAACTTTCAGACATGTTGTTACGTGCCGGAGTTCCTCATAGTGTATTGAATGCTAAACACCATGAAAAAGAAGCTGAAATCGTTGCTAATGCTGGTCAAATGGGCATGGTAACTATTGCTACAAACATGGCTGGTCGTGGTACAGACATTACCCTTGGTGAAGGTGTACCTGAATTAGGTGGTTTAGCTATTTTGGGTACGGAACGCCATGAAAGCCGTCGTATTGATAATCAGTTACGCGGTCGTTCTGGGCGTCAAGGTGACCCTGGTTCTTCTCAATTCTTCTTATCCTTGGAAGACGATTTAATGCGTATCTTTGGTGCTGATAATATTACAGGCATTATGGATAAACTTGGTATGGAAGAGGATGAGCCTATTGAGCATTCTTTGATTACAAAATCTATTGAACGAGCTCAAAAGAAAGTTGAAGATCATAACTACAATATTCGTAAATATGTCCTCGAATATGATGATGTTATGAATCAACAACGTGAAGTGTTATATGAACAACGTCGTCGCATTTTGCGCAACGAATCTTTGCGTGAAACGATTAATGAAATGATTGATAAGCTTGTTACTGATTCTGTAGATGCTTATGCTGATGAAAAGCTTTATCCAGAAGAATGGGATTACGAAGGTCTCTACAAGCACTTGAGTCAATATTTCTTAACCGAAGAAATTATGACTCCTCAAGATATGGAGGAATATACTCGTCAAGAATTATTAGAACGCTTATTGGAAATTGCTCATGAAGAGTACCAAGACCGCGTTAATATGCTTGGTGAGGCTATGTTTAGCCAACTTGAGAAGGCTATTATGTTGCGCGTTGTCGATAACAAATGGATGGAACATTTGGATAATATGGATATGTTGCGTGAAGGTATTGGCCTTCGTGCATATGGTCAAAAAAATCCATTGGTGGAATATAAATTTGAAGCCTTTGAGATGTTCCAAAACATGATTGCAGCAATCCAAGATGAAACAATCATGGCGTTATACAAAATTCGTGCACAATTGATTCAAGAACTAGAAGAACCAGTTGATCACTTAGAAGGTGCACAATCCCATCATGAAGATGTGTTGGAGCCACAAAACGAAGACTAAGATTTGTGAATGGCACGTTGCTCAATGGGACTTCCAGTGGGCAACGGCCATTTTTCTATTTTATTAAGGTAATAGTTTATCAATATAATAGGCTAATAAGTTAAAGGTGGTGAGCATAAATTGTTAGAAGATTTAAAACCAATAATTTCTAATCTGGAAGAACGTATTTATGGAATGAGGGATTCACTTTAACATCGCTCAGAAAGAAGATCGAATTTTTACACTCGATGTACAGATGAGTGATCCTACATTTTGGGATAATCCAGATAAGGCTCGTGAGATTTCTCAAGAGGCTACACAACTTAAAAATGCTGTGGAAAGCTATAAGCAACTTGTTAGTGATATTGAAGATGCCAATGTAATGCTTGAAATGGCTATCGAAGAAGATGATAGTTCTATGGAGAGTGAAATTAAAGAATATGTTAAAGCCATAGAAGAAACTGTAGAAAAACAAGAGGTTCTCTTGTTATTAAGCGGTGAATATGATGCTAATAATGCAATTTTAACCTTCCATGCTGGTGCAGGTGGTACGGAAGCACAAGATTGGTGCTCTATGTTAATTCGTATGTACTTGCGTTGGGCTGAAAAATCTGGTTTTTCTATTGAACTAATGGATGAACAACCAGGTGATGAGGCTGGTACTAAATCTTCTACGTTCCTTATTAAGGGCGAAAATGCTTTTGGTTATTTAAAATCTGAAAAAGGTGTTCATCGTTTAGTTCGTATTTCTCCATTTGACGCTGCTGCACGTCGACATACTTCTTTTGCTGCTGTCGATGTAATGCCAGAAATTGATGATACTGTTGAAATCAATATCGATATGAAGGATGTACAGGTGGATACTTATCGTGCCAGTGGTGCCGGTGGTCAGCACATCAATAAAACTGACTCTGCCGTACGTATGACACATAAACCGACAGGTATTGTTGTACAATGTCAAACACAACGATCTCAAATGCAAAATAGAGAACAAGCATTGCGCTTATTACGTGCTAAATTATTTGAATTAGAGCTTGAAAAACAAGCTGAGATTAAAGAACAAATTGGTGGTACATACCAGGCCATAGAGTGGGGCAGTCAAATTCGTTCTTATGTATTCCATCCTTACAATCTTGTTAAAGATCATCGTACTAATGTTGAAACAGGTAATGTTCAAGCTGTCATGGATGGTAATCTTGATCAATTTATTGAAGGTTTCTTGAAGAAAGAAGCGAACTTAACAATTTAGGAGATAATTATGAAAAAATTTTTGCTATTCCTATTAGTGTTGATTATTGCACTGGCTGCAGCAACACAATTCTTATTACCTTCTTATATTAGTTCACGTATTGAAAAGCAATTAAATGATTCTTTAAAACCATCAGCACAAAGTGTTAATGTTGAGTCTCAACCTGGATTCAAACTATTATATGGTGAAGCTGACCATGTGTATGGCTCTTTAGATAATGTTAAACTTGGTAAACTTAATTTTGCAACTTTCCAATATGATGCAAAACAGATTCTTGTTAATCCAATTTCTCTGTTAGCGAGTCAAGAAATTGATGTTGTTAGTGTAGGTAATGCTAGTATCGATGGTACTGTTACAAATTCTGATTTAGCTGCATTCTTGAGTACTCAAGCGGGCAGTGAAATTAAAGATGTTAATGTAACTATTGATAAAGACAATATTAGTTTAACAGGTCAAATGAATGTGGGAATGGTATTTAAAGGTGCCGTTAAATTGGATGGTAACTTAGAGTTAAATAATAATAAACTATTATTTTCACCTAAAAAATTCACCATTAATGGTGCTACAATTCCTGGTTTGACATCTAATGTGTTAGAAGATACAGAGATTTATGATTTCAATAATTTCCCTATTCCTGTAAAAGCAGATACTTTAACTACTGATAATGGCCAAATTCGCATTAAAGTTAAACCTATACTCAACTAGAAAGGATTTGCTGTGAATCATCGGAACACATATAAAAGTAAGTACTCATGGATTCTCATACTTTGTATTATTGTAGGGCTTTTATCTTCTTTATACTTGGTATTTGAACGCCATCAAATTGAAAAATCTCAAAATCATATTGAAAACATCGTTGATTATGACGCTGTTTTACGAGCAAATGCCTTTGAAAAGCGTAGCCAACAAGAAGCGTTTGATGCACTTCGCAATGCAGGTGTAACAGCATTTGCTATTTATGACCGTACCTTAGAAAAAGCTAAAGATACAGGACAAGTTAAAGTCTTAACGTCTGAAGAGATGGATTCTGTTCGCGTTAATGGCGCATCCATCAAACATGGTGCCACATACGTAGGGCTTATCTCTGGTAAAGAAGGTTATTACAAAGAAATTCGTGAAGATTTATATCATCGCATTGGCAAGGATAAGGTTAAAGAACTTAATACAAGTATTGGCCCTGTTCTAGAGTTGTATGGTGCTACAGCAGATAGCT
This sequence comes from uncultured Veillonella sp., assembly GCF_963524655.1. Taxonomy (GTDB): domain Bacteria; phylum Bacillota; class Negativicutes; order Veillonellales; family Veillonellaceae; genus Veillonella. The sequence continues at coordinate 5,843 of NZ_CAURHA010000035.1, forward strand.
ATGCAAAGATGAATCTTGGTATTTCTAAATTACAAGCTCAAGAAGTAGCTGATCGTGGCTTTAATGTTATTATTCGTCCTACGAACTATAGAAATGTTACATCTGAAGATCTTCAATATGTATTTAAACGTCTTGAAGGTATACCACATGTAACAGGTATGATTTTTGCAGGTAAAGAAGCTCTTGGTGCGCCAAACTTAACTGATGAAACATTAGAGTTACTTCACAAAAATCATATTCCATTAGTAGGTATCGAAGCAGTTAACCAGCTACAATATGAACCTCAACAAGGTTTCTTAGAAATGGCTGCTAAGGATGAATATAGTGTAGGGCGTGTCTACACAATCGCTAAAGATGAATTAAAGAAAATTACGCCTGAAGAAGCAGCTCAACGTTTTTATATTAGTGATATTGAACGTAATATTCGTTTTAACTTGTTTCCTATATATGAAACAGGCGTAAACAATGAAACTGTATTACAAACAACCATAAATTATATTGGTATGGCTACGGAAAAACTTGCTGCTAAAGGCTATGAATTTGGTCCTGCAGATATTTATCCACCGTATACTCCAAATCCATTGTTAGTAGTTCTTACTATGACTGGTGCTATTGCACTCTTTGTATATGTTGTTCAAATGCTAATTCCAATGCCTAAACATACACAATTGGTTGCATTTTTTGGTATCTCCTTAGTATCTATCGTTGTATTTATCGTTACAAGTGGTACTTTAATAACTCAAATTTGGGCTTTATCTAGTGCTGTTATGGCTCCAGTGGGGGCTATGATCCGCCTGATGGAAGAGTGGCGTCGTTATGACGGTGTACGTCCTTTAGGCGCTACTAAGGCTACAGTGCTTGCTTTATTCTATCTCGTAATTGCAGCTTTATTTGCTGCTATTGGAGGCATGTATATTGCATCCTTACTTGGTAATACTAAATTCTTTATGGAATTTGCTATCTTTAGAGGTGTCAAATTAACATTTGTATTACCAGTTATTCTTGTTATGATTGCCTATTTACAACGATTCCCATTGTGGAAGGGGCGTATGATTAACTCTAAAGAAGAAGCGAAGAAGTTCGTAGTAGAATTCCTTACAATGGATGTTAAATTCTATGTGTTCTTCGTAGTGGCTGCTCTTGGTGCAGTAGCATGGGTATTTGTTGGTCGTAGTGGTCATACTGCAGGTGTTCCAGTGCCTACTTCTGAACTTATGCTTCGTCGTTTCCTTGAGAATACGATGTATGCAAGACCTCGCGAAAAAGAATTTATTATTGGTCATCCTGCATTAATGCTTGCTACCTTTGCATTCTTACGCAAATGGCCTTCAGTGATTCATTTCTTATTAACTCTAGCTGGTGTTATCGGTATTGCTTCTATGGTAGAAACGTTCTGCCATCTCAGAACGCCTGTATTCATGTCTATCATGCGTGGTTATGATGGATTATTGATTGGAGCTCTTTTAGGCTTGCTTCTTATCATTGCAGTACGTTTTATGATGTATGCAACACAATGGTTCCAAGCTAGGGAGGTAGACCATGAGTAATATCGTGATCTCTGGTTATTATGGCTTTGGTAATGCTGGTGATGAGGCTATGCTTTGTGCCATTATTGATGCTATTCGTAAAGAAGAGGCCGACGCTCATATTACTGTAATTTCTGGTAATCCTAAAGAGACTAGTAAAAAACACAATATCAATGCAGTTGGTACATTTTCTGCATTCGGTATTTTAAAGGCTATTGCTAATTCTGATCTTGTCATCAGTGGTGGTGGTAGCCTATTACAAGATGCTACTAGTATTCGAAATACTTACTATTATTTAAGTATTATGTCGTTAGCTAAAATGATGGGGAAAAAGGTTATGCTTTATTCCCAAGGGATTGGACCTTTGAATCGACCATCTACTCGCCGAGCTGTAGGTTTTGTATTGCGCTTTGTAGATACAATTACAGTGCGAGACTCTATTTCTAAAGAGGAATTAGAGTCTTTAGGCATTGAGGATGTAGAGGTTACTGCAGATGCTGTACTGGCAATGCAACCAGCTGATTTATCTATTGGGGCTCATATTCTTGAAGGGTATACTTCTAAACTTTCAGAATCAATTGAACAACCTAAGAAGATTGGTGTTGCTGTTCGTAGTTGGAAAGAGGATACCGAATACCGTGAGGCCTTAGCCAATGTATTGAGTCGCTTACAAGAACAAGATAATGTGGAAATTATCTTTATTCCTATGTCTCATCCTGAGGATACAAAAGAAGCTAAGATTATTGCTAGTTATATGCCGAAGGGTGCTATTGTATTGGAGGGACCATTCTCTACGGAGGAACAAGTATCCCTATCCGGTAATGTAGACTTGATGATCGGTATAAGACTACATGCCTTAGTCTTTAGTTCCTTAATGGGGAAACCTGTTATTGGCATTTCTTACGATCCTAAAATCACAAGTTTCTTACACATGATTGGGCAAGAACCTATTGGCACAATGACTCATTTACGTGAAGAAGCTTTATATCAACGGTGTCATAAACTATTGAGTTCTCGCGAAGAATATCAATCCTCTTATGACCGCATTGAAACATTGCGCGTAGATTCTCAACGCAATGCAGAAATTGCTATTTCATTACTTAAGAATTATTAATATATTGGATCCCATCCAGAAAGAGAGGTCTCTATGGCTACATTAACACAAGATGTTAAACAATTAGTTCAAGAGAAGGCAAAAGCTATTCGCGTTAGTATTGTACAGTCTGTGACGGCTGCGAAATCCGGTCACCCAGGTGGTTCACTATCTATCGCCGATGTGATGGCCTTGTTGTACTATGTAGAAATGAATGTAGATCCAGCAAATCCAAAGGATCCTAATAGAGATCGTTTCGTCCTTTCTAAAGGTCATGCAGCGCCTGCATTATATGCTACATTGGCTGAAAAAGGTTATTTCCCTAAAGAAGAACTTTTGAACTTGCGTAAAATTGACCATATGTTACAAGGTCATCCTGATATGAAACATACACCAGGTGTAGATATGTCTACTGGTTCTTTGGGTCAAGGTATCTCTGCAGCTTGCGGTATGGCCTTGGCTGGTAAAATTGATAATGCTGACTATCGTGTATATTCTATCCTTGGTGATGGCGAGCTTGAAGAAGGTCAAGTTTGGGAAGCAGCAATGTTTGCCGGTCATTATAAACTCAATAATTTAACTGCTTTTGTTGATTTCAACGGTCTTCAAATTGATGGGGATATTACAAAAGTACTTTCTCCATTGCCAATTCCAGAAAAGTTTAAAGCTTTCAATTGGAATGTTATTGAAGTCAATGGTCACGATCTTGATGAACTTCATAATGCTATTGAATCTGCAAAAGCTTTCACAGAAGGCCCAACATGTATCGTAATGCATACTGTAAAAGGTAAAGGCGTTGAAGAAATGGAAGGTCAAGCTGGTTGGCATGGTAAAGCACCAAGCGAAGAACAAGGTGTAGCCTTTGTTAATGAGATTATGGGGGTACAATAATGGGTAAAGCAACACGTGAAGCATATGGTAATGCGCTAGCTCGCATTGGTAAAGAAAATACAAATATTATCGTATTAGATGCAGATTTATCTAAATCCACTAAAACTGATACATTTAAAAATGTCTGCCCTGAGCGATTCTTTAATGTAGGTATTGCAGAACAAAATTTAATTTCCGTTGGTGCTGGCCTTGCAGCAGCAGGTAAGATTCCATTTGTTTCTTCCTTCTCTATGTTTGCTACAGGTCGTGCTTTTGAACAAATTCGCAATGCTGTATGTTATCCAAAATTAAATGTAAAAGTATGTGCTACACATGCGGGTATTACAGTAGGTGAAGATGGTGCTACACATCAAAGTTTGGAAGATATTTCCTGTATGCGTACATTACCTAATATGACAGTCGTAGTTCCTGCTGATGAGCGCGAAACAGAGGCTGTTATTGAATGGGCTGCATCTTATGAAGGACCTGTATATGTACGTCTTGGTCGTGCCGGTGTGGATGATGTAACTGCAGAAGGTTATACATTTGTACCAGGCAAATCTACGACATTAGTAGAGGGCTCTGATGTTACAATTATAGCTTGCGGTGCCTTGGTTGGACCTGCTGTAGAAGCAGCAAAATTATTAGGTGAGTCTAATGTATCTGCTCGCGTTATCAATATGGCATCTATTAAGCCTATCGATGCAGATGCAATTATAAAAGCAGCTGCTGAAACAGGCGCTATCGTTACCGCAGAAGAACATAATATCATTGGTGGTCTTGGTTCTGCTGTGTCTGAAGTTGTTGTGGCTAATAAGCCAGTTCCTATGGAATTCGTTGGTGTCCGAGATACATTTGGGGAGAGTGGTACACCAAAAGAATTAATGGCTAAATATGGCTTAACAGCAAAAGACATTGTAGAAGCAGTAAAACGTGTAATCACTCGTAAATAATTTAAGGGGCCCCCATGATTGAATTTAAGAATGTTAGTAAAGTCTATGATAATGGTTCTGTTGCATTAGACGATGTGTGTTTAACCATTAACGATGGTGAATTTATCCTCGTTTGTGGTCACAGTGGTGCAGGGAAATCAACTCTATTTAAGTTGTTGACACATGAAGTTGTGCCAGACACTGGTACAGTTATCGTCGATGACTTTGATGTTACGCGCATGAAGCGTAGCAAAATTCCGAAATTACGTAGAAAGCTAGGAGTAGTATTCCAAGACTTCCGTCTATTACCAAATAAAACGGTAGCTGAAAATATCGCCTTTGCTCTCGAAGTAATTGAAGAAAAACCAAAAATCATTAAAGAGAAGGTAAGTCATGTATTAGAGCTTGTTGGTTTAAGTGATAAGGCTAATGATTTACCAGAGGATCTATCTGGTGGTGAACAGCAGCGTGTGGCTATTGCTCGTGCTATTGTTAATCGCCCATCTGTACTCATTGCTGATGAGCCTACAGGCAACCTAGATCCTGATACAAGTAAGGATATTGTAGATTTGTTCAAGCATATCAACAATTTTGGCACTACCGTTATTATGGTTACCCATAATATGGATCTTGTTTCGTATTTAAATAAACGCGTTATTCGTTTAAAAGACGGCCGCGTTCAAAGTGACAATATGAGAGGTGCAGAAATTAATGAAGCCTAGAACGATAAAATACTATTTTAAAGAAGCTCTGAAATCTATGAAGCGTAACGGGCTTATGACCTTGGCGTCCATTTCTACAGTAGCTTTATCCTTATTTATGCTTGGTGTATTCCTTTGTGGTGTTATCAATTTGAATAATATGGCATCTAGCTTGGAAAACCAAGTACAGTTGAGTATTTACTTAAAAGACGGCTTAACAACAGAACAAATTATGTCTGTAGGCAAGCAAATTAAGGCCATACCAAATCTTAAGAAGCTTGAGTTTGTTAATAAAGAACAAGCTATGAAAGAGTTTAAAGAGCGTCTTGGTGATCAACAGCAATTAGTTAATGCTTTAGGTGGTGTAAACCCATTACCTAATTCTTATGTATTAACTTTTGATAATCCTAGTGATGTAAAGGCCACTGCAAAGCTAGCTACGACCTTCCAAGGTGTAGAAAGTACACATTATGGTCAAGATATTGTAGAAGAGCTCTTCCGTATTACTCAAGTTATTCGTATTGGTGGTATTGTATTGATTGCCTTTTTAGCAGCTGCTACATTATTTATTATTTCTAATACGATTCGATTGACTGTATTTGCACGACGTAAAGAAATTGCAATTATGAAATATGTAGGTGCTACTAATGGCTTTATCCGTTGGCCGTTCTTGATTGAAGGCATGTTGTTAGGCTTAATTGGCGCTATCATTGCCGTTCTTTGCGTTGGTGAATTCTATCACTTTATTACTATGGAAGTATCTGAATCTTTAGCATTCTTCCCATTAGTACCAATGTTCCCATTCTTCTATGATGTGGCTATCTATATTTTAGGTGGTGGCATAGTAGTAGGTGCTATTGGTAGTACTATTTCGTTAAAACAATACATGAAGGTGTAATGTTTATGAAATATAAATCATTAAAATCACGTCTTGTAGCAACCATTTTAACGGGTATAGTCGTACTGGGAACACCTCTATACATCGTTGCAGAAGACGAAGATTTAACGAATCAGCTCGATTCGATTCAACAACAAGTAAATCAGCAAAATGCTATTAAAGCAGATGCTGAAACCGTCATTGTTAGCGTGTCTGAGCAATTACGTCAAATTGAAGAACAATTGCGTCAAGCACAGCAACAATTAGAAGTAATTCAACAGCAACGTATAGCAGTAGAAAATGATATTACTGTTAATGAAAAGTTACTTGCTGAAGCACAAAAGCGCTTAGAAGGCCGTGAAGCTGTTTTCTATAAACGAGTACGTGATATTTATATCAATGGTCGTTTGAGTTATTTAGATGTAGTTATTGGTTCTAAAGACTTTAAAGACTTTGCAAATCGTTTAGAAATCTTAAAGCGTATCATTGATTCAGATATTAAGTTAATTGATGAAATTAAAAAAGAGCGAGCTGAAATAGCTGCTCGTAAGCAAGCCCTTGAACAATCTCGTGCTAAATTAGTAGAGCTTGAAAAAGCGGCAGTGGCTAAACAAGCTGAAATTGAACAGAAGAAACAAGAGCGTGAAGTAGTTCTACAAAAAGCACAAAATGATCGTGCTGTAGCAATGCAAGCTGTAGAAGAACTAAACGCATCATCTGCTCAAATTACAGCTCTATTAAAAGCTCGCCAAGCAGAACGTGCGGCAGCACGTGCAGCTGCAGAAGCAGCAGCGGCAGCGGCGGCTCAACAAGCTGCACCAAGTTATTCTTGGGTACAAGGGTCTGGTCAACTTGGCTGGCCTGTTAGTGGTGAAATTACTTCACCATATGGCTATCGTACACATCCAATTTGGGGCACTACAATTTACCATTCAGGCATCGATATTGGTGTTGATGAAGGTACACCTGTTCATGCTGCTGATGGAGGTACTGTTGTTTGGTCTGGCTGGATGGGTGGTTATGGTTATGCCGTAGTTATCGATCATGGTAATGGTATGTCTACATTATATGCGCATAACTCTGAGCTAGCTGTTTCTGAAGGTCAAGATGTTGGTAAAGGCCAAGTTGTAGCCTATGCTGGTAGTACTGGTAACAGTACAGGACCACACGTACATTTTGAAGTTCGTATAAGTGGGGATCCAGTGGATCCTATGGGATATTTATAATATGAAATTTGACACACGTACGGTGTTATGGAGTCTATTGAAATATATAGGCTCTGGCATCGTCATTATGTGGCTTACATTTTGGTATCTTTCCGGTTCATTCTGGGGATTGCCAAGATTATTTGTAGCCTACTATGCTGCGAGTCAAGTCTTTATGACACCGACGGCTAAATCCACTCTTTATGATGGTATGCTTAAAGGTTTAATTGACTCTTTGGGAGAACCGCATAGTGTTTACTTAGATGCAGAAGAATATAAGTCCATGAAAATGCAAACATCTGCAACTTACGCAGGTGTAGGCATGGTTCTTGGAACTGATGATAAAGGTTTACATGCTGTTAGTGTTATGGAAGATCAACCAGCTTTTAAAGCAGGTATTAAGCCTGGAGATCATATCATTGCTATTGATGGACAATCTACTAGTGATATCACAGTTGAGGAAGCATCCTCTAAAATTCGTGGTGAAGCAGGTTCTGTTGTAGCCCTTGATATTGAACGGAATGGTGAAAAGTTACATTTCGATATCACTCGAGAATCCATTGTTCTTCCTACTGTTAAAAGTAAAATGCTAACTAGTACAGTTGGTTATATTCGTATTAGTCAATTTGCTGAGAATACGGCAGATGATTTTGCTACTCAGTTTAAGGAGCTTCAAGCACAAGGTATGAAGGCGCTTGTATTAGATTTGCGAGATAATCCAGGTGGTTTACTTTCAACAACTGAAAAAATATCCAACTATATCATGCCTCCAGGTACATTAGTAACAGTACAAAATCGGGCTGGTAAAAAGGATATTTATAAGTCTGATGGTCCTGAAGTGGCTATTCCTTTAGTCGTTTTAGTAAACAAAGGCTCTGCTAGTGCATCTGAAATCATAGCAGGGGCCGTTCAAGATCGTAAATTAGGTACTATTGTAGGTACTAATACATATGGCAAAGGTACAGTTCAAACTATATACCCAAGTTTAGATAATGAGGGTATTAAAGTTACCATTGCTAAATACCACACACCAAGTGACCGTATTATTGACGGAACTGGTATTAAACCTGATGTGGAAATAGAGTTACCAAAAGGTGTAAATCCATCTAGCAAATTAGATGATATTCAAATTAAAAAAGCATTAGAGATATTACAACAATAATGCATAGGAGTTAAATTATGTTTATAGATAGAGCGCGCGTCTTTGTTAAGGCTGGTGACGGTGGGGACGGCATGTCTAGCTTCCGTCGTGAGAAATACGTGCCAAATGGCGGTCCTAGTGGCGGCGATGGTGGTAAAGGGGCGGACGTTATTTTTAAAGCGGACAAGAATATTAATACTCTTGTAGATTTTAGATATAAACGTCAATTCAAGGCACCTGCTGGTGGTAATGGTGAAAGTTCCAACAAGCATGGCCGTGGTTCTGAACCACTTATCATTCCTGTTCCTTTGGGGACAGTCATTAAAGAGGAAGAGACGGGCAAAGTTTTCTGCGACCTCGTTAATGATGGCGATACATTTGTTATTGCTAAAGGCGGTCGTGGCGGTCGCGGTAATGCTCGTTTCCAAACGAGCGCTAATCGTGCGCCAACATTTGCAGAAAAAGGTGAACCAGGTGAAGAATTCTGGTTACAATTAGAGCTAAAAGTATTAGCAGATGTAGGCTTATTAGGATATCCATCTGTTGGTAAATCTAGTATTTTGCGTAAAGTATCTAAAGCTCAACCCGAGGTAGCAGCGTACCACTTTACTACATTGACACCAGTTCTAGGTGTTGTAACTATTTCCGGTGACCGCAGCTTTGTATTAGCCGATATTCCTGGTCTTATTGAAGGGGCAAGTGAAGGTGTTGGCTTAGGTCATAACTTCTTGCGTCATGTTGAACGTACGAATATTTTAATTCATGTTCTTGATGTATCTGGTATGGAAGGACGTGACCCTAAGGTTGACTTTGATGCTATCAACGAAGAGTTACGTAAATATTCTGAAAAATTAGCTAATAAAAAGCAAATCGTTGCTCTTAATAAGATCGATATGGTCTTTGATGACACCACAATTCCAGATAATAAAAAATACTTTGAAGATAAGGGCTATGAAGTATTCCTTATCAATGCATTGAGCGGTGAAGGTTTACCAGAGCTTATGGAACGAGCTTACTACTATGTAGAAAATTACGAACCAGAGCCTGAAGCGACTGATGATACAGTTGTTTATGAAGCGAAACAAGATGTAGAGTTTGTTATCACTCGTGGTGATGATGCTGCCTTCTACATTACTGGTAAACGTATTGAACGATTAGTTGCTATGACAAATCTTAGCGACGATCAATCTCTTCGTAGATTCCAACGCATTTGGCGTTTTATGGAGCTCGATGCTAAGTTGAAAGAAAAAGGTTGTAAAGACGGTGATGAAGTTGTAATTGGGGATCAACGCTTTACATTCCAAGAGTAGGAGATATAATGACAGGAAAACAAAAACGGTATTTACGTTCTTTAGCTGCTACTATGCCACCAGTTGTACAAATTGGTAAAAATGGCTTAGAAGATAGTGTTATTGATAGCGCTCGTGCAGCGTTGATGGCTCGTGAGTTAATTAAAGTGAAATTACACAATAACAGCCCTGAAGATAAAACTATTTTCGAAGAACTAGCGGATATGCTAGGTGCTGAGCTAGTGCAAGTTATTGGCTTTAATGGCGTTTTGTATAAAGCTAAAAAAGAACCAAAAATTATTTTACCTAAATAGTTTTGAAATCATTTCTATTAATATGTTGTAGTTAAGAAACTGTTAACCTTAGGAGGTTAGTCTATGCGCAGCGCTATCGTAAACGCTAAACGAATTGTAGTCAAAGTTGGTAGCAGTACGCTTTGTTACGCTAATGGTCATTTGAATTTAGAGCGTATTGAAAGATTAGTACGACAATTATCAGATTTGGCTAACCAAGGTAAAGAGGTAATCCTTGTTTCTTCTGGTGCTACAGGAGCTGGACTTGCTCCACTAGGTTTTAAAGAGAAGCCTAGAGATCTTGTACTTAAGCAAGCAGCAGCAGCGGTCGGTCAAGGTATTCTTATCCATATGTACGAGCGCATGTTTCGTGAATATGGGCGTACTGTAGGGCAAATTCTTTTAACGAAAGAGGATAGTACTGGACGTCATAGTTATCTTAACTTACGTAATACATTACATACTTTGTTGCAACTTAATGTTATTCCCATAATCAACGAGAATGACGTGGTTGCTATTGAAGAGTTTAAAATAGGCGATAATGATACTTTATCTGCTACTGTGGCAGGTATTGTAGATGCTGATTTACTTATCATTTTGTCTGATATTGAAGGTTTATATACGGCTAATCCAGCAACTCATCCAGATGCTACCTTAATAGAAACAGTTTCTGAAATTACAGATGAAACGTATGCTATTGCAGGTGGTGCTGGTTCTAATATGGGCACTGGTGGTATGTATACTAAAATTAAAGCGGCTCACATGGCGACAAACTCTGGTGTACCTATGGTTATTACCTCTGGTGAAGTAGAGGACTCTGTTCGTCGCGTATGTAAGGGTGAACAAATCGGTACTCTCTTTGAAGCACATGATGCTGGTCTATCAGGGAAACATCATTGGCTAGCCTTTGGTAAGCGGTTGAAGGGCTCCATTACTATTGATGATGGTTGTGCTCGTGCTGTTTTAGATAAAGGGGCTAGTATATTACCTGCTGGTATTGTTGATGTGGAAGGTACATTTGGACCTGGTGATACAATTTCTATTTATCATAATGGGAAAGAAATCGGACGTGGCCTTATCAACTATAGCGTCGATGATATGAAGGCAATTAAAGGTCATAATACTAACGATATAGCTCATATTTTAGGTATTAATACGACGTATGATGAAGCTATACATCGTAATAATCTAGTTTTATTACACTGAGGATACAATATGAACCAGTACGAAGAAATTTGTAAAGATATGGGCCTAAGAGCTAAAGCAGCTGCTTTTGAATTAGCTCAACTTGATCAAGGTACGTTAGATGCTGCATTATTAGCAATCGCTGATGCTGTGGAAGCACAAACTGATGAAATCATGGCCGCTAATAAGCAAGACTTAGATAAATCTGGGGACTATAATGTACCTCAAACTATGATTGATCGATTAACGTTGACTCCTAATCGAATTGCTCAAATGGCTGAAGGGGTTCGTCAAGTCGCGGCTCTTGATAGCCCTGTGGGATCTGTTATGGAAACGATTACACGTCCTAATGGCTTGATTATAGAAAAAAGAGCAGTACCTTTTGGTGTGATTGGCATTATTTTTGAAGCGCGCCCCAATGTGACTATCGATGCTGGTGTACTTTGTTTAAAAACTGCAAATGCTACGATTTTACGGGGTGGTAAAGAAGCATTCCATACGAATCAAATCATCGTGTCTATCATGCGTAATACTTTAGAATCTTTGGGCATTAATGGTGATGCTATCCAATTGGTTGAGGTTCTTGATCGAGATATGGTTGGCGTACTATTGCAACAACGCGAATACATAGATGTTATTATTCCTCGTGGCGGGGCTGGACTCATTCGCCGTGTCGTAGAGGAAAGTAGTATTCCTGTTATTGAAACGGGTAGTGGTGTATGTCATACTTTCGTAGATGAATACGCTAATCTCGATATGGCGTTAGACATTGCTATTAATGCTAAAGTGCAACGTCCATCGGTATGTAACGCTATGGAAACTTTGTTAGTTCACCAAGCAGTGGCTGATGAATTTTTACCTCGCCTTGATACAGCATTACAAGAATATGGTGTTCGCATTCACGGTGATGAAGCAGTAGCTCAATATATGAAAAATACAATTCCTTTAACAGAGACGTCTTTTAACACAGAATACAATGATATGGATTTAAATGTACGTATCGTTCAAAATCTTGAGGAAGCTATTGAGCACGTAAACTACTATACTACACATCACTCTGAGGCTATTATTACTGATGAGCCTATGCGTGCTACCGTATTTATGAATTTAGTGGATTGTTCTACTGTATATCATAATGCGTCTACACGCTTTACAGATGGCTTTGAGTTTGGTTTTGGCGCAGAAATTGGTATTAGTACACAAAAACTTCACGCTCGTGGTCCTATGGGCTTACAAGCTTTAACATCTTATAAATACTTCGTATTTGGAGAAGGCCAAGTGCGGACGTGAAATATATATATTACTTTATAAGGGCATACTACAGATATATTCAAACACCAAAAGGACGATATGAATGGATATCCTATGGAAAGGCATTGCTCTTATTCATCATTATTTGTGTCATTGTCATTAAGGGAGTGACCGCATTATGGTAGAGAAACGTCGTATAGGTATCCTTGGTGGAACTTTCAATCCCATTCATCTAGGTCATCTAATGATTGCAGAGGTTGCTTGTGAAAGCTTTAATCTAGAAAAGGTTATATTTGTACCAGCCCGTATTCCACCGCATAAACAGCATGATGTGATAGATAGTCATCATCGCTATGCCATGGCGGCTGCTGCTGTATCAGATAATCCAAATTTTGAAATTTCCGATATAGAGATGCGAAGAGAAGGTCCATCGTACACTGTAGATACAATTCAACATTTTAAAATTATATATGGTCCAAATGTAGAATTTTATTTTATTGCTGGCACGGATACAATTCGGGCATTGCCGACTTGGAAGTTTATAGAAGAATTATTAGATGAAGTTCATTTTATTGGTGCTACTAGACCAGATGGAACGAGTGTTATTGATGCTACATTAGATGAACTAGGGCCAAAGGCACATGAAAAGATTCATGTTATGGAAGTGCCTGAAATGAAATTATCTGCTACGTATTTACGGGATCGTTTACGTTCTGGCAAAACCGTTCGCTATATGTTGCCTAAATGTGTAGTAGATTATATAGAAAAAAACCATATTTATGGGAAGGAATAAAGGATGTTATCTTTTGATGAAATACAATATAGAGTAAGCCAATGGATGGGTAAAAAACGCTTTAAGCATACTCTAGGTGTTGTTGAATCAGCCACTCAATTAGCTAAACTGTACAACGTTGATGTAGAGAAAGCGCGTTTAGCGGCATTACTACATGACTGTGCAAAGGAAATGTCACTAAAAGATATGCAAGCTTTGGTAGAGGCCAGTAAATACGAAGCTGATGATGAATTGTTAGCTAATGGTAATTTGTTGCATGGCTTAGCAGGTATGATTCGTGCTGAAAAGGAGTTTTCTATAACTGATTTAGATGTTTTAGAAGCGATTCGTGTTCATACTACTGGCAAAGTTCATATGTCAAAGCTTGATAAGGTTATATTTTTAGCCGATTATATTGAGCCTAATAGAAATTTTCCAGGTGTGGATGAATTGCGTAGATTAGCACAACAAGACCTAGATAAGGCTGTATTACTTGGTTTTGATAACACTATTAATCATCTTATTGAGCAACATCTTTCTATTTATCCTTTGACCATTCTTGGTCGTAATGACGTATTACAATCTTGTAAGTAATGGAGTTTTTATATGGAAGAACGTGAACGAGCAAGAGCTCGCCGGCGTAGGAGAAGACGTCAACAAAAGTCATCGATAAAATGGCCTAGAGTCATTTTAGCCATCGTTGTTGTTCTCGCTTTGCTTGGTGGGATAGGATATGGCATATATAGTGGCGTATCTTATGCATATAGAGCGATTGTAGGAACTACAGAAGTTACTGAAACAGTAGCAGATAATGGAAATAAACAAGACGCTAACACTGTATCAGTTGAGCAAAAAGGGTTAGATAAACCTCTATATATTTTGGTTGTTGGTACTGATAATAATAATCCAAGCCAAGGGGATAGTTTATTTTTATTATCTGTAAATCTTGATCAAAAAACGATGGATGTTATCGGTATTCCAAGTAATAGTAAGATCGATAATCGTGATCAAACTGATGCAACTATGTTGAATGGTATCTATGAAAAAGGCGGCATCGAGCTTACTAAAGCCGTTATTGAAGATATGTTCCACATTTCAATACCATACTATGTAGTGGTTGATCAAAATGCTTTCAAAAAAACAAATGATGTTCTAGGTGATCAACAAATTTATGTAGAGCAACCTATGGAACATGTTGATGCAGAAGGTAATAAAGATATTGATTTACGTCGTGGATATCAAACGTTAGATAGTAATAATGCGTTAGCATACTTACGATACTCAGATCCTAAACATGACACGTTTACTCGTGTTCAACGACAAGAACGATTTTTAAAATTGTGGGTGGACCAAGAGCATAATGCATTTTTCTTAACAAATGCATGGCATATTTGGCGTATTTGGGATCATTTTGATAGTAATATCTCTACCTTAGATGCGATTAAGCTCGTATACAACGCGAGCAAAATTAATAAGGAAGAAATTCATTTTTACATTCTTCCTGGCGAAAAAGAGTTAGTAGGAGATATGACTTACTGGAAGGTAAATCCAACAGAAGCACAACGTTTAGTGGGCATTACCATGGGCAATTTACCGGCTAATGAAATGACACAATTTGTATCCGCTCCTACAAACAGTACAGCTAAAGTTGCACCTGAATCAGAACATAATGGCGGTACAATTACTAAGCCTACTGAACCTGGTGATGAAAGCGGTAGTAAACGTTAAGATAAGAGGAAAACTATGAAAAATAAGGAAGATATTAAACAATTTGTATTAGCATTAGCACAAGCTGCATTTGATAAAAAAGGTAGAGACATTGAAATTCTCGATTTAGAAGGTATTTCTATGTTAGGTGATTACTTCTTAATCGCTAGTGCAAATAATATTAAGCAATCTCAAAGTATTGCTGATGAAATGGAAGATAAAGCTGCTGAAATAGGCATGACAGTTCGTCATAGAGAAGGTTACCGTGAAGGTGAATGGATTTTATTAGATTTTGGCGATGTAATTTGCCATGTCTTTGGTGGCGATGAATTGCGTGAATTCTACGGTTTAGAAGAGTTGTGGAATGACGCAAGTCGAGTTCCATTCGAAGGAGTATAATATGGCTA
>NZ_CAURHA010000036.1:0-20741 GCF_963524655.1 uncultured Veillonella sp.
TCTTAGCAGATATCGACGCTAAACGTGCTGCTTTAGGTTGGGCTGAAGTAAAATAATAAAATTGTAAATCATACATAGTAGTTTGTAGTTATAAAATATAACCCTCAAAAGCTAAAGGAAATTATTTCCTAAAGCTTTTGAGGGTGTTTTTGTATTGCTATGGAGTTTACAACGAAAAAAGGACTCCATATGGAGTCCTTTTTTCATGTAAGGGGAGTGTTAGTATTAATATCAAATGAACCATGTATTTAAACAAGTAGTAGGTTTGGGGTTAGTATTACTTGTCGGGAGATAAATACACGTATGGTAACCAGGGAATTGTTACCTCTATTTATCATTTGATGTAGTTATTATAAAAACAATAAATGAGTTAAAAATGAAGATATTTAATAAATTGCTTTAAATTTCTTATATTTCTAAAAAACTTCGTAATTTAGTTTAATTATTGTTGATAAATATGGGGCAATTTTGGTATTATATATAAAGAAGAAGTTGTATATTTTATAAAGGTTTAATGCCATTAAGCTTTTATAAAGTATACAGCTCTATAGCATGAGAGGAGCAGTCATATGAGTAAAATATTAACCATATTATCTCTTTTGTGGCTACTCAGTATAGGGGGGACTGCTTACGCAACGGACTGGTACTATGTTGGACCAGATGCATCAGGAAACCAATTATTTATTGACAACGACAGTGTACAAAAGAGTGATTATGACGCACTTTTGTGGCTGCGAGTCAATGAACTGGGTGGCGACGAATTGCGGTACAAAGTTTATATCAGTAGATATAATAGAACCATGGAAACATTGAAGGTTGATGCGTACATGGCAGACGGGACGCCGTATGAAAATGTAGAATTTAATGAAAACCCTGAGCCTATTGAGGGTAATACTAATGGGCATGCTATTTACAATTTATTATGGAATTAAAAGAACCATCTAGCACAGCAAACTAGATGGTTCTTTTTATGTGTAAAATATTTATAAATCCTTAGGAATATTATCTATATACTACATTCTCAGAACACTGAGAATGGTATATACATGAAGAGATTAAACTTGGGCAGAATTACGACTCAATTCTAAGTCTTGAATCATTTGAAGATCGTCCTTAGGAGAGCGACCGCCCGTTGTTAAGTAGCCACCAACCATGATGCCGTTAAGGCCACCTTTTAAAGCATAAGCTTGTAAGTCTCGTAGATTTACTTCGCGACCGCCAGCAGTACGAATCAATGCGTTTGGCAAGATGAAACGGAATACAGCGAAGGTACGTAAAATATCTAGAGGACGTAAAGCTTTATTACTTTCAAATGGTGTACCTTTAACAGGATTTAAAATGTTGAGTGGTACAGAGTCAATATGCAAACGTTTAAGCTCGAATGCCATCTCTACGCGTTGTTCTAATGTTTCATTAAGCCCGAGGATGCCGCCAGAGCAAACGCGAATACCTGCTTTTTGAGCATTATCGATAGTAGACATTTTATCTTCGTAGGAATGGGTTGTACAAATATCTGGGAAGTGGCTAGGTGCCGTTTCGATATTGGAGTGGTATCGAGTTACACCCACCTCTTTCAATTTGATTGCTTGCTCATAAGTTAACAAACCAAGAGAACAGCAGATTTCGAGGCCAATTTCGTTTTTGATACGGTCTAATACACGAATGATTTGATTAAATTCATCTGGGTTATTAGTATTACGACCACTCGTTACGATAGAAAAACGAATTGCGCCGGCTTCTTTAGCTTTGCGCGCCGCATCGAGGATGCTTTCATCATCCATGAACGGATATACTTGAACACCTGTTTCGTGATGGGCAGATTGGGCACAGAATTTACAGTTTTCAGGACATTTGCCAGATCGTGCATTTACAATGGCGCATACATCCACGGAGTTGTCATTGAAATGCTGGCGAATTTTATCAGCCATAGCAAGTAAAATCATGGTGTCATCGTCTGACGTATGAATCAGCTCGATTGCTTCTTCCTTAGTGATTTCGCCGCCGTTCATAATGCGGTTTGCAATAGTAAGGATTTTTTCGTATGTACCCACTTGGGATGGTTGTTGGTCTGTAGGCAAAGCCATAATAGCCTCCTAGAATTGTTAACTTAATAAAAACATAAAATATTGACAATCTGATTGTAAACCTTCGTGCATAAATTGTCAACCAAATGTATTTATTGGTTAACATAGTTAGATCTAGGTTGCTATAAATTTACTTTGAATCCCCTTTTATGAGAAAAATATGTGATTATCTTATAATTTATATTTATTAATAATTTTGAGAAATTTATTTTAACTATATCTTTTTTGGGCTAATTGATAGCTATTTTTAACTTATCTTTAACGTTTTGTAGTATAATAGACTATTGTAATTACTATATATAACTATAATAAAAAGTATTAATACAAGGAGTGGATATAGATGCAGCCGTTTCGATTTATACACTGTGGTGATCTGCATTTAGGGGCACCCTTTCAATATGCTACAGGTATTAGCCGCGCCGTTGATCGCGCTGTGAGCGAAGCTACCTATGTAGCCTTTGATACAATCATTGACACTGCTATCGATGAGCATGTTCATGCCGTTGTCATAGCTGGTGATATTTATAATAGCGAAGACCATAATTTAGAGGCTCAAGTGCGCTTTGTGCGCGGTATGTATCGTTTGGCAGAGCATCGCATTGCAGTCTATATGGTACAAGGTAATCATGATCCTGCTGAAAGCTGGAAGGCGCAACTGCAAATGCCAGATAATGTACATGTATTTTCTAGTGAACAAGTACAACGCTTCCCGCTCATCGTTAACAATATTGAAATTGGTGGCGTTTATGGTATCAGTTGTGGTCATGGTAATGAAAACGAAAATTATGCTCGTCAATACCGTGCTTTTGAACGGGATGAGTTTTCTTTGGCCGTCATGCATGGCACGGTAGGTTCTAGCGTAGGCGCCGAAAATCACAATGTGACTGGTCCGTGTAATTTGACAGATTTAGCTGAGGCCGCAATGGATTATTGGGCTTTAGGACATATTCATAAATCCCAAATTATCAGCGAGGAACCTCTTGTTGCATATGCCGGTAATCCTCAAGGCTTACACCGTAAAGAAACAGGTCCTAAAGGGTGCTATTTAGTTTCTGTATCTCACAATGGTCATTGTGAACCGAGATTTATTGATACTAGTGCCATTCGTTTTGAGGAAATCAAAATCGATATTGCGGGTATGCAAAATGAATCTGATTTATTGGAAATTTTGCGCCATAAGAAAGAAAACTTGCGCAAGCAGTACAAGAAAAATATTTTGCTATCCATTGTTCTCAGTGGTACTGGCCCGCTACATCGCCTATGTACACAAGAGGGCGTGCGCAATTTGTGGCTTCAAGAGTCTCAAAGTGAAGAAAAAAGCAAATCTATATTTGTCATGCCTTATCGCATTATCTCCAATACGCGCCCTAGCATTAATTTAGCAGAACGCCGTTTATTATCCGATGTAGTAGGCGACTATCTGCGTGCTTATGACGATATGGTGGAGGGGAATGCTGTACAGACGGCACGCCAAATTTTGGCTGATCGTCCTGAGTTTAAACGATTAGGCGTATATGCGGATGTATTGAGCGATGAATTATTAATGCGTGCTTTGAAACGTTGTGAAATAGAAGGTGTTACTGTATTGATGGGGGCTAATGATGAACATTAAACGCATACGATTTGATGAATTTGGCCCGTATCGTGATTGGTCTTTCACAACGGGTAACAATGGGGTTCAGCTCATGTATGGCCCTAATGAAAGCGGTAAAACATCGCTGCTTGAAGGGATGCGTACCTTATTATTTGGGGGCACTCATAAGGCCTATGGTCCTATGACTGGCGCTCTCGAGGTGGAACGCAATGGTGAAAGCTACTATATTGGCCGTAAAGGCAAACAGCTAGACTTTTACAGTCCTGGAAATCCTGCCATCCATGAAGAGCCTGCTCAATATTGGTGGCATGGGATCGATAAAAAGACATATAACCGCATTTTTGCATTAACCTTAGAAGATTTGCAAGGCCTTGATGTGTTGCAAGAGGTAGAGGTTCGGTCTCGTTTCTTTGGCGCTGAAGGGGGCGAGCATTTAGGCTCCGTCGTAAAGGATGTGGAAAAAGGAGCCACTGATTTACTCGTAGCATCCTCAAACGGCAAACGTCGTATTAATGTATTGATGGATGAGCTGAAGGAAAATCGCCAAAAGCTAAGTCAATTGGCAGAGCACGAAGCACAATATGTGGAGTTGCAGAAAGCCTTTCACAGTACGGAACAGACGGAAGGTGAGTTACAAGGTCAGTTGCAAGAGTGGAAGGAATACCGTGATGGCGTAGATGTAGTGTTGCGCGCATGGGATACGTATCGTCGCAGTGAAGAGGCGCGTATGCACATGCAGCAGTACAACAGTGAACTCGCCTTGAGCCGCGATGAGTTCCTTACAATCGATGAAGATATCAAACGAGCTCGTGACAATATGCAACTCTGGCAAGAAAAGGAAGCGGCGTTAATGCCAGCTAACTTTAGCCCAGATAGTCCGTTTGGCACCTATGGTCAAGATATTGAGGACCTCATTCAACAAGGTGCTAAGTGGGAACAATTACGTCGGCAGTGCGAAGAAGGGGATGCGTACATTCATAAGGTACGCGAGCAACTAGAGTACTCTCGCAAGATGTATTCGGCATGGCGTGATGATGAACCTATGGCTGAGGATGTTAACTGGTTTGAAGGTGAACGCTTAGCTAGTCGTCTACGCACTGCTAAAGATCAATTGTTGCATTGGCAGGACCGCAAGCCTGCAGAGGCTTCTGATGACCTCCCAACAGCTAACCTTGAAGGGGCATCTTTGCCAAATTATAGCGAAGAAGAGTTGGCGAAAAAAGAACATCTCGAACGTGAGTTAGAGTTGATCTTAATAGATATAGATCGAGTGATTGCAAAACGAGATAGTTATGGTCCAGATGCTCAACCGACGAATTTACCAAAATGGTTACAACGCATTAGCGGCATAGGTGCTGTTATTGGCGTATTACTTGTGTTAGCAGGATTATTAGTTCTTGAATCTGTACTCTATACTATTGGGGGCTTTATCTTATTGATTCTGTCTATGGCGCTATTCTGGTACGCTACGTGGAGAGCTCATAATGGTAACTCAGATGTGTCTAAATTGAACTATGAGTTACAAATCTTATCCTCTCGTAGATCCGATGTAGAACATCAGTTAGAAGCGTTGATTAAGGCAGCTACACCAGTCATTAGCCCTGTGCCATCTCTGGAAGGGGCAGCTCACCTCGATCGATGGATTCAAGAAGGCCATACATTGCAAGGTATTTATGATGAAGCCCTTGCGGATTGGCAGGCTTGGTTGCCTCAAGGGGCGGCGAAGAGCCTTACAGAAGATGATTTCTTTGGCCTCAAGCAAGAGTATGATCAATACCATGAACAGTTGCGGACTATTGAAGGTTACGAGAAGCGTTTAGCAGAACATAAAGAGGGCTTACGCGTTATTGAAGACCAAGCGATGACCTTGTGGTATAACCTCGGTGTAGAGGCGCCTGTATCTCCAACTGAGCTTAAACGCATTTACAACCAATATAAAAATTTCCAACAAAATAAAATCGTATGGGAACAAAAGGAAGCACAACGCAAAAGCTTCCGCAATGAATACGATAATTGGCATCGAAAGGAAAAAGAATTACTCCTTCGCCAAAAAGAATTACTTCATAAAGCTGGTATGGAAAGCTCTAACGAGTACCGTCAACATCTTATTGATGAGGACCAATACAAACAGTGGCAAACCATTTACAAGCAAAGTCAGGTACAATTAGATTTATTAGCACCTGATGCGGAGAATAAAGACTTGTTCTACCGTCGTTTGCGAGAAGGTAATAAAGATAATTGGCTCGATGAATTGGCTCATTCCGAACGGGAGATGGCATCTATCGAAGATAAATTAGCTACCTTGTACGAGCGTCGTGGTCAAATTGTGGAGGCTATGCGCGCTCTTGGGTCTGACCAAGAGCAACAGCAAATGTTGCAAGAGCGCGAAGCTCTTCAAAGCGAATTAGAGGCTGCCTTGGAAGACTGGGCTACACAAGTTCTGATGAGCCACTGCATGGATAAAGCGCAACAATCTTACGAGCAAGAAAAACAGCCTCACATGCTTGAACTAGCATCCTCTTATATAGAACGTTTGACTGGTGGTATCTATACCTTTGATATCCTCGGCATCAACGAAGGGGTTGCTCTTGTTAACGGCAATGGGGAACGATTAGAGCTTAAGTTCTGGTCTAGCGGCTTAGCTGACCAAGTATACCTAGCGTTGCGCTTGGCACTGGCAAAGGTATTCTCATACCAAGTTGAGTCCTTGCCGATTATCTTAGACGATATCCTTGTACGCTTTGACGAAAACCGTCAACGTAGTGCTTTGGAACTATTGGCTGAAATTGGTAAGAACCAACAAATCTGGTTATTTACTTGCCAACGAACTGTATATGATATGGCTCAATCTATTACTGGTATTGATCGGCATAGATTAAGTCGCAGTTAACTTAAAATCCCTGTGGAGGCTTTTAGCTTTCACAGGGACTAGTAAAGAATAAAATCATGTAAGAGGTTGTAACTAAAATAACTGTTTTAGTTATGTAACTGTGTTAGGATACATTTAGAAAGGGGTTGAACACTTGAATACAGCATATTTGGACATGATCCAAGGGAAGAACCCTGGTGTGACGCCTGTGTGGTATATGCGACAAGCTGGTCGTAGTCAGGCGGAATACCGCAAAATTAAAGAAAAATACACTTTATTTGAAATTACAAAAGAACCTGAATTATGTGCTCGCGTTACGGAGTTACCTGTTAAGGAATATGGCGTTGATGCGGCCATCCTTTACAAGGACATCATGAGTCCTATGGTGGCGATGAATGTAAATGTAGAGCTGAAAGCTGGCGTAGGGCCTGTATTTAGCACGCCTATTCGCTCCATGGCTGACATAGATAAATTAGAAGCCTTTGATCCTACAAAGGTCGACTATATTGCAAAGACGATTACGTTATTAACATCTGGCATGCTTGATGTACCGCTCATTGGTTTCTGCGGTGCGCCGTTTACGATTGCGTCCTACCTCATCGAAGGGGGACCGACGAAGAACTATAATAAAACTCGCGGCATGCTCATCGGTGCACCTGATGTATGGGATGCGTTGATGACAAAATTGGCTGACATGTCTATTGCGTACTTATCCATGCAAGCCGAGGCAGGGGCTAATGCGCTGCAAATCTTTGACTCTTGGGTAGGTGCTGTTAATGCAGATCAATATAAACAAGGGATTTACCCTCATATGGAACGCATTATCAAGACGGTAAAAGCAAAATACCCTCATTTGCCTATGGCTATGAATGGTGTTGGTACAGACCATTTAGTATCTATTTGGTCTCATTTGCCCCTTGATGTTATCGCTCTAGATTGGCGTAGCTCTATCGTTATGGCGAACGAGCGTGGCGTAACACAAACGGTACAAGGTAACCTTGACCCAGCATATCTATTTGGAGATGAAAAAACATTGGCTCGCGAAGTGGACCGTATCTTGCTCGAAGGCATTCGTTATGGTCGCCATATCTTCAACTTAGGGCATGGTGTATTCCCAGAGGCAGATCCTAAAAAACTTCATTGGTTAACGGACTATGTCCATGAACGTAGTCGTGAGCTGTGGGCTCAAGAGGGTTAAGCTGGTGAAAGTAGAGAAAAAAGGTTTATTATTTCTATCCTATGGAAGCCCTTCAAGTAAGGAAGATTTAGTGCCGTATATGACGAGTATTCGTCATGGCCGCGTGCCCACAGAAGGCGAGATTGCAAATCTTACTCGTCGCTATGACGTGATAGATCAATGGTCTAATCTAGAGTTGCAGAAGATGGCAGAGAATCAATATAAAACGTTGATGACTTCATTGCCAACTATGCCATCAGCTATTGGTTATTTACACATGAAACCATCTATTGCTGAGGCGGTAGACTCTTTAGTCCACCAAGGGGTGGAGCATATTATCGCTATTGTGACGGCTCCGTTTTTTACATCTCTTGGTACTGGTGCCTATGAAAAACAAGTGCAAGCAGCTATTGGTAAACATGGGGCTGTAACATTCGATTTTATTCGTTCTTGGTGGGACCAACCGGCTTTTACAGAATACTGGAAAAAAGCAGTCGTAGATTGTGTGAATGCGACTGAAGATATATTCGTTATTTTTAGCGCTCATAGCATACCTCTTATCAATAATCACGGCGGTGATTCTTATGCATTCGCCTTACATGAAAGTGCCAAAGAGATTGCAGAGCATTGTAAGTTATCTAAGTGGGCAGTGGCGTGGCAGAGTGCGGCTCCTCACGGTCAATGGTTAGGCCCTACAGTGGAAGAGGCTATCGACCAAGCTTTGCATACTGGTGCAACACACATTGCTTTCGTGCCTTTTGGCTTTGTAAGTAATCATGTTGAGGTCCTATACGATAATGATGTAGAGTGTAAAGAGCTTGTTGAAAATGGGGACGCAATGTATTTGCGGGCACAGATGCCGAATTGTAATGAAACATTCTTACAAGCCATGGCGAGTGCAATAGTAGAAAGGATTCATTCGTGAACGTAACAATTGTGGGCGGTGGCCTAACAGGGCTAACAGCGGCTTATTATCTAGGCCATGCTAAGCCAGAGTGGAATATCACTCTTTACGAACAAGCACCACGATTTGGTGGGAAAATACAAACACAACGAGTTGATGATTTCGTTGTAGAACTCGGTCCAGATTCTTATTTGGGCCGTAAAACTGAAATGACAGATCTAGTACACGATTTAGGTTTAGGTGATACCCTTGTATCTAATGAGACGGGGCAAGCCTTTGTATATGATGAGGGCTCAATTCATCCAATCCCAGGGGGCTCTATCATGGGCATCCCTACGGAAATGATGCCTTTTGTGAAAGCAACGCTCATTTCTTGGTCTGGCAAATTGCGTGCTGGCTTAGATTATTTCAAAAAGCCTTATGAGCTCGATGAAAATGGTGATGTGTCTATTGGTCATTTCTTTCAATACCATTTAGGTCAAGAAATGATGGATAAGCTTATCGAACCACTATTAGCTGGTATCTATGGTGGTGATATCTATAAAATCAGCCTATTGTCTACATTCCCTCATTTTATTCAAGTAGAACAAAAATATGGGAACATGGTAAAAGGGATGATGGCGGCTAAGATGGGACACTCAAAGGCGGGCGTCTCTAAGGCTGCCAAAGGTGCCGTAGCAGAAGGCGATGTGCCACGTGCTGGTAAAGGTATCATGACAGACCGTCAATTTGAAAGCCATGAAGCAAAGTCCACTAAGGCTCAAGCGGATATGGCGAGCCGTAAGGGGACTGCTGCTCAATCTGGTATGTTCCGCCAGTTAACAGGTGGTCTTGAAAGCGTGATTACCGCTATTGTTGATGCTATGCCTAGTAATGTGCACTTGTATACAGGTAAGTTGGTTTCTAATATTCGATATATTGAAGGTATGTATGCTATTGATGTGGTGAACTCTGGAAACGATGCTTGTGGCTGTCAGTCTCATTCTAAATCTATTAGAACTGCGTCTATTAATGCTGAGAACAGTGTAGAAGCTAGTGATTCTACTACAGATTTCGCTATAGAGGTACTTCTTGATAAAGCTCCTGCTATGGCGGATCATGTGATTATCGCGACACCGCCTGCCACATATACGCAATGGTTTAAGGATGACCCAGGTTTTGATTTCTTGCGTTCTATGGAGCAATCAAGCTGTGCTATTGCTATTATGGCCTTTGATAAAAGTACCTTTGATGGCGACTTAAAGGGCTCTGGACTCTTGATTACTCGTAAGACAGACACACCGCTTACAGCGTGTACCATTCTAAATCAAAAATGGCCACAAACAACGCCTGATGATAAAGTGGTATTGCGCGTCTTTATCGGTAAGCCAGGCAATGATGTGGTGGAACAATATAGTGATGAAGAACTTTCAGAATTAGCAGTCGAAGAAATTCAACACATTATGCGTTTCTCCGCTAAGCCTGAATGGGTGCGCATCAATCGCCTCATTCACTGCATGCCGCAATATAATGTAGGGCATCGTGCAGGTATCAAGGCTGTACGTGAACATGTAGCTGCAAACTATCCAAATTTACACCTCATCGGCACGCCATTTGATGGCATCGGTATTCCTGACGGCGTAAAACAAGCAAAAGAATTAGTGCAAAAGCTTGTAAATGAGAAGTGAAATCGAAAACTAACTTGAAAAGACTCCATATGCTATAATAGTATATGGAGTCTTTTCGATTCCTATTGTAATAAAACTATATCATTTTAATAGAATCACCATAGATAGGAGTGATCATAATGGGAAAAGCAATCCCTACAGTAGAAGGTTGGCATAGCCAACACATGGTATTTGCCATGGATTTTAGCGCATGGAACTGTTTTACAGCTGATGAAAAAGCAGCAGCGCGCAACGAATTAAAAGCATTTTTAGCAGACCTTGAAGCTACACATCAAGCTAAAGAAGGTAGCTATGCATTCTATGATTGTAATGGTGCAAAAGGGGATTTGATCCTATGGATTCTTGGTCCATCCCTTGAATACTTGGCACAAGTAGAACGCAAGTTCCGTCGCCTTGCAATTGCTAGCGTATTGGTACAAACTTACTCTTATACATCTGTAACAGAAGTAAGTGCCTATGTTAAGGCTAAACTTGATACAGAGGAAGTTAATAAAAAATTATACCCTCATGTACCTCGCGATAAATATATCTGCTTCTATAACATGACTAAAAAACGTGATGGTGCAGATAACTGGTTTATGTTACCACAACAAGAACGCGGTGCGTTGATGCGCTCTCACGGTGAACTTGGTAAAACATACCTAGACGTGCTGTCTGAATACACTACAGGTGGCGTTGGTTTAGATGACTGGGAATGGGGCATTACTATCTTCAGTAACGACGACATCCAATTCAAAAAAATCGTATACGATATGCGCTTCGAAGAAGCCAGCGCAAGATACGGTATCTTTAGCGACTTCTACGTTGGGACCATCATCGACGATGCACTACTAGAAGAAATCTTTGGATAATAAAAGGGACTGCTTGGCAGTCCCTTCATTCTAATTTGACGATATATATCTTTAACTTTATAATATAAATAGATAGTCAGACGAGTAGGAACGTCAGGCGCATCTCAAAAAATGAATTATCTAGGAAATGGCCTTTCTGTTTATCTAATTACGCATGGTAACGGAGGGCTATTTGCTTTTTGTGAGGCAAATAAGCGCTATAAGTGCACCAAAGGAAATGACTAATGTCAATATTCCAATGATAACTGTAATAAGTTCAAAGTCACTCATAAGCTCACCCCCTTCTATAACGAAGAGAGGCCCAACCTCGCTGACTACCTTAAGACTATTATAAGCTGAACAAATATACGATACAATAAGCAGAGATTTATTGGTATATATGGATTTAATAATGAAAAAGGGGACTGCCTAGCAGTCCTTTTTTTCTCCCTCCAAAATGAAGGCTATAATTTTGAACAGAAAATTTGGTATACGCACGTATACTCTGTAAAATATAATTCACAATGTATGAGTACTGTACTCATAACTATATTTTCATAAAAGAGAACCCCGCATCGATCCGACTTACGAGGTCAAGGCCCTAGGCCGCAGACCTGATACGTATGGAGGAGAGATGCGGGGTTTCTTTTATCACTTAGTTTAGAAAAGTGAATT
Organism: uncultured Veillonella sp.; assembly: GCF_963524655.1. GTDB lineage: Bacteria > Bacillota > Negativicutes > Veillonellales > Veillonellaceae > Veillonella. The sequence goes on from NZ_CAURHA010000036.1 coordinate 11,801, forward strand.
ATATTTTGTTGTACTGTGGAGTGAACGTAAATTTTCTGTTTTCAGAAAATTATACGTTCATATTGGCTGCTTTACGCACATAGAACCAGTAGCACACTACTACTGTTAGAAGGTTGAACACAAGTAATGCAACGAAAGCTGGGTAGATACTACCGAATGTAGTATATGTGAAACCGAAGATTTTAGGTGTAATGAAGGCACCGTATGCAGCCACGGCAGCAACGAAGCCTGTGATCAAAGAGGATAATAGCGGATTGCCAAATACGTGTGGAATCATACGGAATGTAGCACCTGTTGCGAAACCACAGCATACGAAGGTCAATACGGACATCGCAAAGAAGAATGGGAAGTTGTGCATATCTACGCCAACTGCAATTAGCGCTGTTGTTACACATAGACCGAGAAGGCTTACAAAGGTAACTTTTGTACCGCTGTTAATTTTGTCTGCTAACCAACCACCTACAGGACGAAGTGCACCTGCTACAAGTGGACCTACGAATGCGATAGAAGCAAATGGTACTTCTGGGAATTCTTTACCTACTAATAGACCAAGTGCTGCTGCATAACCAGAGAAAGCACCGAAGGAACATGTATAAAGTAATGTAAGAGCCCAAGTGTGTTTGTTACCAAAGATTTGTACTAGATTTTTAGGATTTGGTTTTTCTTGAGGTAAGTTATCCATGAATCGTGTCATAAGTGCAAGGATAACAACGAGTGGTACGATCCACATGAAAGCTGCATTGGCAAGGTATACTGCGTTTCCTTTGATGATAGCTGGTGTTACACCAAATACGCTACCTAGTGCAGCAGAACCCATAGCGAATGGAGCCAAGAAGTAGATTACGGAAATACCAAGGTTACCAACACCGCCGTTGATACCAAGAGCAGTACCTTTTTCGGATTTAGGGAAGAAGTTGCCAATGTACGCCATGGAGGACGAGAAGTTGCCGCCCGCTAAACCGATAAGGGCAGTCAAAATCATGAATGTCGTATAAGAAGTTGTTGTATCTTGAACGGCAAAGCCGAGCCATACAACAGGAACTAATAAAATAAGTGTGGAAATAAATGTCCAGTTTTTACCACCGATTAAGGCTGGCATGTAGGTATATACAAAACGTAATGTAGCACCTACAAGGCCTGGCAATGCAGCTAAGGTAAATAATTGATCGGTTGTGAAATTAAAGCCTGCGCCGTTGAGTTGCGCTGCAATGGTTGCCCATAAATACCATACACAGAATGAAAGGGTTAATGCAATTGTGGATATAACCAAGTTTTGTTTAGCAATTTTTTTACCAAACTTTTCCCAAAATTCTGGATTATCTGGTTGCCAATTAGCCACAATTTCGCTACGGCTTGCCCCTACTTGAGGCATTTTTAGTTCGCTCATTTTGAACTTCTCCTTACTGAAAAACTATACATGCAATGAAGACATGGAAGATACAATTATCAGTCAATGTATATGAATATTGCAATCTATAGAGTTTCTATAGAAAGTATTCGAATTACTTAGAGAACTGAGTTATAATTATTGTATCAACAAAATTTGCAATGTCTTATATCACAAATATATTATATATTGTAAAAATTTTTGTGAATGTGACATAAAACACACATATTCTGAAATTAATAAGTTATAATAATCTTATATATACAAAAAAGTATATAATACATGTACTTTTACTATAAATAGATTAGTATAACTAATGGATTTTATTTTAAAAGTACAATGGAGTGGTGAAGGTATGGATAAAAATTTAATTAACCAATTACTTGCTTTGCCGGGCGAGGAACTCCATCTTAAAAAAGGTGATTTTCTCTTCCATGAGGGGGACAAGGCAGAACACTTTTACGTAGTGTTAAAAGGTAGAATGAGCATTAAGAAATTCGAATCTAGTGGGCACATTTTTGCGTTGCGTCTAGTAGGTCCAAATAATGTAATTGGTGAGGTTCCGTTGTATGAGGAGAACACAAGAACGTATGTGTTCAACGCCATCGCTCGGGAGGATTGCTCTGTTTATTCCATTCGCTATGATGTGTTAGAGCCAGCTATTGCAAAAGATCATTCATTGGCTATTGCGATGATGCAAATCTACACATTACATATGCGTCGTCAACAGGCAAAATACCGAGACTTGCTACTATATGGCAAGAAGGGAGCATTTTATTCTACCTTGTTGCGCTTAGCCAATAGTTATGGTGTAGAGCGCGAGGATGGTATCTTTATCGATATCGCCCTAACAAATCAAGAGTTGGCTGAATTTGCTGCCACATCAAGAGAAAGTTTAAATCGCATGCTAAGTGAGTTGCGTAAGTTGGGCTATGTAGCCTATGACAAACACCATCTAGTAATCTGTGATTTTGATGCTTTAATCGGATTGCTTGATTTAGAGGTTGATAATATAGACCCTAATATTAGTAATATCGAATAACAGTATTTTCTCCTTTGTGTTAGCTCAGCTAGCACAAAGGATTTTTTTGTAGTTTTGAAGGAGGACACGAGATGAGCTTGTTGTCTCAAAAGTTTAAGTTTCTTCGCAAGAAGGACGTATCTCCAAGCGGCCATCAAATAACTGAAGATGGCGGTCGCGAGTGGGAAAATTTTTATCGTGACCGTTGGTCTTACGATAAAGTTGTCCGCACAACGCATGGCGTAAACTGTACTGGTTCTTGTAGCTGGAATATTTACGTTAAAAATGGTGTTGTTGCATGGGAAAACCAAGCGATTGATTACCCTGAAACACCTGATGATATGCCGGATTACGAACCGCGTGGGTGCCCTCGTGGTGCGACTTTCTCTTGGTATCTCTATAGCCCATTGCGCGTAAAATATCCATATGTACGCGGTGAATTGGCTGAGCTTTGGAGAGAAGCGAAAAAGAATGCTAAGAACCCAATCGAAGCTTGGAAATCTATCGTAGAAGATCCAGAAAAAGCAAAAAAATATAAATCTGCCCGTGGTATGGGTGGCTTTGTGCGCTCCACATGGGATGAAGCGACAGAAATTACTGCCGCATCCTTATTATATACTGCAAAAACATACGGCCCTGACCGCAACGCTGGCTTCTCTGTAATCCCAGCGATGTCCATGTTGTCATATGCAGCAGGTGCTCGTTTCCTTAACTTAATGGGTGGTTCACCATTGTCCTTCTATGACTGGTATGCCGATTTACCACCTTCTAGCCCTCAAGTTTGGGGTGAACAAACTGATACTCCTGAATCTGGTGACTGGTACAATGCTGGTTACATTATGACTTGGGGTTCTAACGTACCATTGACTCGTACGCCAGATGCTCACTTCTTAACAGAGGTTCGTTACAAAGGTACTAAAGTAGTATCTGTATCCCCTGACTATGCGGAATCTACTACATCCTCCGATGCATGGCTCAACGTAAAAGCCGGTACTGATGCGGCTCTTGCTATGGCAATGGGCCACGTTATCCTAAAAGAATACTACATCGACAAAGAAACTCCATACTTCAAAGAGTATGCAAAAGAGTTTACAGATATGCCATTCCTTGTGCGCGTTGAAGACATCAACGGTGCAGTTCAACCAGGTCGTTTCTTAAACGCTAAGGACTTAGGTCGCCAAGAGGAAGGCGCTGACTTCCAAATGGTATTGATCGATGAAATTACAAATGAAATCGTTATCCCTAATGGTACAATGGGCGAACGTCACACAAATCCACAAAAATGGAATTTGCGTCTTGAAAACCGTGATACAGGGGCTAAAATCGATCCTCGCTTATCCGTATTTGATCAACGTGAAGATGTGACTGTTGTTAAGTTGCCATACTTTGGCGATGAAGAGCACGAAGGTGTTATTGAACGTGCTATTCCAACTATTACAGTACAAACTGTAGATGGTCCTGTAAAAGTAACTACCGTATATGACCTCATTCTTGCTAACTATGGTATCGATCGTGGTATCGGTGGTGAAGTGGCAACATCTTATACAGATGACACTCCTTACACACCTACATGGCAAGAAAAAATTACTGGTGTAAAAGCAGATATAGCTATTGCTACGGCTCGTGAATTTGCAGATAATGCAGAAAAAACTAAAGGTCGCTCCATGATTATCATGGGTGGTGGTATTAACCACTGGTACCATGCAGATATCATTTACCGTACAATCTTGAACCTTATCATGTTCTGCGGTACAGAAGGTGTTAACGGTGGTGGTTGGGCTCACTACGTAGGTCAAGAAAAACTTCGTCCTGTTGAAGGCTGGGGTGGTATCATGACAGCTAACGACTGGAGTAAAGCTCCTCGTTTGCAAAATGGTACATCTTGGTTCTACTTTGCTACAGAACAATACCGTTCTGATTGCATCGACTTGGCAGACCGCACATCTAAATTAGCTAAACCTCGTTACCGTCACCCTGGTGACTATAACGTATTGGCGGCTCGTTTAGGTTGGTTGCCATCTTACCCTACTTTCAATAAAGGCAGCCAAGAATTGATTAATGATGCTCGTGCAGCTGGTGCTGGTACAGAAGCAGAAATTAACCAATATGTGGCGCAAGCGTTGAAAAATAAAGATTTACAATTTTGCGTAGAAGATCCAGCGGCTAAAGAAAACCATCCACGCAACTTATTCGTATGGCGTGCGAACCTCATCGGTTCCTCTTCTAAAGGTCACGAATACTTCTTGAAACATTTATTGGGCACTAAAAATGCGGTATTGGAAGATGATGATGCGCCTACACGTCCAGAAGAAATTAAATGGCGTGAAGCTGATGCAGCAGGTAAACTAGACCTTCTCATCGACATCGATTTCCGTATGGCATCTACAGGCTTATATTCTGATATCGTATTCCCAGCGGCTACATGGTATGAAAAAGAAGACTTATCCTCTACAGATATGCATCCATATGTACACGTATTCCAAGCAGCTGTTGATTGCGCATGGGAAACTAAATCTGACTGGGATACATTCCGTACCCTTGCAGAAACAGTATCTCGCGTAGCAAAAGAGTCTGGCTTTACAGAATACGAAGATATCGTAGCATTGCCTCTTGGTCATGACAGCCCAGGTGAAGTGGCTCAACCAGAAGGTAAGGTTCTCGACTGGAGCAAAGGCGAATGTGAACCAATTCCTGGTAAAACAATGCCTAACCTCGTTCATGTAAAACGCAACTATAGCCAAATCTTTGAAAAATTCATTGCTTTAGGACCTAACATCGAAAACAAAATGGGTGCTCATGGCTTGGCGTGGGATGTATCCGATGAATACCAAACATTGTATGCACAAAATGGTACTATCGATAATCCAGAATTTATTTCTCATGGCCGTCCAAGCATTTACGAATGTAAGGAAGCTTGTAATGTTGTATTAACATTATCTTCTTGTACAAATGGTAAATTGGCTGTTCGCTCTTGGAAAGCGATGGAAGAAAAAACAGGTCTTTCTGGTCTTGAAAAGAATGCAAAAGGCCGCGAACAAGAAAAAATTACCTTCGATGATATGGTTCGCCAACCGCGCTTTATCATTAGCTCTGTAACAAGTACTGGTAAGAACGATAAAAACCGTCGTTATTCTCCATTTACTACATCTACAGAGGATAAAGTACCATTCCGTACCGTAACAGGTCGTCAATCCTTCTATTGTGACCATGAAATGATGCGCGATTACGGTGAAGCTATGGCATTGTATAAACCTGTATTGTCCTACAAACCAGTACAAGGTGATTACAAACAAGAAGGCATTCCAGAAATTACATTGAAATACTTAACACCACATAATAAGTGGTCTACACATAGTATGTACTTCGATAGCCAACAAATGTTGACATTGTTCCGTGGTGGTCAAACAATTTGGCTCAACGAAGATGATGCAGCAGAAATCGGTGTTAAAGATAATGACTGGGTAGAAGCTTTCAATAAAAATGGTGTTGTAGCAGCTCGTGCAGTAGTATCCCCTCGTATTCCTCGTGGTATTTCTTACATGCACCATTCCCAAGATCGTCACATCAACGTTCCTGGCACGCAAGTTAAGAAAGATCGTCGCGGTGGTACACATAATGCACCAACTCATATTCACCTGAAACCGACACACATGATCGGCGGTTATGGTCAATTGAGCTATGGATTTAACTATTATGGCCCAACTGGTAACCAACGTGATATGACAATTGTGGCTCGTAAATTGAAGGAGGTGGATTGGCTTGAAGATTAAAGCTCAAGTATCCATGGTCCTAAATTTGGATAAGTGCTTAGGCTGTCATACATGCTCTATCACTTGTAAAAATACATGGACGAACCGCGAAGGCGCGGAATATATGTACTTTAATAACGTGGAAACTCGCCCAGGTGTAGGTTATCCGCGAAATTGGGAAGACCAAGAAAAATGGAAGGGTGGCTGGACGCTAGATAATTCTGGTAATTTAGCTCTTTCTACAGGTTCTAAAACAAATCGTTTGATGAAGTTATTCTTCCATCCTGAACAACCAGAATTGAAGGATTATTTCGAACCTTGGACATATGACTATGAAACATTGATTCATGGTGGTCGTAAAAATAACCAACCAGTAGCTCGCCCTCGTTCCCTTGTAACGAAACAAAAAATGGAAGTGACTTGGGGCCCTAACTGGGATGACGATTTAGCTGGCGGTCAACATGCTCGCTCTGATGTGAACTTGACTAAGATGGGCCAAGATATCGTATTTGACTACGAAGAAGTATTCATGCGTTACTTACCACGTCTTTGTAACCACTGCTTGAACCCTGCATGTGTAGCTGCATGTCCATCCGGCGCGATTTATAAACGCGACGAAGATGGTGTAGTTCTCGTATCTCAAGATGTATGCCGCGGTTGGAGACATTGCGTTCCATCTTGTCCATACAAAAAAATCTTCTATAACTGGGAAACTAATAAAGCTGAAAAATGCGTATTCTGTTACCCACGCTTGGAAAATGGCTTGCCTCAAATCTGTGCTGAAACTTGTGTAGGTCGTATGCGCTACGTTGGCGTTGTCTTCTACGACATGGACAAAGTAGAAGAAATGGCAGCCACAAAAAATGAACAAGACATTTACGAAAATACAGTTGAGTTAATCTTAGATCCTCATGATCCTGAGGTTATTAAAGCTGCTCGCGAAGAAGGTATCTCTGAAGCATGGATTAAAGCAGCTCAAAAATCTCCTGTGTACAAACTTGTAAAAGAGTGGGGCGTGGCATTGCCATTGCATCCTGAGTATCGCACATTGCCAATGGTTTGGTATGTACCACCACTCAGCCCAATCTTGCAACGTGTAACATCTGATGTATACTTGCCAGATGCACATGAAATGCGCGTACCTGTACAATACCTTGCTAACTTGTTTACAGCAGGTAATACAGAAATTTTAGCTCGTACCTTGCAACGTGTTCTCGATATGCGTGAATACATGCGCCGTCGTGAAACAGGTGACGGTCCTATTGAACATAAAGTTGATTTAACAGAGGATCAAATGTACGGTATGTACAAATTGTTGGCATTGTCCAAATATAATGATCGCTTTGTTATCCCAGCTGATGTGAAAGTATCTCGCGAAGGTCGCTTAGAAATGCAACAAAATCGCGGATTTGCTTGCCCAACAGGGGGATGTCAATAATGAAGGATGCTCAGAAAATCGCTCTTATTGCGTCATTTCTTCTACGCTATCCCGATGAACAATGGTATAACGAACTATCTGAATGGAGAGAGGACGCCCAATCCGTTGGGCATCCTCAACTTCGCCAAGGTTTATTAGAGTTCTTTGACTATGTAGAGGAAGCTAATAAAAAGGAATTCGAAGACCAATATGTTCGTACCTTTGATTTTAGTCAAAATACAACTATGTATTTGTCGACTTATGAATTACAAGGTACAGGGGAACAAGCAGAAGAACTCGTTAAATTTAAAGCTTTCTTCCTAGAAAACGACTATGATTTGCCAAAAGAAATGCCAGACTATATTCCAGCACTTCTTGAATTATGTGCCGTTATCGATGATGAAAAAGCAAAAGAAATTTACGACTATTGTAAGCCAAAATTGGAATACATTAGAGAACGCTTCATTGAGGCTAAATTGCCTTATGCATTCTTGTTTGATATTATCTTGTCTGTTGCAAATGGATTGGAGGACGGTGCACGATGAATCTATTCCTTTGGGGCGCTTTGCCTTACATCGCTTTCACCTTCTTAATCGTAGGTACCTTGGTTCGTTTCTTCTATTTTGAAAGAAACTGGACTACAAAATCGAGTCAATTTTTAGAGAAAAAACAATTGCGTATTGCCAATCCATTGTTCCACTTTGGTTTGCTATGCGTTATCGGTGGTCACGTAGTAGGTGTATTAATCCCTAAAACTTGGACTGCTGCTATTGGTATTAATGACCATCTGTACCATCAAGGTGCGTTATATATGGGCGCTGTAGCGGGGCTTATCTTTATCGTAGGCTTCTTGCTCTTGATGAAACGCCGCTTCACAGTAGCTGAGTTAAAAGTTAACACATCTCGCCTTGATAAATGGTTATACTTGTTCTTAACATTAGCCATTTTCAGTGGTATGGCTGGAACATTGCTTAATGCATCTGGTTTCTTTGATTACCGCGTATCCATCGGTCCTTGGTTCCGTAGCTTATTAGCATTTATGCCGGATCCATCCTTGATGGAAGGTGTACCATTTATGTTTAAATTCCACATGTTCGCGTGGATGGCAGTGGCAATCATCTTCCCATTCAGCCGTTTGGTACACTGCTTGAGTGCTCCACTCAACTACTTAACACGTCCGTTCATCGTTTATCGTAAACGAGATGAAAAATAATTAGGATGATGATTGATTTGTACGTCCTTTATAATATGACAAATTAATCTTAGCCCCTTGTATTGATATTAGTTTATACTAATCAATACAAGGGGCTTTTATTGGCTCTCTGTCAAATGTTGGGGTATTCACCCTACGAGTCTTCTTTGGCACC
>NZ_CAURHA010000037.1:0-20493 GCF_963524655.1 uncultured Veillonella sp.
CCGTTCAAGTTGGAGTTGCTACGATGGTAGATCCAACAGCGATTTCACGTATTGCCCGTGAAATGAGTGAATATGTAGAACAATATAACTTAAACAGTATCTCTGATATTGTAGGTGCTGTTCATCAAGCTTAATCTAATCATATCTATAGTAAACTTACACAATCATAAGTTTTACTGCACAACCATAAGCTTTACTGATATACAAGATATGATGCGAAAAGACCTAGTACATATTGCACTAGGTCTTTTCTTATGTATTCTACTGAAGGCTATATTTATAGCCGCTACAGTAGTATGCTCTGTTAACGTCATATTTTGGTAATCGTTTTGCCTATTCTTAATTAGACATAAGCTTTGTAGAAATCGATAAATTGCTGTGCTACAGGAGATAAAGCATGTCCTTTAAGAGTGATAAAGGCTTTTTTAAAGTCCCCTGAGAATTCTGGCAATTTGATGCGGGCCATCTTACGATGGTTGATCAATTCTTTTGCATCCATTGGAACTAATGATACAGTGCGGCCAGAAGAAGCCCATTCAATAGCGGAGCTTTTAGTAGTAGTTATAGCCACTGCATTGAGTTGTTCCATGTCTGTTAAGCTAGATTGCATAATCATACGTACGGAACCACCAGAGAGGGATAGAGGACATTTTTTTATGTCTTCCCAAGTGATGGTATCATGTTCACGATCTGTCCAGAATACATCGCGACGGAAGATAGCATATAAATGTTCTTCTTGGGTAAGAAGAATATCAAATTTATCAGTGTCTACCATCTGAATGTTAGCAATACCTAATTCAGCACTGCCGTTGATGAGTTGATTTACTACATTTGTCATGAGACCTTCGTAAATCTCAAAGTGAACAGACGGATACTTCATAGAAAAGGCTGGCAAATATTGCTGCACGATTGGTGTTGAACGAGAAGCAGAGGTTGCAATACGCAAGGTACCTTCAATGCGAGAGTTCAATTGTTGCACAGCATTATAGGTAGATTCTTCAATAGAGCAAAGCTGTTGTGCCTTTTCATAGAAGATTTTACCAGCATCTGTTAATTGTAAGTTGGATCCTCGTTGCCCGCGTTTGATATTGATTAACTGGGCTCCAAATTCAGCCTCTAAATATTTCAACTGCTTGCTTAACGCTGGTTGTGTAATATGAAGAATCTCTGCGGCCTGCGTCATATTGCCCGTTTGAACGAGGGTAATAAAATTGTGGTAGTAAGATGTATCCATGGAATCTCCCTATTATACACAAAATAAGATAAATAAAAATTATAACGAACTAAGTAACCGTCATTTCACATTTTATAAAATGGTATATATACTATACTCAACAAGGAAATAGTGAGTTAATTATATATGAAGTAAACTTTCTATCCTTATCACAATTTTTGATATAATGACGGTGGTTAAGAAAGTGGGTACTACTATGGGCGTGGTAAAAAGAACATTAAGCAAAGCAATTCGTAACTGGGAAGCACGTAGATTAATGACTGCACATAATACTGGTTTAAGTCGTAAAAAACAACTTGAACGCGTGTGGCCTCATCCGTTGACTAATGAAAAACGTCGTGAACTTAGTCAAGGCGTAACAGGTTTAGTTAACCACGGCAACTAATTGCCTAGTGTCTATTGGTTAGATGATTCATCTAGCGGTAGTACCACTTCAATAGAATCTAATATTGTACAATCTGCAGCTCCATGACTCATGTCTTGGAGCTCTTTTTGTATGCCTTCCACATCAGTAGGGGGGACTAAGATTGTTACCGTTACATGTTCACCAAAATTTGCTTCATAATGTAGTTTTTTGTCTTGTACAAATCTTTCTACTGCGCCATATAGTGAGTAATCGATGGTTGCTTGTAGTTGAGTTCGTGTTGTGTGTAGTTCTTTAGGGGCAAGACGTAATGTTTCCGCAACGGAGTGTGAATATGCACGAATCAAGCCACCAGCACCTAGTTTAATACCACCAAAATAGCGAGTTACAACGACTACAACATTGGTAATACCAGTTTTCTTGAGCACTTCTAACATTGGCTTGCCAGCTGTACCAGATGGCTCGCCATTATCGGAAGATCGCTGTTGTTCTTGCTTAGGACCTAATGCATAGGCTGTACAGTTATGAGTGGCATCCCAAAACTCTTTGTTGATGCGACCGATGAAGGCTTGCGCCTCCTCTTCAGTTGTACAAGGGTAAATAGTTGTGATAAATCGTGATTTATCAACAATATATTCATGGCGAAATTCCTTCGCTACCGAAGTAAATTCTACTGTAGGACTCATTGATTCAGGCATATTTTCACCTCCTTTAGAATCAAAGTTTATGTTTATTCATCATCACTTTATTATAATCTATTTATGAATGTTGTGTATAGGTAGGGGAGTATTAATTCCCCTATTAAAAAGGAATAATCCTCTAGATTTAGTAGGATATTGACGTAATGAGAATTTATGTTACTATTAAATATAGACGTATGAATAAGTACTCGTGTAAATATGTTCATATGTTATATGATAGAATTTTTTTAAAAGCTATATTATTAATACAAGTTATGTACACTATAAGTTTATGGTCATATGTCTTGTATTTCTATAAGTGTACATATCTTTACATATACGGTTAGAAGGAAGTGATACTATGAGTAAGAAGAAACAAGAGTTTGATATAACAGGTATGCATTGTGCCGCCTGTGTAAAGCGTGTTGAAAATGTTGTTTCTAAAGTCGATGGTGTAGAGTCTGTAAAGGTAAATCTTTTGACTCGAAAGGGGAGCGTTGAATATAAAGAGGGCTCTAGCGTAGAACCACAACAGATTATAGAGGCTATTACAAATATCGGCTTTGGTGCTGAAGAGGCGGATGAAACAAAGCAGGAAATAGAAAAGGTTAATTTAAAGCCTCATATTATCCGATTAATAGTTGCAGCTTGTATGGCTGTGCCTATGATGGTGAATATGACCCTCCATCGATTTGGTATTGAAGCATTGCCTGTATGGGTTGAGTTTATTCTAGCTACTATCGCTCAGTTTGGACCTGGTCTCATGTTTTATAAGAGTGCGTGGAGTGCCGTGAAAAATGGTGCCCTTACAATGGATGTACTCGTAGTAATGGGTACGACAGTAGCGTATCTATTCAGTATTTATAATTGGCAGTTCCATCCTGAGCTAGGGCCTCATGGCATTTACTTTGAAACCTCTGCGTGGCTCATTACCTTTATCCTTCTTGGTAAACTCTTAGAAGAGATTGCAAAAGGGCGTACCTCTGAAGCACTTCAAAAATTGATTGCTTTACAACCTGCAACGGCTCATGTGTTGCGTGACGGTGAGTTTGTAGATATTCCTACTTCTAAAGTAGTAGCCGGCGATATTTTACAAGTACGGGCAGGCGAAAAAATTCCCGTGGATGGTACAATTACTGACGGCTATTCTACAGTAGATGAGGCTATGCTCACAGGTGAAAGCTTGCCTGTAGAAAAACAAGTAGGCTCCGAGGTAATTGGAGCGACCATTAACTTGAGTGGTGCTTTCACGATGGAAGCGAAGCGTATTGGTTCCGATACAATGCTGTCCCAAATCATCAAGGTTGTAGAAGAGGCACAAACCTCTAAAGCGAGCATTCAACGTATTGCTGATATCGTAGCACAATACTTCGTTCCTATCGTTATTGGCCTTGCTATTCTAACAGGTCTCGTTTGGTACTTTGTAATGGGCGATTCTCTCAATGTGGCGCTCATTAATGCTACAGCCGTCCTCGTTATTGCGTGTCCATGTGCTCTTGGTCTTGCAACGCCAACATCTATCATGGTTGGATCTGGTCTAGGTGCAGAACATGGTGTTCTCATCAAGAGTGCAGAATATCTTGAAAAAGCAGGAAAACTTGATGCTATCGTTATGGATAAAACTGGTACCCTCACACAAGGTGTGCTAGATGTGACGGCTTTCAAAAACTTTAATGGTGATGAAAGCACAAATATGTCGATTATGATGGCTCTTGAAAGTGGTACATCACATCCGATTGCTAAGGCTATGGTGTACTACGGTGAAGATCGTGGCTATAAAGGTACAGCTGTTGAACTTGAAAGTTTTGGTGATGTACCAGGTAAAGGTTTACAAGGGGCATACCAAGGCGTATCTGTACAGCTTGGTCATAGCCGTTGGATGACTGAATTAGGTTACGATTTAAGTGCGGTTCAAGACGATATTCTTCGTTTTGAAGAACAAGGTGCATCTGTATCTGTTCTAGCCGTTGATGGTATAATCAGTGCTTTGTGGGCTGTAGAGGATGAATTGCGTCCAGAAACTATTGAGGTTGTAAAAGAATTACAGTCTCAAGGTATCGATGTATGGATGCTTACCGGTGATAATCGACGTACGGCTCAATATATTGCTAAACAAGCAGGTATTACTCACGTTATTGCAGAAGTCTTGCCTCAAGATAAAGCTAGCAAGGTAAAAGAGTTACAAGATAAAGGTCTTGTAGTGGGCATGGTAGGCGACGGTATCAATGATGCACCTGCTCTTGTAACTGCAGATATTGGCTTTGCCATCGGCAGTGGTACAGATATTGCGGTAGAGGCGGCGGATATCGTTCTCGTAAGAAACGATTTACATACATTAGTTCAAGCGGTTCGTCTCAGTCGTAAGACAATGACCAACATAAAACAAAATCTGTTCTGGGCGTTGATCTTTAACTGTATTGGTATTCCACTTGCAGCCATCGGTGCATTAAATCCAATGATTGCAGGTACAGCGATGGCATTCAGTTCCGTTACAGTTGTGGGTAACTCCCTTCGCTTGAAACGAGCTAAACTCTAATTATATATGAGATAAAATATAGAACAGCACCTATAGAATGGTATAGATGCTGTTTTGTAGTTCTTCATTTTATTGGTAATATTTTAATTCCTATAAATTCGGTATTTTTATAGTACTTATCATCTGATATACTGAGTATAGTTCTTAAGAAAAGGGAAGGAGTTTATTATGAAATTAAAGACTCGCGATATTGTATATATCGGTTTTATTGCTGCCTTATGTGCAGTAGCAACAACGATTCGCATTGAAATACCAGGTGGGGCCATGGTTCATTTAGGTTCCGCTGCTCTCTTTACCACATCTATTCTCTTTGGTGGTTTATATGGTGGTTTAGGTGCGGCTATTGGTTCCGCATTATTTGATCTTTTTGGTGGACATACGCAATACATTGTATTCTCTTTCTTTATTAAAGGTATTGCAGGTCTCATCGTAGGTGGCATGACAGCTGGCTACTTGCCTCCATCTATCAATAAACCGACAGCATCTTTTGGTCGTATTTTAGTAGCTCTCATTATCGGTGCTATTTGGACTGCCTTTGGCTACTTCATTGCTTGGTGGTTTGTTCTTAACAGCGCGGCTGTAGCAGCTAGCAAGATCCAATACTCCTTGATTACCAGTGCGGCTGGTATCATTGTAGCTATTGTGTTGACACCAAAACTACAAAAGGTAGTACGTAGATTATTTACAAAAAACTAATGGCTATTATGTGGTAGCCTAATCATAAAAAGCCTTTAGACTCTATATTATTTTAGCGTCTAAAGGCTTTTTTGTTAAATTATTGTTTTATAATTAGCGTTTATATTGACTGTTAAACGATTAAAAATTACATAGGTCGTTTAAGTTTTCTGCCATTGTAGGATGTGTGAAGATTTGATTTTTGAAATATGTATATGGAATGTTGTTATCCATAGCCATTTTAATGAGGTTAATCAACTCTTCAGCACCTTGAGAATAAAGTGTAGCACCAAGGATTAAATTGTTTTCTGCATTTACTACAATTTTAAAAGCACCTTTTAAATAGTCGTTTACATGAGCTCTTGGCATGGTAGCTACGAGCATTTCTTTAGTTTTAACAGTATATCCTTTGTTGATAGCATCTTCTTCTGTAAGACCTACACGAGCGAGTGGAGGTGTTAAGAATGTTGTGTAAGGAATATTTTTGCGATCTTTTAATGTGTATTGGACATTTCCTGTAAGTGCACCAAATACAATGCGGAAGTCATCGAGAGAAATATACGTAAATTGAGGACCACCGTTTACATCGCCTACTGCATATACACCAGGAACGGAGCTTTCACATGTATCATTCACTACGATAGCGCCACGTTCGTTAGTAGTAATATCCGTATTTTCTAAACCGATGTTAGCTGTATTTGGTTTGCGACCTGTAGCATATAAAACAGCATCAAACGTATAGTTTTGACCATTTGCTGTGATAACAGGTTTGTTGCCATCATTAGATACAGAGTTTAATGTTACATCGTTAAGAATAGTAATACCTTGCTCAGTCAAGTACTCATTAGCTAATTCTTGTACGATCGGTTCCTCCCGTTTTAAGATGCCAGATTCAATATTAAATACTGTTACCTTTGTACCTAGTTTAGCATATAGGCTAGCAAATTCAAGGCCGATAGGACCAGCACCAATAACGCCTAGTGTACTTGGTTGAGGGGATAATTGTTGGATTTCTGTGCTATTATAGAAGCCTGTTGCTGTGTCGATGCCATCAATGTTAGGCTTAATCGCTACAGCACCAGTGTTAATAATAATTGTTTCACCAGATAAGATGATTTTATCTTCCCCAGCTGTAATGGCGATTTCTTTATTACTAATGAATTCACCATGTCCAGTATATACATCGACATGTTCATTGTTATCTAACATACCGAAGTTTTTATTGCGTAAACGAGATGTAACTACCTCGCGTTGGTTTAATACTTGATCGTAAGATAAGCCTTTTGATGCGGCTATAATCATCGTTTTAGTTGGGATACATGCAATATTAATACATGTGCCACCATACATTAGTGGGTTTTCTTCAATCATAGCTACAGATTTACCCATAGAGCCAAATTTAGCGGCTAATGTTTTACCGGCTTTGCCGAAACCTAGAACGATAAGGTCATATTGTTTGGTATTCATAAAATACCTCCTGTCTTTATATTGAAAATATTAGATATCTATATTATAACACTTAAAACTGTATTTGATAACAATAATAAGATATATATTTACAACTCATAAATATTATGAGTATAATGAAGAAAAGATGAAGTTGTGTCGGCGCGAGTGTATTGGAGGTATTATGAAAAGAATAGTTGGTTTAAGCATTATATTTGCTTTAAGTTCAACTTTAGTAATGGCAAATGTAACTGTACCGCAACTAGCAAATGCAATTCAACTGGGAGATGAAAATAAAGTGACGCAATATCTAGCTGAAGGTGGAAATCCAAATGCTACACTAGTTCAGGGGCAAACTTTAGTTTTTGCATCTGTAGGGGCTATGAATAATAAAGCTTTAAAACAGTTAATTGATGCAGGTGCAGATGTTAATAGGGGTGGCAGTATAGGTGGTAGACCAGCTATGTCACCACTTATGTTAGCTGTGAGTGTATCAAATAATGATGCTATTAAATTATTAGTTGATGCAGGTGGAGATGTAAATACTAAGTATATGGGCGTTTCTGCTAGACAAATGGCTAAGAATTTGGGTAATCATGATGCTTTAGTATTATTAACGCCTACAGATATAAAACCTGTTGATGCTGGAAGTACACATATCAATATAAAGGATTTTAGTTCAAAAACAATATTGTCTCAATTATCTCCAGCAGATCAAATAAAAGCAAAGCAAGATGCAAAAAGAGGTGAGCATCTATCCTATCCATTATATGAAAAAGGAAAAGGCTTCTTCACCGGATTGGCTGAAACGATGGTTTTTGGTGTGGAGAAAGGTAGAATCCGTTTGAATCTAATTACTCCATATAGTTTATATAGGCATGGTTACTACGAAGAAGTGCAAACTTTTATTCCATTTACAGATGAGGCAAAAACAGAGATTTTAGCTAATAAAGATAAGGTTTATATAGTGCCATGGTCAGAGACATATGGCGTAATACCGAGTTACATTAAAAATTTAGTTATTCGAAAGAATGGGCAGATTTATCATGCGCAAGAAGTTTCACCTAAATATTTAATGAGATTAGGTGTCTCGAGTACCTATGCTTTCGATATCAATTTGTTTGATGGTGAACCAATGGAAATTATTGCGATTGATGCCTCCAATAATAAACAACTAGTTATGCCTATAGACCGCAAATTTTATGAAAAACGTGGATGGTATTAATCTATCTCAAAATAATTTTAGAAAATAAAAGCATAAAAAGATGTGTTAAGTATTTCTACTTGACACATCTTTTTTTATACTGTAGTATATGTAAAGTAATATGACTTGACAGTGATGGAGGTGGCGAAATGGAAGAACGAGTACTTATCAGTTTGCTCTTAGATTTCTATGGGCCATTATTGACGGACAAGCAACGCATGTCCTTACAACTTCACCACGAAGACGATATGTCCCTTGGCGAGATTGCTGAGGAGTTAGGTGTATCACGGCAGGCTGTACATGATAATTTACAGCGTGCTCGACACATTTTAAACGATTACGAATCTAAATTACACTTGGTAGCACAATATGAACAGCGTGAAGGACTGCTTTCACAGTTGAAAGAAACCTTGCCTAAAGAGGTGTTAGCTGAAAGTAAGGTACAACAAGTATTGGCGCAAATGGAGGGGTATTATGGCATTTGATAGCTTGTCAGAAAAACTGCAAGAAGCCTTTCAATCCTTAAAAGGGAAGGGCAAAATTACAGAAGAAGATGTCAATCTTGCATTGCGTCAAGTACGTACGGCACTTTTAGAAGCGGACGTTAACTTTATGGTTGCGAAGGACTTTGTTAAGTCCATCAAGGAAAAGGCCCTTGGCGAAGAGGTGTTCGGTTCTTTGAATCCAGCCCAAACGGTTATTAAGATCGTAAATGACGAATTAACAGCTCTCTTAGGCGGCACACAAAGCCGTATCATGATTTCTAGCAAGCCTCCAACGATTATTATGCTTGTTGGTTTGCAAGGTGCTGGTAAGACTACAACAGCTGGTAAATTGGCAGTATACCTTCGCAAACAAGGTAAGCATCCAATGCTCGTAGCTGCCGACGTATATCGTCCAGCTGCGATTACTCAATTGCAAGTTGTAGGTAAGCAAATCGATATCCCTGTATTTGCTGATGAAACACCTGGTGCTAATCCAATAGATATTGCGCGTCGCGCCGTAGAGCAAAGTACGCATATGTTGAAAGATGTTGTTATCATCGATACAGCTGGACGTTTGGCAATTGACGAAGTCCTCATGGACGAGTTATCTAATATTAAAGCAGCTGTTCGACCTCATGAAATTCTACTCGTTGTAGACTCCATGATCGGTCAAGATGCAGTAACAACAGCACAAACGTTTAATGAAAAATTAGGCGTTGATGGCGTTATCCTTACTAAACTCGATGGTGATGCGCGCGGTGGTGCTGCATTATCCATCAAAGCTGTAACAGGCTTGCCAATCAAGTTCACTGGTGTGAGCGAAAAAATGGATGGCTTCGATGTATTCTATCCAGATCGCATGGCTTCTCGTATTCTTGACTTGGGCGACTTTAAAACATTGATTGAAAATGTTCAAGGCGCTATCGATGAAGAAGAAGCTCGTGAAATGGCTAAGAAAATGGCGAAAAACAATTTCACCTTAGATGATTTCTTGAAACAGATGAATCAAGTGAGAAAGTTAGGGCCATTACAAAATATTATTGGTATGTTGCCAGGCATGGGACAAATTAAGGATCAATTGAAAGACCTTGATTTGAACAGTAAAGAGGTGCGCCGCATTGAGGCCATCATTACATCTATGACGGCAGCAGAGCGAGAGAATCCAAATATTCTTAATGGCTCTCGCCGCAAGCGTATTGCATTAGGTTCTGGTACTCAGGTACAAGATGTAAATCGCTTGTTGAAACAATTTGAGGAAGCGCGGAAGATGATGAAGCGCATGCAAGGTTTACGTGGCGGTAAGGGCGGCTTCCCAGGAATGCCTAAATTACCGTTTATGTAATACATGGGCAGGGGCGCTGAACCTGTCCACCCACATCAGTATAAGGAGGTGAATTTCACATGTTAAAAATTCGTTTGACTCGTTTAGGTGCTAAAAAAGCTCCTTTCTACCGTATCGTTGTTGCTGACGCACGTGCTCCACGTGAAGGTCGTCCTGTTGACACTATTGGTCAATATGATGCTACTAAACAACCAGCTATCGTTAATGTAGACGAAGAAAAAGCTTTGGCTTGGTTAGCTAAAGGTGCTCAGCCTACTGACACTGTTCGCTCCTTGTTCAAAAAACAAGGCGTTATGCAAAAATTTGCTGACGCTAAAAAGTAATTAATAGAGAGGCATACTGTGATGATAGAATTAATTTCATTAATTGCGAAATCATTAGTGAAGCAGCCTGATGCCGTATCTGTTACCATGGTCCAAAAGGGAAATATGGAGGTTTACGAACTTCACGTAGCCCCAGAGGATATGGGCAAAGTCATCGGAAAGCAAGGACGAATTGCGAAGGCGATTCGCGCTGTGGTGAAAGCGGCGGCTATTAAAGAGAACAAAAAGATATCTGTTGATATTGTCTAAAAGGGAGTATTCCAATGGAAGAAATGACATTACGTGTCCCTGTAGCTGTAAAAGCAAAAGTAACAGAAGACTTGAAAGCGAAAATTGTATCTGATCTTGAAACTCGCCTTGATATGGTGAATAAAGATTTGGAAGCAATTGAGTTTCAAGCCCAACGTATTTTGGCTGATGCAGCTAAAGTTGATGCAACAAGTCTTACTGCTATTCGTCAACAAATCGACGAAGAAAAAAATAAACGCTTGGCTTTCAAAGAAGAAGTAACAGCTAAATTGAAAGACGCTCAAGGTTTAGCTTTGGGAACTGAAATTCCTCAAGGTACTTTAGAGCAAACAGTTACCGTTAAAATCGGGGATGATTTGGATGCCATGATGGGCGCTGAAATCCTATTAGAAGACGGTAAAATCGTTGCGTTTCGTCAATAATGAAACATAACGATTTCATCACAATAGGTGTTATCATCGCCCCGCACGGCGTGCGGGGTGATCTTCGTATTATGCCTCAAACCGATTTTCCAGAACGGTTTATGCATATGGATGCCTGTTACATCGATGGTAAAGAATACCACGTTGCATCCGCACGATTTCATAAACAATTTGTACTAGCATCCTTTAAGGAAATTCCTGATCGTAATACGGCTGAATTATTCAGTAAGAAAGCAATTCAAGTCCGTCGTGAAGATTTGGTAGAATTGCCAGAAGGTCGCTACTACATTTTTGATATCATCGGTCTTGAGGTTCAAGACACTAAAGGTAACGTGCTTGGCACAGTTACTGATGTGTTGCAACCTGGTGCTAATGATGTCTATGTGGTTTCCAAAGATGGGGAACCAGATCAATTATTTGCAGCCATTGAAGAGGTCGTTAAAGACATCGATGTGGAGAATAAATTGATGATCGTAGATCCGCCTGAATGGATATAATCCTTTAGGCGGTTTTTTTTATCTACATATAGGTATATTATGGTAAAAGTTATATAATATAGCTATATATAGATAATGCTAATGAGTTTATGTGAGTTAATAAGTACAGAGGACGGTCTATGCGTATCGATATCGTATCTTTATTTCCTGAGTTTTTTGATGCTTTTTTTAGTCATTCCATCATAAAACGGGCTATCGAAGCGGAACGCTTATCTATGGGCGTAACTAACCCTCGGGACTTTAGTCATAATAAACATGGTCAAGTAGATGATACGCCGTATGGTGGTGGTGCGGGTATGCTTATGATGGCACCTCCCATCTTTGAAGCGGTAGAATCTGTTATTGCTCAATATGATAGCGAAACTAATAGCGCCTATTCTATAGATGAGATGTGTGATGAAATGAGCCTTATTGGTAATCCCAGTGAAAGTATACGACGTCGTGTTATTTTTATGGGACCTACAGGTCAACCTTTTACACAAGAAAAGGCTCGTGAACTAGCGACGTACGATCAATTGGTGCTCATTTGTGGTCATTATGAAGGTGTAGACTATCGTGTAGAGGAACATTTAGTAGATGAAACCATTTCCATTGGGGACTATGTATTAACTGGTGGCGAGTTGCCAGCTATGGTTGTAGCAGATGCAGTAGCTCGCATGATTCCTGGCGTACTGGGGGCTGCTAGTGGGGCCCAAGAGGATTCCTTTTATGAGCCTTTATTAGAATGTCCTCAATATACAAAGCCTCCAGAATTCAGAGGATGGGTTGTTCCTGATGTACTACGTAGCGGTCATCATAAAAACATTGCTACGTGGCGAAAAAAGGAAGCCTTAAAGCGGACACGATTGTTGCGGCCCGATTTATTAGAACGACCATTAACAAAAGAGGAAGTTAAACTTTTAAAAGAGATTATTGCTGAAGAGTCTGAAAGAGATACAGGTGAAGTATGAAAGCTTTAGTATTAGGTTCTACTGGTGCAGTTGGTCGCCATATTGTAGAATCATTGATTGACAATCATGAAATTCAAGAAATTCATGTATTTGTACGTCGTCAAGTTACGTATACATCTCCAAAGGTAACCGTTCATATCGTTAATTTTGATGAACCTCGTGAATGGGCACACCTAGTAACAGGAGATATTTTATTCTCTGCTATGGGCACAAACCGTAAACAAGCAGGTTCTAAAGAAGCACAATGGACAGTCGATTATACCTACCAGTACGAAATGGCTCGCATTGCAGCTCAAAATGGAGTAAAAAAATATGGATTAGTCTCCTCTTTAGGGGCGAATCCAAAATCGAAATTCTTTTATATGTCCATGAAAGGACAATTGGAAGAGGTCATCTTAGAACTTCCATTTGAAGCGATTGTTATTGTTCGTCCAGCTACCTTGATTCGAGAAGAACCTAAATTGGTAGAACGTATTAGCTGTGCTGTATTTGGGGTCATTAATAAAGCACGTGTATTAATGAGTCAAGAGCCTGTAAAAACTGCTGATGTAGCTAAGGTGCTTGTAACAGCTACTATGGGGCAACAATATGGTATTTCTATTATTGAAAATAAAACGATTCATGAACGTATAGGCTACTTTAAAGCTTAATTTCATTAAATCCCGTTTAGGAGAGAGAGTAGTTTAGATGCGTAAATAGGTTATTGCTACTCTAACGAGGTTGTTTATGGAGTTTAATTGTTACGATGTCCTTGAGGTTCAGGGCAGCCGTTATATAATAACTGAAAAAATTAAATATAATGAGATTATTCCAAAAGCTGATCAGGAACAAGCCTATAAGGCTAAACCATCTATGCAAAAGTCTCCTGGTGATTATTGGCATGAATATGGCCTAGAGGCTGTTGATGGAACTGATAAAATATGGGTTACCATCGAGTACAATGATAATGCGTGGTGCACTGTATCTAGAACATCCTATCGTAAGCGTGCGCCGAAAGGCTTTACATTACATCAAATCGGTTTGGAAAAGGTTGTAGACGTAGATGGTGATAGTGGTGCGTCCGTAGGTGATCGAGCTGGGTATAAGGAATATCAATTGCCCTGTGAAGGCGGCGCTAGCGTATTCTTTGAAGAAAATTGGTTCAAAGGGGAAAAAATGTTTGCCGAAGGCTCTCGAGTACAGTTGGTGAATATTAAACTCTGTAATGATGCGGCAGCTAACGCTGTTCGTAAAAAGAAACGTAATCAACGTTTGAAAAAACGACTCGAAGGATTTGCTATTGCCATTGGATGCGGCGCATTATTTTGGATGTTCCTTGTTAGTGGGGATTCTGACTTTTCTTGGCATGAAATACGTGGTACCTTTGGCTTCCCTTATACTGCAAAGGAGCATATGCATGATACATCCGTCTATTATACTAAGACGGATTCGGATAATGAATATACTTCTAGTTTAGATCCTGTTAGTACAGCATTAGAATTAATAGATTCTTTAAACGGGGATATTAAAAATGAAGGTGAGAGCTTAGCAGAAGGTCGTGAAGTTATTGTATTTTATGATGCTAAGTCTGCCTATATTATCACTAACGTAGATGGGCAAACCCGCGTTAAGGTGTGTGAACCAGGAAAGTTGACACCAGAAGAACAGGAGCTCATTAATAGTACAATACGCAAGACACATGTGCTTGATTCCTATGCTTATATGGTTCGCCAACGGGATAGTAGTGGGCGCGAGAAATTCCTTAATATACACAATCTTAATGAAGCCGATAAGGCTTATATGTTTAACCGTTGACTATGAATATAAAGGGACAATATTAGGAGGTTTATCATGATTTTTATTCCTGATGTATTATTGACGATTTTTTATGCTTGTTTTGGAATTTTCTTAATGTTAACTGCCAACACGGTTATCGATTTCTTCGTGCCTGGTAAATTTAGTGAAGAAATCAAACGTGGTAACTGTGCTGTAGCATGGCTATCTGCAGGTTCCTTTATCGGTATTGGTGAAATATTGCGTGCTGTTATCATGTCTCCTGTAGTTGCTACAGCAGATACATCTTTATTGCACGGTGTAGTAGCAAGTGTTGTTTATGCTATTCTTGGTATTGTACTATTTGTAACAGGCTATATGTTTATTAATTTATGGCATCGTAAATATAATTTATCTGAAGAGATTATGCGTGGTAATACAGCTGCAGGTATTCTCGTATTTGGTATCTTTGTAGGTCTTGCTCTCGTTGTTAGTGGTGCTGTGCACTAAGGGAGTGTCCTATGTATAAGCCAAGTAAGAAAACTATATACATAACGAGTGCCTTTGCCGCTGTGGCGGGCATCGTTGGTGTGTCTTCATACTGGAATGACATCGCTTATGCCGTATGTGATAAAATCTACCCGGAAGCAAATGATGGGGAAGTTCGATTAAAGGATAATCAAGGAAATCGCTACTCTTTATTGAATCATGGTGATGGTAAAGAAACAGCTTTGTTTGATGATGACCGATCCGTTACCTTTCACCGAGAAAAGGATGGCAGTTTAGTGTGGGATGCTGGTTTAGCCAGTCTTTTGCCAAGTATTGCGGCAGGCTACTATATTTTCCATGGATTTAATCCACCTACAGCTCGCATGGATGGACGAACTATGACATATCGTGTGGCGGCTCCATTAAAACCCTATGAGGAGCCTTATGTATATACGGCATCAGGTTCAAATGTGCGCACTTCTTTGGGGCGTCGTACTTATCAAGACTATGAGAAGCGAAGAAGTCAAAAAGCCTCTTCTATAGGTCAAAAGTCGGGCTTTGGTAGTGCTGGCTCACGCTCTGGTGGCTCGTGATGGGAGGCGACACTATGCAATCCTATATTGATAAGTTAGATACGGGCATACTGCCTTTTGTAGATTATGAAGGATATGACGATCGATATCCAACGCTTTCAGTACAATCTTTTCCGGCTGAGTTTTACGATGAAATACGACATGCATCTCGTATGTTATTCCAAATATTTTATAAGGCTACTAAGGTCTTTCAGCAGGCACCTGATGAGTTTGCCCTCAATATGGATATGCCGGAAAATCTGATTCCTTATCTTCACCGAGGAAATCCATTAGGCCTACCTACGTGGCTGTCTCGCTTTGATTTTGTTCTCGATACACAGGGGCGATTGCGCATGGTGGAAATTAATGCGGATACCCCCTGTTTTTTGATTGAAAGCTATTATGCTAATGAGGTAGGCGCCCGTTATTTTGATAAAGAGCATCCAAATGAAGGGGCTAGGGATGAGCTAGAACGTTTTTTGAAACGTGTTTATGAACGCACTTCTCAGGAAAATAGTAAATATAATACGGTAAAGAATGGTGAAGCGAATCCATTTGTGTTTGCTTGCTTTCATGATTATTTAGAAGATTTAGGAACTACTAAGTTTTTAATGAATACGATGAAATCCGTATGTCCTGAAGCGGATGTACGATTCTTATCATTTTATGATATGGTCATTGATGATGAAGGGATTTTACTTCCCGATGGCAGTCATGCATCAAACCTATATCGTTTGCATCCCATGGAATTGTTAATCGATGAGACGACGGCAACGGGAGAACCGTTAGGTGAAATGTTCTTAGATTTATATAATGAGGGGCGGTTTAATTTATTTAATCCTCCAGAAGCGATCATTTTGCAAAATAAGTCATTTATGTCCTTGGTGTATGCCTTATACTTAACTAATCAATTTTTTACAGGTCCTGAGCGAGATATTATTGAACGTTATTTGACTCCGTCCTATTTTGAAAGTGATTTTCCTAACCTCGATGAGGGTCTTTATATTCAAAAGGAAATCTGGGGTCGTGAGGGGCGTAATATACAAGTCGTAGAAAAACATGGGGATCAAGCAAAGGTCTTTATGGAAAAGTTTGTAGATAATTATGATGACATTGTTTGTCGTGATAGTAAGAAGGTTATGTACCAAGATTTTATTAAGCAAAAACGTTTTATTCACACCGTAGATAGTGGTACAAAAGAAGGGTGCTTGACGCTGTCTTGTTTTATGCTTGGGGACCAAGCCTCTGCTGTGGGAGCTCGTTTCTCTCCTGAAGAAATTGCCGGTACAGAAGCCTATTTTTTACCTTTAGTTATTGATTAAAAACTATGTAGAATGATTAATGGTACATAAATTATAGGGTTAGGAGCATAAAGTTATTAGGCTAGTATTACTATAGTTTCTATTTGTTGTAAGGCTGGTATTTCTATTAATATTGTTTATATTTGTTGTTAGATTATAGGAGATACAAGGCATTGGCTAACTTATATATTGGGCTCGTTCATTATCCGATTATGAACAAACATAAAGAGGTTATTACGACGGCCATTACCAATTATGATATTCACGATATTGCACGCGCATCTATCACCTATGATGTATCTAAATATTTTGTGATTCATAATATACCGGCTCAACGAGAATTAGCAGCTACCATTATGGAGCATTGGAAGTCAGGCTTTGGTAGTACCTATAATCCTGACCGTAAAGATGCTTTCACCGGTGTAGAACTGGTGAACTCTATTGCTGTAGCAGTAAGAACTATCGAAGACATCGAGGGGTCAAAACCTATTGTGGCCACCACAGATGCTCGTACTTACGATAATACAATTTCCTATGCACGGATGCGCGAACACCTTGAAAATGAGACGCGCCCTGTGTTAGTATTATTTGGTACCGGTTATGGTATGACAAAAGAAACGATGGAAAGCTTTGACTATATTTTAGAACCCATATATGGTCACGGTGAATACAATCACTTATCTGTGCGCAGTGCTGTATCGATTATCCTTGATCGATTGCGAGGCGAAGCATGGTGGAATAAATAGGGAGGCGTCTATGTCAGGACATTCTAAATGGGCAAATATTAAACATAAAAAAGGTAAAACAGATGCGTTAAAAGCTAAAATGGCTACGAAAATCGGTCGCGAAATTACCGTTGCAGCGCGTATGGGTGGTGCTGATCCAACAGGTAATATGCGTTTGAAATTGGCTTTGCAAAAAGCTCGTGAAAACAATATTCCTAAGGATAATATTCAACGTGCCATCGATAAAGGCGTTGGTGCTACGGATATGAACGCATACGAAGAAATCGTATATGAAGGTTATGGTCCTGCAGGTGTTGCTGTTACTGTTGAGGTTATGACGGATAATCGTAACCGTGCGGCGGCAGATGTACGTCATGCATTCTCTAAACAAGGTGGTAATCTTGGTGAAAGCGGTTGCGTAGGTTGGATGTTCAAATCCAAAGGCGTATTCGTTATCGAAAAAGAAGGTCATGATGAAGATGAATTGACTATGCTAGCTCTTGAAGCTGGTGCAGAAGACCTTAAATCTGAAGATGATGTGTTTGAAATCTACACAACACCTGAAGATTATGATGCGGTAGAAGCAGCTCTTGCTGATGCGGGCATCGAAACAGTAGTTGCAAAAATTACAATGATCCCTGATACTACAATTGAGTTATCAGGTGATGATGCTGTTAAAATGCAAAAAATGCTCGATGTATTGGATGATCTTGATGATGTACAAAACGTATATCACAACGGTATCTTGCCAGACGACGAAGAATAATAAAAAGGAGCACTCCACACGAGGGGTGCTCCTTTCCTATTGCTAGATGATGTTAGAATTTTTTGTAAAAGTTAATAAAACTAATAGACTTCTTATAAAATTTTATGCAGGAATTCATGAATTTCGATGTGGTATTGTGCTATAATGAAATAGATTATGTAATGGAGGTAGGCGATAGCTTATCTCATTTTTAGACTAAGGGGGTTGGGGTGCGAATTATAGGAATTGACCCAGGCACGGCGATATGCGGTTATGGCATTATTGACGTGAAGGGCAGTAAACTAACACCGGTAGCCTATGGGGCTATTACAACTCCTAAGGAATTAACTGATTCACAGCGGTTGGAAATTTTATTTAATGACCTCAGTGATATTCTAGAGGAATATAAGCCAGATAAGTTCGGTGTAGAAGAATTATTCTTTAACCGAAATGTAACGACGGCTATTAAAGTTGGTCAAGCACGAGGCGTCATTTTATTGGCTGCCGAGCAACAACGGATTCCTATCTATGAATATACGCCGCTGCAAATCAAGCTAGCTGTCACAGGTTACGGCAAGGCTGATAAGAATCAGGTTATTTATATGACGATGAATATTTTGGGGATTCGTGAGAAAATTAAGCCCGATGATACAGCAGATGCATTAGCTGTCGCTATCTGTACGGCCCATAGTTCTCACAACGATAGATTGAAGAGGTTGGTATAATGATAGGGTATGTACGGGGCATCGTAACACATCTTTTTAAAGAGTCTTGTTACGTAGATGTACATGGCGTAGGGTATCGCGTATATGTGCCGACCACTACGCGTCAACAACTGATTGAAGGCCATGAGGCAACGTTATTCACGTATCTCAACGTGCGTGAAGATGCGATGCAACTCTATGGCTTTTGGACGGAAGAGGAATATGAGCTATTTATTCTACTCATTTCTGTTTCCGGCATAGGGCCTAAGGTGGGGTTAGGTATTTTGTCTGGCATGACACCGGAGGCTTTCAAATTAGCAGTCATCAATGGCCAAGTTCAGCAATTAACTAAATTGCCTGGCATTGGCAAGAAGTCTGCAGAGCGACTTGTTCTTGAATTAAAGGATAAGTTAGCTAAAATGACACATATCTCTACGGAGTCACCGGCGGTGATTCAGCCAATTGGCGTTACTGCAAGTGGAGCTACAGGAGAGGCTATTGAAGCTCTTGTATCATTAGGATATTCCGAGCGAGATGTGGCCGAAATTGTGGAGTCTTTAGATGATGGTAAACGCGATGTATCTGAGTTGATTAAGGTCAGCTTGATTGAGCTTGGGAAAGGACGATAAGGATGAACGAAGAAGTACGCCTTGTCGGAAATGGCGAGCACGAAGAAGATATATGGCAATATAGTCTACGTCCTAAATTCTTTAATGAATACGTAGGTCAAGAAGAAGCCAAAGGAAATCTAAATGTGTATATTCAGGCGGCTAAGCAACGTGGTGAAGCATTGGATCACGTTTTGCTTTATGGTCCACCAGGTCTTGGTAAGACTACATTAGCAGGTATAATTGCGAACGAATTGGGTGTTAACTTTCGCATAACCTCTGGTCCTGCCATTGAAAAGTCTGGTGACTTGGCTGCGATTTTAACGAATTTAGATGATCATGATGTACTATTTATCGATGAAATTCATCGCTTGTCTCGTAGTGTAGAGGAAGTATTGTACTCTGCTATGGAGGACTATGCCATCGATATTATCATCGGTAAGGGGCCAAGTGCTCGAACGGTACGCATTGACTTGCCAAAGTTTACGTTGGTCGGTGCCACTACACGAGCCGGGGCTTTGGCGGCACCGTTGCGGGACCGCTTTGGTATTATTAATCGGTTGGAATATTATAAACAACCGGAACTAGAGTTTATTGTGACTCGGGCCGCAGAAATACTCAATATTGGGATTGAGCCAACTGGGGCTAGCGAAATAGCGCGTCGTTCAAGGGGAACACCGCGTATCGCAAATCGTCTACTTAAGCGGGTACGTGATTTTGCACAAGTTATTGGTGATGGGGTTATCACTCAGGAAATTGCAGATGAAGCGTTACAACGTTTATACATAGACAAAGAAGGACTTGATCGAATCGATCGACGTGTGTTGGAGTGTATTATTAGAAACTATGATGGTGGTCCAGTAGGTATTGATACTATTGCGGCGGCTATCAGCGAAGAGAGAGATACCATCGAAGATGTGTATGAACCATATTTGATGCAATTAGGATTTTTAGGACGCACACCACGTGGGAGGGTGGCTACTAAACTTGCCTATGAGCATTTAGGTATTTCACAGACAGGGAAATGACAATGAAAACGAAACGATTACAATTGATGATAATGGCAACGTTGTTTTTAGGTGTAAATATTGGTGGCTCTTATGTATCACAGGTGGATACATTGCAGAATAAAAATTTAGTAGTCGCAAAAAAGCCTACACCGAAATCAACAGTATCTAGTACAAATGTAT
>NZ_CAURHA010000038.1:0-20212 GCF_963524655.1 uncultured Veillonella sp.
GAATAGAATGAGTTAGCTTGTGTAATGTCACCACGAATATTATTAAGAAGAAGATTCATCTTTGCTAGTTTTACTGTATCAGGCTCCTTTTCAACACCATAGCAACGAAACTTCATTTGTTCACTCTCGCTGGTATTGTGATTATGCATGTATCTGGCGGCCTGAACGAACATGCCGCCAGAACCACATGCTGGATCCAAGAACTTCTTTTCACCTGGCTGAGGATTTAATACTTCAACCATATATCTTACAACAGTTGCAGGTGTGTAGAATGTTCCTCCATCCTTACCTTCTGCAAGTGCAAAGTTCCCTAAGAAATATTCATAAATTTCACCAAAGATGTCAACAGTGCTGTTTTCAGGAATATCCTTGAAAATACGTACAATGTTAGAAAGAAGCTCTGGTTCCTCTTCCGGAACCAGCTGAGCATATACTTCTTTAGGAAGAACTCCTTCCATTCTAGGGTTTTCATCTTCAATAGCTTCCATAGCTTCCTTTACGATGATAGCTTTGTTTGCATCATCCGGTGCATCATTGATAAAGTCGTAATAAGCACATTCTGGAAGATAGAAACCGCACTTTTCTAAAGAAATTTCCTTCATGGATTTTTCCATACGACTACCTTTAAGTCGATTATATTCAGCTTCAATTTCATCCTTATATTGTTTATATAAAATATCTGCATATCTAAGGAAGATAAGCCCAAGAATAGGCTGACCATATTTATTCGCAGCTAAATGAGCACTAGCTCGAAGCACATCAGCAGAGTGCCATAGCGTATCTTTTAACTGTTTTAATTCTTTATCTGTCATAACAATAGTGCTCCTTTATTTTTCTATTTGATAGTCGAGCCAAGACTCTTCTAGTACGTCATATGGGATGTTATTATCTAAGCAATATATATTAATACTTTTCATTGCTTTTAGGTTTGGCTTTGCACGTCCAGATTCCCAACGATTTACAGTAGAAAAAGCCACTCCTATTACCTTGGCAAATTCCTGCTGTGTCAAAAATGAACGTTGTCTGATTCTTTTTATTTCTTTAGGAAAACCCATATATTTATGCATCTCCTTTTTATCCATTAATATAGCATAATTATAGCAAATAAATATTCATTTTTTTAGTATCTATCCACTAGGCAGTCTGACTTATAGATATTAACCTATATCAAAATTAGAGAACATGATAACCATATATGAAAAGGTCCAAAGTACTCTTGAAATTAATACTGTAGTAGTAACATCTTATAGAATAACAAAGAGCCGCACCAATTAGATGCGACTCTTTTTAGTTATAATATCAAATTAATACTATTTTTCTTGTCTTTATAGTGTTTTCTTAAAGAATATGGTCGTATGTACCTTACCAGGCAACTGTGTTCGTTTATATTCTTTAAAGCCAAAGCCTTCATACATTTTAGCAAGCCATGGGTGTTCTGCGGCAGTGCCTAGTGTTACGGCTGGTGTTTTAAATACATTGCGCAATAGCTCTTCTGCTTCGGCGAGAACTTCACGAGCATAGCCCTTCCCCTTATGTTCAGGGGCTGTCACAAAGTGTGCAATGTGCGGATATACATCTGGTGTAGCCTTTGGTATCCAAGGCATGCGGAATGAAATAGAACATACCAAGGAGCCATCTACGTATAGACCAAATACTGGATATTTTAAGATCCACGCCCGAGACTCTTCGGGGCTAAAGTTGATGGCATCGAAGGATATAGGGTAATTCTTATTCTCTGCATAGCCCGCAATCAACACCTCATGATACTCAGCCGCATCATCTACGGTTAATTGTCTAAATTCTTTCATATGTACCTCGTTTAAAGCGACCTAATTTTAAAGATATTAGGACGCTATTAATGTCTATATTACTAGGATAGCACACATTGTTATAGCTTCGTATTATTTATGGAGCAGTACTATTTATAAAGCTGCACTATCTAGAGGTTGTTCGCTATCTAGTGTAAGGTAACGGCTCAAGAATTTTCGTGTCCGTTCTTCTTCCGGATGTTCAAGGACAACCTTAGGGTCCCCTTGTTCTACGATAACGCCGCCTTCCATGAATACGACTTGGTCAGCCACTTCTTTGGCAAAGCCAATTTCGTGAGTAACAATAATCATCGTTACCTTTAACTCTTTTGCAATCTTACGAATAACGGCTAATACTTCGCCTACGAGCTCTGGATCGAGGGCTGATGTAGGTTCGTCAAAGAGGATAACCTCTGGGTCCATCGCAAGGGCACGAGCGATACCAATACGTTGTTGTTGACCACCGGAAAGTTGTACTGGATAGTAATCATCATAGCCTTCCATGCCTACTTCCTTAAGGAAGCGTTGCGCGATTTCACGGGCTTGAGATTTTTTCATCTTCTTAACCGTTACAAGGCCTTCCATGATGTTTTCAATAACTGTTTTATTGGAGAACAAGTTATAAGACTGGAATACCATGGATGTGTTACGGCGGACGTTTAAGATTTCCTTGTTAGACGCTTTATGTAAATCTACAGAAATATCATTTAACTGCATTGTCCCTGCATCGGCCTTTTCAAGGAAGTTAAGCGTTCTAAGGAACGTCGTCTTACCACTACCAGATGGGCCAAGGATAACCGTTACAGATCCCGTTGGCACATGTAGGTCGATGCCCTTTAAAATTTCACGGTTCCCGAAGGATTTGTGAACTTGTTTAATATCTATCATAATGCATTACCTCGTTTATACTTGCTTGCATAGATTTCCAAACGATGGAAGATAAATTCAAAGACAATCCCCATCACCCAGAATAGACCGGCCACCACGATGTAGGCCTCAAAATACTGTGAATTTTCCTCTGTATATAACTTTGCAGCGCCAAATAGTTCAATAACAGTGATGACAAATACGATGCTCGTACTCTTCATAGTGTTAAGAAACTGATTCGTAAATAGTGGCAACGCAAAGACTGTAGCTTGTGGCAATACGATACGACGGAATGCTTGGAACCATGTCATACCGATGGCCTGAGCCGCTTCCATTTGACCTTTCGGTACAGATTGTAAAGCAGCTCGGAAGATTTCGCTCAAATACGCCCCTGTGTG
This sequence comes from uncultured Veillonella sp., assembly GCF_963524655.1. Classification (GTDB taxonomy): domain Bacteria; phylum Bacillota; class Negativicutes; order Veillonellales; family Veillonellaceae; genus Veillonella. The sequence goes on from NZ_CAURHA010000038.1 coordinate 3,074, forward strand.
TAGTGTTAAGCCTACAACGGCTACGAAGGTAGCAGGCACCTTTTCAAAAGGAACATGCACACCCGTTTGATCCTCTACGGCGAGGAATAAAATTGGTAAACCATAGTACACGAGGTATAAGAGAACCATGTTCGGAATACTACGGCACAATAATACGTACAAGTAGCTGAGTTGACTGAGCACAGGTACTTTGTTTTGTTGTAGCACGCAACTCAATAATCCTAGGATTGTACCCAAACCAACGCTGAGGAAGGTAATCATGAGGGTAACTTTCACATAAGGAATGACAGCAAAGAAGGTGCCATAAATATAGGTTGAATCAATTATATGTCCCATACGCCCCTACTCCTCACTGATCAAAATGCGTTGCGTTTCCTTGCCCGCAACGGTAAAACGTTTTTCAAGCAATCGGCCCAAGAGGGACACGATGATAATTAGAATGCCATAAATGATGGCTGCGTCGACGAATAACTCAAGGTAGCGCTGGCTATTGCCGCCCATGAGGTCCGCCTTACGCATCATATCCACAACGCCGACATTAAAGATGAGCGCCGTCCCTTTCAACATGCCGATAACGAGGTTCGTCAACGGTGGAATGCTCATGGTGAAAGCCTGCGGCAAGATGATGCGCATATAGCTTTGGAACTCCGTCATACCAAGGCTTTTAGCAGCTTCCTTTTCACCAGGAGCCACCGCATCGATACTAGAGCGCATAATTTCAGCGCTATAAGCTGCAATATGTAAAGTAAACACGGCGTACACGAATACGAGGCCTGGTACATTTTTTATGTTAAGCCCCATGTGGGACATGATTTCTGGCACCCCAAAGTAAATGAGGAACAGCTGTACCAAGAATGGCGTACCGCGCATAAAGGAAATAAATACGATAAATAATTGGTTTAATACTGGAACCTTCTTGAGGCGAATGATGGCTATAATAGAGCCTAAAATAACACCTAAGATGGCAGAAATAACAGTGATAAGCACCGTTACGTGCACATAATTCAAGAGCTGTGGAAACGCTTGAATCATGTAAGACACATCAAAATACTTGCCCACAATAGCACCTCGCTTCTAGACATAATAGAATAAGGCCGCCAAGGCGGCCTATTCGTTATTTTTGTGTTGGATCGAATGTGTAATCCCCACCAAGATATTGTTCAGAAAGTTTTTTCAACGTACCGTCAGCACGCATTTCTTTCATAGTTTTATCGATTTTTTCGTTTACTTGTTTCATGTCATCTGTACGTTTAGACAAGAAGTAAGTTGGTACTACTGCTAATACATCGCCTACCGCTTTGAGTGGCAAGCCACGGTCTTTAATAGCAGAGTTAATAACGTATTCGTACTCACCTGCTGCATCGGCACGGCCTGTAGCAACGAGGTTCAATGTTTCAGCACCCGCTTTATCTGTATAGATAACGTCGATTGGTGGATTTGCTGTTTCGTTGAATTGTTTTACTAATTCGTTGAACTCAGAAGATGTAGTAACAGCGATTTTTTTGCCTTTCAAATCATCTAGTTTAGAGATATCGTTGCGGTCGTTTTTAACTACCAATTTACGTGTAGAGTAGTTGTTAGGCTCATTTGTGTAGTAGTATTTTGCTTCACGAGTTGGGTTACGACGCATTTGGTTAGCGATCATATCTACTTGGCCTGCATCCATTGCTACGAAGGCAGCATCAACGGCCATCGGTTTGAAGTTGAAGTGAAGGTCTGGATTACGACGTTCAATTTCTTTCAACAATTCTACGTCAAAACCTGTAAGGTTGCCGTTATCATCTGTGTAGGAATACGGGCGAACTGTACCACGTGTAGCTACGTTAATTACTTTAGCATCTGGATTTACTTTCGCTTCCTTGGATGTGTCATCGCCGCAACCAGCAACAACGAGCACGCCTAGTGCCAATGCGCCGATGGCGAATAATTTCGTCAATTTCTTTGTATTAAACATGTAAAACTCCTTCTTTTCGCAATGTTTGCAGGAATGGCTCTACCTCATTGGTATGAGTGAAAGCCTCAATCATTCTATCTATTTGGTCAGCCTTCAACATAAGACCAAGCTTAATGCGTATATCCTCTAATGTAAGAGGATTATTCGGCGATCCTTTCGGATTGTTCACCGTTTCTGTGAAAGTATCACCATTCTTCAAGGTAACGGTTACTTTCGTAATCCGCTCCGTTTGGGATACCTTCGGCAGATCATAAACACGCTCTATACGCGACATATAGTCCCGTACTGATTGGTCTATGGTATCTATCTTGAATAACTCATCCTGTACCGCCCCATACGCAAGGACTTGGTACACGACATACTCTATGGAAAACTGCCCTTCTCGACCTGTTGTTGGCGATGTATAGCGCAATGCCGCATCAGCGCCAGGTGGGAAGTGAACAGTTACGCTATCTATATCTTCCCATAAGGATGAAGTAGGTGAAGTACATAATATCTGTGTATCTTGCTCCGTTATATCTAGTAAATCTTTGCAATAACTAGATACATTTGGAAAAGATGTATATATCCTATGTACCACCTCTTCAGCTGCTTCAGCGCCACAAATGGCTGCCGAGCAATACGGGTGGACTTTCATCCATAAACCAGGATCAATGAGTTGCCCTGGCGCTAGCCAACGACTAGCGATGTCATTTGATGTAACAGTAATATTACCGATGGTTTTAAACCAACCCCGTTCAGGGTCAAATGGTTTGATACTTGTTTGAAGTGATGTATGTTGTAACAGTTCGTAAGCCCATACGCCATTGCGTGCTGCTAGTCCCGCATGGAGCGGCTTACCATCTGTACCACTTTGAAAGAACATGCCCGCCGATTGAGTCGCAGCCAAAGACAGGAGCTGAGCTAAGCTTTCACCATGAAGGCCTCGCAAAGCGCCTATAGCGGCCGCCGCCCCAATCACACCAACGGTCCCCGTAGAATGCCATCCTTGGGTCCGATGGGCAGGATTGATGAGAGAACCTATAATCCCCTCAAGCTCGGCCCCGATGATATAGGCACGAAGAAAATCATGCCATGTATCAGTGGGCTCCAACACTGCCAATAAAGCAGAGTATAAAACAGTACTGAAGTGACCCGCCAGATTCGCCTGCGCATCATCAAAATCAAGATAATGGGAGGCAAAACCATAATACAACGCTTTATCAACTCTAGATACATTTTCTCCATTAGCCCCGATAAACCGAGCCAAGTCTTGAACGGCTTGTTCCGTCTCAGCCTGAGCTAAGGACGCCAGATAATCTAGAAAGGCAATGCGAGCCACTGATAGGAGATCCTCACGATTCGTCACATCCGTTTGTTCTATGTAGTTCACAATCGTCTTTGTGACTAAATCCATGGGTTCCCTTTCAGTTATTTAAAATTAAATCTACTATTTACCAAATTTTTCAGCACGGTCATTTGGTTCTAACCAAATGGAGTCGTCTGGACCTTTTGGAACAAGACGTGGTAGATCTTCAAATGGCGTATGGTCTACATAGTAGAAACGTTTACGCATGGAGTCGAAGTCTGTTGTGCCACCGAATGCTGGATTGGAGTACAAATCCTTCGCGTAGTTCCAAAGGTTTGGATAGTCTACGAGGCGTTTTTTGTTAACCAAGTATTTTTGGTAGAACACGAGGTCAAAGCGAGCCAATGTTGGGAAGATACGAATATCTGGGTCTGTAATAGTGTCGCCCATCAAGTAACGTTGCTTGCTAAGGCGTTCTTCGAGCCAGTCTAAGCGAGCAAAGATACGGTCATAGTAGTATTCATAATCTTTTTGGTTTGTTACGAGAGCTGCCAAGTTTACAGCCAAGTTGAAGTCAGCGTAGATGATAACGTTCAATGCATCGATATCGGCACGCAATTCTTCTGGGTAAATATCTGGAGCATCAGGGGAAATGAAATCTTTGAAGCCCAATGCTAATTCTGTAGTTAACGCATGGTAGTCATTGTTTACTACTGCACCAGTTGTAACATCTACGATAGCTGGCACTGTGGAACGTGCGTCGTAGTTAGGATCCCCTTTGCGGTACGCTTCACCTAAGGAGTGAATGCCGAGTACCGGATCTTTTTCATCTTTATCAAGGGTAAAAAACCAGTCTGCAATAACGCCTGCTGGACGCAATGGGTCAACCGTGCCCTTGGAGATTACTTTATCTAAGCCAAGCAAATCGATAGCAATCGCAATGCGGTGAGCCCAAGGACAATGCTTAGACCATACAAGACGGTAACGGTCTTTTTCTACAGGTAAAAGCCCTGGTTCACTGCCAAAAGGTGTTGTGAATTGAGGTTCTTCGCTATCAGAATATTTTTGACGACGGTTAAAATTCGAAGCATCTTTACCTTCATACTCCTTTTGTTCCCCTTGAGAACGAGGGTTACTAGATTGAAACTCAGAAAAATCGATTGGACAAGGGTTCATAGCACGTTGGAACTCAACCTCTTTTCGAGCTGCCGCGATACTAGGATCCTTGATGTTGCTTACATCTACGTGTTCACTCATTCTATTCTCCTTATGGAGGTCATCTCCATTAGCCTTGTCATACATCTTATGGTAAAAGCTTTTGTGATATCCCTCACTTATTCCTACTAACTTAATATGTTTATGTGACTATAATATATTAATTAAATACCTATGTCAATAGTAGGCATTTAAATTTTATAGATTAAGCCATAAAAAATAGGGATATATCTCAACTTAGATATATCCCTACCTTACACTACACAGATAAGTTATAGTTATTTACAAATATATACAAGCGTCTTAGTAAATTATAAAGATACAAGAAGCTTAATAGGTTATAAAGATACCAAAAGAGGCACAATCCTATATTGTGCCTCTTTCCTATTTGTTATTCATGCGGTGTTGTATATGTAATATTTTGTGCTTCGTAGCTTTCACCATGAGCTAATACGTGAACGATAGTTTCTAATGTAGCGCGTACGGTCTCAACGGCCATGCTCGGTTGATCTGGTTTGTTCACCACTTGGGATGGCAAGTACGGAATGTGCATGAAGCCCACCTTGATACCGCCCTTTTGCGCTGCATAGTGAGATACGCCGTACATAATATGATTACATACGAAGGTACCTGCTGTATTCGACACTCGCGCAGGAATACCTGCTTGGTGCAATGCATTGACCATATCCTTAATAGGTAATGTAGCAAAGTAAGCACTTGGGCCATCAGCCACAACAGGCTCATCTGTTGGTTGGTTACCGCCATTGTCTGGAATGCGGAAATCATCGCAGTTTATGGCTACCCGTTCAATCGTAATATCTGGGCGACCGCCAGCTTGACCTACACAAAGGATAAAATCAGGATTGCATTTGTCAGCTGCTTCTACCGCCGTTTTTACAGATGTATAACGCACAGTTGGCACCATTTGAGTCACTACTTTGTAGTCCCCATCTGTGTAACCATCCATCGTTTTAACCGCTTCCCATGCAGGATTGATACTTTCACCACCGAAAGGATCAAATCCGGTAATCAAAATCGTTTTCATCATAGTACCTCATAATAGTCTTCAAAGACGTTGTATATAAATTAAATTAAAGGAAATAGTACATTAACAGAATATTCAATGTAAGCATTACGATAGCTACAGGAATTTGAGCCTTAATAACACCGTAGGTATCCTTCATTTCAAGAAGCGCCACAGGAACGATATTGAAATTTGCTGCCATTGGCGTCATCAAGGTACCACAATAACCAGCAAGCATTGCAATAGGGCCAATCACCGCTGGATTAGCACCATGACCTGCAACAAGCATCGGAACACCTATAGCACTAGTAATCATAGCAAAGGCTGCAAAGGCATTCCCCATAATCATTGTGAAGAAAGCCATTCCAATACAGTACGCTACAACGATGAGGAATACATTATCTGCAGGAACTATGCTAGCTACCATACTTGAGATCAATTTGCCTACCCCTGCAAGGTTAAATAGATACCCAAGAGCTGCTAATAATTGAGACAAGATAGCAGTCCAACCGATGGCATCGAGAAGACGACGACCTTCATGGAAACTTTGACCCACCTTAGCTTTCGTAATATATAACGCCACGCATAGGGCAATAACAGAAGCAATGGCAAGGCCTACGAGGGCACCCAGTTTCGTAAAGAACCCGATGATGAACGTAATAATACCAACGAGCAACGCTGGAATAAAGATCACATTACCAATACGTAAGGCTTCCATTTTTTTGAAATCTATGGCAGATTCAAAATAATTACCTTTGCCAAGTTGTTTAAATAACACAATTGCCGCCATAGCAATTACGAGCCAGCCATTGATTTCTTTAGACATATAAGAGCCAAAGATGAAGGAAATACCATATAATAGCCAAAACAGACCAGTACCAATACGATGATTATGGTCCTTATCGACAAAAGATTGTATAGAAAAAATAACTAAGATAATCCCTACTAAAAGATATACAAAGTCTAAGGGCTGCATTTTATATACTAATTCCAACATATTATTTGCCCCCTTTCGCTAATTCTTCTGGAGTGACAAGAATATTAAGCTCGTTTGGCACAAGTTTGCCAGCTTTCATATCCGCCTCGTCTTGAGCCACACTAGCTTGAATTGTTTTATCAAAAATAAAGAATCGAATAACACTCACTATATAGGCACATATTGCTGTAGGAATTCCATATAGCACCATATCGGTAAGCTCAACATTATAGCCCAGTTGCTCCATAACACCTTTAATCAATAAAAGACCACCCGCTGCAAGGAACAAATTTTGACCAAAAAAGTTACCAATATTATCTGTAGATGCCGCTACACCACGAATCTTATCGAGTGTCCGTTGAGATATAGGGCGACCTTGCGCTACCGCAGCTTCACTCATAGGAGAAATCAAAGGACGAACCATAGCTACAAGACCAGACATACTAATACCCAGAGATACTGTTACTTGTCGCACAAATAGATAAATCATAAAAATACGACCAGCTGTTGCGGCTTGAATCTTACCGATCAATATTTCTGCCCGTTCACGTAAACCGTGGCGTTCCATAATACCAATTACAGGAAGTACCAAGGCAAATAGTGACATGTAACGATTTTTTACGAAAGCCTCTCCAATAGCACCGACGATTTCGTTAATGCTAAGCCCTGCTGAAAGCCCCGTCACAAAGCCTGCGGCAATAACTACTAACAATGCATTAAAGCGTAGCATCAAACCAATGACCATCACTAAAATGCCCGATAAAATAATCATAAGGACACATCCTTTCCACAAACTACCCATAATCGTATATAACTGCAAAGGCACAGTATATATATTATGTATATTATATATGAGTATATTATATATGAATATATTATATATCAAATAGTAATAATATCACACAATAAAAAACCTTGTAATGTATTTTAGTAGATTGCTACAAACCAAAAACTACTAAAAGTGTATTACAAGGCGATTTACTTATTTAACCCAACTCTTTCTTGAACAAAATGGTAGTATGTTGTTTTCCTCTAAAATGAACCTTATCATACGCTTTAAAACCAAAGGATTCATACATCTTAGGCAACCACGGATGTTCCTTCGCGGTTCCCAAGGTCACTGCATTCGTTTTGAATTGTTCTTTTAAAAGCGCTTCTGCATAGCCCAAGGTTTCCCGAGCATAGCCCTTTCCTTTGAAAGCTGGCGCCGTTACAAAGTGTGCAATATGTGGATATTTATCCGGTGTTGAATATTTCACCCAAGGCATGTAAAACGTAATGGAGCTGACTAATTGTCCATCGATATATAACCCATACACAGGATAATTTTCAATCCACTCCTTGGATTCTTCCTCTGTGAAATCAATGGCATCAAAGGTGATCGGATAGTCTTTAATCGCTGCATAGCCATCGATTAATACCTTATGATATTCTGCTGTATCTGCTACTGTTAGTTGTCTGAATTCTTTCATGGTCTTTCCCCTCATTCTATATTTTTATTCACAAACTATGTATATTTATTTAATTTATGAACGTAATTATACACCTATACGTATTAACTTGCAATAGTTTTACATAAATATTATATAAAATTTTAATACCTAATACAGAATTGCACTATGAAATATAGTAATACTCATATTTCAACGTGTTAGATTGCAATTTACATCAAGTGTATAAAGATAAAATACTCCATACTTATATATCATTAGTACTTTCTCTATTATTAGCAGCTTCTACTATTTGGGCACAAAAAACAGGATGTATCACGAAGATACATCCTGTTTTTGAGCTTTCACAAGCTCGAGGAGAAGTTGTCGTATTATTTGTAAATACGGGAACCGTATACGTCACGTTGGTTTTCAGGTTCGTTGTTAACGCGAACACGTTCAGTTTTGTGACGATCGTTGTCACCACCAGAGATACGATCAATGCGGAAGTGGTTAAGACGAATGTTTTGTAATTCAGGACCGAATTCATTCATCGCACGTTTCATGTTTTCGTCGATAGGAGCACCATTTTGAAGTGCACGGTACAACATAGTTGCGAATTCGTAGCGAGTCATTTTTGCATCGCCTTTGAATGTGCCATCAGGGTAACCAACAAGGATACCATTACCAGCCAATTGGCTAATGTATTGGTAAGCCCAATGGTTTTGAGGAACGTCTGGGAATTCAGCAGTTTTGCTAGGATCGATAGCAAGTGGGTTCAAGATTTGTAACAAGTTGTTATATTTGTTTTCCATATCTTGAAGACGTGCGTTCAATTCAGCAATTTCACGGCCCATAGCCACGCGGGAACGGGACTCAGGGGAACGTTTACCAAGACGAAGGGATACGCCTGCGTTCAATTGAGTTTCGCCAGTACCTACAGTACCACCAACGGAGAACATAGTGTCTTCGTTAGGACGATAGAACGCGCCTAATGCAGCGGAGTTTGCATTGTGGTAGTGACCATAACCAGCAGCGATTGTCCATTTGTCATCTGGGTTGAAGTCCAATGGATGCAATGCTGCCAATGCAGCGGAACCTGCACCTACTTTGTTAACGCGTTTTTCAACGTCGCCTACACGATTATTTAAATTAGTGATATTATTATTGATTTGACCAGGTGTAGAGTTGTTAATTTGAGTTTGTAAGTCGTTTGCTACGGAGTACAATTGGCTACCATTTACAGCATCTGTAGAAGTAGCGGAGATTTCACCTGCTGCAACGTTGTGAAGTTGACGTTCTTCACCAGCTTTACCAACGGATACAGAGCCTACAGGGCTAGTACCAGCAAAGCCACCATATGTATGACCTGCTAAAGTTGCACTAGTTACATTTGTAGCAGAACGAGTAGTTGCATTAGCACCTAACGCAATAGAGTTTGCAGTGGATGCATTAGCTTTATTACCGATTGCAATGCTATAATCTGCGCCTGCAGAAGCATCAGAACCAAATACATTAGTACGTACACCATCAGCATGAGCACCAGCACCAAATGCTTGAGCATGATCGCCATTTGCATATGCAGAGGAACCGATAGCATTAGCATGATTACCATTAGCTTGTGCATCAGCACCGATAGCATTGGCTTTATAACCAGTAGATTTAGCTTCATGACCAAATGCTAAGGAGCGTACATCAGAAGCAGTTGCACGAGTACCAACTGCAATACCCCAAGTTTTATCAGCTTCAGCACCATGACCAATAGCAATGGATTCGCTCATTTTTGCTTGAGCTTCATTACCTACAGCCAATGCAGCACTACCTAATGCAGTATTTTTAGAACCAATAGCTACAGAGTTGCTATCCCAAGAACCTGTTAAAAGTGTATCAGCATCAGGCTCATTATCAAAAGTACGATCGCGATAGTTTGTAGTGGTACCAGCTACAGTATTATTGTAACCATAGCCAATAGCATTTGTACCGTTAACTACGTTACTATCACCGAAAGCTTGTGCAAATGCACCTGTTACATTGTTGCCATCACCAAACGCATTAGCTTGGTTACCATTAACAGTGTTTTGATTACCGTATGCACTGCTAGAACCATTAGCACTTGTAATAGAGTTACCTTGGCCTACAGCAATGCTAGTAGCAGTACCATTAGCAACAACACCATAAGATACAGTATTACTTGGAGCAGGAGATGCAGTTGCATTACCAGCCGCCAAGATGAAACCGTCAGCAGTAGTCATAGGAGCTGCACTTACAGGAGCCACTACAGAACCTACTGCTGCCACTGCAGCTAATACAGCAAACGCTAATTTTTTGGAATGTTTCATTTCTCTCATCTTACACCCTCACTAAATTAAAAACTTAACCAAATACAATACAATACAATTTTTCAACCTCTCTAGTGTTCCGCCTCTCTCCTCGGGCTGATAAGGAATTATTTCTTATCTATACTCTCAAGAAATATATCCATCTCAGTTTAAGAAAAATTTATATTGTTGATTACCCGCATAGCATATCAAAGTTTTACGATATACACAAGCCTTTTTACCATATAAACTTCATTAATAAGTCTTCATATACCCCAAAAATAGCTTGATTACTAGCCTTTTGTGTTGAGTTAATATATTCATCATTTTTTATGATGAGTGAAAAAAATCACAACATCCCGAGTATTTTTCACCTAATAAATCGTCTAACTTATAAATAATTAATCATTCTATAAGTATTTAGAATATAATGTAAAGTCTCACAATCCTTATTCACTCTGCATTCATGAACTACTCGTGAAAGTAACTTTTATGCATATTTAATCTTCATTATTTCATTTTATACTTATTTTATATTTAACAATCGGTCAATATACATCTATACATATCAATATATATACATACATGTTACAATTAAAGCGTTAAAGGAATAAAGTTTACAATTTCTCCGTTTAATATCCAATGTTTTATATATACACAGACAAAATAAAAGCAAGCCTCCTAGCTTTTCTAAAGAAAATAAGAGGCTTACTTTATTTTTTATATTAAATTATGCTAATAATGCACTTACTAGTTCTTCTGCTTTATTGAGATCAGAAGTGTCCGGATTCCAGTTACATTTAATTTCTGGTTCTACTACAGCAAAGCCATATTTAGTTAATTCTTCACGAAGGACTTTCGTAGATTCACCAGACCAACCGTATGTACCAAATACAGCGGCCTTTTTGTTTTTAAACTTCAACTCACGTAAGAAGTCGAGCCAACCAGCTACACTAGACAGTACGCTATTGCCTGTTGTTGGAGAGCCTACGGCAATCGCTTTAGACTTAAATACTTCTGTCATGATGTCATTTTTATTCGTCTTACTAATGTTGTAGATCTTAACACGCGTATCTGGAGCTTGCTTAGAAATTTCTTCTGCAATCTTATGAGCTATTTTTTTTGTGCCATCCCACATTGTATCGTACACCACTGTAATTTGGTCTTCTTGGTACGCTTGAGACCATTCGTAGTATTTTTCGACAATTTGCATTGGGTTTTCACGCCAAATAGCACCGTGGCTGGTAGCAATAATATCAATTGGCAAGTTGAGCTTTTGAATTTCTTCAATTTTAGCTTTTACTAATGGAGAGAAAGGATTCAAAATATTAGCGTAATATTTCATCGCCTCTGCCCATAGACGACATTGATCAGCCTTATCTGCCCACAATTCTTCTACCGCGTAATGTTGACCGAACGCATCGTTAGAGAACAAAATATTGTCGCCAGTCATATAGGTTGCCATGGAATCAGGCCAATGAAGCATGCGCATTTCTACGAATACCAAGGATTTACCATTGCCGATATCTACGGAATCACCTGTTTTAACAACTTTAAAATTCCATTCCGGATGATGATATTGTCCCACCAAGGACTTAACTGCATTTTCCGTACAGTAAATTGGAGTATTAGGAATTTTTTCCATCAATGCAGGCAAGGAACCGCTGTGATCCACTTCGCCGTGGTTACATACGATGAAATCAATCTTATTTAAATCGATTTCAGCTTCCAAATTATCGATAAACTCTGAGGAATGAGGTTTCCACACCGTATCGATGAGGACTGTTTTCTCCTCTTCAATCAAGTACGCATTTTGGCTGGAACCATTGTTAATGCTGTAATCAGAACCATGGAACTCATTCAATTCCCAGTCGATTTTTCCCACCCAAGATACGTTATTTTTAATGTGCTTTCTCATAATAACCTCCGTTTTCTGTGAAAGTATAGGTACTTACCTCATCCCTAATATATTTTAGAATCAAGGAATATGTGGAACTTTCACCAGTACAACCAAATCTATGGCCCAAATGTTACATCAAATGAGATAACACGAATCGGTCATTAACTATAGTTTTATTATATCGAATTCAGAAGAAATAGTCCGTATCTGCAGGTACAGATTTAAGAATTAATATAAAAAACCACTCATAGGTATTCAAATACTATACATTAGTATATATTGATACGCCATGAGTGGTTACGACTATATGCAGTTTGATGGCGGATTATTTATGACTCTGCTAGATAATTCAGAATAACGCCAGATTATTTATTATCTGGTTGAGACAATCCTGGAATAGCTTTATAGATATATAGTGCAATATATCCATCAACTAAACTATGAACAATAGTACCAGCACCAACAAGAACGAACACAACGTAGATAAGATCAATATTAGGCATCGTAGTTGTTGTGTAGAACAAGAGGCAGGCTAGTACTTCTCCAATGGCGTGAATAATAGCACAAACAAGGTTAAATACACCAAAAGATAAGGCCCCTGTTAATACACCTGGGTGATGTTTTATATAATAAGCCCCCATCAAAGCAAAGATAATATGCGAAGCAGCGCGCATAACGATAACAATAGGGAACCCTGCCACAAAGAAACCTAACGTAGAACCTATTACGACACAAGCCGTCATCTTACGGGACAAGAACATCGCCAGGAATATAGGCACGTGACTCGCTAGTGTATACGATGCCGGCGGTATGACAACTTTCAACGGCATAATAATAGGAATCATAATGGCTAATGCCATCAATAACGCAGTAATGGTTAAATTTCGATACATGGAAGAATTCATAAAGCCCTCCTTATTAGCTCTTCTTTCATCTAACAATATGATTATAGTAATTATAATATAAGACCAATCTAATTAATGGCTACATTAACAGTCTTATAGACTAGTGACCTACGTTCCCCCACAAGTTAAGGATAACAACACCAACCACAATAAGACCTATCCCCAAAATAGTGTACATATTATAGCCCTCACTAAAGATAAAGACTGAAATGAGTGCTGTCACCACGAGGCCTACGCCAGACCAGGTAGCATAGGTAACACTGAGTGGAATATATTTCAGTACATGCGTCAAGGTATAGAAAGATCCTACATAGCCAAGCACACAAGCAATGGTCTGTAACGGCCGTGTAAAACCATCAGAGGCTTTCAACATGGTCGTAGCAAATAGCTCAAGCCCTATAGCTAAGGCAAGTAAAAAATAAGATAACATAACACCTCCCGCAAAAAAGAGAGGGACTAGCCCTCTCTCATATAATAGCATATATATACAATATTTCTATATTATAAAGCATATGATTTGATTTTGAAATGGTTTAGCTCACTTGATGAGCTTTCAAAACCTTGTTCCCTACGATTATAGACGTTCAATAACAGCTTGCGCCATTTCTGTGGTACCTACGCGTTTTAACCCTTCACGGTAGATATCGCCTGTGCGGTAACCATCAACGAGTACTTGTTCAACAGCTTTTTCAATAGCGTCAGCCACTTGAGGCAAATCAAGGGAGTGACGGCACATCATAGCTGCGGACAAGATTGTACCCAATGGGTTCGCCAAGTTTTGGCCCATAATGTCTGGTGCAGAACCGTGGATTGGCTCGTACAATGCTGTGCCAGTACCCATGGATGCAGATGGTAACAGCCCGATAGAACCAGAAATAACAGCGCCTTCGTCAGACAAGATATCGCCGAACAAGTTTGTTGTAACGATAACGTCAAACTGTGCAGGATTTACAACAAGTTGCATCGCTGTGTTATCTACGTAGAAGTAATCTGTTGCGATATCTGGATTAGCTGAAGCTTTCTCTTGAGCGATTTTACGCCACAAACGAGAAGAAGCCAATACATTTGCTTTATCTACGGATACAACCTTTTTGTTACGTTTGCGAGCTGTTTCCATAGCAATGTCCATGATGCGCTCTACTTCGTAACGGCTGTATGTTTCTTTATCCCAAGCAAACTCGTTAGCGCCTTCGCCTTGTGCCTCTTCGCGTTCACCGAAGTAAATACCGCCAGTCAACTCACGAACGATAACGAAATCTACATCTTGTACCAATTCCTTTTTAAGAGGAGAATACTCTTGCAAAGATGGATAGATTTTTACAGGACGCAAGTTACAGAACAAACCAAGCTCCTTACGAAGACCGAGGATTGCTTTCTCAGGACGGATAGCAGGATCTACATTATCCCATTTAGGACCGCCTACAGCACCAAGCAATACAGCATCAGCAGCTTTACAAGCCTCGATTGTATCCTCAGTCAAAGGCACGCCGTATGCATCAATAGACGCACCGCCCGCTTTTTTATCAATCCAATTAACCCTTACATTAGCTTTCTCAAAAGCCACATCACACACAGCCTTCGCTGCAGCAATAATCTCAGTACCGATACCATCACCAGGAATCAATACGATATTCTTTTCGCTCATAATACCTCTCCAATATATGTAATTTCCTTCCGCCACAAATTCATTCAAGATTTTGATAGCTGCTAGGTTTTTTAAGTTTTGAGCAAAACCGAATAATAAAATACGTAGATCCGAGGTGCATGCGCTAACGCGACTTTAGCAGGTCAAGGCTATGCCGCAGACCGTTAAGCTAGTGGAGCGGCGGCGCATCACCGAGGATCGGCCACGTAGTATTATTTACGGTTTTTCGCAAAGTTCACAAGACCACCAGCTGCCGCAATATCTTGAATGAATTGTGGCAACTCAGTCCCTTGGTATTGTTCGTTTTTAGTCAAGTTGTACACGATACCTTTAGACAAGTCTACGCCGATTGCATCACCAGCGTCGATACGATCGACTTGTTCGCCGATTTCCACTACTGGCAAACCGATGTTGATAGCATTGCGGAAGAAGATACGTGCAAAGGAATGTGCTACGATAACAGGCACGCCTTTTGCTTTGATAACGCCTGGTGCGTGTTCACGGGAGGAACCACAACCAAAGTTTTTGCCAGCTACCATGATTTCACCAGCTTTCACATTGGGAGCGAATGTAGTATCAATATCTTCCATCGCATGTTCAGCCAATTCGTTCCAATCAGCAATCGCCAAGTAACGAGCCGGAATGATTACGTCTGTATCTACATCGTCGCCGTAGCGCCAGATTTTTTTGCTTTCAAAATCCATATTAAACCTCCTCAGGGCCTGCAATGCGGCCTAATACAGCACTTGCTGCCGCCACGTAAGGGCTTGCCAAATATACTTCAGAATCAACGTGACCCATACGACCACGGAAGTTACGGTTTGTAGTGGAAACTGTGCGTTCCCCTTCAGCCATGATACCCATGTAACCGCCAAGGCATGGACCACATGTTGGCGTGGACACAGCGCAGTCAGCTTGAATGAAGATGTCCAATAAACCATCTTTCAACGCTTGGTCATATACATCTTGGGAACCAGGGATTACGATACAACGAACGAATGGAGCCACCTTGCGACCTTTGAAGATTTCCGCAGCTGCCACCAAGTCTTCGTAACGGCCATTTGTACAGGAACCGATGATAACTTGGTCGATTTTAATATCCTTGTCGATTTCGTTGATGTAATGTGTGTTAGATGGCAAATGAGGGAATGCTACAACTGGTTGCAATTTAGACAAGTCAATTGTAATTGTTTGAGCATATACTGCATCAGGGTCTGGATTAATTGGTTCTACAGGACGATTTACGCGGCCTTTAATGTATGCTTCAGTGATTTCATCATATGGGAATACGCCACATTTACCACCAGCTTCGATGGCCATGTTACAAATTGTAAGACGGTCAGCCATAGTCATGTGTTGTACGCCTTCACCAGCGAATTCAAGGGCCATGTAACGAGCGCCGTCTACGCCGATTTTACCGATTAAATCAAGGATTACGTCTTTACCAGTTACCCATTTGTTAGGTTTGCCGATAAGTTCAACCTTAATTGTTTCAGGCACTTTGAACCAAGTTTTACCTTCTGCCATAGCTACGCCCGCATCAGTGGAGCCTACGCCTGTGGAGAATGCATTTACCGCACCATATGTACAAGTGTGGGAGTCAGCACCGATCATCATTTCCCCAGGACCGATAAGGCCTTTTTCTGGCAAAATAACGTGCTCAATACCCATTCTACCTACTTCAAAGTAGTTTGTAATGCCATGTTCGCGTACGAAGTCGCGCATGACTTTCGCTTGTGTAGCAGATTGAATATCTTTATTTGGTGTGAAATGATCCGGCACCAAATAGATTTTATGACGGTCAAATACAGGTTTGCCGATTTTTAAGAACTCTTTACGCGCTGGTGGGAATGTGATGTCGTTCATCAAAACAGCGTCCAAATGACATTCGATGATTTGGCCCGGTTTTACAACATCAAGACCCGCGTGGCGAGCCATATTCTTTTCAGTAATGGTCATACCCATATTATTCTTCCTCCTGTTGTTCTAGCTCCATAGCTAGGAATACTGAGTTAACTGCATTAATGTATGCGTTCACACTTGATTTAACGATATCGGTGCTGATACCACGACCATGGTACAAGCGACCGTTGTATTCTACCTTAAGGGTTGCTTCCCCAAGGGCATCTTTACCGGCTGTGATGGCACGGATTTGGTAGTCTTTTAAGCTAATTGGCAAGCCAACCACACGTTCAACCGCTTTAAGGGATGCGTCTACTGGACCATCACCTACGGCAGCATCGGCTTTTTCACCTTCTGGTGTCATGAGACGAACGTCAGCATAAGCATACCCTTTTTCACCTAATTTGTAGTATTGAGCCACAAGCTCGAATGCTTTTTTATGGTGCATATTATCGACTACAAGAGCTACGATGTCATCGTCGTATACTTGTTTTTTGCGGTCCGCCAATTCTTTGAATTTAGCGAATAGGTCGTTGATTTTCTCTTCTGTGAAAGATTGGAAACCAAGTTTTGCCAAATGAT
>NZ_CAURHA010000039.1:0-20126 GCF_963524655.1 uncultured Veillonella sp.
CATAGGTCAAATCTTAGGAATGGATCTACCTAAAGAAGTAAATGAAATTTTTTATCTAACTGAGAATATCGGATATATTTTTATAAATCGAGATCTATCTGGTGGATTATTCTTCGTACAAACGACTTAAACAGAACTAAAAAGGATTTAACCGGACCAAAGAAGACGGAGAAAGCAACTAATGCGAAATAGCTACTATTTCCGCCACGACTTAGAAAGCCCTTTAGGTTATGCCTAGAGGGTTTATATATAGCTTTAATCTCGTACTTGTGCTATATTATTCGTATAATATAAATCTTTAAAGACCAGTTGGGCCATTTGTTGCCTGTTGCTCGTTTCTTTTGATTTATTAATATACTTGGTAAGGCAATTGGAGCCCGTGCCTTGTATAATACTAGAGAGAACCCTTTATCTAATCGGTAGAGGGTTCTTTTTTATGTTATCCGTCATGCTTTGTATTTGAAAAATTCTTTCTATTTATAGTATGATTACTTTATATGTTTTTATTATGTAGAAAGGAGCTCGTATGAATCGACTTAGTTTCTCACGAACTCAGATTTTAATTCTCCTTAGCGTATGGCTCACGTTCTTGTTGAGTTTTGTAATGCGCTTATCTTGGTCTTCTGTTATGCCTATCCTCAACGAGGCTTTGCACTTTACTGCAAAGATGGGGGCACAGCATATTTCGGCCTTTTACTTTGGTTATGCCTTAACAGTATTGCCAGGTGGTATATTAGCCGACAAAATTGGTTATAGACGAACTATCTTGTTTAGCTTAATTGGTATGGCTGCTGTAACGGCTCTTATGAGTACTATTACAGACTATAACATGGCTTGGGGTTTGCGCTTCTTGTTAGGCGTTATGTCTGGTCCTGTACAAGCTTCTTGTTTGAGTGCTATCGGCGATCACTTTGGTCCTAACCAACGTGGTGCGGCTGTAGGTATCTTCATGAGCTGTACTTCCTTTGGTATTACGACTGTAAACCTTTATGCACCTTATGTAGCCACACATTACGGTTGGCAAACAGCATTCCTTGCTACAGCTATCTTGCCGTTGGCAGTACTTGTATTATGTTACTTCACGGTACGTAAGCCAAGTGCTGAAATCATGGCACAACGCGAAGCAGAGGCTTCCGAAGCGGCGGCTAAGCTCGGCGTAGGTCAAACGTCCTTGAAAGAGAACTTAAAGCACATCCTTTCAAACCGCAATATTCGTTGTTTAGCCATCGCTGGTTTCTTTGCAACAGGTACAACTTGGGGCGTAACGCAATGGGCAAACTTGTACATGGTTAAACAATTAGGCATAACTGCTATCTACGCAGGTCAAGTTATGAGTGTGTTCGGTACGGCAGCACTTATTGCAAAACCAACCATCGGTATCTTATCCGATATTTTACCAATCAAGAAAAACCATTTAGCGGCGCTTGTTATGTTCCTATTTGGTCCGGCGTTGATCTTATTCGCTAGCACATCCAATCCGAATATGCTCTTCATTACAGGTCCAATCCTCGGTATTGGTGCTTTCATGCACAGTGCCTTGACTAATGCTCTCGTAGTTCAATCCGCAGCACCTCATTTGCGCGGTACCACAGCGGGCTTCGTAAACTTGTTCAACCAAATTGGTGCTCTCTTGGCGCCACTTCTCTTGGGCAATGTCCTCGTTATGACGGGCAGCTACCAAATGTCCTTGATGTCCATCGCTATTGCGCCTGTAATCGGTGCATGTGCATTGTTCTTTATTCGTCTTAACAATGTGAAAGCATCTAATTAGGATATATAGGTACATAAAAGTATAAATACTATAACAAAAGAGGACCCGTATGGGTCCTTTTTTGTAGTCTTGTATTCTATTAGGTAAGCTTCAAGGTAATGAAAAACCTAGCTAATGTAATCGTAGTATAAACTCATATCCTAAGGGATATAGTTATAATAGGGATACGTCCTTATGGTCTAGGTGGCGCATTATAATCTGGTTGTGGGCCCCATTGACTCATAGGTGTGTTCGGATCTGGTAAATCTTGATTTTGTATATCAAGAGCCCAATCAGGACGTGGTCCTGTTGGCGGTGGTGGAGGAACTGGTCCATATACACCTAGTTTAGATGGTGCTAAGCGCGGTTGATGATACGCATAAGGCGATTCTAGTTGGTTCAGTGGTTTGTATACACCTTCAGGAGGTTGAACCCCAAATAATGGTTTCTCCGCAGTAGGGGCAGGGGTACTCATCGGTTTATATGGGCGTGGTGGCACATAGGGGTTTGTAAAGGTATATGTGATTCGCTCCATTTCTAACGCATTGTGCAAGATAAACTGACCTATTTCAGCGACGGCCGATCCTTTTGGAGCTACGCGAGCACCTGTAGATAAAACGGAGCGGTGATTGTCTGCCATTCCAATAGGGGCACCATTTACTTGGTAGAATTTAGCAGGAGCCACATGCCAGTCCATGAGGTAAATGTCTTTAGACGTTTTACCACGATGGTATGTATAATTAGTCATATAGTCTGCAATAATGTTTTGTTGCTTATATAGACTAATAGTACGAGCGTGTAATGTATTATACGTTGGTCCCGCTTGTGCTAGATTGATGGTGCTCAAGTCGATATACACAGTCTCAGTAGGGCTATTATAAGCAACTTGGAATTGGGTAGGTTTGTTTTCTAATTCGTATTGTGAAATAGCACTAGCTGTTTGAAGACTAGCCAGAGCAATTACTAAAAATGGATATAGTTTTCTCATCATTGACCTCTCTTATGTGGAAATAGTATACCATAGTCGTAGGTGTAATTCCATGAAGAGTGCATATAAAATTCTATAATATGTATATTGTGTATAACATGCTTTTATTATATGATTAATGCATAGTTACAGGAGGGATGAATATGGAAATCATCTGTTTTGGCGACAGCATTACGCGTGGCTATGATGTGCCTTATGGTCGTGGGTGGGTTGAAATCTGCGATGCATCCATTGAGGGCGTAAACTTTACGAATTATGGGGTGGATGGCTGCTCTGTACAAGCTATGATTTATAATATTGAAAACTGGGCGGTTACGGCTGTATCTGATCCAACGCGCCACATCTTCTTAATGTGTGGTACCAACGATATCTTACAAGGTCGAGATAGTGCCTATGTGTTCAAGACTCTGGTGAAAGCCATTGAATTAGCTAGCACAAAGGGACAGGTTATTATTGGTTTAGAAACGCAAATTGACAGTGATATGGATGGTTTAGACCTCGTCGTACGAGAGGTTAATAAACAGCTAAAAGCATACGCAGCAGCTCATGATATTAAAGTTATAGACTTCTATACGACCTTGTTTGAAGCAGATCAAATCGGACAAATCGTCTTTGCTGGAGAAGTACATCCCAATGAGCTAGGCTATCGCTTAATGGCTTACAAAGCACTAGAAATTTTTACAAGATTATAGATTTTTACAAGGCCTAAAGATTTTTAGACGATTTTGAAGTCTTCATAAGATTACGATTTTGAAGTCTTCATAAGATTATAAAAAAGTCCCCTAATGAGTTACCTCATTAGGGGATTTAGTGATTTATAGTCTTTTTTCATGAAAGCTTATGGCTTTCACAAGTATAATTAAATTCGTAACGAATTAGTAGTTAGAATTAGCGACGTGCGTTGCCAACCTTAGCGGATTGAGCGATTGCGTATGCAGTGCCTTTTACTAAGTCGTAAGCATCAGCACTGTTGCCAGATACTGTTACAGCAGCTACAGTGTCTTCAGTTACTGCGAACAATGCAGTTGCATAAGGGTGTTGTGCACCATTTGGTACAGTTACAGCACCGGATTTAACGATGATGTAACGGCCGCTGTTGTTGAATACGTCGTAATGAGCAGCTTGTTTTACACCATCATAGCTTTCATTGTAAGCGAACAATGCAGCTACTTCACCACCTGCTACTTGACCAGTTTGTTGCATGGAACGCAATTTAGCAGCTGCTACAGCTGTTGGTTGAGTCATGTTAACAGTGATACGCAAAGAGTTGTTGTTTACAACTGCTTCAGTGATTACGTTTGTAGAGAATACATTTGCAACACCGTCACCAGCACGGTTATAAGTGCTAGCAGTTTTCACTTGGTAGCCATTAGTGTATGCAGGCAAGTCATATGTGTAAGTTTTGCCGTTCAACAATAAGTCGAAAGCATTTAATTGGTTAGTTTTGTAACGAGAAACGTATGCACTGCCGTTGCCATTAGCTGTTACGGAGTTTACAGTTTCTTGGTATACAGGTTGGTAGCTAGGTGCGATAGGGTCCATGATTTGAAGACCTACAGCAGTTGTTTGAGGTGCTACGAAGATTGGATCGCCCAATTCTTTAGATACAGGCATCTGTTGAGCCATGTCACCTGCTGTGTAAGGAACCGCTGGCAATGGTTTGTAACCAGGGCGTGGTGCACTTGTTACGTAGCCAGATTGGTAAGCTGGTGTAGCCGCTTGAGGTGCTGCGTAAGTATATTGCTCTGCTGCAGCGCGTTCGTAAGCGCGTGCAT
The DNA here is from genome assembly GCF_963524655.1 of uncultured Veillonella sp. Taxonomy (GTDB): domain Bacteria; phylum Bacillota; class Negativicutes; order Veillonellales; family Veillonellaceae; genus Veillonella. Next base: position 4,514 of record NZ_CAURHA010000039.1, read on the forward strand.
TAGCATCGATGGATGCAGCGAAAGCGGAGAAGGACATAGTTGTAGCTGCAAATACTGCGAAAGCAGCTGCTAAATGTTTTTTGTTCATAATAATTCACTCCTAAATACATGATTTTTACAAATAACACAAATACTAACATGTATTATATATGAAATTCTGTTAATTGTAAATAAAATATAAATTTTTTTCTTAATTATAAACAAATATAATCAGATGAGTCAAATATTGTACAATTAGCTTAAAATTACCCCAGAATTAAGCACAGAATGTCATATTACTATATAATAGTATTTATGAATAATGACATTATTATATCGAAAAAAATAGTTTTAGGCTATACCTAAGAACAAAAAATATATAAATAAGATGAAATTTGCGGATTATATAAATTATATAAACTGAGATGGTGAAAGTTTCACTAGGGAGGTCTCATGAATATTAGCGTCTATTATGGACGAGCAGGATCAGGCAAGACACGTGCCGTATATGAACGGATACGTCAAGTCATGACCGATTGTCCAGGGGAACCTATAATCTTACTCGTTCCTGAACCAGCCACGTATCGAGTAGAGCGAGAGCTAGCTGAATTTATGCCTGAAAAAGGCTTTACCACGGTTCGTGTCGTAGGCTTTGGTCGTTTGGGGTACCAAGTATATCAATCGATAGGCTCCAAAGGGGCCGGTCAATCAAGCTTATCTAGCTTTGGCCGGTCTATGTTGTTGCGCCTTGTTATGAAGCGAAAACAAAAGGAGTTGGGCCTATTAGAACAGGCTACTAAACGTCCTGAGTTTTCTTCTGTGTTGCAACAGCTCTTCTCTGAGTTTCGCGCATTCCGTGTCGGTCCTAATGACCTTGAACGTGGAGCTGATTCCGTAAAAAATAAAGTATTACAAAAGAAATTGCGCGAACTTGCCATCTGTATGGCTGCCTATGAAGAGGAAATCACTCGTCATGGGGAGCGCGACATCGATCCTATCATGGAAATCGTTGAGGCTTTGCCTCAATCTCCACTGATGGAAAATAGCCATGTCTTTATCGATGGCTTCCATTGGTTTACACCTACACACTACGAGTTGATTTATACCTTGTTTGATTTGGCTAAGGAAGCAGTTATTACCATTGACTTGCCAATGGATCCAAAGGCATTAAACATTGCACGTCGAGGGGAACACCTCTTTAGCCGTCCTTTAGAGATTTACGATACTTTAGTGGCTCGTTATGGATCTAGCATTAAATGGGTTGGATTTGATGGTAAACGGGGGCCTCACATCGTACAAGAATTAGAATCTAATTACTTTACTAGCCCTAGTAAGCAAAATTCTACGGATACTACTGTTCCACTCATTCGTGGATATAACCGAGAACGGGAAGCAGATGCGGTGGCTCGCCGTATTTTAGCTTACGTAGAGTCCTCTCCAGAGGCACGTTATCGCGATGTGTGTATTATGCTTCGCGAGTCGGAAACGTATGGGGATACCTTAGAAAAGGTCTTCAGTCGGTATGGTATTCCGCATTTTATCGACCGCCAGCGGCCTATGAAAAATCATCCATTAGGCGAGTTGTTGACGGCGCTCTTTGATATCGTGCGCCACAGTTACAGCCGAGACAGTATGTTCTTATTGCTTAAAACAGACTTGATGCCCCTTACCCGTGAGGCCGTAGATGAATTAGAAAACTACGTACTCGAGTTTGGTATCGACCATTATAAATGGGAACGTGAAAGCTGGCCCTATTTACGAGGCTTTCATGAAGGGCAAGATGAAGAGAGTCATTCAGATGCACCGCGTAGAGCTCGTGTCAACCAAGCAAGGCAAATCATTATGGACATCCTATCCCCATGGTTTGACTTTGCCGCTCATAGCGAAGGTCATACGGGCGCTGATTGGGGTGCGCAGCTGTATGGTTTGTTAGAAACCTTGCAAGTGCCACAGCGTCTCTATGAATGGGCAAAAGATGCAGAAACGGTAGGGGATCAAGAGTCTAAAGCCAGCCATGAACAGATGTACAATGCTGTTATTTCTTTCATAGATGAAATCTCTATGGTCATGAAGGATGAAGTGTTGACCCTAGATGAGATGATGTTGCTCCTCGAAGAAGGCTTGAGCGATGTAAATTATTCTATGATTCCTCCGTCCTTAGATCATGTGGTAATCACCACCATCGAACGTGGTTATAGCCAATGGTGGCCTAAGGTATTCGTCATGGGCCTCAACCAAGGCGTATTCCCACAAAGCATGGGCGATGAAGGCCTTATCAAGGATAAGGAACGCCAAGAGTTAGCCGATGCAGGTATTACCCTTGCTGAAGGTGCTTTGCCGAAGGCTTTCAACGAGAATTTCCTATTATACCTAGCTATGACGCGAGCATCCGATTCCTTGACGCTGTCCTATGCAAGCTCTGGCGAAGATGGAACCGGCCTTGAGCCGTCCCTCGTTGTAAAACGGTTAGAGTCCCTAGGTTATGTAGATAAGCCTATAGATATTCCTCTTTCCATTGAGCCCGATACAGAGGCGGAGTACGTGTGGCGCCCACTGCAAAGTTTGTCCCTATTGTCTGAGCGCTGGGGCGCTCTCTTTAGTGGTCATGAGGTCAATCCATTGTGGTGGGGCCTCTATAACTGGGCTCGTGAAAGCGACACCTACCGTCCTCGTTTAGGTGAGGTGTCTCGTGGTATTCGAGATAATAATGATGTACCTGTCATTACGAAGGATTTAGTGAATGGATTGTTCCTATCTAAAGGCTATATGTCTGGTTCTGTGACACGTCTAGAGAGATATCAGCAATGTCCGTTCAAGTTCTATGCTCAATATGGTTTAAAACTGGAACCGCGTCGTGTACGCTCCTTTGGTGCGCCTGAAATTGGTACATTCCTCCATGCTAACTTAGAGCGTTTAGGTAATTATCTATTAGATAACAATAAACAATGGCGTGACCTTAACGAAGAGGATCAACATAACTTGTGCCGTACGGTAGCGGAAGAAATTTTACAAGAAAATCAGGGTGGTGAGGAAACGAGCGATGCCTACCAAAAGGCAATCGAGCAGCGTGTACAACGAACATTACATGTGACGGTAGACCGCCTCGTAGAGTGGTCGAAGCGCAGTGATTTTGATACGAAATACTTAGAGCAAGATTTTGGCCGTCAAGGCGGCTGGGACCCTATCCGCGTGCCTCTTGGAGAGGATCGCTATTTACGCCTCATCGGTCAAATTGACCGTATTGATGAATATACAAGGGATGGTCAAACCTATGGCATGGTTATTGACTACAAATCGGGCGGCGCTCATGTGACGGCTCAAGATGTATACTATGGCCTAAAACTGCAGCTTATGACTTATCTACTAGCCTTAGAATCTGCTTACGGTAAAACGCAAGGCGAATCTATAGCTCCTGCGGCTGTGGTGTATTCCTATGTGAAAAATCCTAAAATTCCTGCCGATGCGCCTATATCTTATGAAGATGCAGTATCTTTGGCTAAGGAAAGCGATGCATGGCAAAACAGTGGATACTTCTCTGATGATATCGAGTTGTTGACGCATATCGATAATAAATTTTTGTCTTATGGATCTAAACGAGGACCATATGTACCAATCGCTACGAAAAAGGATCAAACTATTTCTAGTAGAGATTTGCGTAAGGTTAAGAATTCTGGCGAATTTGACGTAATGTGTCGTTACACCAATCACGTAATGGCTGACATCGGTCGCAACATCGGGGACGGTCAATTCCCAATTCAGCCTTACCAGTTAAATAAGAATAGACCTTGTACATACTGTGACTATCGTACTGTATGCCGTTTTGACTCTAGCCGTAATAAGTATAATTATCTGTCCGGCTTATCTGAAGATGATGCATTAGAACGGATGAAAGAGGCTCTAAACGACGAAAATAACAGTAGTGACGGAAACAACCGTAACGATAGAAATAACAGGAACGACAGAAATAATAGTAACGAAGGAGGTGAAAACCATGGGTGTTAAATGGACGCCGGAGCAGGAGTCTGCCATCATAGCGCCTAAGGACTCGTCCTTAGATAATCAAACCTTACTAGTAGCGGCAGCGGCCGGTTCTGGTAAAACGGCAGTTCTTGTAGAGCGTATTATTACTCGTCTTAAAGACATGGATAACCCGTTATCCGTGCAAGAACTCATGGTTGTAACCTTTACAAAGGCGGCAGCTCAAGAGATGAGTGCTCGTATTGGTCTTGCTTTGGCTAAAGCCATGGAATCCACCGAGAATGCAGCCATGCAAGAGCGCCTTGAACGACAGCTCAACCTGTTGCCATCTGCTCACATTTCTACGTTGCACTCCTTCTGCCAATGGGTGATTCGGTCTTACTTTTACAAGCTAGATATTAACCCGACAGCTCGTATCGGTAACGAAGCAGAAATGGCATTGTTACAACAAGAGGTGCTAGCTGATTTATTGACTAAATCTTACGAAGAAGGTCTTTATAACATCTATGAATTGGCGGATTTCTTTAGTGATGATAAATCGGATGCAGGTTTAACGGCGAAGATTATGTCTTTATATAACTACGCCATGTCCCTTGCCAATCCTGATGGATGGTTACGAAAAGCCTTAGAGCCTTATAAAGAGGCGATGACTATAAACCCTAGTGATACACTATGGGGCCAATATATGTGGGATAACCATGTAGCTGTTATCGACCGGATTCGCGAGCGCTTAGAACGGATGGAACAAATCTTATTGGATCCAGTGGGGCCTCATAAGTGGCAAAATATATATGATAATCAACTAGCCGCACTAGGCATGCTTTCATCAGCTCAAACTTGGGATGATATGGGTGAAGCTTGTAAGCACACGGATACCTTTATTAAGGACCAGTTCCGCATGGGGTCAAAAGAGGCACAAGCCTTTGATCCTATATTGGTAGCAGAGTTTAAATCCTTAGGTTCCCAAAATAAAGATGATCTTAAAGCGATGCAAGGGGCTGTGTTTACCGTGCCAGAAGCTACCTTGCAAGACCAGTTCAAGGCTCAATATCCAATCATCGAAGGTTTAGTAGAGCTAACGATTGCGTTCCATAAGGCGTATCGAGATATGAAACAAGAACAAGGTATCATGGATTTCAGCGACTTGGAGCATCTATGCTTAGCCCTTCTCGTTGAGCCAGGCACAGAGGATGACCCTCAGCCATCCGATGTAGCGAAGGAGCTGCAAGATACGTTCAAGGAAATCATGGTCGACGAATACCAAGATACGAACGGCGTGCAAGAGACGATTATCAACTTGATTTCTCGCGTCGATAACCGGTTCTACGTAGGGGACGTGAAGCAAGCGATTTATAGCTTCCGTATGGCTGACAGTTCTCTGTTTATGGAGAAATACAATACCTACGGTGCCGCTGATGCGGTAGAGCGCCGTATCGACCTAGCAAAGAATTTCCGATCTCACGAAAATATTTTAGCCGCTACGAACTTCTTGTTCTATCAAATCATGACGGAAGAGGCGGCAGAGCTTAATTATACTGAGGCGGAATCCCTCATTCCGGGCCGCATCGTTGAGGATGCACCGGAGGATTGGGTTGGAGGAGACGTGGAATTACAGCTCTTAGATGTGAGTAAGGATACCCTCAGCGCTAGTGAAAGCGACGAGGACGAAGGTGATGACCCTGAAAACAACGAGCGTGAGCTAGATTTCATCATTCAAAAGATTAAGGAAATCCACGGTGCTAAGAAAAAGGTGCAAAATCCAGATGGTACGTTCCGTCAGATCGAGTGGCGTGACTTTGCTATTTTGCGCAGATCTTTGGCCGGTTGGGGCACTCGTGCCGTAGAGGCTATGCGCCAAGCGGGCATCCCTGCGGTAGTAAACGAACGAGATGGCTACTTTGAAGCACAGGAAATTCAACTTTTATTAGCGTTGTTATCCATCATAGATAATCCAGAACAAGACTTGCCGATGGCGGCGGTGTTACACTCCGGTCTCGTAGGACTTGATGCAAACGAACTAGGTGCACTGCGCCTATCTGGTGAGGGCTCTTTGTGGTCTCTTATGCCAGCCTATGCTGAAGAGTCTCAAGATGAGCGCTTATTAGCTTTTATTGGCCATATGGAGCGTTGGCGTACCTTATCGCGCCGTCACGGTGTGACCGATTTGCTATGGGATATTTACGAATCTCAAGACTATGTTAACTATGTAGGTGCTATGCCGAATGGTCTCGTGCGCCGCGCGAACGTACTCGCCCTATACGACCGAGCTAAGGGCTATGAGGCATCTGGCTTCCGTGGTCTCTTTAGATTCTTGCGCTTTGTGGAAAGCTTGCGCGATAGCAACCAAGATATGCCGCTAGCTAATGTGGTAAGTGAAGCGGACAATGTGGTGCGCCTCATGACCATCCATAAGAGTAAGGGCCTTGAGTTCCCTGTGGTGTTCTTATCTGGCGTTCAAAAACGGTTCAACATGATGGATCTTCGTTCAGAGCTCCTCATCGATAAAAACGCAGGACTTGGTCTTAAGGGGTACTTCCCAGATATTCGGGTGTCTTTCCCGACTATGCCGTGGTTCTACGTGAAAGACGTTAAAGAAGCGGCCCTCAAGGCCGAGGAACAGCGTATTCTCTATGTAGCCTTAACACGGGCTCGAGATAAATTGTTCCTAACGGGCTTTGTGAAGGGGTTCAAGAATTCTGCAGGTAAACTATCTAGTTTAGGTGAGCTCATTAACAATGTTGCCGCTGTAGAAGGACAACAGTTGCCGACGGATATTATCACTCAAGCTAATACGTATCTAGAATGGTTAATTATGAGCTTTACCCGTCATTTGGATGGTGGTAACCCATTGCGCGTAGCCATTGAGTACGAAGGACCGACCTATTTTGATTTACCAGATAAAAAATGTCGCATCAAGGTCGAAATCCACGATGGCTCTCTCTACGGTGATCTCGATTACAAGGCAGATATCGATGAAACTACCATCAATAAGGTACGAGAATTACAAGCTGTTAACTCTGTGGAATTACCGCAGGAAATAATAAATCGCTTTAACTATAACTATCCGTACAGCGATGCTACGCGGCGCACGGCTAAGATTTCCGTCAGTGAATTGAAACGACGATTCCAAGAACGAGAACTTGAAGCAGGCACTATTGATACCTTGAACGAACCGATTGTAACGGTCGATACAGGCGCTAAACGAGCTGTTTCAGATGCAATCTTAGGTCAAGCTATTAAGTTAGATGTTCGTAATGCTGATAGCAATGATACAAGTAAAGTTAATAGTGATGTTACAAGTAATGCTGCTGTACCAACTATTACAGTTTCAGCAGATGATTTAGCGAACTCCGTATTTGGTCGCAAGCCGCAAGCATTACAGTCCGAAGAAGATGTGTTGACGGGGGCTCAATGGGGTACCTTGATGCATGAGGCCATGCAATGGCTACCTCTTGCACAGTATACTCAAGCTTCTTTAACGAAAGAGCTTGATGCACTCGTAACGAAAGGGACTTTCACAGAGGAAGAACGAAATCTATTAAGCGATACAAGCCTCTATAAATTCTTTAGTTCTGACCTTGGGAAGCGTCTTATCAATGCGAAGCGCATAGAACGTGAATTGCCATTCAGTATGCTTTTTGAAGGAAAACGCGTATACGATACCTTAGAGGATGGGGAAGATCTATTCCTTCAAGGTATTATCGATACTGCCTTTGAAGAAGACGGTGAATGGGTTCTCGTAGATTACAAGACGGATCGCGTTAAATCTGGGGAAGACCTCATCAAGCGCTATAAAATACAAATGGACCTCTACAAAGAGGCTTTGCAGCGATTGACGGGGATGCCTGTGAAAGCATGTTATATCTATAGCTTTCGCTTGCATGATGCAATCATTATAGATTAGCCTATAAAAATCCTATGATTGGCATAAGACTGTACTTATGCGTAGTGTATAAATCTATACAGATGTAGCCTATAGTCCAGCAAATATAAAAAGCTCTTTATCCTTGGATAGAGAGCTTTTGTGTTATAGATTACTATATAGTTTCGTGTTATAGATTACTATATAGTTCCGTGTTATAGGTTGCTATATAGTTTCGTCTTATAGATTTCTCTACAAGTACTTAAATGTGCGGTAGTTTAGGCAAATTCAAAGCCTTTTTCTTTTTGTGTTTTGATGGGGCAAATACTTTTAATACCCGTGGCAATACTTCGATATCTACTGGCATAGATGGGCCTGGATCGCCATCCATATTGGTTGCTAAATCATCAATATTAGATAAGAGCTCGATGGATGCTTTATTCACAGTTAATGTAGTTGTATAACGAGAGTTATAGATGGCACCACTAATGATGAGCGGTATTACGCTGAGAATATCGAGAATAAAGTATTCTTTGAAGATGATGATACGCATGTAGCCGTCATCGACGGAGGCTTCAGGCATAAACCGTTCAAAACTAGATACTACATTGGTAAGCAATGCTAAAACGAGAGGAGATTTACAGATAAAGTCGTCGTTCTCTGTTTTGATGCGGTATGTATAGTCTTTAGTTGTAAATAACGCTTGGCCTGCGCGCAAGAAGTAGGCGAGAGGGCCGAGTATGCTTTTTTCCTTTGGCGTAACCTCTTCTACTACCTTAGGGATAACGCCAGCTGCGATGTTGTTGCAGAAATATTTGTCATTGCAACGACCAATATCAATAGTTCGCGTTTCATTGATATCAATGCGTTTGATCGCTTGAGCAGGATTTTGGTGAATGCCGAGAGCACGAGACATATCGTTAACAGTTCCAACAGGGATAAAGCCAAAGGTAGATTTGAATCCCCCTTGAGCAATGCCATTAACAGTTTCGTTAACAGTACCGTCACCACCCATGCAAAAAACTGCATCGAACCCGCGTTCGCAAGCGTCTTTAGCAAAACGTGTTGCATCGCCTTCGCCGGTGGTGAATTTGACCTCAATCGTTTCGAATAAGGTACTCAATTTCCATTGTAAGTCGAGGGCATACCGGCGTGCCGCCCCGCCCCCTGATACAGGATTGATGATAACCAAACAACGGCTCATAGTGTACTTCCTTACTTTCAAAAATGAGATATAGCTAGTATCTATTGTTAGATTGCTAGATTGACAGTTTTAGATATGAGTTTTATAATTATATTGTATACACTGTATTAGATATTGTGTGCAACATATTTTATAAAAATGTTTCGTATAATATATTATACTCATTTTAACCGTTCTTTGAAAGTGTGAAAGATAGGATGAGTATTAAGGTTTAGGGGATTTAAATGGGAAGACAAGATTCTAAAGATAGATATAATTTGTCCGCAGTGGACTCTATTGAACGATTGCCACTTAGCGAACAAGTATATTTAACATTAAAAACAGCGATTTTAACAGGCGAATTGATGCCTCAAGAAAAGCTAAACGAAGTAAAGATTGCAGAACAGTTACAAGTGAGTGCTACACCTGTACGTGAAGCATTCCGTAAATTGGCTAAAGATAATCTCGTAGTTATCGTTCCTTGGAAAGGTGTTACTGTAAAAGCAGACACTCCAGAGGAAATCATTGCATTATATCAAGTGCGCGAAGTAATGGAAGGTCTTGGTGCAAGACTGTGTGCACGTCATGCTACAGAAGAACAAATTAAAGAATTGCGAGATATTTGTAAAGAAATGCATAAAATCGAAGATGCTACAGCACGCGTTGAGGTTAACAGTCGTTTCCACACAATGATCGCTCATTACTCTGGTAATGAACGTATCGTAGACTACTTAGCAAGCTTCCGTGAACGCGTTAATCGAGACATGTACATCAGCTCCTTCAATGCAGTTCGTACACATGATTGCGATGATGAACATGATCAAATCGTAGACGCTATCGAACGTCATGACGAAGTAGCGGCAGAAACAGCTATGCGTCAGCACATCAACAATGCATTTATCTTCAAAAAAGCAAATGCTGAAGTGCAACACAAAAAACTTAATGAAGTATAATGTCTAACGTGTCCATAGGCATAATGACACAAAAGGCTCCGCTCATGGCGGAGCTTTTTTTGGCTGATAAACTAGTTTATCTAGTTAATCTAGTTTATTTAGCTAATCTAGCTAATCTAGTTAATCTAGTTTACCTAGTTAATTTAAGATAACTAATTAACATGAGTTTTTTTGTGTAAATTGTTAACGGTTTGGTTTTTGGTATGGTTTAGAAACTCTAGTCGCTTATAATGTGATGTTAGGTGCGCATTGCAGTTTTTATAGTCGACGATGCGCAGTCGCACTAGTTGTCCTACGTCGATTTGAAAGGCTTGAGCGATTTTAAACAAAATCTCTAAGGACATGCCAGAAATGCCCGTGCCACACTCTAGTTTGCTTAAATAACTGCGACTGATGCCGACGTGGCGAGCTAACTTATGTTGGGACATATTTAGAGATACGCGGATATTGGCGATTTTATGGCCTAAACATACGTATTGATGTTGTAAAATTGGATCTTCGTACGTATTAATCCGCAGTTCGGTCAATGGTGCCGTTGAGGGGTTCATAGGGACTCCTTCCTTTTCCCGACTCTCTAAATATAGTATACTGAGACTGTTGGCGATTGCCTAATATAGAAAACTAGATAATTATCGGTTATTCCAGATAATTACACGAATTGTGAAAGTAGTAGTACAAGAATAATACGATATGTGAAAGTCTTGTTACGTATATCCTTTGGTGCTGTGACCAAAAGATCTAGTATGTTGTCGTAAATAGAGGAGGCCCTATGGAAAAATATATAGCCGTTGCCCTCGGTGGAGCCGTAGGTGCATTATGCCGCATGGCTCTTGGTGAATGGGTGATGACAAAGGTCAGCTCCTTTCCTTATGGTACGGTCGTAGTTAACCTTATCGGTTGCCTCATCATCGGCCTCGTGTTAGGCCTCTACATGCAAAAGCCAGATTTACCACAATGGGCTAGATTCTTCCTTGTTGTAGGCGGTCTTGGCGCTTTTACCACCTTTTCTACCTTTGCCTTTGAAATGCTACAACTCATGATGGATGAGTCCTATGTACAAGCCTTATTCTATGGCTTTGTACAAGTTGTAGGCGGGTTAATTCTTTGCTGGTTTGGTGTATTATTGGCGCGCATACTCTGGGCTATCTAATCCAAGCGAATAAGGTGACTTGAGTTACAGCGTAAATACATCGATTTTTATATGATTATTTAGTAAGAGATTTAGATAGAATAGCAGATTATAGAAATTATAGAGGAAGAGATTATGAAATCTATTAGAACACAAGATGCCGTAGGGCATGCATTATTACACGATTTAGTTCGTATCGTTATCGGCGAGGTGAAAGATACGCCGTTCCGCCGTGGTCATGTTATTACAGAAGAGGATATTCCTAAATTATTAGACCTCGGCAAAGAGCATATTTTCGTTATGGAACCTGAAGATGAAGGCTTCTTGCATGAAGAGGACGTAGCTCGCGCTTTGTATCGTATGGCCGGCGGCGAAAATATGCACGAAGGCCCAATGGCACAAGGTAAAATTGAAGCCATTGCAGACGTAGATGGCTTATTCAAGGTCGATGTAGAACGATTACATGCTATCAACAGCATTGGTGAGCTTACTATTGTAACGAGATTTAATAATACACCTGTGAAAGCAGGCGAAAAATTAGCAGGCATGCGTTGTATTCCTTTATTATTAGAGGAACAACAAGTAGAGGATGCTAAGAAAATTGCTAATGGGGATCCTTTACTTCATGTAAAACCATTCGTGCGCAAAACAATGGGCATCGTTACTACTGGCTCCGAAGTATTTGAAGGTCGTATTAAAGATGCTTTCACCCCTATTATTGAAGAACGATGCGCAGAATTTGGGGTCACAAAAGTGGCTCATGAAATCGTAACGGATAATACGGTTGATATCGTGGCGGCTATCGACAAGGTAAAGGCAGCTGGCGCCGACATTATTTTCTGTACAGGCGGCATGAGCGTTGATCCTGATGATTTAACACCAGGCGCCATTAAACGCTATGCCGATCGCGTAGTGACATACGGATTACCTGTATTGCCAGGTTCTATGGTTTGTATTGCGTACTGTGCTGATGGTACACCGATTCTCGGCGTTCCAGGTGGCGTATTGTTCAGCAAACCAACGGCATTTGATGAAATCTTGCCACGCCTCGTAGCAGATGATGAAATCACTAAAGAAGACTGCATTCGCATGGGTCATGGTGGTTTCTTAGGATAATCTTTGTAGCACAAAAAGCGGGTAGATCTACTCTACCCGCTTTTTGATGTTCAAGCCGTTATGTTTTATTAAAATGATTGTTCCCCGTGTAGGATAGCTATAGCGTTTTAACGTTAATGTATCATTAAAATGATTTTTTTCCCAGTGTAGGATGGCTACAGCGTTTTAGCGTTAGCGTATCAATCATGTGAACTGCTTCGTCCAAGGTGATATCTTCACGCTTTGTCGGTGTTTCGAGGACCGCCAAAGGATGGTCTGTGCCTACTTCACCAGAGGGCAAGTAAATATATTCTTGGTTGATAGTATCGCCAAAGATATAGCCCGCTTGTAAATGCTCTTTATGAATGCGACTCATAGTCTCTCCTTACATGATTTGTTTTAGTGTAAAGTCTAAATAGTCTGCAGATACTAGCTCTAGTTTGGTATTTCCAAATTCCTTTGGAATGCGCTTAAAGGAGATTTGATCATGTAAATGACCAAAGATACAAGTATCTACGTTGTATTGCTCCATAAGGTCCGTAAAGCCAGAAGGGGCGTTGGACTCGTTGAATGGAGGATAGTGTAACAATAGCAGTTTTGTTACTGGTATGGTGTGTATATCTATTGTTAATAGCTCTGATGTTTCAGAACCTGTTGTTTCCATGTTTGTTTCAGCAGTGAGCTGTTCTAGGAGTATTTCCACAGCCCTATCCATTTCTTGTAATGCTGATTCGGTGCGCAACAATTCTCTTTCGTAAATAGATTGGTCTGTTTCTGGTGAGAAATGGGAGTCACCAGGACAGAGATAGGCACGAGTTCCACCAAAAGCGATGATGCGAGGGCCTTCTTCTGTTTGAATGAGCTCTGCTGTGCCATGACCTTGTAAAAAGGTGATAGCATCACCCATGAGGTTACGCATCTTGTTTGATGATGACCACCAGTAGTCGTGGTTGCCACGAATCATATATTTCTTGCCAGGCATGGATGCGATTTCTTGTAAATCGCAAGCCGCTTCGTCGAGGCGTAGTGCCCAGCTCATATCGCCTACGAGAAAGACAATATCATCATCTGTTACATTGTTAGCCCAATGCTCTTTGATGCGGGCCCAGTGATTATCCCAGTGGGGACCAAAAATATCCATCGGCTTTGTAGGAGGATTGCCAGATAGATGGAGGTCGCCGATGGCAAATACTTTCATAAAAATCCTTTCAATTATCTATGGTCAAAATCATAGATGTTCAAATCTTATGTAATTATCATAGATGGTCAAAATTTATGTAATTAACAATATGCATGTTCAAAATATATGTATATGAGAACTATTTAGTAGCTATACCTATTTATAAGCCTGTAAATAAGGTGCAATATCGCGCATGATTTTAGCAGCCCGTTCTTCGTCACAGGTTTGTGGAATTTTGTAGCCCACGTAGAGAGGAGTTGTTACATAACGAGCCACCACCTTGATGTAGTCATAGCCGTCCTCGAGATTATAAAAGAAATAATTGTAGGACTGGCTAAGGTTAGAAAGGGTGTGCAACACATAGCGCAGAACTTGTTGTAATCGAATGGCTACAGGACGAACTGGCGTATCAGGTTTGAACCGAATGTTGTACTCAAAGAACCCAATTATGGGATGAGTAGACAAGGTAATGCGTACATGCTGATCCTCGTGTAAGAGCCAGCCTTCCATATTTTGAGCTGTAATATCCTTGTGGTAGTCGTAATTTTCTAGACCGATGATTTGGCTGTGTGGATGGCGAATGGATCCGCCAGACATATAGCCATGGTTTTTAAAGAATAGTACGGATTTAAACTCCTTGCGTTGACGAGTTTCACGCCACTTATCGAGGCCGAATTGCAGAATGTGTGCTGCTTCGTCAGCAGGTAAGGTAGAAAACTCGCCTTCATCGGTTTCCGTTTCGATGATAACCGTAGGCCAAGTTTTTTCTAGCACAGGGTATTTGTTCATAAGCCAAATAATATGGCCTGATGTATCGAGGATGTCCGTTAACTTTGAACGGTCACAGAAGGGGCAACGCACTTGTTCATCGCGAATATTGACGGGTTTTGTGCGCCCTAATTCAATATTAAATCTAAGTGGTTTGTTCATTATGTGCCTCCTTCCATGCACGAAAATCTATACTCTTAATGATACCACAACTAGCGCATTCGCACACGAAATAATGGTATAATAATATAGTCTTATTTTAACGATTAAGGAGGCCCTATGAAACCGACTACGCTCGTATTTCCTATTGATGAACAAAATCGTATATTACTAGGTCGTAAGAAACGTGGTTTTGGGGCTGATAAATATAATGGCTTTGGCGGCAAATTAGACGACGGTGAAAGCTTCCGAGACTGTGCTATTCGCGAATTATTTGAGGAATCTGGCCTTCATGGTCGCCCGGAAGATTTAGAATGTGTGGCTGCCTTTGATTTTCAATTTCCTTTTGATGAAAGCTTAACACATGTAGGTTATGTGTACTTTTTGCGTGCTTTCATAGGCGATGTAGAGGAAACAGACGAAATGGAACCTCATTGGCTAACGATCGATGAAATTCCCTATGAGCACATGTGGGATGGTGACCGCCAATGGTTGCCAATGCTGCTAGAAGGCAAGAAGTTAAAAGGTCCTATCGTGTTTGACCGAGACAACAGTACGGTAGATAAGATGGAACTAACCACTGTGGATACTGTTCTTGAAAGCGAACACTTGGCGCGCATTGATCTGTATATTAACGGATAAGTACACCGTATTGGCTGCAATATGTATGCAATATGCCTGTAGTCATGAAGGTGGTACTAGAGTCCTAAGTTTATAATATTTTGAGGTAATATGACTGATAAAAAGAACCCTAAGTGGGTGCCACAGCTGTTGGCGTGGTATGATGTGCATAAACGGGAATTGCCGTGGCGCGATTGTGGAGACCCTTATAAGATTTGGGTGTCTGAGGTGATGAGCCAGCAGACGCGCATTGAGGCGATGAAGCCCTATTATGACAATTGGATGCGTTTATTCCCAACCTTGGAGGACCTAGCAAAGGCTACTGAGGATGAGGTGGTTCACGCTTGGCAAGGGCTTGGTTACTATAGCCGTGCTCGCAACTTGCGCCTTGGCGTAAAGGACGTCGTGGAAAACTACGGTGGTATTGTGCCCCGTGACCGCAAGACTATGGAGTCCTTGAAGGGCGTAGGCTCTTATACAGCTGGAGCTGTGCTATCCATGGCGTACAACGAACCAGAGGTAGCTGTAGATGGCAATGTGCTGCGCATTTACGCTCGTTTATATCATATCTTTGATGATATTTTGAGCACTAAAGGTAAGAAGGCCATAACTGCTATTGTAGAGGCAACATTACCTCACGATCGGCCTGGTGAGTTTAACCTAGCATTGATGGATTTTGGCTCTGATGTGTGCATTCCAAAAACTC
>NZ_CAURHA010000040.1:0-19994 GCF_963524655.1 uncultured Veillonella sp.
TGTTCAATCATATTGATTGATTACCTATCATTGTTCAGTTTTCAAAGATCTGTTACGTTAGTTCTAAGCCCTAACGACTTGTATAGTATATCAATCTATCCTTAAATCGTCAACCTCTTTTTCAAAGATTTTTTCGATTTATTTTTCATAGATTTTATACTTACAATCATAACCAAATACTCTATGAATAGAGATAGAAAACTCACAAACCGAAGTTTGTGAGTTTTAATTTGGTGACTCACCCGCGACTCGAACGCGGGACACCCTGATTAAAAGTCAGGTGCTCTGCCAACTGAGCTAGTGAGTCATGTTGGCAGGGGTGGCTGGGATCGAACCAGCGCATAACGGAGTCAAAGTCCGTTGCCTTACCACTTGGCGACACCCCTACAGTGATTATGATGTGTAGGTTATGGGGTGAGTAGTGGGGATCGAACCCACGCGTAACGGAGCCACAATCCGCCGTGTTAACCGCTTCACCATACCCACCACCTTGTAGGTATCGAAGACGTTGTCTTCGTAACAAAGAGAATTATATCTTTTCTAGAGGTTTGTGTCAACACCTTTTTCTCAATTTCATTTAACTTTTACAATTGAAATTAAAAAACGTATTTCCTCTAATATAAACTCTTTTTCCTCATATAAATAAGGAAGCAATTCGTAAGCTAATGCCTCACGAATGGTGCTCCCCTATTATACATATAAATTACTTAGTTGGCAAATAGTTTTTTACAAAATTTGGCAATGCAAAGGCAGCCTTTTGAATTCCCTCGTTATAGTACTTAGTTTCAAAACTTTGCTCACGATTAGGAGTCCACTTTAATGGGTCAAATGTTTTGGAGCCCAACGTAAAGCAATGCATACCTGCCGGATACAATGGAATGAAAGCTGTGTACAAACGAGCAATTGGGAAATGATTATTAACATAACCGAATACTTTTTCCACTAACGGTTGATGTAACATAGGAGATTCTGTTTGTTGTACAAACAAGCCATCTGCTTTAAGAGCTTTCAATGTATTCTTATAGAACTCTTCAGTAAATAGACCTTCACCAGGACCGATTGGATCGGAGCAATCTACGATAATTACATCATAGTAATCTTCAGCTTCAGCCATAAAGCCAATGCCATCACCGATTTTTACAGTCAATTTAGGGTGGTTTTCAATCATAGCTTTAGCAATAGTTGGTAAGTATTGTTTAGCAAGTTCCACAACTTTACCATCGATTTCAACCATAGTTACTTCTTTTACGCAGTCATGACGTACACATTCTCTAGCTACGCCACCATCACCACCACCGATGATCAACACCCGTTCAGGGTTTGGATGCAAGAATAAAGGAATATGGCTCATCATTTCATGATAAATAAACTCTTCTCGCTCAGAGGTTTGGAATACACCATCTAAAGCAAGCATCATACCATACTCTTTAGACTTGAATACTTCAATTTTTTGGAACTCAGATTCTCCAGAATATAATACTTCTTCTGCTTCAGCACTAAGACGTAAATGAGGTGTTTGTTCCTCAGTAATCCATTGACTCATGTAGTACCTCCTACTATGTATACTACAATACGCACCGTAGAATCCTACGATGCGTATGTATATTACGTTAATTACTCTATTATTTAACCTTTACGGCTAATATAACAGAAACCACCACCTAAAATGGTATCTTTCATCCAATTCGCCAAAGAGAAATCACGGATTTCACCTTCATCAAAGATGCCACAGCGAATATCATCACCATCCATAAAAATCTTGTGAATTGGAACCCAATGCCATGTGTAAAGAGCCTTTTCTTTCCCCTTATGACGATTCAAAAATGCAACGGGCACATCTTGTGCCAATGCATCATGAATAAACTGAGCTGCTGCTTCCACCTCTACGCGAGAAGCACAGAAAGGAGACACATTTAACATATGTACATCATATGACAAGCCTTCGTCTTCTAATAAACGAACTAGGCCTCGTTCCATCCATTGCGTTTTATAAACACCACCACCAAAGCGTGGCTTTACATATTTCCAAACTAAGTTCATCCGTTCTAAAGCAAGCGTTTGATCGGATGTGGTTTCTAAATCTAATAAGCCATCCCTAAATAGCGAATAACTCAAAACTTGTGATGCCGATGTAGGACCACAACCAGACAGGCGTTGCCACTCATCTGCGAACCACTCTTGGTCGTAACCATGTGACGTTTCACCGTTTACATCGATATATAGCCACTCCGGATGTTTAATAGATACATCATTCATGAGATTAACCTTCGATTACTTCAACAGTTTCCATGATAGCACCTTGGTGGATACCATCAACTACGTCCATACCTTCGATTACTTTACCAAATACTGTATGTACACCATCCAAATGAGGTTGTGGTTCGTATACGATAAAGAATTGGCTACCGCCAGTGTTAGGACCACGGTGAGCCATAGACAATGCACCACGCTCATGTTTGTGAGGGTTACCAACTAATTCATCTTTAATTGTGTAACCAGGACCACCTGTACCATTGCCATTAGGGCAACCACCTTGAGCTACGAAACCAGGGATTACACGGTGGAAACGAAGACCGTTATAGAAACCTTTGTTAATTAAATCTACAAAGTTTTGTACTGTGCCAGGTGCTTCTTTTTCAAATAATTCAATTACGATATCGCCGCCGTCAGCCATATGGATTTTTGCTTTTTTCATTGTTCAGGTACCTCCAAAATTGTACGCAGCACATGGGCTGCTAATATAAAACCTGCCACTGGGGGCACAAAACTACATGTTCCAGGACTTGTTGCTTCACCTCGGAACTGTGGTTTTGTCGGTTTTTCTGTAGAAAATAAAACTAATTGTTTTTTTATGCCCCGCTTTTTTAACTCTCGACGCATAACGCGCGCCAAAGGACAAGTATGAGACTTATTGATATCTGCAATCATAAGCTTTTCTGGGTAAAAGCGATTACCGCCGCCCATACAAGAAATAACAGGGATGCTTTCACGTTGACAAATCTCAATAAGATTGAGTTTAGCCGTTACCATATCGATGGCATCGATTACATAATCAACGTTTAAACTTTGAATAAAACTAGGATAGTTTTCCTCAGTATACATAATATCATGAGTTTCTATCAATACATCAGGATTAATAGCTAATGCTCGCGCCTTTGCCACCTCTACCTTACGCTTACCAATCGTGTCATGAGTCGTAATCATTTGGCGGTTCAAGTTACTAGGTGCTATAGCATCACCATCAATAATGACGATGCGCCCTACACCGGCTCGTACTAGCGCCTCAAGGGCACCACCACCAACGCCACCGACACCAAAGAGTGCGATAGATGTATCCTTTAATGTTTGGATCTTATCTGGTCCAACTAACCACTCCAAACGGGTTAACATATATTCCATTAATATTTACCTGCCGGAATGATTTCTGTCCAATATCCATCTGGATCTGCTACGAAATAAATTCCCATGTCAGTATTTTCATAGGCTACAACGCCCATTTCTTTGTGCTTTTTAAGAGCTGCTTCGTAGTCATCTACATAAAACGCCAAATGGAATTCATTGTCCCCTAAATTATAAGGGCGATCCCAGTCGCGTAACCATGTAAGTTCTAATTCATGCGCTGTATATGGACTTTTTAAATACACTAAAGTAAAAGCACCACTTGGGTCCTCCAAACGGCGAGATTCCTCGAGTAACAAAGCCTCTTTATAGAATGCTAGACTTTTATCAAGATCCTTAACATTTATATTATTGTGAGCAAATGAAAACTTCATAGGACCTCCTTTTATAAATACAGTATGTTTTTGTAGGAATTATCCTCTTTTAATAGTATCACATTTTATAATTCTATAGCTAGTTAATCACAAATTTTGCCGTACTGCCATCATCACCACGTGTGACCTCTAAGTGGGCAGGTATACGAGTTTTCAATTCTGGTACATGAGAAATCATACCGATGAGGCGTCCAGAAGATTGTAATTGTACCAATGTTTCCATGGCAAGTTCTAATGTATCTGGATCTAATGTACCAAAGCCTTCGTCGATGAACATCGTATCCATATGAATACCACCAGCATAACTTTGAATGACATCGGCTAGGCCCAAGGCAAGGGCCATCGACGCTAAAAATGTTTCACCACCAGACAATGTATTTGCTGGTCTTGATTGACCTGTGAAAGCATCCATAACTGCCAAATCAAGGCCTTGTTTACCACGACCACCACCAGTATAATCAGATCGCTCCAAGGAATAACGACTACGACTCATCTTTTGAAGTCGTAAATTGGCGGCATACACAACTTCATCTAAAATAGCACCTAGCACATATCGTTCAAAGGTTACATTTTTAAACCCTTGCTCCCCACCATTAGCGAGGTCATTTAATCGGCTCAAGAACTCTACTTCATTACGAGCTTCACCCATAGCTACGTCAAGCTCTTCTAATGATGCCAATGTAGTTTCAATATGTTTCGTCTCTTTTTCCCATGCCGCTAGATTGCCTACAAGCGCATCTCTACGTTCCACCGCCGCATCATACACCTCATCACTTACTGTAGCACTAGGTTCAACTATAGATTCCGCTACCTTTAAGGCCGCATCATATACAGCTTGAGCTTTATTGAAATCCTCGTCTAATGCGTGTAGTTCAGTTCTAAAGGTATCTAAGGCATTATAATCACCTAATGTCTCTATGAAATCATCTTCACATAAAGAAATAGATTGCAATGATTTTATATATTCCTTATAGATTATATCAAGGTTGTTAGTTTCTTCTTGCACTTGTGCAGATAAGGTTTCTAGGCGCCCCCGCTTAGCATTGAGCTGTTTTCGAGCAGCCTCTAAATTCCTTTCACAAACCTCCACTTGCTCATCGTATACGTTAATTTCAGTCTCTAATGATTCGATCTGTTTACGCCATACATCAAGATCTGTAGTTGGCAAGATTTTAGATAAGGCATCAATTTTAGCTTGCACAGAACTAAGCTGAATCTCTAAATCATGCAAGCTTTCAAGTAATTCCTTATGAGCCATCTCTAATTTCGCTAATGTTTCTTTGGCCCCACTCAGCTTATCCTCATTTGTAGCTATAGTTTTGCTCAACTGTTCAGTATCGCTACGCAAAGCTGTGAGCTGCTCCATTTGGGATAGCAAGTCTTGTTGAATAGAATCAAAGGTGTCTTCCGAAAAACCATCAATCAATGATGTAAGTTTAGAAACTTGTTCTTTAACTTCCTCATCTACCTCATGTAAACGAATAACTAACGTTTCTTTCTGACCAATTTCGCTAGCCTGCTTTTGTATCGCCTCATCCCGCACCGCACGAGCCACTTCTATTTCCTCTTTTGTAGGATACAACTCAGGTTTGGATGCTAACTGTGGATGCTCGGTAGAACCACATACAGGGCAAGGCTCATTATCTACTACCAAATGGACAAGTTCAAATGCTCGCCCCTCTGCCATCAAATGTTCTAAACGCTCAAGCTGGACCTTCGAGCTCTTTACAGATTCATCTATAGCCGCTAAAGACCTGTCTTTACCATTAATATCGTGTTGAAGCTTCTGTTTCTGTCCTAATAATTCAGAATATCGTTGCAACTGACTCAACTGTTCTTGGATACGAGGAATAGACTCTGATGCTTTACTATTAACTTGGAACTGTTTTCTCGCTTCAACTAACGCAACCTCTAAATCAGCTACTAACTTATGCTGTATCTGCAACTCAGCGTCGCTTTTCTCCCGGTCCTGTGTTTCTAAGTTACGCTTTAATGTGATCAATTCCTTATTTAGCAGTGCCAACTCATCAAATTTCTCTGACTGTTGTTGGAGTTGCGCCAACGTAGTCCTCTTAGCTTGTATAGTTTCAGCTTGAGATACTAATATTTCATGAACCTCTGTACATTTAGACTCCTGTTGAGATGCAATTTCCACACCTTTTTTCGCATCTGAAAGTGCAGTTTCCAATGTTTTTAATACACTCTGTTTATCACTAAACTGTTTATATAGCTCATAGGTTGGAGTTAAAGAAGTGAGGAACTGAACCTTTTCACTTAAACTAGAACGCTCCCCTTCTCTTGCTTTTACCAAGTCTAATTTAGAAGCAGCCTCTGTAAGAGACTGTTGCGCTTGATTATATACGGCCCACTCCTTACGCAATGCATTGAACTGCTCCACCTCGGCAACAGCCTCATCTCGCTTCACAACAAGTCCATCACGATAGGGCTCTCGGTTAGCTAATAATTCACGTACATGTTGGGCCGTCAGCACTATAGTATCCTCATCATGAGGAATAGACTGTATCAACGTGGCTTGTTTTGTCAGATTTGCCTCAATGCCTGCTTTTGCGTCATCATAAGCGGCTTTGAGAGCCTCTTGTAATTTTCGGTATAGCTCGGTTCTAAAGAGAGTGTGTAGTAACTCCTCACGCTCACTAGTGGAGGCAACTAATAATTTTCGGAACTCCCCTTGTGGCAATAATACTACTTGTAAAAACTGCTCTTTACGAAAGCCTATAATGCGTTGAACTGTATCACGAATGGCTGCGGCAGAGGTAGCGATAACTTTCCACTCACCATCTTTCATTTCGTATACCGTGGCACTAGCATTCTGTTCACGCATACCAGTACCGCGTTTTTTAGCGACCAATTGTTTTGGCAATCTTTCAACAC
Source organism: uncultured Veillonella sp. (assembly GCF_963524655.1). Classification (GTDB taxonomy): domain Bacteria; phylum Bacillota; class Negativicutes; order Veillonellales; family Veillonellaceae; genus Veillonella. The sequence goes on from NZ_CAURHA010000040.1 coordinate 6,666, forward strand.
GATACTGAGCCTCACCGATAGCAAAGGAAAAGTCAACACGGGTCATACGTTCAGGTTCTGCAAAATCACTGCGGATAGCATCTGTTTTTCGCACTTCCCCACTAGGTTCACCATATAAGGCATATACCATAGCATCTAGTATAGATGTTTTCCCTGCCCCTGTAGGACCAGAGATAAGAAACATGGAGTGATTTTGGAGCGCACTAAAGTCCAAGGTAACCCGATCGCGGTACGGACCAAAGGCTTCTATAGTTAAAGATATAGGCTTCATTTAGTCCTCCTTTAGAATTCGATCCCATACAGAGTTGATATATTGTTGCTCACGCTCTGTTAATGGTTCTTTCCACACAGTTTCGGCAAACTGATTAAATAATTCACGCTCGTTTAACTCTTTAAAGACTGCATCCCCCATGTCACCCACAGGCGCTGCCACACGACCGACTAAGTCAATGGTCATACAACGATTGTAGACTTGGCGTAACTTAGCCATTCCATCCATAATAGGCATCGTATCAAGCAATCGAGCCTGCACATAATCGTCTTTATGCTTAGCCTGTAATTCCTTATTGTTTAGCAAGTCTTCAAAATAGCCTTCCAATATTACAACGTCGCGCTTCGCCTCTACAGGAATGGTACTAATATCTACGTTACCTTTTATATCCATATCTATGATAGTAAAAGACTTTTTCTGCGTATGCTCATCAAAGGAATATTTTAAAGGTGATCCGCTATAGCGAATATAGTCTGCCCCCATTCGCTGAGGCCCATGCAAATGGCCAAGGGCTGTATAGTGAAAGTCTTTAAAGACTTGTGGACTTACTTGTTCACTACCACCGATAGACAAGGTCCGCTCAGAGCCACCTACATCACCACCCATTACAAAGGCATGACTAATGGCAATGCTGCGCATCCCTTTTGGCACTTGATTGCGTAAATGGTCGCTCCAAGCCTGATACATTTGGTCGTAATTATGTAGATTGAGACCACTTTCATTATGAGCGACCAAATCTTGTGTTACCCCCTTAGATGATTTTATAGCAGCAATTTTTTCATCGGCCATATCAACACCAGCAAATAAAGAGTCCTCCACAACATCTACAGATGCTTTTTTAGATTTAGACCGCTTAGATTTCGCTTTAGTCTTAGATTCATTTTCTCCCACATTCTCTAAATATTGAGTCGTTTCCAAAGAAGGGGTATCAAAACCTAATCCTAATGCATCCCCAATGCGACGAGGCTCGCTAAAGGGCATAGGGCAAATAGCGATCTTACCATCAGAGCATTCAAATTCAAAGGGTTGTAATGCATGATGAGGGGCTCCCCAAATATGGATTCCTGATTGGCTCAACATAGAGCGCCCCACCTCAAGACGTTCTGCCCCATCGTGATTACCACTTACCACGAAGAGGGGCACCTTATAATCCATAGCGAGACGAGTAATAATAGAGTCCCACAACTCAACAGCTTCAATAGGAGGCACTGCTCTATCAAAAATATCCCCTGCTAGCAATATGCCATCAATTTTTTCATCTTTCAAAATAGTAAAGAACTGATTCTCCAACACATGAGCTTGGTCATCTGTTAAATACTGACCATAAAAAATACGTCCTAAATGCCAATCGGCAGTATGTAAAAAACGCATTTTATCCCCCTTTCAGCTCTTCTTAAACCTTACATAAAGTAGTAATAATTGCTAACGCAAGCTCGTACTACTCATAATTTTAGATTCATACACTAACCATTAAACAGTATTAAGTATGCTACATAATTATTATATAACTAAATTAAGTGTTTAACTTAATTATTGATTCTCTACAATAGAGCGCAACATAGCAATTTCTTTTGCATACCCATCGAGTTCGTTTGGCGTTTCCAAATAGAACGGCAAGTTCGTCAATTTAGGATGTGTCACAATGCGAGCGATGGCGTCGATACCAATGTGACCTTCACCAATTTTTTCGTGCCGATCTTTATGAGCGCCCATAGGATTTTTAGAGTCATTCAAGTGAATGGCTTTTAAACGATCTAAGCCTACAATACGGTCAAACTCATCAATAACACCATCAAGATTATTGACGATATCATAACCACCTTCGTGGATATGGCATGTATCAACACATACGCCCATGTATTCTTTTAATTTTACACCGTCAATGATGCGAGCAATCTCTTCAAATCGAGAGCCGATTTCTGTACCCTTACCAGCCATGACTTCTAAGAGAACTGTTGTTTTCATGCCTGGGAATAAGATTTCATTCAAGCACTCCACGATGTATTCGATACCTTGGTCTACACCTTGCTTTACATGGCTGCCTGGGTGAAAGTTATACATTTGGCCTGGTAAATATTCCATACGCTCTAGGTCTTCTGTCATAGCTTGCTTTGCAAAAGCGCGCAAATCTTCCTTTGCTGCACATGGATTATACGTGTAAGGCGCATGCGCTAATAAGGTGCCAAAGTTATGCTCTTTCATATACGCACTCAAGCTATTCATATCCTCGATATCAAGAGCACGCATACTACCACCACGAGGATTCCGCGTGAAGTATTGGAATGTATTGCCCCCAATTTTTGTAGCTTCCTTCCCCATGTTTAAATAACCTTTGCTAATTGATAAGTGACTGCCGATGACAAACATAATACTCCTTTATATATGATTCTAAAAATCTTATTGCTAAATACTTATGAAATACAAATTAAATACTAACTAAAACGATGACCAATAGAAATAACTAATAAAACCCCTACCGTGAAGGAGCCCTTCATCGACAGGGGTTATCTATTAATGGCTTTCTTTTTTTGCACACTCAGGGCATACACCTTCAAAGGTAATATGTTGACCTGTAATTTGGTACTCGCTACCTTGATCCGCAATCATTTTAATAGCTTGCAAATCGATACCCATCATATCTTCTACCTTATTGCAACGAACACAACGGATATGAGAGTGAGCTTCTGTGTCCCAATCGTAATGAGCGCGCTCATCACCAACTTCTAAAATTTTTACAAGACCGATTTTTTCAAAAATCTCCATCGTCTTATACACTGTAGCCAAGCTCATGCTTGGATGTTCAGGGCGCAACGTATGATACAACATCTCTGCTGTTGGATGATCATGATGACCACGCAATGCATCATAAATCGCAATACGTTGTGGGGTTACTTTAAACCCTTGGCTACGCAAAATTTGTGCGATATCCATAATAATCTACCTTTCTCCACTTGGAAATCTATAAGGCATAGGTCATTATCGACCATTTACAAGAAATAATTATTATTTATTATATCAAAATTCTCAATACTTATCAAGATAGATAGTATTAACTATTAAGTAATAAAAAATGTGGATTACTCGTAAGCAATCCACATTCTATTAGTCTTTAAAGTAAGGTTTGAAACCTTCACCTTGATGACGAGGTTTTCTATCACCACGTGGACGATCGGATCTACGATCATCTCTGCGGCGGTCATCACGACGTTCACCTCTGCGGTCATCACGGCTGCGACGAGGGCGGTCATCGCGACGACGATCTCCGTCACGGCGGCGATCACCATCTCTACGACGGTCACCATCACGACGGCGGCGGTCACTACGGCCACCTTCACGGCGACGGCGTACGCGTAATGGTTTTTCTTCTGTAATATTTACAGGAGTCGTATCTGGTTCTTTTGTCAACAATTTGATAGCTGCTGCCAACAATGTTACGGAATCTGTATCATTTAACAATTCCTCTGCACTTGTTTTGAATGGCGCTAATGCTTCTAAATTATCTGTCATTTCAACGAGGCTTTCAATTGCCAAACGTTGTTGACCTTCAAGAACTTCACCTAAGGAAGGTGCACGGCGGCGTGCGATTTTACGTTTTGTTAAACGCTCGATAGCATGTAAATGCTCCATTTCACGAGGGATAACGAACGTGAAAGCTTGACCAGCTTTACCGGCACGGCCTGTACGACCTACGCGGTGCGTGTAGCTTTCAGGATCTTGAGGCATATCGTAGTTATATACGTGAGATACGCCAGAAATATCAAGACCACGAGCTGCCACATCAGTAGCCACGAGAATATCGATGGTACCTTCGCGGAATTGACGAATTACGCTGTCCCGTTTTTGTTGAGACAAATCGCCATGGATGCCTTCCGCCATGTAACCACGTTTTTTAAGACCTTCAGTTACTTCATCAACACGACGTTTTGTACGTGTGAAGATAATAGCAAGTTCAGGTGTTTGGATATCGAACAAGCGGCAAAGAACATCGAATTTTTGACGGTCTTGCACTTCGATATAATATTGTTCAATTAAGTCCATCGTAACTTGAGTCGGTTTCATACGAATCAATGTTGGTTCTGTCAAATATGTTTCAGCTAATTGTTGGATTGCTTTAGGCATAGTTGCGGAGAACAACAATGTTTGATGGTCTTCTGGGATAGCACCCAAGATTTTATTGATATCATCAACAAAGCCCATGTTTAACATTTCGTCGGCTTCGTCCAATACCACAACTTTCACATGGTCAAAGTGGATAGAACCACGATCCATATGGTCCATCAATCGGCCTGGAGTGGCAACGATGATTTGTGGATTTTTTTTCAAGGCACGGAACTGACGATTAATATCTTGACCACCATAGATAGGTAGTGCTGTGATATTCGTGTATTGAGCCATTTTGTTAAGCTCTTCAGCTACTTGGATAGCTAATTCTCGTGTAGGGGATAAAATAACTACTTGAACGTGACGCTCATTCCCGTCTACGCGTTCCAATACAGGCAAGCCAAATGCGGCTGTCTTACCAGTACCTGTTTGAGCTTGACCGATCATGTCTTTACCGCTCATGGCTACTGGGATAGCTTCCTGTTGAATTGGCGTAGGCTCTTCAAAGCCCATATCGTTTAACGCTCTTAGAACAGGTTCGCTAATCATTAATTGTTCAAATTTTTCTAACATCTAAATGTGTTTCCTCCTATCGCGCACGAATTATGCGCGTTAGAATAGTATATCATATTTCAAAGGTGAACGCTATTAAATTAATAACCATTTTAAAGTATATACTTACTACTTAAAGAATATATCTTTAAACGCATAAGCAGAGCCTACAGCACCGAATAATATTGAAACAATAGCAATTATCCCACGTTTATAATATAAACTGTCTCTCTTTTGAAAAAATCCTGTACACATTATCAAAAGCACGAAGAATCCCCAAGCCCCACCAAAACGTGACACAAACTCATAATCTTTATAGACTAAAAAGTTAAGGTTTAGTAGTAGTATACTTATAATGGCAATTATAGATAAATACTTAGTTAAATTGCCAAAAGCTCTATGTCTTTTGATATATTCATATTCTTCATCAATGACACGTTTACTAATCTCAAGTTTATATAACCCTATAGATAACGACATAGATATGAAAATCCAAAAATATCCTAACATTTCAAGTTTTGTCATTTTTTACCAGTCTCTTTTACAATACACTCTTAGATGTCCTTAATTATAACATATGCCAGCTCTACACTTATAAGATACTGATGCACAAAAAAGGCACCTCGTTCGAGGTGCCTCTTTGTTATGGTTTATTGGAGACTTGTATGGTATTAATCAACTATATAAGTAAAAATATGTTTTAGGTATAATATAATTAAATGAACGTGCTTCAAAATACCGCCAATAATTAAGCAATGCCTGTTAAGCAATTATGATTTACTGAACTTTCTAAAGTAGTATAAAAGGAATCCCAATGAAACCATTTACTCTTAAAAGATTTGTATTACTACCGTTGATTATACTATCCCTCATACTAACAACGGGTTGTCATCTTCTCTCACATTACAGCCAAGAGGAAGTTCAACAATATATAAGTAAGAATTATCCTAACCTAACATATCAGTTGGAGGCACAAAGAAACAATAGATGGCAAGTCACCTTTGACAAGTATCCCCAAATACCAATTGAAATATCTGAAGTCATGCACACCTCTGCACCTGTTGTACCACAAGTTGATCGAATACTGACAACCAACATTCCGTTGATAACAGCATTTCCATTAATGAAAAACTATCTAACGGCAGAGGAGTTATCCTATGCTACATATGATATATCTTCTTTGTATATTGAAATACCTATCCCCTATTCGGCCATACAAAACCAAGATGTAACAAACTTTTATAATCGTATGGATCAATTCTGCAAAGAATATGCTAAAACATATCCAGATTTCAAAAAAGAGATATTTATTAGGATTATCATAAAACCTGCTGATGGTTCTGATTCGCCTGAAGAATATAGAAGAGTATTCCGTTTATCCCACTATTAATAAAACAGGTGCCTCCTAAGAGGCACCTGTTTTATTTATGAAACGATATTGCCATTTGATATTCTAGAAATATTATATGTGACATCATTTCACATTATCATCAACAATTCTTATAATCCTCCTAAAGAAATCATATCCACCATTTATATTATCGCCAATTACCATTTCACTATCTTGAAAATATGGTGAAATAGAAAGATAGCCCCACACAACACCTAATCCTCCACATAAATTGCGGCCACCATCTCCACCTTTATAGGAAAACACATCATTATCATATACAATTTCTCTACAATACGGATCGTCACCTATAATAAGGCCAAAAAAGTTTTCTTTTTCTAACGTATAATCTCCATCATTATCCATCCATTCCATATGCTTTAAATTCATAGAGAAATCTATATTGTTTCCCCATGGAAAGATAGTTCTACACCCCTTGCCAGCTAAATACTCCCACTCTCTTCGTGTCGGTAAAGAATACCCATGTTTTTTTATGGTCTGTAACAATTCCTTAAATGTGGTTTCTTCATAAAGTTTACCATACCAATTGTTATCATCTGTTTGATATAAACAAATGGTATTATGAATCATTATTTCAGAAAGACCCTCGCTTTCGGCCTTTTCTATCATCTGTTGCCACTCTTTATTTTGTCTGAGTGTCTCATCTGAAATAGGTATCCAACAAGTTTCACTATACTCTTTTTGTACCAATAATGGATGGATTACAAACTCATCTTCTTGAGTAAAATTATGTTTAAAATACGTTTCTATGTTGGATAGTACCTCTTCATCTTCTAGTGTTTCGCTAATCTTAGTTTGAACATCGTCTTCACTAAAGATTTCCTCTTCATATCCCTCGACAAATGGATAGGCAAGCTCCGCTAAATTTTCATCATTAAAAATATCCTGAAATGGTTTATTTTTAAAATCAAACCCTAACGTAACAGTATCTCCAGGAACAAATACAAATTCTATACCATCATGTGAACGATATACTGCCGTATATGTGGATTGTTTAAATGCAGCAAAGTCTTTAAAGGATATTAATTCTAGATTATATATTTCTCCAATCTGATATAACAATTCTTCCTTATCACTAATAGATAACAGATTATATTGGGGATTATATAATTTTTTGATGGGAATAGGATTCATTAATTTGATACTCCTTATTTTTATCTAGTACAAATATTCTTCACTATGCATTTACTCTATTTACTTAAGTATTGCATTAGGGTTTGATTTTCTAATGGCCCTAACTGCAACGCCTTCCGATTTTTAATTGCATTAATAGCTAATACTTCAAAGGTATCTTTATCAAAATCAGAAAACTCATTAAAGGAATCAAACACTCTCTTAAAATTCATAATAGCCCTTTCTAAACAACACGATTTTATATGGCTACAATTATAGCATACCGTATCCTTTCATAGATAATAAGCTATTGTTAAGCACAAAAAAGGCACCTCCTTCGAGGTGCCTCTTTGTTATAGTTTATAGGAGAGTTGAAGTTTATTAATCTAAATCATAGAATCCAGATGGTTTATCGCTCAAGTTAATAATGATATTTTTCATTTGAGTGTAGTGTTCAAGGATAACTTTGTGAGTTTCACGGCCAATACCAGATTGTTTGTAACCACCAAATGGTGCGCCGGCTGGGATGGAGTTATATGTATTTACCCACATACGACCTGTTTCGATTGCTCGAGCTACGCGGATTGCACGGTTGAGGTTTTGTGTAAATACGCCACCGCCAAGACCGTATAAGCTGTCGTTAGCTTGTTCGATAACTTCTTCTTCGCTGTGGAATTTAATTACAACAGCTACAGGGCCGAAGATTTCTTCACGAGCTACGCGCATATCGTTTGTAGCGTCTACGATAAGTGTAGGTCTAATGAAGCAACCTTTACCAAGTTCGCCGTCAGTAACGCGTACACCACCAGCTGCAATGCGAGCGCCTTCTTCTTTAGCAAGATCTACATAGCTAAGTACTTTCTTAACTTGCTCTTCATAAATCAAAGAACCAAGTTGTGTAGATTCTTCCCAAGGTAAACCAACTTTTACTTTATCAAATAAAGCGGAAAGTTCAGCTACGAATTTATCATAAATTGTATCTTGTACGAAGATACGGGAACCTGCGCAGCATACTTGACCTTGGTTGAAGAGGATGCCGAGCATTGCCCCATCAAGAGCTTGTTTCCAGTTTGCATCTTCAAAGAAGATATTCGCAGATTTACCACCTAATTCCAATGTAGCAGGAATCAAGCGTTCAGATGCTGCTTTATATACATCAAGACCTACTTCTGTAGAGCCTGTGAAAGCAAGTTTACTGAAGCCAGGATGATCAAGGATATATTGACCAGATTTAGAGCCTTTACCAGTTACGATATTTACAACGCCTGGAGGCAAGATTTCTTTCAAAATATCACCTAATACTAAAAGGCTAAGGGATGTATGGCTAGAAGGTTTAATAACAACTGTACAACCTGCTGCAAGAGCTGGTGCCAATTTCCAAGCAGCCATTAGGAATGGGAAGTTCCAAGGCACGACTTGACCTACAACACCAATCGGTTCGCGAACGATGAGGCTCAAGGTATTTTCATCAAATACTTGTGCAGAGCCTTCTTCGGAACGAAGTACACCAGCGAAGTAACGGAAATGGTCAGCACCAAGTGGAATATCTACGTTCAAAGTTTCACGGATTGGTTTACCATTGTCATATGTTTCAACTTGTGCCAAGTGCTCTTTGTGCGCATCAATAGCGTCAGCAATTTTTAACAAGTAATCAGCGCGCTCTATTTGAGATACTGTTTTCCAAGTTTTAAAAGCTTCTGTTGCAGCGTCTACCGCTTTATCAACATCGTCTTTCGTAGCCTCTGCACAGATAGCGAGTTGTTCGCCATTAGCAGGGTTATATACATTGAATTCAGCGCCGTCAGATGCAGCTACCCATTCATTATTAATTAAAAGTCCATATCTTTCTTTAAGGTTCAAGCTCATAGCATTACCTCCTATTTAGGAACATATATTGAGGAAGATCTCCTCTGTAATCTCATCATACGCCTTATATCTAAATTTTTCAATAAGGTATATCATTTTTGATATATCTGTTCTGCATTATTATACATAGTTTTAAGTTATATAGAAAAACCGCACCCTCAAAATCCATAGAGAGTGCGGTTTTGTGTACAATGACTTTTAGTCAAGAGTATTTCTCAATAATACAATCCAATTGATACTAATTGTTTTGTCGACCACCATTGTTACGGTTATTGTTTCGGTTATTGTTACGATCGTTGTTTCGGCGTTGTCCGTTGTTATTTCTGTTTCGGTTATTATCGTTATTCTTTGGCTTTTCTGGTTGTAATGCTTTTACAGATAAACCGATACGATTGCGTTTTACATCAACAGAAATAATTTGAGCTTCAATGATATCGCCTACAGCAAGCACATCAGATGGATGTTGACGGCTATTGCATAATTCGCTACGATGCAAAAGACCATTAGTTTTTAAGCCAAAATCTACGAAGGCACCAAAGTCAACTACGTTGTGAACTGTACCTTTTACAACAGTACCAACCTTGATATCTTCAAGGCTTACCACGTGTTTTCTAGTAAGTGGTGCTGGCAAATCTTCACGAGGGTCGCGACCTGGTTTTGCCAAAGCAGCTAGAATATCTCGTACAGTTGGTACACCCGCATCAAGTTTTGCAGCCATTTTTCCGGCATCAACAAGTGGTAATTTCACTTGTAATGCTTCTAGTTGCGCTTTATCTTGCAAATCTTTCAAGGTAAATCCTAATTCACCAATAATGCGTTCTGCCAATTCATAAGACTCAGGATGGACAGATGTATTATCTAGTGGATTTTTACCGTGTTGTAAGCGAAGGAAACCGGCACATTGCGTGAACGCCGCAGGGCCTAAGCGAGGTACTTTCAACAATTCTTTACGGCTTTTAAATACACCATTCTCTTGACGATATGCAACGATGTTTTTAGCCACTGTGCTAGAAATACCTGCAATATGTTGCAAAATAGCTGGAGATGCCGTATTGAGTTCTACCCCAACGTGGTTTACTACAGTTTCAACCACTTGATCTAACGTATGAGTCAATTGTTTTTGGTTTACGTCATGTTGGTATTGACCTACGCCGATAGATTTAGGATCAATCTTAACAGATTCAGCCAATGGATCTTGTACACGCCGTGCAATGGATACGGCACCGCGTATGGTTACGTCTAAATCTGGTAATTCATCGATAGCCAATTTAGAAGCAGAATATACAGATGCGCCTGCTTCATTAGTGATGATGTAGTGGCAATCTAATTTTTCCTCTTCAATCATGGTGGAAGCAAACTGCTCTGTTTCATAGGATGCAGTACCATTACCAATAGATAAGAGAGTAACTTTGAACTTACAGATTTTATCAGCCAATACCTTCTGCGCTTCTTTGCGAAGCTTTTCACTATTAGTTAAATAGTAGGCACCGTAATCTAGCACATTACCTTGTTGATCGATGATAGCCATCTTACAACCTGTACGGTAACCAGGGTCAAGGCCCATGATAACGTGGCCTGCCAAAGGCGGTTGTAACAATAGGTTCTTAAGGTTTACACCGAATACCTTGATAGCTTGCTCATCCGCATTTTCCGTCAACTCATTGCGTATATCACGCTCTAGAGCAGGGAAAATTAGACGTTTATACGCATCTGCTACTGCAGCCGCTTTATAGTCTGCGAATATGGATTTTGGATTTTTCTCTAACTTTTGCACCATGTAAGCAACATAGGTATCACCTGGTACAGTAAGGGCTAATTTTAAAGCACCTAATTTTTCACCGCGATTAACCGCCAAAATACGGTGAGATGGCATTTGACGAACCGGTTCAGCATATTCTGCGTATTGCAAGAACTGTTGTTGTACCTCTTCATCACCAGTCAACTCAGCTTGAATAAAGCCTTCGTTCCACATCTTTTTACGCAAGTAAGCACGGAAGTCTGCACTATCGCTAACAATTTCTGCTACGATATCTGAGGCACCTTGAATAGCGTCCTCTGGTGTTGGTACCTCTTCCGTTACAAATTCTTTAGCAATTTCTAAAGGATCACCAGAGGTAACTGTATCGTTAAGGATCATGTCCGCTAACGGCTCTAAGCCTCGTTCACGGGCAATCATAGCTCGGGTACGTTTCTTAGGACGGTACGGTAAATAGAGATCCTCTAACTCCTGAAGCTTTGTGGCAGCTTCTAAGGATTTCATCAACTCGTCGGTCATCTTTTCTTGCTCTGTAATAGATGCAATGATTTCTTGGCGACGTGTTTCCAAATTGCGCAAGTATTTAATGCGTTCTTCAATGGTGCGTAATTGCTCATCTTGCAATTCGCCGGTTACCTCTTTACGGTAACGCGCAATAAATGGCACCGTATTGCCTTCGTCTAATAATTCTACGGCAGCTTGCACCTGCTTTGGCTTAACATTTAATTCACTGCCAATAATGGCAAACATTCTTTCACTCATTTAGATGCCTTTCTGCGATAGGTTACAAAACGATGAGGATATTTGTTCTTTTCATCCACCGCACCGTCTACTACGGATTCAATGGTGAAAGCCTCCTCTGGGAACTCTGGGAAAAATGCATCCCCTTCAAATTCGTGGTCTACTTCTGTGATGTACATCGTATCCACGTAAGGCAAGAAAGCCTCATATATTTGAGCTCCACCGATAACATAGGCCGCATCAAGAGCACGTGCAGCTTCTACAGCCGCCTCAGGACTATGGAATATCTTAACCCCTTCTGGCGCATCAAAGCCCTTATCCCGAGTAATCACCCAGTGCTCACGATTTGGCAACAGGAACGGCAAACTTTCAAAGGTCTTACGTCCCATAATGATGACATGACCTGTAGTTTTCTCTTTAAAGAATTTCAAATCATTCGGCAAGTGCCAAATCAAGGTGTTATCTTTACCAATCACACGATTATGTGCTATGGCTACGATTAATGCTAACATACTGGCCTCTTTCGGTTAATACTATATGGCGACAGTCATACATATGATTCCATTTAGCTATGGACATGAACTCAGTTCTATACAGCAACAGTCATGGACAACTTACCTAGATGTTCATACCCGTCTAATGTAACGTCCTCTGGTGTGAAATCATAAAAGTCTTTTACCTCAGGATTCACAATAATTTTTGGAGCTGGCAACGCTTGATCGCGACGCGCCAATTGCTCGCGCAATGCTTCTACATGGTTTTCATAGACATGAGCATTGTTGATAACATGAGTAAATTTACCAGGTTTAAGATCTGTTACTTGAGCAATCATGCATTGTAAGGCTGCATATTGAGCGGTATTAAACGGAACGCCAAGGCCCATATCGCCACTGCGTTGGATGAGCATGCAGTTCAAGTGTCCATCAGCTACATCCCATAATGTTTCATACGCACATGGTTGCAATGCCATATCATCTAAATCTTCAATATTCCATAAAGTGACAATCATACGACGGCTATCAGGATCTTCCTTGATAGTCTTAATGAGATTATCAAGTTGTTTGTACTTTGCAATTTGGTAACCATAGGCCTTACCAATGGTACCATCTTCACGCATCCACTCATCCCATACGCGCACGTTCATTTCTTGTAATTTACGTACATCGTTAGACTGCATTTGCCAAATCCATAACAATTCTTTTACCGCCGTTTTGAAAGCTACAAATTTGGTAGTCAAAATTGGGAATTCCTTTTGCAAGTCAAATTGCATAATTTGATGTGGCAATTTATAGGTTGCAACACCGGTACGGTTTTGACCATACGTGCCATGTTCTAAAATATTTTCAATAATACCGAGGTATTGTGTATCTGCTAGACTCATATATCCCCCTAAATCTATATATAATACGTCGAATCATACTAACCTATATCTTACAATATATAGTACTATCATACTAAAAAATACATAGTACTACCATATATACAGTAAAATTTATTATCCCTTATATTCTGCAATGG
>NZ_CAURHA010000041.1:0-19535 GCF_963524655.1 uncultured Veillonella sp.
TACAGATTTTCCAACTTATTGGGATTAGTCACACACACTTTTTGTCCTATAACCCCAAATAAGAAAGCCGTTAGCATTGCTAACGGCTTTTATATTAGAAAAAATCTAGTAACATCGTAACACCATCGATGAATAATTTAATACCATAAATAGTAAGGACAGTACCACAGAAACGGTTGATCCATACCATATGACTGATTTTGATTTTCTTAGCTAATAGATGCATAACTGTGGCTAGAGAACCAAACCAAATTGGTGTCATCGCAAGGAAACCACCGAAGAAATAATAAACTTCTTCTTTAGGAATATTTGCTTGGAACGCTCCAAGTAGCATAGTTGCATCAAGAACGGCTTGAGGATTCCCCCAAGACACGGCAATGGCAGACATGATGAGTTTACGAATGGGAATGTGTGTATTTAGATTGCGCACGTCGGGCTCTGTTCTAAATATATTGGAACCCATATATATGATGAGCAAGCTGCCAAATAGGATAACAATGAGCTTCATGATCGGCCACATTTCTAATACGGCACCTATTCCGTAAAAGGCGGCAGCACTAAGGCTCATATCAAAGAGCGCTAGAATAGCTAGCGTCAATATAATACGCCGTACAGGCTGAACTAACGCTGTATTAATAATAAATAGATTTTGCATGCCAACAGGGGCAAACGTAGCGAGCCCGACAAGAAGTCCTTGTAAGAAGTACATATTAACCCTCCTGACTATGGTATGATAAAGTACTAATAAGGTGAATAGTAGCACGAAACCCCTCCATCACTGGAGGGGTTATTACTATTCTAACTATATACAATTAGATCAGACTATACAAAGTATGTACATTTTTACCATAAACCGATCATATGTTGTGCTACAAGGCTTACGGCCGTGATAGCAATCCAGCAACAAGCACCTAATGCAAGGGCAGAGCCACCAGATTTCAATAATTTCACAATATTAGTATTAAGGCCGATCGCCACCATGGCCATTGTAATAAAGTATTTGGAAATTGTTTTGAAGATACTTAAGAATCCGATATCTACATTAGCATAGGATAATGCTGTTGTAATAAGGGAGCAAATTACAAAGTAGAGAACGAATTTAGGGAAGATTTTAGCAATGCTTACACTAGCACCATCTGTTTGAGCCGCATTTTGTTTTGCTTTGTATACTTGATAACTAGCAAGGCCTAAACAAATCGGAATAATAGCAAGGGTACGAGTTAATTTAACGATTGTTGCATATTCTAGTACTTGTGTACCAGTGCCTTTCATACTATCCCATACAGCAGCAGTTGCAGTTACAGAAGACGTATCGTTTACAGCGGTACCTGCGAATAAACCAAAGCCCATATTGGAGAGACCGATAGCATCGCCAAATTGAGGAAAGACGAAAGCGGCTACAACGTTGAAGAAGAATACAACAGAAATCGCTTGAGCAATATCTTGATCTTCCGCCTTAATAACTGGAGCTGCTGCAGCGATAGCTGAGCCGCCACAAATGGAAGAACCTACACCGATAAGAATGGCCGTATTGGAATCGATGTGGGTTAGGCGATAGATAACATAAGCCACGATTAAGGATGTAGCGATGGTAGAGATAATGACAGGTAAAGAAATCCAACCTACATGTAAAATCTGTGTAATGTTAAGCCCAAAGCCTAATAAGATAACAGCCCATTGTAAAATCTTTTTGGATGTAAATCCAATGCCAGCACCTGTTTTTTCTCGTTTCCAAGAGGTGAAGATAGAGCCAATAATTATACCTAAAATGATGGCAAAGATTGGACTACCTACTAGATGAAACTGCTGTCCTAGTAGCCAACAAGGAATAGCGAGAACGGCACAGAGCAAAATGCCTGGCAACGTTTTTTGATTGATACCCATTATAAAACCTCCTTACTGTACATACAGTTTACGTCATATGCGGTATCATGTGGCGTTTGTTTTCTATAGTATTAATAGTACCACAAGAGTGGTTTTTTAATCTACTATTTATGTAAGAAATATACAATATATTCATCTTTGTGAATATATTGATACTGCTGGAGATTAGTATGAATATTAATGATGAGTATAGAATTATTATGTAATTAATGGTCTTTTTATGATCTTGATAAGTTATAATAATTATTTATAAATGATAAATTTAACTTGTTTTGTGATGAATACAGTGTATATAATGAGTAGAATCTATTTCAAGTGGAAATAGAACACATATAGTGAGGTGCCTTATGATTGACATTGCAAAAATAATTGAAACTAATAAAGAATATGTGAAACAACACCCTGAACTACCTAAGGCTGGGTTAACAAGCCACCCTACTAAGAAGCTTGGCATCGTAACATGTATGGACACACGTTTAGTATGCATGTTAGAAGACGCATTAGGTTTTGATCGCGGTGAAATCATCGTTATTAAAACTGCAGGTAACAGCGTAACACAACCTATCGACAATATCGTACAAAGTCTACTCGTAGCCACCTATGGGATGGAAATTGAAGACGTACTAATCATCGGTCATGAAAACTGCGGCATGATAGATTTTTCTGCTACAACATTTATGGAATCTATGAAAGCCAAAGGTATCAGCGAAGATGCAATTCGCATGATCGAACCAGGCCTTATCGACTGGATGGACCGGTTCCATATCTCTGAAGATAATGTAATCTATACAGTTAACTTCTTACGCCACCATCCACTATTCCCAAAAGGGATGGGATTCTATGGAGGCATGATGGATCCTGATACAGGCGAATTCCGCTACCTCGAAATATAATCCGAGATTTGATGGGGCCCAAGTTGATTTGTATATTTAAGTGAAAAAGGACGCGAACTAACCTCTACGCTCCAAAGCGAGCTAAGTCGCTAATCGGTTAGTTCGCGTCCTTTTTCCTACTGTACCTATGAATTAGTCCCATCAAATCTGAATGTCCATTAACGAGGTAGCGTAATTTCGCTGTATCGAGAGGGAGGGGGGAGAAATTAATGGGCCCCTCTACATAACTACATTTAGGTAAAAAAGAGTGATGACTAACCCCTACGCTCCAAAGCGAGCTAAGTCGCTAATCGGTTAGTCATCACTCTTTTTATAACTGTACTTATGAACTAGTCCCATCGAGTCTATTCATAAATCAATAAAACGAAATTCACTGTATCAAATAAGTAAGGGGCAAAATTTCGCGTCCTTTTTCCTACTGTACCTATGAATTAGTCCCATCAAATCTGAATGCCATTAACGAGTTAGCGTAATTTCACTGTATCGAGAGGGGAGAAAAGGAGGATGGCTTAGCCATCCTCCTTTCCCATTTCCCCATACAGCCAACCTATTATTCTCGCATTTAAGGGTGTAGATAGGACTATATGGGACTGTTACATAAGTACAGCTATAAAAATCACAGAACCTAGTAAAGAGCGACTTAGCTCGCTTTGGAGCGATGAGCTAGGTTCTGTGATTTTTAACAAAGCTCTCACTAATGTGTCGGGGCCCCATATAGTCCTATTACGGTAAACCTTAAGCGTAATAATAGGTTGACTATATATTCCTTTTCGCTGTATATTGTAGTTAGATTGTAAACTTAATCACATAAGTTAGTTAACCTATGCGGCGGTGAGTATTCGCTTGAGAGGAGCCATGTATGAAGCAGTTAGGTATTTCTATAATTGGTACGGATACGGATGTAGGCAAGACGTTTGTAACAGGCTTGTTAGGGGCTATGGCTGTAGATGATGGTTTTGCCGTTGGTATGGTGAAACCCGTATCTTCTAGTGCGGTACCTTTCCCTGAGTGCGTAACGATGGATGAGGATAATTATAATGTAGGCCTTGAAAGTAAGGATGCTACGCATTTAATGCGTGCTGTAGGTATTCCTGAGTCCCGTCGTCATGAAGTAAATCCTTATGCGATTGCTGGAGATTTTTCTCCTCGTCTTGCAGCGGAACTAGCAGGCATAGAAATTGATTATGATAGTGTTGTACAGCATACTTTAGATGTGGTGAACCGCTATGATCTAACCTTTGTAGAGGGGGCAGGTGGTATCACGACTCCTCTGTATGGCGATAAAACTTTCACCGATTTTATGAAGGATATAAAATTACCAGCTATTGTCGTAGCAGATGGCCGACTTGGCTCTATTAACCGTGCCATTTTGACTTGTGAATATGCAAAGATGCATGGTATCGAGGTGAAAGCTATCATCGTAAATGATACGACGGCAGTAGATCCATTCTTGTTGAAAACAAATGTAGCGGATATGGAACGTTATACAGGTATTCCAGTAGTAGCCGTAGTGCCGCCGTATCAAGGGCCAGATATTCAAAAGGTTCAACTTGGTTGGGCTCGCTCATTTATTGATTCTAAAAAGTTATGGAATACAGTTTTAGGTCTATAAATCTTAGATAGAATGATTTTGTATAGATTAGCTCTACAGAACTATATAGATTAGATCTACAGTTCTGTATAGATTAGATCTACAATTTTGTATACATTAATTAGTTATGTAATAGAGAGTTATAGTTTGTAATACTTGTTAAGTATGAGGTGACAAAATGGCAGAGAAACAGCTTTCACAAGCAGCACAATGGGACCACGAGTTTGTATGGCATCCATTTACACAAATGCAAGATTGGCTAGCACAAGAGCCGGTAGTAATCGAACGCGGTGAGGGGGTATTCCTCATCGATGAGAACGGTAAAAAGTATTACGATGGCGTTTCCTCCTTGTGGGTTAATATTCACGGTCATAATCATCCTGTGTTAAACCAAGCGTTGAAAGATCAAATCGATAAGATTGCTCATAGTACTTTATTGGGGTTAGTGAGTCCTCCATCTGCACAATTGTGTAAAGAACTTGTAGAGCTTGCTCCAGAAGGCTTAGATAAAGTATTCCTATCTGATGATGGCAGTACGGCTATCGAGGTAGCTATTAAAATGGCGTATCAATACCGTCAACAAGTAGGACAAACGAAAAAGACTAAGTTTATCGCACTCAATGCTGGCTATCATGGGGATACATTGGGTACCGTATCTGTAGGTGGGATTCAGTTGTTCCATCAAGTATTCCATAATCTATTATTCAAACCATTAACTTTGCCAAGCCCTGGCGTATATGCAGATGTAGCTGATCGAGATAAAGCCTTTGAAGAATCTTTGGCAGAACTAGAGCGTATCCTTAATGAAGAAGGCGATGAAATTACAGCTCTCGTTATGGAACCACTCGTACAAGCAGCAGCAGGTATGCTCGTAATGCCTCACGGCTATTTGAAACGAGTTCGTGAGTTGACAGAAGCGCACGATGTATTCCTTATCGTCGACGAAGTAGCGACAGGCTTTGGTCGGACTGGTAAATTCTTTGCTTGTGAACATGAAGGCGTATCTCCAGACTTCATGACCTTGTCTAAAGGTATTACGGGCGGTTATATGCCGTTGGCGGCAACTTTGACTACAAAACGCGTGTTTGATGCATTCCTTGGTACCTTTGAAGAAAAGAAAACCTTCTATCATGGTCACTCCTATACAGGGAATGCCTTGGCGTGTGCCGTTGCATTGGCTTCCTTGAAAGTTTTCCGCGATGAAAAGGTTATCGATCAATTACCTGCGAAAGTGGATGCTTTCACAAAGGCCTTAGAACCTATTAAGTCCTTAAAGCATGTTAAAGAGGTTCGTCAACGGGGCCTCATCTTAGGTATTGAGCTTGAAAAAGATGTGGCTACGCACGAAGCATATCGTCCAAATGATGCGGTTGGTGCTAAGGTGGCCATCCTTGCTCGTGAACAAGGTCTCATCTGCCGTCCTATCGGTGATGTAGTTATCCTCATGCCTCCATTAGCATCCACTGTAGAACAATTAGAGGATATGGTTCGTATCGTTGGTGAAAGTATCCAACGTGCTACCGAAGAAGAAGGTTTACTGGAAGATTTACGTCCAATTATTTTGTAAATGATAAGGCGCACCTTACTATTGAAATGTAAGGTATAGAGTTTATTCTATCCATCTATTAAGCATATGTAATGAAAATAGCTACACTTATTGCTTTTTACGCCTGTGTAAAGGCTGTTAGGTGTAGCTTTTTTATATGAAAAAATCGATATTTTCATGAAATTTTTAAAATATATTCTATACATTCTCAAAATTCGATGATTAATTAGTATATCTATGATACTATATAGGTATAAAGGAGGTCATCGTATGGACATTTATGTAATTATGCAAGTTCTTATTTTATTTGGTGCCATCTTCCTCGGTGTTCGCCTCGGTGGTATGGGCATCGGTTACGCTGGCGGCCTTGGGGTTGTATTGTTAAGCCTTGGTATGGGTATGTTCCCAGGTCAGATTCCGTGGGATGTAATTCTCATCATCATGTCTGCTATCGCAGCCATCTGTGCCTTACAGTTAGCTGGTGGTCTTGATTATTTGGTGCGTATTGCGGAAAATATTTTGCGCAAAAACCCTAAACACATCAACTATTTAGCACCAACAGTAACTTATTTCTTAACTCTATTAGCAGGTACTGGTCATACAGCATTCTCTATGATTCCGGTAATCGTAGAGGTGGCGAAAAGTGAAAACATTAAGCCATCTGTACCATTATCCATCGCCGTTGTAGCGAGTCAAATCGCTATTACAGCAAGCCCAGTATCTGCAGCAGTTGTTGCCATGAGTGGTTTCCTTGAGCCATATGGGGTAAACTATCCTACATTGCTTGCCATCTGTATTTCTACAACATTCGTAGCGGTTATGATTACAGCGTTTATCATGTCTACCTTTGCGAATAATGACTTGTCTTCTGATCCAGTTTACCAAGAACGTTTAGCAGCAGGTCATGTGGCACCGCCTCGTGAAAAAAATGCCGATTTCCATTTGAAACCAGGCGCAAAAACTTCTGTATTGATTTTCTTAGTTGGTATTATTTGTATCGTATTCTATGCAACTGCCATTTCCAAAAACATCGGTCTTATTAAACCAGTTATCTTTGGTCGAAATGACGCTATCATCGGCTTCATGATGACTATCGCAGCAGCCATCACTTACTTCTGTAAGCTTGATACAGCACAACTTGTTAATACTAGCACATTCAAATCCGGCTTGTCCGCATGTGTCTGCGTACTAGGTGTAGCATGGTTGGGCGATACTTTCGTAAAAGGTCATATTCCTGAAATTAAAGCTCTTGCTTCTAGCATGGTAGCGGCATATCCGGCCTTGTTAGCCGTAGCATTCTTCTTTGCCAGTACATTGTTGTACAGCCAAGCGGCAACTACACAGGCGTTGGTACCTGCTGTAATTTTAGCTCTCGGTATTACTCCAGAGAACCCAGGATCTGTATATATTATTATCGCATCCTTCGCAGCTGTATCTGCACTCTTCGTATTGCCTACATATCCAACACTCTTGGGGGCTGTACAAATGGATGATACCGGCTCTACACGAATCGGTAAACTCGTATTTAACCATCCGTTCTTTATCCCTGGCGTACTATCCATTGCTATCGCAGTAGCACTTGGCTTCGTAGTAGCTCCATTGATGCTGTAATTGGTGAAAGCTAAATAAGGTTAATACAAAATATATTAAAATCAGAAAAGGACGTAACTTTAAAGGTTACGTCCTTTTGGTTTGCTTATGTATTATTTGTTTTTGCTATTACATTTCTTACAGAGACCTGCAATTTCTAGATGATGTTCTGTGACGGTAAAACCTACGTCGGAGAGCTCTTTGGGCATCTCTACAACCGGGCATGTATGGAGTGGAACCATAGTGCCACAGCTAGTACATACCGCATAGTGGCGGTGTGTATGCGGCGTAATTTCATAGTAGGCCATATCGCTACCCATGAGTGTTGTACGGGTAACGATTCCCTTTGTTTCTAGTAATTCTAGGGTGCGGTAGATAGTAGACATCCACGTAGTATCGCTATCGCCTAATTTTTCAGCAATCTCAATAGCTGTCATAGGTTTATCCGCTGTTGTTAATACCGACCAAATGGCTTCGCGCTGTTTGGTTTTTTTTATGCCTTCTGGCCAAGGTGTTGTATTCATAACTCTCTTTCGATTCTATTTTAATACTAAAACTGTTATACACCTGTATGGTTAAATGACTTATATGGCTAATGACTAGATGTCTTATACGGCTAATAATTAGATGCCTTACTATGAATATAATGTAGCTGTTTAAATATATTAACTATTATTTTGTTTATTTGCTAAATTGCATTCGTCTTATAATTGCCCGAATATTTTTAATAACTAACACCACTAGCAAGATTCCTACCGATGTTAGAGATACAAAGCCACCAGGAGCTACGTTAAGGTAGTAAGATCCGAATAGACCAATAATCATGGCGAGTAAACTAAATCCAATGGAGCATAGTAAAGTCGTTCTAAATCCTTTTTCTAGTTGTAGTGCCGATGCTACAGGTAAGGCAATCATAGCACTTAATACGAGGACGCCAACGATTTTAATGGAAATAGACACAGCAGCAGCCATCAAGATAGCAAAGATATAGTTAATAAAATCTACCTTAACACCGGCTACGCGAGCTGCTTCTTCATCGTAAGCGATGTAGAGTAAGGAGTTATATAAGAAGTATAGCGTTAATACTGACAAAATAGTAAGGACCGCAATGCTAATCATATCAGCCGCATTTACTGTTAAAATGCTACCGAAGAAAAATACATTGGCATTAGCTTTCAGTTTACCCGAACTAATGAGCGTAATGGCAGTACCAATACTGAGGGATAAGATGATGGTAAGAATTAAATCGAGATGGTGGGAGAAGTATTTTCGCAAAAACTCGATGAGGGCACCACAGATGGCGGTAAAGATGAAAGCCCCTAAGATAGGGTTTGTACTTGTTAATAAGCCTAGAGTGATACCTGCCAGGGATGCGTGGCTCATGGTATCGCCAATCATACTAGACCGGCGTAATACCATGAAAATACCGATACATGGGCATAATAGTGATATGCAGATGGCTACGAAGAAGGCATTTTGCATAAAGTCATAACTAAACATGGCGCACCTCCTCGGTTGTAGTATCATCGGCCTGAGCCTGAGCCTGAGCCTGAGCCTGAGCCTGAGCCGTCACATCTGTGAAGCAAGAACAATTTTCGTGATCTACAGGGTTACGACCTGTACTATGCATGATTTCGCAAGCGTATTGCTCAGGTGAGCAAAGGTGGCCGTGGCCATTTGAGATATGGTAGATGTTGGTAGAATTAGCGATTGCCATTTCCAAGTTATGTTCAACAGAGATTATCGTAATATGATGCTTTTGGTTTAAATCCCGAAGAAGTGCATAGACGCCTTCTTGGCTTTTTCTGTCGATGCCTGTGGATGGTTCATCGAGGATGATGAGGTCAGGGCTGCCGATAAGGGCTCGGGCGATAGATACACGCTGTGCCTGACCACCAGAGAGCTTACTGATGAGTCGGTCTTTAAATTCCGTCATATTTGTGAGCTCTAATACACGACTCACTTCGTTTTTATCTTTGATTTTTAAAAGCTTGCGGTAGGAGTCGAGGATTTCTTTTACCGTAATGGGAAAGCCCGCATGGGAGAAATCATTTTTCTGTGATACATAGCGAATATTGTTGCTATCTAGTTTGATTGAGCCTTTCACAGGCGTAAGAAAACCTAAAATAAGGCGTAGCAGGGTACTTTTACCAGACCCATTGTCCCCGACGATGGATATATAGTCACCGCTGTGAATATGTAGATTAAGGTCGTTTAACACGTAAGGTGGCTGACCTTGATAGGAAAAATAAAGATGTTCTATGGATAACATATAAAAAACCACATTTCTAATTGACAAAATTCTGAGTAAGTTTATACTATAACTATATTACAAATGCAACTGAGTCGCAACTGCAACAAAAGAATAAGCAGTATTCTATGGAGGCATAGCGTTCAGGATTAACAAAAGGAGGACTACGATGGTCAAGAAACTAGTTTTGTTAGTTGTAGGCATTATGATGGCTGCTCTATTTGCAGGCTGTGGTAATGATGCACCGAAGGAACAAGCAAGTAAAAAGATCCAAGTGGTAACAAGTTTTAATGCGATGGCTGAATTTACAAAGGCTATTGGCGGTGACAAGGTAGAGGTATCTACTATTATTCCAGATGGCGTTGAGCCTCATGATTTCGAGTTGAAACCAGAAAATATGAAACAATTGGCAACAGCTCAAGTATTCGTGTATAACGGTTTTGGTATGGAGCCTTGGGCACAACAAGCTATCGAAGCAGCTAAAAATGATAAGCTCGTAACTGTTGTAGCTACTAACGGCGTAGAAGCTATTAAAAATACTGATCCTGAAGAAATTAAGGAACATGGTGCAGAAGATCCTCACGCATGGTTATCTTTGAAAGACGCTAAAATTGAAGTGAAAAACATCAAGGATGCTCTTGTAAAAGCTGATCCAGCAAACAAGGATTACTACGAAAAGAACTACACTGAATACGTTGGTAAACTAGATGCAATGATTAAAAAATATGAAGAGCAATTTGCTAAAGCTCCTCATAAAAACTTCGTTACAGGCCATGCGGCATTTGCTTACTTAAGCCGTGACTTTGGTTTGGAACAAAACAGTGTAGAAGATGTATTTGCTGAAGGCGAACCAAACGCAGCGCAATTAGCTAAACTCATCGAATATGTTAAAGAAAATAACATCACTACTATCTTTGCAGAAGAAATGGCTAGTCCAGAAGTATCTAAAACTTTGGCAAAAGAAGTGGGTGCTAAGGTAGAAACTATTTACACTATTGAAAGCAAAGAAGACGACAAAACATACCTACAACGTATGGACGAAAACCTTGCAAAAATTGCAGAATCTTTGAAATAAGATGAATTAAAGGCAGCCCTAAAAGGGCTGCTTTTTTATTTTGTATGCTATGTTAGTTTCAACTAAAGTTTAACGAATATAGTATAATATATATTACGAGATAGAATAAAAAGGAGGTCCAATATGGTTATCACTAATAAATTAGGTGTTGCTGAATAGGACCTTGATCATAGTTATTATTTTGAAGGATATCAATTGTTTAAGAGTGAGGAGTTATAAGGTAGAGTATTATGAATGGTTTGTTTGGTCCTTATATAGAAAAATGGATGCATTTTGTGACCATTAAAAATATGTTATTACTAGCTATTGGATCGGTTATTATAACGGATTTAGGTTTACATTTGCTAAGAGCAATCTTTCCTAAAAGCTCTTTTTATGAAAGTACTTTATGGCAAGTTATTGGCCCTCTTGACTTTACAATAGATGATATTATCGGCTTTCTAGTTGGTAGTATTATTATGGTTTTGTTAATGTCCGGGGTGTTGTATGTCATTTTTAAAGTTTTTAAAGGGACAGGAACATTTAAACAGTTAGTAGCAGATATGCTACTTACGCTTTTCATAAATAGCTGGATACACTTGGCCTTGGCGTTGATTATTATTCCTATCACTGTTCTTTTAAATGTATCAGCTCAATCTAACTCCTATGGACTAAACTACTTGGAATGGATTAATGTTATTATTATGGCACTGTTGATGGCCAAGCAATTTAATCTTAGCCCATGGTTAACAGGTATTGTTTATTACTTTATTAGTTTTGTTATCACTATAATACAACTAGCATTCTCCGGCATAATTTAGGTGAGTATATAATATAAGATGTTGATAGATATCGTTTAGGTATCTATCAACTTTTTTATTTACTCATTTACTAAAATAAGCGATTTAAAATAAATTTACATTTATTTTAAAAGTTATTCATGATAAAATAGGGGAAATATGTTTGTGTATGTAGGAGGGCTTATGGAAACAAAATGGTATTCAGATTTTAAGGAGTTGTGTATATCTCCCTTTAAGACGGGAATCCCCCAAATCGTAGCGTATGGATCCTGTATGAAGGGCTTTTACGGGGCTGCAGCAGTTAGTGTTGTAGGCTCACTGCTGACCACGTTTATACCGGCTCTTATTATATCGATGATGCAGTTGCATCATACATTCTATGGCCGTATTTTTGTAATGAGTGCCAATGGTGGCGTTGCTATGCAATTAGCCTTTAATCTATTTCTTACCTTTTTAGGTCTATCTCTTAATGCCTATTTAGTTTCTTGGGTAGCTAATAAATTTGATGCTCAGACGACTCCGCAGGAAGTGCTAAAGGTGAATTGGTATTCCTATGCATATGGACAATTACTGGCGCTTATTGGTGGGCTTTTGATAATGCCTGCTAGCATCTATTTCTTTATTAATATTGATAATTTCGGGCCCTTACAAGACCCACTCGATTTACCTTTGTCGATCATTCTATATGTACTTATCTCTTTCTTTATCCTGATGGGGATATCTCTGTGGACTTGGTGGGTAAGTCTAAATTTATTAAGCCAACAAATTAATAAACCTAAACTCTCAACATTTGGCATTAGCCTATTAGCAGGGCTAATTCCATTTGTTATCATAAGTGCTATTATGGCGTTCATAGTTTTTACAGTAATGAACATGAGATACTCTAGTGGGTTATTTTAAATAGCCATACTTAGATTGTATGTGATGTAGAGTTATAGTTTTGGAGGTTGTATGGAAACAACTTGGTATTCAGATATGGGGGCTCTTATAGTGGCTCCGTTTAAACGTGGTATTTCGCAGATAGTAGAGCATGGTTCTTGTAAAAAGGGCTTCTATGCTACAGCAGCTTTTGCATTGGTGTCTTTCTTATTTTCAAATATCCTACCGACTCTTGTAAGTATGATATTTGCAGATAAACTTGAGGTTGCTCTCACCGGTGCGGCAGCGTTATCTGGTATTGGCATATTAGGCCTTGCATTTGGCTTGCTATTTGCGTTTATTGGTATTGCTATTTATTCGGCTATTTTCTCTTGGGTTGCTAACAAGTTTGATGCTCATACTACCTATGAATCTGTGTTAAAAATCATGTGGTATGAACAAGCTTATAACCAGATTATGGGGCTATTCTATTTCTTGGGGCTCCTATTATTATCAGTGCCATTTATAGTGATACTAGGATTTAATCCTGATTCTACTGTTTTAGGTATTGCATGGATAACTATGTTTATATTTGCATCAATTGCATTTGCAATCTTTACATTTTGGGTATGCTTAACAATGTTAAGTCGCCAAATTAATAAATCCCTTTTAGCTACGTTTGGCATTTCTTGTTTAACTAGTTTAATTCCAGTAATTGTTATCGTGAGCTTGTTCGCCATCATCGCACTAGCTAGTTCCAGATAATTATATAGTTATGAAAATAATGAAAGCAAGGTATGAATGTACCTTGCTTTTGTGCTATAATAATGAACAGAAAATGAATTAATAATAAACTCATTATTTAAATTCCTAATCTTTGTGTTGTGTGCCGCATCATCCAAATTTGGGTGGTGCTTATTCTTGTTGTGTAAAAGGTGGTGAGCGATATGATGGTTGGTTTAATAGAGTTTATGTATCGCTTATTAAACCCCATTGAAGAAAAAAGTCCACGCATGTATCACTTTGATGTTGCTTATGGGCAATTAATAGGAATGCTGTTATTGTCACTCATATGCTATCAATTTACCATCGTTGGTGAAGGTGTATATATAGATGCTATACGTGCGTTTATACGCAATTCTTCTTTATTAGTGAAGTGGCAATTATTTTCCCTTCCAGTTGGTCAACATGAAATACAAGTTTTCTTTGATCAGCTAGGAAAGCCACGAGAGTTTTGGAATGCAGGGCGCTTTACGTGGGTCATTGTAAAAGGCATTCTTATGGCTGGAATCATTGTTGGTTATGCAATGATACAAAAGCGTAAGTTTTACGTACGTGCTATAGCGACAGGTGTGTTGCATATGATGGCCTTTGCTCAACTGGTGGTTGCTTTGTATACATTTACAGCAGGTATCATGTTGATTCTTACAACGGTACCATTATTACTACAGGCCGTTATCGGATTCTGTATGATTGTCTTATGTGTTTTAAGTACAGGGTTACTGTTACAAACGATGGGACGTATTACAGGGGCTTGCATTAATGGAACTACCTATGAAGGCCTGAGCGTTATGCTCGTGGCTGTTCTTGTGTCACTCTTATGTGAAGGTCTTTATATGTTGACTCGATAAAATACATATACTATAGTTAGGACGAGGTATGCCTCGTCCTTTTTGTATGGCTCGATGATTTTTATTTGGCTATTGTTTTTCTATTAGCCGTATATAACGTCGATCCACTTAGTGTTAATTATTACGGATTCCCTAAAATATAGGTTAAATATAAGGAGTATCTATGAACTGGTATAAGGATATATTGCACTTGTTTACAAAGTTGAGTGATCAATCCTTTCAAAATATTCTTTCATACGGCACCATAGCACGAGCACTGACAAATTTAGTGGTCTCTACCATTGTATTGTATGTAATGACCTATGCCTTGCCATTGATGGTGAAAGCAATAGCGCCTATGCTTGGCATAAAGCGTATGACCGGCTTTGCACATTTTGATATGATCAGTGCTCTTGCAAATGCATCATTTTTAATTTTTCAGATTCTCATAGGAGCCTTTGTTATATGGCGTTTACTTATTTTATTAGGTGGTAGTGGTACTTATAAAGGGGTTATGTGCAATTATATATATGGTTTAGCCTATACGAATGCGCTTCGTACAGTTGTAATAGTGTTTGTTCATATTCTAGGTCTTATTTTATTTGCCCTAGCACAGCAAAAATATGTAGCGGACATAGCGTATTTAGTTACTATGTTTAGCCAATATTATGCTGTATTTATCGGTGCTCAACTTATGCGACGCTATGTGGGTCTTGGTATTGTTAAGACCTATATTGTAATGTTCATTGTAGCCTTACTGTCCGTATCCGTTTTACCTCAATGGATTCGGGTTTTCCATACTTTGGTCAAGTAAACAGCTTTAATATAGCTCTATATAACCGTAAGATGAAAGTCTTACGGTTTTTTTATGTTTTAATTTATATTAAAATTAATTATATATAATTTAAATCTTGGAATTTATGTTATAATTAACTTTAGAGTGTAGTTGAGAGCGGAGTTAGTTATGGATACGACATTTTTACGAGAGCTATCCCTATTGGTGCGTTCACCAAAGAAGGGGATAGATGAAATTTTCTGGTTTGGTACTTTAGAGAAGGGTATCAAAGCGGGGCTCGCCGGTTGGTGCGCTACCCATATATTAGGCTTTGCCTTAGGTATTGTATTATTACCTTTGGTCGCCGCTTTTGGAGGCTTTTTATTAGGCTTTATACCTGCCGTATATGGTATATTTTCCATCTTACGTGAGGTCATTGGTCTTGGCATGTATTGGTTTGTAGGTAGTTTTATTTTGTGGAAACTACTGAGTGTACTACTTGATCGAGAGTTTGACTTCAAACAAGTATTAATGGGAACAGCTTATATCGAAGGATATACAGGGGCATTGGGCTTAGCATTAATCTTAGTATCTATTATTTGTATTTACCTTGCTCCTATTTTGATGGTCCTTTTAGTTCCAGTGGGGTTAGCTTACGTGGGGGCCGTTATTTACGTTGCCGTTATGCTTTTATCTCGTCTTATGAACGTAGAGCCTCTTACAGTAGGGGCCGTTTATGTGGTCTTATTTATTATCAACCTTTTATATAACTGGATTATGCGTATACTCTTTGCGTAAATAACAAAACCTTCTAGCAATTGCTAGGAGGTTTTTTATTATGCTTCAAGTTGAGCTTCGTAATGTTGTAGTAATAGATCTACATTGTCTTCGTCGTATTCAATTTGTTGAGACCATCGAGCAATTTGTTTTAAAGGGTTTCCTTCGATGGCACTCGTCATGAGCATGTACTCAGTGCCATCCTTTGCATAGCCGATGATAGCTTCTAAGGAATAGTCTGCTAACATATCGATTTGGCGATACAAGATATATTGGTAGACCTTATTAAAAATGCTCATATCTTGTTGATGTACATAACTTTTAACAGAGGTAACGACCTGGTCTATATCCTTAGACAATGCATTGACTTGTGTAGTCCAGGCCTCATCAATAGGTTCCGTAGTCTTGTAGAGATCTAATAGCTGTTTATAATACTCTCCGCTAGGGCTTGGTGTATATTGAAATAGAGCAGGTTCTAAATCAAAGGCTAATAGTTGAAACACATTTTCTAGCTTTAGACGCTCATCGGGACCAAATTCATTGTCGTCATCTTCAATGGTAAACACTAACTCTCGATTAGTACCGTCTTTTGCGAGTAGTTCTACGGATGCTTCACAGGATAAACCAACACCACATAGCTCTAGGTCTTCGATGTATTTGTAAAATCGAGGGTGCATATGACAGGTGTCGCAAAGGCCTTCTTCGCCTAATTCGAGCACTACTTTGCAAAGCCCTTTTTCATTGAGTAAAGGGCACATAGGTTGTTCTTTAGAGAATACGAAATGGCTGCCTTCCTCATCAATGGTAATCGCTTGGCGCAAGCTTTTACCAAGAGGTCCCGTCATAGTGTGATAACGCTCAGCCGTCGGTTCATCGATATCGATGGTCCAAAGCTGGCAGCATGTATTTTCACAGCGATCAGCTTTGCACTGAAATTCGTGATATATTGTCGGATAAATTGAAATCATAGTCAGCTCACTT
Source organism: uncultured Veillonella sp. (assembly GCF_963524655.1). Taxonomy (GTDB): domain Bacteria; phylum Bacillota; class Negativicutes; order Veillonellales; family Veillonellaceae; genus Veillonella. The sequence continues at coordinate 16,611 of NZ_CAURHA010000041.1, forward strand.
GTAGTCACAAAAATTATTCTACGTGCATTGTATCATAGGGCGTAGGTCCATGCACTAATATTATAAATAAAGATTCATAAAGCTTATTGATTTAGTGTATAATTGTATATATACTATATGGTCCTGTTTGAGAGATGGAGGAGCCTATGAAATCATTACTTATAAAAGGTAGCCTTGTATTGGCGTTAGCAGCAGTGTTTGGCATGCCTAACGCGAGTGCCGCCCCTTTAGTAGCCGTAGAGCCAACTGTTGCGGTTGTTGATGGCAATCATGCAGCGATTGTCGGTGCTAATGGTTTATTAAATGCATTCATTCAAAACCATCCTAATGCGGTTATTACTGAAATTTCCTTTGATGCTGACGGTGGTCAAATTAAGTATGATGTTGAAGGCGTTGATGAAAGCGGCAAGTATGAGTTAACTTATATCTATGCAACGAATCAAATCTTTGAAAAACGTGAAGGTGATTATCATAAATCCTTGAAGAAAAAATCTTTTGATCCTCGTGAGATTTTACCTCCAGCAGCAGTAGTTAATTTTGCTTACGCTCAAACACAAGACAAAGCTACGAGCCTTAATGAATGGTCTGTACATCATGAAAAAGGTAAGACTATTTACAAAGTTACCTTTGGTACCGAAGGGGACAAAGAGGTTGATGTACGCATTGATGCTATAAATGGTACATTACTATCTGTTAAGTTTGATGACTAATGTATGATTGACTAGTAATTATAGCTTAATAATTCCTAGTTAATTAATTTTGAATATAATAATTAAATGCCTCAATACTAGTTCTTTCATAGAAAATTGCTAGTATTGGGGCGTTTTTTGTGAAAGTTTACTCATGAATGCAAATCTAAAGATAATGAGACTTATAATTATATGCCGTTCGTCCTTTATACATGGGATAAACGGCTTTTGTTATGGTATTCATAGAATATTTAAATGAAAATCGAAAGCTATAGATTTTCATTTTAAATATATGTAAATTCATTTTAGACTCACTCCAAAACGAGGTTTTTAGCACGGTTCTACATTTTGAGTTCATAGATTATCGATAGTATGTGTACCAGTCCAAGGACGAAACTCAAATATATCGGATTTTCCAGACTATATATCTACAGTCCACGCTAGATATATGTTTTGGAACTATATCGATAACACCGAGTTGGTTAAAAATATATATGTGAAATACTACATATATATGAATTATCAAGGAGGATATTATGAAAAAATCTATTCTTAAAAGCAGTATTGCTTTAGCTGTAGCTGGCGTATTCGGTGCTACTGTAGCAGTAACAGCGGCTGAACAAGCAACTCCAGTTCCTGTAGCACAAGACGTAGCCGTAACAGCAGCTCCTGTAGTACAGCCTGTTGCAGATCAAGCCGTTCCTGTAATTGAAGTAGCTCCAGTGGCTACTCCAGTACAACCTGCTCAAGATACTACTCCGGTTCCAACTGCTACTCAAGATATTAAAACTCCAGTAGCTCAAGAAACTGTAGTTCCTAGCGAAGCAAATCCTGCAGCAGCAGTTCCTACTATTGAAACAGCAGCTGTAGCAAAAGCTCCTAGCGAAACTAAAGTAGTACGCGTTGGCGATAAAAAAACAGAGCCTTCTGCAAAAGCTAAAAAAGAAGTAAAAAACAATAAAAAAGCACATGCAGACAAAGCTCCTAAAGCAAAAGCTGTAAAAGAAGAGAAAAAAGCTGATAAAAAAGAAACTACAAAAGAGGAAAAAAAACTCTAAAAGTAGAAAATCACAACCTAGCACAACAAGTCAGCCCACAGGCGTAGTCGATCAAAATAGTATTTTCGTAATTGGTGCTAATTATCTAATTGACCAATTTGAAACTAAATTTGGTGACTCTAAGATTACGAATGTATCCTTCAAAGCAGCAGATAAAACTGCTATCTATGAAGTAGCTGGTTTCAATGCCAACGGCGCTCATTCTATGACCCTTGATGTAGCGACTGGCATTGTAACTGAAGGTACTCCTAAAGCGTATGATGCATCTATGGAAGCTAGTGCTATTGATGCTGGTACTGTGTTACCTCCACATGTGGCGATCAATGCAGCCTTCGCACAGACTGGCAACGTAGCAACAGGTATTAACTCTTGGTCTGTAGCTAATCAAAATGGTACGCCTGTATACAACGTAGAGTTCCATGATGCACAAAATAAACCTGTATCCATCGTATTAGACGCAAAAACAGGTATGGCAGTAAAATAAGTAAAACCTTATTCCTATACCACTGTAAAGCAAAACCTTTTAACACGAACACTAAACACCCAAAACTATACACACAAAACATAAATACACTTACACACACATACACAATACACACACAATAAACAATTACACACACGCAGCCCTCTGGATTGGATAGACAAACATTGACTCTCTCCTATGCCGTCTGTCGTTCAGAGGGCCCCTTATGAATTGTGGTTCCCTCCCAATCATAAGATTATATACTTGGTATATAATACTCTCTCTCACAATAAGAACGTAACTGCTTTACAGTACGCTAGGTATAGGGGAGCAGAAAAGTCCGTAATACATGTAGACCGCTGCATGTGTTACGGGCTTTTTTCGATATAACTTAATATAACTACATATGATGTAAGTTTCACAAGTGTTGAAAATGTAAAAAGCGCAGACATTATAATATCTGCGCTTTTGCTTATATGGAGTCTTTAAATTTAGTATGTATACTCAGTATTTTATATATATTGGCGAGGTACGCGCTCAGAGAAGCCACAGAAAATCTCATAAGGAATCGTAGACGCAAGGGCGGCAATCTCAAGTGCCGAGATGCTTTCATGGCCTTGAGAACCTAAGAGAACAACCTTGTCCCCAGGTTTTACCGTAATCGTATCTGGAACGGCTACCATGAATTGGTCCATACAGATGCGGCCTACTACAG
>NZ_CAURHA010000042.1:0-19344 GCF_963524655.1 uncultured Veillonella sp.
ATATAGTACTTTCTAGCATTTATAACTATATCGATAATTTTAAACATACTATATTTAAAAATTCCTAAATGTCAATATTGAATGTATAGAATTTTTTCGCTATAATCGTAACATAATGTATAAGCTCAATAAGAAAACTACCATATATTGTAGTTTTCTTATTTTTCTGATTAGATTTAACTTAAAGATATTTTATACTTTTCAGTCTAATCTTATATATGCTTAGATTAACAGTTTTATTACTTTTAAGACTCAAGGGGAACAGTAATGGAGATTATGATCAAGAAACGGGATGGCCATTTCGAGCCGTTGTCCGTTGAAAAAACGAAACGTATGATTGCCTTCGCATGTTTGGGGTTAGATTCTTGTGATCCACTAGAATTGGAAATGGATGCGAAGTTACAATTCGTTGATGGCATGACTACTAAAGAGATTCAAAAAACTTTAGTACAAACAGCTATCGAAAAGGTTATCTCTAAAAAAGACGATGGCTTCGGCAACCAAGTCAACAAAATGAACCAAGATTGGCAATTCGTAGCGGCTCGTCTATTCTTGTTCGACCTCTATAAAGAAGCTGCTATCACTCGCCGCTATAAAGCATTCGGCTATGGCAACTTCCCAAATCTTGTACACATGCTTGTAGAAGAGAAAAAATACGCTGACTTCTTCGTTACAGAATATACTGCTGACGAATTACAAGAGTTAGGCGACTACATCAAACCTAAACGAGACTATCTCTTCAACTACGAAGGCCTTAAATTGTTAGCTGACCGTTACTTAGTAAAAGGTTTCAACAAAGAAATCTACGAATTACCGCAAGAACGTTTCATGGCTATCGCTATGCACTTAGCATTAGTAGAAGGCAAAAACAAAGTAGAATACGCTAAAAAATTCTACGACTTGATGAGCCAATTAAAAATGACAACAGCTACACCTACATTGGCAAATGCTGGCACACCGTTCCATCAATTGTCCTCTTGCTTCATCTCTGGTGTAGATGATAATTTATGGTCCATTTACGACGTAAACAGCAAGTTCTCCCGCGTATCTAAACACGGTGGTGCTCTTGGTATCTACCTTGGTAAAGTTCGTGCATTGAACTCCGACATCCGCGGTTTCAAAAACTCCTCTGGTGGCGTTATTCCTTGGATCCGTTTATACAACGATACAGCTGTTGCGGTAGACCAATTAGGCAAACGTAAAGGCGGCGCTACAGTAACACTCGATATTTGGCATAAAGACTTCTACGAATTCGTAGAGCTTCGTACAAACAATGGTGACGACCGTCGTAAAGCACATGATATCTTCCCTGCTATCTCTGTTCCAAACATCTTCATGGAACGTATGATTGCACGTGAAAACTTCACCCTCTTCGACCCTCATGAAATCTTAGCCGTAAAAGGCTATGCCTTAGAAGACTACTTCGATACAGAAGACGAAAAAGAGTTTACAAAACGCTATATCGAATGTGAACAAGATCCTAACTTACACGGCATCGAAGTTCCGGCGCTAGACATGATGAAAAAAATCATGCGCTCCGCGGTTGAAACTGGTACACCGTTCATCTTCTTCCGCGATACTGTAAACGCTGCAAACCCTAACAAACATGCAGGTATGATTTACGCATCCAACTTGTGCCACGAAATCGCGCAAAACGTTGGCTTCACTAATCTTGCTGAAGAAATCATCAACGAAGATGGTACTATCACTACTAAAACAAATACGGGCGACATGGTTACATGTAACTTGAACTCCATCAGCCTTGGTCGTATTACTGACGAAGAATTGGAAGAAAACATTGCCCTTCAAATTCGCATGTTAGACAATGTTATTTCCATTAACCAAGCACCAGTACCAGAGTCTCGTATGACGTCTGATAAATACCGTGCTATCGGTCTTGGTACTTCTGGTTACCACCACTACCTCGTAAACCACGATATCCAATGGGAATCTGATGAACATATCGAAGTAGCGGACAAATTGTTCGAAAATATCGCTTACTATGCGATCAAAGCTTCCATGGAATTGGCAAAAGAAAAAGGTGCATATCCTGCCTTCAAAGGTTCCGAATGGGAAACTGGTGCATACTTCACACGCCGTGGTTACACATCCAATCGTTGGAAACAATTAGCTGCAGATGTTGCTAAATATGGTATCCGCAATGGTTACTTAATGGCCGTAGCTCCAACTGGTTCTACTTCCAATATTGCGAATACAACAGCTGGTATCGACCCTATCTTCAAAAAATTCTTCATCGAAGAAAAGAAAGGTTCTTTCACACCAAAAACTGCACCAGATTTGAACAACAAAACATTCTGGCTCTACAAAGAGGCACATACAATCGATCAACAATGGTCCATCAAAGCTTGTGGCGTACGTCAACGTCATATTGACCAAGCACAATCTTTCAACTTGTACATTACACCTCAAATGAAAGCGAAAGAAATTCTCGACCTTTACGTTGAGGCCTACAAACAAGGGATTAAAACAATCTACTACATCCGTAACCAATCCCTTGAAATGGATGAGTGCACTAGCTGCTCCTCCTAATACTAGATGTGTATATAAATCTGATGACGACCTATAGCAGTATAGGTCGCATCGTTGTATAAAGGAGTCCTACTATGGATAAAAAACTGATTTTCAACGAACATGGTGAACGTGGCACGCAAGCTATGATTGGTGGCAATACCACAAACCTTCGCGAATGGAACCGTATCAAGTACGACTGGGCTAACCAAATGTACCGTACGATGCTCAACAACTTCTGGATTCCTGAAGAGATTTCCTTGAACGAAGACGTTAAGCAATTCCCATACTTAACAGATTACGAACGCCGCGCATTCGACAAAATCATTGCGTTCTTGAACTTCCTTGATTCTATTCAATCTGAAAACTTGCCTAACTTGAGCCGCTATATTACAGCATCTGAAGTGGCGTCCTTATTGAATATCCAAGCATTCCAAGAGGAAATTCACGCTCAAAGTTATTCCTATATTTTAGACACTGTAACAAATCCTATTACACGTGACAAAATCTATGACGAATGGCGTACAGATAAAACATTGCTCGCTCGTAACCGCTTCATCGCCGATGCATACCAACGTTTCAGCGACGATCCGAGCGAAGCAAACCTTATTCATACAATTATTGCTAACTATATCTTAGAAGGTATCTACTTCTACTCTGGTTTTAGCTTCTTCTACACATTGGCACGCCAAGGTAAAATGACAGCTACATCCACAATCTTCAAATATATCAACCGCGATGAAGTAACTCACCTTGTATTGTTCCAAAACATCATCCGCGAGTTACGCCGTGAACGCCCTGATTTGTTCACACCTGAATTAGAAGAAAAAATCACTGACATGATTCGCCAAGGTACAGAGAACGAAATCGCTTGGGGTCAATACATCACTGATGATAAAATCCTCGGTCTTAACAACGTTCTTATCGAACGCTACATCAAATACCTTGCGAACATCCGTTTAGAAGCAATCGGCTTACCGCATCTATATCCTGAAATCAAGGATAATCCAATGGAATGGATTGAAAGTTTCTCCAACTTGAACAGCACAAAAACTGAGTTCTTCGAAGCAAAAGTTACAAACTATACAAAAGCGGCAGTCTTTGATTTCGATGACTTAGAGTAATAACAACAAAGATAAAAGAAAAAGTGATTCTCACGGTGTGAGAATCACTTTTTTCTTTATAAAGGTTATTCGGTTAATAACTATTAGCCAGCTGTATATGGGCTGAATCGACCAGCAAATAGATAGGAACCCATTTTACCGAGTTTAGCAGCAAAGACAGAAGCAACAATACCTAAAATAATCATAATCCATGCATTATCTGCATTTACGCCATCAGCAATAGCGATGTAGGCTTGTACACAGGACAAGATGAAGTAAATGATTGTTAAGTAAATTTTTGCTTTTGGAATCTTAGACTTTCCTGTTTTGTAACGTAATATACTACCGATATAGCCAGAGATGCCACCAATAATAACGAGGAGTGGTAGAATCATTGCTACTAATGTAATAGCAGAGAATAATACATCTGCAATAGATGGAATTACCAATGCGATAACAGGTACTAAGAAAGAAGCTGCTGTTGCTGCGATTGGGAAATGTACCGCAATTGGATGTAAATGAAGATCTAGCAATTTTTCACGTTTAGGATCAATGCGACGTGGCTTGTAATCCATCCAAACTGTTGGAGGGAAACCACATGTTGGACAAGGTTGATCCCTGTACTTTGCTTCCTCAATATATCCGCATACACGGCAAATTATCCATTCTGTACCTGGTTCAGGTGTTGGTTTAGCTGCGGTAGAACTTGTTGCTGCCGTAGCTGCTTTTTGTTCTGCTGTCATTATGAAATCTCCTTACTTAAGAAATTCTATGTAATTGAATAATAATTATTATTTATCTATATTATAGCACAACTTTATAATTAAAAGTAAAATTTATATACTTATTTATAAATTAAATATATTGCTCTACTAATGCACCTATAATCAAATGCAGCGGCATTTGAATTTGATAACTTAGAATAATAACAAAAAGATACCCAATCCAGAACTTTGGATTGGGTATCTTTCTATCGCTTATATTTAGGAATTTCTTGATATTGTAGTACTGTTGTCATACCTGCTACAAAAGCGAGTGCCAATGTAGCTACTTTTACAAATTTAAACATCGCTCGTCTCTCTAAACCAAATACTATCATATAAAAATCTATATGAATTTCAAAAATAATCCCCAACGCCACCCTCGTTTGTACAGTTGACACGTGGTAATACATTGTAAATTGTATCAATACATTTGTGCGCAAATAGGCCTACACTGTAGATTTTCATTCGCCCCATGAACGTATTCATAATAAACTTAGTAAAAGCAAAAGTTTTGTGTCCACCCTGTTTCAAACTACCAACTATATTAGCTTTCAATCAATTCAGTTGTCCAGTTAGCAGACTGCAATAGATTATCTAATAAACGAACTTGTTTTGCTATATTGTCAGCTTCTTTTTGGATATCTCTGACATTAACGGTCGGTATTAATTTAATCTCAGACCCTCTTGCACGGAAATTAATACTACCTGCGCTATTCGCCAATGTTCGATAAGCACTGAGACGCAATGCAGCACTATCTTTTTCAGCAATGATTTCAGTAATAGAACGACCTTCTACAATAGTTTTACAATTCGTTAAATTAATATCAGCAATTAATTTTTGAAGTCTAGTTACACATTGATCTAATGCTTTCAAGAGCTCTTCAGGGCTCTCATTCGGTACTTCTCCTTCTTGTACTAAGCTGTTTGAAGTTAAACGAAGCTCTAAATCGCTGATTTTATAATTTAAATCAGCTCTTTCTTGTAATGCCTCTGCTAATTTCATAATTTTTCACCTCACAACAAAAATATATTAATTTTCTTATTAAACACTATGTACAATACATATATCCGCTAATTCTTATTATACAACGCAATTCAATGGCTTATAAAACCTTCCGCATCATCACGTGTGGGCAACCTTCATCTAGGTATTCCTCCCCTTCTGCCTTATAGCCAAGGGATTCATAAAATGGTTTTGCCTGTACTTGCGCCGACAAGGAGCAGGTCTTAAATCCATCACGGCGAATGCCGTTTTCTGCGGCCATCATAATCTTAGTACCTAGATGTTGTCCGCGATATAGCTTGCGTACCACCATGCGCCCAATATGGGCATCTCCAGCTACGTCACTTGGAAAATATCGGCAAGTACCAGCCGCTTTGCCATCCATAGATAAGAGAACAAATTTTGCAGTCTCATCGATTTCATCAAATTCTTCTGTAAAACCTTGTTCCTTCATGAACACATCAATACGTATTTGTCTTATTTCATCAGTAATATGATCTAAAATTTGAATAACCATAGGTACCCTTTCTAATTACAAGCATATTTGTAAAAATCGATTCATTCGTATTACGCAACACACTGAGCACTTATTACTTTTATTATAGCAAAAACAGGCCTAATCCCATAAAACTTCTCCGTTCCGATTAATTCCCTTTAAAAATATATTTTAAAACTTCCATGAAATTTAATTGTAAGTATTGCATAATTTTATCATTTGGGTTTATACTATACCCAACATTTTAGAAAGGAGCAACCAAAGATGACTAACCAAATTAGCCTCGCTACAAAACAATACTTTTATTGGTTCTTTATCCAACGTACGGGTAAGGAACTATTTGTGGTGCGCTAATTAAGATTGAGTTATTATTAGTTGCTTAGAATAGTAAAAGGGCTACCCGTATTAGATTACGGGTGGCCCTTTTTTGTTTGCTATCCCGTATGGTAAGCCCTACTATTCACTGTAGTTACAAGGAGGAATTATCATGATTATTACATTGAAACAAAACGCAGCACAAACAGAGGTATCTCGTTTACGCAGTGAATTAGAGGCTCAAGGATTTGTTATTCATCCTGTAGAAGGCACACGCTACAATATTTTAGGTCTTATCGGCGACACTGCATCCCTAGATGCTCGTCAAATTGAATCTCTTGATTTCGTAGATAAAGTAACTCGTATTCAAGAGCCATACAAAAAAGCAAACCGTAAATTCCATCCCGATGATTCTGTAATCAATGTAGGTGGTGTATTGATCGGTGGTGGTCACTTCGCAGTAATGGCTGGTCCTTGCTCCGTAGAAACACCTGAACAAGTAATCGAAACTGCAAAAGCTTGTAAAGAAGCGGGTGCTACTATCCTTCGCGGCGGCGCGTTCAAACCTCGTACATCCCCATACTCCTTCCAAGGCATGGGTCCAGAAGGTTTGGAATTGTTAGAGCTTGCTAAAAAAGAAACTGGTCTTCCTATCGTTTCCGAAGTTATGGATATTTCCCAATTACAATACTTCGATAACGTAGATATGCTTCAAATCGGCGCTCGTAACATGCAAAACTTCACACTGTTAAAAGAAGTAGGTAAATTAAATAAACCAGTTCTTTTAAAACGTGGTTTATCTGCTACATACGAAGAATGGTTGATGGCTGCTGAGTACATCATGTCCGAAGGCAATGAACAAGTTGTATTATGCGAACGTGGTATCCGCACATTCGAAACTAAAACTCGTAATACCTTAGATGTAACAGCCATCCCTATGATGCACGAATTATCTCACTTGCCAATCATCATGGACCCTAGCCACGCAGCAGGTATGAGCCGCATGGTTCGTCCACTTTCTCTTGCATCTGTAGGTGGCGGTGCAGACGGCCTTATGATCGAAGTTCACAATGATCCATCCAAAGCATTATGCGACGGCCCTCAAGCATTACGTCCAGACCAATTCACTAGCCTTATGAAAGAAATTATCGCATTACGCCAAGCATTGGTAGAATGCACTAAATAATCTTAAACACCACACAAATAAGCTAGTATCCTTTATAATAGATACTAGCTTATTCTTTTAAGAAAGGAACCGTTATGACTCGCATCCATATTAACGCGTCCACACCGTATGACGTTGTCATCGAGGAGGGCGCTTTACAACGCATCACCGATTTTATTAAACCGTTAAAACCAAATTGTCGTGTTATCATCGTCAGCGACAGCAACGTGGCCCCACACTATTTGGACTCTGTGAAAGCTAATATGGAATATGCCGGTTATACTGTTTGTGATTATGTGTTCCCCGCTGGTGAAAGCTCCAAAAATGCTCATCAACTCATCGATTTAGTAGAGTACATGGCGGCCCAATCGTTAACGCGTAAAGACCTCCTCATCGCTCTTGGCGGTGGTGTTGTAGGTGATATGGCAGGCTTTGCAGCAGCTACATACCTACGTGGTATAGACTATGTACAGGTCCCTACCTCTCTATTAGCTGCTGTAGACTCCTCTGTAGGTGGCAAAACAGCAGTCAATCTCGAAGCTGGTAAAAACCTTTGGGGTGCTTTCAAACAACCTATCCTCGTTCTCTGTGATCCAACGACACTCAATACATTGCCAGACATGGAGTGGAAAAATGGATGTGGCGAGATTATCAAATACGGATTTCTCGATGTACCGGGTTTACTCACGCAGCTAGAGAATAGACCATTAATAAAACATCGCGGTAGCGTTAGTGGCGTAATTGCCCGCTGCGTACAAGCAAAGGCAGATATCGTTGAGCAAGATGAACGCGAATCTGGTGTTCGCGCCCTCTTAAATCTAGGTCATACCTTTGGTCATGGCATCGAAAAGGCGAGCCACTTTGAAGTACACCATGGTTATGCCGTAGCGATTGGCATGGTCCTCATGGCGCAAGGTGCTGTAAAACATGGAGAATTAGATGCAGAAACATTAGAAAAATTAAAAGCCCTTATCGAAGCACATGATTTGCCAACTACAACGACTATAACGAAAGAAGAAATTTTAGCTACTGCTAAGCACGATAAAAAAAGTGAAGGAGCTACCATTAAAATTGTAGTTCCTACTAGCTATGGTCACAGCGAACTTAAGGTGGTAACACACGAAGAGCTGGCTACCTATTTAGATTAAGGAGATTTATATGCATTCTGTAACGAACGCCATCCCTACAGGGACTATCGCGTCCATTCCGGCAAAGGCCCATGCACATCGTGCATTGATTTGTGCAGCCCTTGCTACCTCTCCATCTACGATTTTACTGAGTCGTACCTCTAAGGATATCGATGCAACGATGGCCTCCTTGCGAGGCTTAGGTGCTCACGTAGTATATGAAAATAAAGTTGTTACCGTTACACCAGGCCCTGCACCAGCAAAAGGCAATGTAGTTCCCCATGAATCAGGCACTACATTACGCCTCTTATTACCTGTAGCAGCGTCTATCTGTAACGATGTAGACGTAGATGCTAAAGGTCATCTACCAGATCGTCCTCTAGAACCTATGCTCGGCGAAATGAAAGCGCACGGCGTAACTTTTTCCCAAGATAAACCGCCATTCACTATGACAGGTCGTCTTCAAGGGGGCAATTTCTCCATGGTAGGCGATGTAAGCAGTCAATTCTTCTCTGGATTATTGTTGGCTGCTCCTCAAATTGGCTTATCTACTATTACCTCTACTACGCCACTACAATCTAGTGATTATGTAACATTAACCACTGAAACCATGCGCGATTTTGGTGTAGAAGTAGAGCATACCTTACCAGATACCGATATTAATGAGGCTTTCACAGTCCCATTTGGTGCATCCTTCATCGGTCGTGATAATTACCAAATCGAAGGCGACTGGTCTAATGCAGCAATCTGGATGGTGGCAGCTGGTATGACAGGCAAACCTATTACGATTACAGGAATGAACAAAAACTCTGTACAAGCGGACCGCCGCATCATGCAAGTTATGATTGATGCTGGTTGTGATGTTGTATGGGATGGTATGAATGTAACGGTCACAGGTCGCGCTTCTAAACCGATTCATGCAGATCTCGAGCAAATGCCAGATATGTTACCTGTTATGGCAGCCCTTGCTTGCTCTATTTCTGGTGAAAGCGCCTTTGTTAAGGGTGCTCGCCTACGTCTAAAAGAATCGGATCGTCTTGTAGCCGTTGCTAATCTCGTAAGAGACTTAGGCGGTACAGTTCGTGAAGAAGGCGATGACCTATACATCATCGGTAGTGGTATACTTAAAGGTGGCCAAGGTGATTGTGTAAATGACCATCGCCTCGTTATGGCTGGCACATTGATGGCCCTCATCAGTGAAACCCCTGTAATACTAAAAGATAGCGAAGCTATCACAAAATCCTATCCAGACTTCTTTGAGGACTGGAACTTACTGGGCGGTAATGCACAACCAGTTTAGATTTCTAATTGTATCTGGTGTAATCTAATAGATAATAGAAATAGTACGTACTATATAGTAGGAGTTAATATAATGGCATCTAATTTCGGTAAAACCATACAGGTATCTACCTTTGGCGCCTCTCATGGGTACGCCATTGGCGGTATTGTAGAGGGTCTACCTTGTGGACATACCATCGATATCGATGAATTAAAAGCCTTTTTAAAGCGCCGTGCGCCAGGGCAAAATCAATTAACAACGCAACGTAAGGAAGCCGATATACCTGAGTTTTTAGCAGGTATCGTAGATGGTATGCTCAGCGGTTCTCCATTGGCATTTATGATCCGCAACACATCGCAACATTCTAGCGATTACAATAACTTGCGCGATATCCCTCGCCCATCTCATGCGGACTTCACGGCTCGCATGCGCTACGGCGACAAGGTAGATATGCGCGGAGGTGGCCATTTCTCAGCTCGCCTTACAGCACCACTTTGCGTAGCTGGTGGCATCGCCCTTCAACTATTACGTGAAAAAGGCATCGAAATCCACGGCCATTTAAAACAAGTGGGAACGATCCAAGATGCTCCTATCGATATGGTTCATCCAGATATGAAAGCATTAGCTAACATCGCTACAGAACCAATCGCTATGATTGATCCAGAAAAACGTAGCGAAGTTGAAAACTTGGTCATGAAGCTAAAAAAAGATGGTGACTCTACCGGTGGTATCGTTGAGGTCGTTGCTACAGGGCTACCTATTGGCCTTGGCAATCCAAACTTTGACGGCATCGAAAACCGTTTAGCTCGCGTTATCTTTGGCGTACCTGCCATTAAGGGCATATCCTTCGGCGGTGGTTTTGATATGTGTGCTAAGCTTGGTTCCGAAGTGAATGATGCTTTCACCATGGACGGTGACAAGATTACAACAACTACCAATAATAGCGGTGGTATCCAAGGCGGTATTACTAATGGTTTACCGCTCGTTATGCAAGTAGGCATCAAGCCAACACCATCTATTTACAAAGAACAACATTCTGTATCACTTTCACAAAAAGAGGACACATTGCTCACCATTCAAGGTCGTCATGACCCATGTGTGGCGCTTCGTGCAGTACCGGTTATCGAAGCCGTAACAGCCCTCGTTATTCTTGATTTCTTAGGAGATATTGACCATGAACTTAGATGAAGTACGCGTTAAAATTAACGACATAAACGATCAGATGCTCGAATTATTCAAAGAGCGCATGGAACTCTCCAAAGACGTTGCAGCGGCAAAGAAAGAAATGAATAAGGCCATTTACGATGCTAAACGGGAACGAGATATTCTCGACAAAGTAACAAGAGATGCGGGGCCTGACCTTGATTTATATGCGCGTCGTTTCTTCGAAGCCTTATTTAGCTTGAGCCGTACGTACCAGTCTGAACAATTATTCCAAGATAATGAATTTACTGTAAAAATGAAAAAAGCCATTGAGCAATCCCCTACCTTGCCTCCTCAACGAGGCAGCGTAGCTTGTGCTGGCGTATTCGGTAGCAATGCACAAGTGGCATGCGATAAATTATTACCACTTAGCCAAATTCACTACGTAACAGGATTCCGCGCCGTATTCGATGCCGTTGAGTCTGGTGAATGTCAATTCGGTGTATTGCCTATCGAAAATAGCTCCAATGGTTCTGTAAAAGAAGTATACGACCTTCTTGAAGATCGTAAATGCTATATTGTGCGTGGTACACGCCTATGGATTTCTCACGACCTACTCGTGAAAAAAGGCACAAAACTAGAAGATATTCATACTATCATCTCTCATCCACAAGCATTGGGCCAATGTAGTCACTTCCTAGATACATTAGAAGGTGTAGAATTACGTTCCTTCGATAATACGGCTCGTGCAGCACAAATGGTAGCGGCTAGTGATGATCCAGGTGTCGCAGCTATTGCAGCGCCTCAATGTGCAGACTTGTATAACTTGTCTCCGTTGATGCGCAATATCCAAAATAGTGATAATAACTATACGCGCTTTATCTGCATTAGCAAGGACTTCCATGTGTACCCAGGGGCCAATAAAATCTCTGTAGTAACGACAGCAAGCCATGCTCCAGGTGGTCTTGGTACATTGCTTACCAAGTTTGCTAACATCAGCGTAAACCTTACAAAGCTCGAATCCCGCCCTATCGTAGGCCATAACTTTGAGTTCTTGTTCTACCTCGATTTAGAAGCATCCTTAGCGGATCCAAAGGTATTATCCGTGCTAGCAGAGCTTCACACATCACAAGATAAGTTCCGCTTGCTCGGCAACTACCCTGAAAACTAATATATTCATCCGTACTAGTACCTATAAGGGCATATATAGTACAATGAATATAGTTATAAAACTTCAATGGCTAATAGGTACCAGCCTATTAGCCATTCTATGTATATTAACCTAGGAGGTCCTATGAAATTTGGTTTACTTGGCCGTACGTTGGGCCATAGCTTTTCCCCTCGCATTCATAGTGCATTAGGGAATACAAATTACGAATTATTTGAAAGAGAACCAAGCCAATTGCAAGAGTTCTTTGATGCCCAAGAATTACAAGGCATCAATATCACCTTCCCTTACAAGGTAAATGCCCTTGAAGCTTGTGATGTAGTTGACCCTCGTGCGCAGCGCATCGGTTGTGTGAATACAATGGTCCGCAAAGACGGTAAATGGCATGGCTATAATACAGACTACGATGGCTTTGTATTTACCCTACAACATGCAGGCATTGATGTATCTGGCAAGGAATGTATCATTCTGGGCGATGGCGCTTCCTCAGCTACCGTTCACGTAGCACTCGAGGACTTAGGGGCAAAGAGTATCACTCATTTGTCTCGTAAAACGGCTCCGTTCTACAACGATGCACCTAATTACTACGAAACAGCACAGATTATTATCAACTGCACACCTATCGGCATGTATCCTCATAATCCAGCCAATCTCATCGATATTACGCAGTTTTCTAAATTGGAAGGCGTTGTAGACCTCATCTACAATCCACGTCGTACGATTTTACTGTTACAAGCAGAAATGATGGAGATTCCTCATTGTGATGGCTTGCCATTCCTTGTGGCACAAGGCGTTGAGGCGGCTAACCATTTCCAAGGTGAAAGCTTTGGCACCAAAGAAATCGAGCAAATCTTACGGGATATGCGTCGTGAAAAGGAGAATATCATCCTCATCGGCATGCCTGGTGTAGGTAAAACAACAGTTGGTAAAGCTCTTGGGGAAGAAATGGGCCGTACCTGCGTTGATGTAGATCAAGAACTAGAAAAAGAAATTGGCGATATTTCTACCTATATTACGGAGCAAGGGGAACCATCATTCCGTGAAAAAGAAGCGGAAATGATTGCAAAACTCGGCACTCAAACTGGCCTTGTGATCTCCACTGGTGGTGGTTGTGTAACAGTGCCTAAAAACTATGCACACCTACGCCAAAATGGTCGTATCTACCAATTAACACAACCAGTAGAAAACCTATCTACCTCTGGTCGCGTACTCTCTAGTGGCGGCATCGAACGCTTACGCGAACTAGAAGCAACCCGTACGCCAATGTATGAAAGCTTTGCTCAATGCATCGTAGAACATAACCGCAATGCACCAGAAACAGTAGCAGCTATCCTAGAAGACTTTGAGGCAAACCTATTATAAGAGCTTGTATATCTCATTTGTAAAACCCTTTACAAATAAATGGCTAAGAGCATCTACATCTGAATTAGTAAGAACCTCAATATTTTATCAGAAAATGCATTTACATCTGTATTTATAGATAAAACTAAAACTCATATCTTAACTTCATAGATATAGTACTAAAAGCAGTAGTTATTCCTAAGATAACTACTGCTTTTGTATTTCCCCTATGTATTATATGTATTTGTAGAAAACCACATTTGCAATTACAATGTAATTACAAATAGAATTAATTAACTTAACGAACGTTTAATATAAAATCAACAATATGACCAACGAATTACAGGTACAAGCCAAAAGAATACTAGGAGAGATACTATGAAAACCGTAAACCTACAAGTCCGCATCAACGAAGGTCTAAAACAAGAAGTATCTAGCATATTAAAGGCACAGGGCCTATCCTATACATCCATGCTAGACGCACTATTTCGTCAAATCATTAAGGAACGTCGCATTCCCTTCGCTATTACTTTACCAGCAACTCCTACAGACGAAACACCAACAACACGTACACTTAACAATGACGGCACTTACGAACAACCTCGAACTACATTAAAGGCCTCAGATACAATAAATACGTACGGAACATCAACAGAAAACGAGGTAGAAATATCCTTTGATAAAATTGATAAAACAGGCATACTCAATATCCGTATAAACCCTAAAGTTAAGACACTAACAACAGCTATATTAAAAGAAATGGGATTAACTATATCATTATTGATTACACTGATCTCCAAACAAATACAATTTTCAAAAGCAATTCCTAAGTCAGTAAACAAGCCTATCGCTTGTGACTCTATGAATGCAGACTTTCTTACTGACGAAGAAATCGATCAACTACTGGAGTTGTCATATATAGATATGGAACAAGGTAATGTAACGCCTTTAGAAGATGTTATTTCTGAATTAAAGAAAGAAGGTCTTCTCTTATGATACATAAGATTTTACTGTCTAAAATCGCTAAGAAAGACCTACGAAATATACTATTATCTCTAAAAGAAAAAACAGAAGATTTAAACCTTATTCTTCACCATCAGTCAGAAATCATTGATAATGCATTCTCGCTTGATATTTTTCCTGAAAGGTATCCTTTATATCACGGAAAATACAATAAGCAAAATTTTCGAAAAATGGTCACAAAACATTATATTATCTTATACTCTATAAAAAATAAAACAGTAATAATTAATAAAATACTAGCGCAAGGTATGAACATATAAAAAAGTCGGCTCTCGCCGACTTTTTAATGTACTTTTATGCGTTTATGTTGTTGTTCGTCGAATACGCCCTCTACGTCGATGGTGTCAAGAATTCGTTTTAGTTCATGCACATCGATTTGGCCTGGTGCCGATGCTTTGCCAGCAGAGGCAAAGGTCATGGCATTGCCAAATAGAGCACCTGCAGCACGTGTTACAGCTCCTAGTGGTCCCATGGCCATCGTAATGATTGGATCAGATGGATACAAGGCTTTCACCTCAGCTGTAGCCTCAAGTAGTGTAAGAACATCGCCTGTTGTATGCGGCATGACCGCCATCTTTGGCACGTCTGCCAAGAATTCTTTCATTTGAATGAGGCGATTTACAATGACTTCACGGCTCGGCGTACAGTGGAAATCATGGTTGCTCATGATAATAGTGATTCCATGAACCTTAGCAAACTCTATCGTTTTAAGCATTCTATCTTGATCAAAAAACAGCTCAATATCGATAGCATCCACCAATCCTGTAGGAATAAGACGTTCTAGCATTGTAAAGTAATCTTGTGTAGAAATAGCTTTCTCGCCGCCCTCGCCTTTTGTGCGCCATGTAAATAGTAAAGCACGACCTTTTAGCTGAGGCTTGATTAGCATTAATAATTCAATAATAGAGTCAATGGAGTGGGCCCGCTCGTAATAGTCAATGCGCAGCTCCACAACGTGACACGGTGTATTACATACAACCGCAGTGGCATCTAGAATTTCTTTCATGGTTGTGCCCACAATAGGCACGCATATTTTTGTACCCTTTTCGCCGAGTACAGTATGACCGATACGGACCATAATAACTCCTTTCTGTCCCACACGGTGAGACGAATGACTTACCTTAAATTAACTATATACCAATATTTTTGTAAAAGCAATCAATCTGCCTATATTGGATTGCTATTCACTAAAAACGTATGAAAGCCTGTTATTATGCACTAAAACTGTATTCTTAGATTAACGATTAACATCATTTTTAATTATATCCTACTCTTTAGGAATTATATAAATCAGTCATATTATTCAAATTTTATAAACCTAAGTCTATAAAAAATACCTTGTCAACTGCTAATGCAATTGACAAGGTATCTTTTAAATCACCGTCAAAATATATTAATCATGTTGTATAGACATTTTCCGAGCTTGGTATCCCATATAAAGTAATAGCAAACCTGTAATACTAAATACGTAGGATATACCAACGTAAGTAGATACAATACTTGCAAATACAGGGCCTACCATAGAACCAAATTGTTGGGCTGTCGTAGTCATACCAAACATGCGGCCTCTAAAGCTTGGATCTGTATTAAGGGTTACCGCTGCGCTCAAAGATGGATTGATACCTACAATACAAGAGCCGATTAGCACTTGTAGGACACCAAACCACCATATGCCTACTGGCAAGCTTTGAAGCAAGAGAACGACGCCACTACCGAGCATACAGTAGGATATCGTTCTAAAGTAGCCACGACGCTCACCAAGGCGCACCCATAAATTCGTCGTTAAGGAACCTGCTAGACCACCGATACTGAGGATAGTACCAGAAATAATGGCTGCCCCTTCCATAGTGCCTTGCATATCCCCTACATAAAGGGACAAAATCGGTTGTAACATCATGATGGCGCATTGCATGAAGAAGAAGATCCATAATAATCTTACTAGAACAGGTTGTTCCCGTACAGCTTTAAAGTCTTCACGCAAAGATGTGGACTTTTTAGGTTTTGTAGATTTATTATCCTCATTTGATTCAGCGATATGAAGTTTCGGTTCTTTTACAAAGAACAATACCGCTAAGGTAGCGATAAGCACAGCAATACCAGACACATAAAATACGGGACGCATGCCTACGATACTTTCAATAGCACCACCTAAAAATGGACCAATCACATTGCCTAAAATCAGGCCCGTTTGGAAAATACCGAGAGCACGGCCTACTTGTTTCTCATCGACGCTGAGGGACACCATGGTCATAGCCGCAGGATAGAAACCATTGGCAAAGCCTACAAAGGCACGGCCTAGCAATAGTTCATACTCGTTATTAACCATACCGATGAGAACATAGGAAACAGCAATAGCAAAACCAGCGCGCAAAGCCATCCGTTTCTTGCCCTTGTTATCTGCAATTTTACCCCAGATCGGCGCCATAATACCGGCTATGAGGAAGGTAATTCCAAAGACGAGGCCAGACCAGAGGGCTACGTCATCCTTCGGTACACCTAACTCCAATAGATAGATAGGTAAGAAAGGAATAATCATGGTGTAACATATGGCAAGCACGGTCATACTAGCCGTAATAATCCATACATTGCGCATGCCACCTCGAGCATCATATGCAGTTGTACTCATTTTGACCTCCTCTCCATATAATCGTATAGCTCATATAGCTCACATAGCTCGTTTAGCTAATCAAACAAGCATATCTGAGCAAACGAGCATAGCTAATCAAAATTCAATAATATATAAAGAAGAGCCGCATACGAAACGCGACTCTTTCAATACATTACCTAACAGATAGCCATATCAATAGGTGCTAACTAGTACTAATACTAGTGCTTATACTAAAACAGTTAGATTAGGCTATCATTATTCCGTTGGAAATTTGTGATCCATTACGTCTTGCAATGAAACGCGTTCCATTACATGACGGAATTCTGCTTGTAAGTGCTGCCACAATGGAGCCGTCAAGCAATCATTAAACATAGGACATGGCTCTACATCATCTTCTAAACAGGATACGAGAGCAATGGAGTCCTCTGCAGCATATAAAATTTCATATACATTGTATTCAGATGGAGACTTTACCAAACGATAGCCACCGTATTTTCCACGGCCACTTTTAACGAGGCCAGCGGAGGATAGACGAGATACAATCCCCTCTAAGTATTTATCGGAAAATCCTTGGCGTTCTGCAATCTCACGAATGGGTACATTTTTTTCTACCCCGTGCTCTGCAATATCAGCCAATATCCGTAAGGCATAACGCCCTTTTGTAGATATTTTCATAAGTTAACCTCTAAGTCATTCATAATATATTTATAGTATATCACAAATTCATACAAAAAATGGTGGGAAATATGATACACTATACATATATCGAAATATTTTTATTTGGGTATTTTTTAATTTCATATGGGAGGATGTTATCTAATGTTAGATAAACTATTTCAACTCAGTGAACGCGGTACAACTGTTAAAACCGAAATTTTAGCTGGTATTACTACGTTTATCACGATGGCGTACATCCTATTCTTGGCGCCTAACATTCTTAGTCTTGCGGGGATGGATAAAGATGCAGTCCTCATCGCTACAGCCTTAGGTGGTGGCCTTGTAACGATTGCTATGGGTTTATTCGTAAACTATCCTATCGCCCTCGCTCCAGGGGTTGGCCTCTTAGCCTTTTACTCCTTTACCGTAGTTCTCGGTATGGGCGTAACTTGGCAAACAGCATTGGGTGCGGTATTCATTTCAGGTCTCGTATTCCTCGTATTAACACTTACGTCAATACGCCAAATGATCGTTGAAGGCATCCCAGCCTCTATGAAGGTTGCCATTACTGTTGGTATTGGCCTCTTCATCGCTATCATCGGCTTAAAATTATCCGGCTTGATGGCTATCTCCATTAGTTTGTCTCCAAACTCCTTAGGTCAAGTTGTGCAAACGCACGGTAATTTAGTACCGCCTGCATCCGAAGCGCTCTTAACGCTTGGTAATTTGCACAGTGGCGAAACATTGTTGGCCCTATTCAGCCTCATCTTTACAGCTCTATTGATGGCTCGTAAAATTCAAGGCTCTCTCTTGATTGGTGTGGCAGTAACAACAATTCTTTCCTATGCTACGGGCCTTTCCACAATGCCTGAGAACTTCACTGTATTGGCAGTGCCTGATTTCTCTAAAGCAGCATTCCTTCAATTAGATATTCCTGGTGCGCTCCACATAGGCTTAATCACGATTATCTTCTCCTTCACCTTCGTAGAATTGTTCGACTCAATGGGTACTTTGATTGGTACTGCTACAGAGGCGAAAATTGCAGATCCTAAATCTGGTAAATTCCCAGGTCTTGGCAAAGCGATGACTGTCGATGCTATCGGTGTTAGTACTGGCGCATTGCTCGGTACTTCTACGATTACTGCCTTTGTTGAAAGTGCGGCAGGTGTAGGTGCTGGCGGCCGTACAGGCTTAACAGCTGTTACAACAGGCGTATTATTCTTAATCTGCTTGTTCTTGGCTCCAATCGTATCCTTGGTGCCAAATGCAGCCACATCTCCTGTTCTTATCATCGTTGGTGCCCTTATGTTAGGCGCTATCCGCAATATCGACTTCGATGATTGGACAGAAGGCTTCCCTGCATACCTAGTTATCGTTTTGATGCCATTCACATATAGCATCGCTAACGGTATCTCTGCAGGACTCGTTGCATACCCTCTACTCAAAATCATTGCAGGTCGTGCAAAAGAGGTTAACTGGATTATGTACGTATTAGCGGTACTCGTTATCATCCGCTACGTATTCTTCTAATTAATACCTAAAAGAACCTATCTCTAAAGATATTAGTAATGTAGTGACCCCAAAAAGTTAGACTTTTATTTCCGAGTAACCTAAACTGGTTGC
>NZ_CAURHA010000043.1:0-16721 GCF_963524655.1 uncultured Veillonella sp.
ATCTTCTTCTTAATAATATTCGTGGTGACATTACACAAGCTAACTCATTCTATTCAGATCCGTATAATGCATTTGGGCAGTTTGACTATGTAATGGCAAATCCTCCATTTAATGTTGATGAGGTTGTGGTTGAAAAGGTTTCTGATGATGCCCGATTCAATACATATGGTGTACCAAGAAATAAGACCAAATCGAAAAAGAAAGAATCTGATAAGAAAGAAACTGTACCAAATGCCAACTACTTGTGGCTGGGCTACTTTGCCACTGCGTTAAATGAGACTGGGAAAGCAGCTCTTGTTATGGCTAATTCCGCATCTGATGCTTCAGGTTCAGAATATGATATTAGAAAGAAAATGATCGAAGAAGGTATCATCTCGCAGATGGTGATACTTCCTTCTAAAATGTTTTCATCTGTTACGCTTCCTGCAACACTTTGGTTCTTTGATAAACAAAAACCAAATACTGAGAAGAAAAATGAAATCTTATTTATTGATGTTAGAAATATATTTACACAGATTGACCGTGCTCATAGAAAGTTTTCTGATGAGCAGATTAAAAACCTTGGTGTCATAACAAAACTTTATCACGGTAATACACAGGCTTTTGTTGATTTAATTGACGAATACAAAACCGAACTTGTAAATGCCCCAGAATCTTCTGATGATAAAGAAGTTCTAACTAAAGATTATTGGCAATCACAAATTGACTGGTTAACAGAAAGATTTCCAGATGGTGTATATACTGATGTGATTGGTCTTTGTAAAGTTGTGCAGCTAGATGGTGAAGATGGAATCATTGATCAAGACTATTCTCTTAATGCAGGACGCTATGTCGGAGTAGTCATTGAAGATGATGGATTAACACAAGAAGAATTCAAGGAAGAAATGCTCTCTCTTAATTCTGAATTTACTTCTTTAAGTGCTGAGGCAAGAGAACTAGAAGAAATAATCTCGAATAATCTAAAAAAATTATTAGGTGAGTAATATGGATTTTTATATTTATAGACTTGGAGACTTGTTTACAAGATTCAGTAGTGGAAAAAATCTAACCAGTGAGAAGATTTTTGATAAGGGAGAATATCCTGTATATGGTGGAAACGGTCTTAGGGGATATACCTCTGAATATAATTTTGATGGTGAATGTATTATTATAGGACGCCAGGGAGCGAAATGTGGTAATATTCATTACTTTAATGGTAAAGGTTATATGACTGATCATGCAATTGTTGGCGTAAGTAAAAATGGACATGATTCACGGTTTTTGTCATATGCATTGACTGCTTTAGATTTAAACCGATTATCAGGGCAAGCTGCTCAGCCTGGATTAGCGGTTTCAATGCTAAAGAAACAAAAAATACAGTTACCCTCTTCAGAAAATCAATTTAGAATTGCTGAAATTATATCAGTATATGATAATCTTATTGACACTAACAACAAGCGGATCAAGTTGTTGGAGCAAAAGGCAGAGAATCTATATAAAGAATGGTTTGTAAGATTTCGCTTTCCTGGATATAAAAATGTAGAGTTTGAGGAGAAGAAACCTAGAGGTTGGCAAGTTGGCACAGATGATAAAAAGCACTTTGCTCCTACTATCTTCAAATATGATGAGTTAAGAAATATAGGAAGCTTTAAACGGGGAAAAAATATTACTACAGCAAAGATGATTGAAGGTGATATTCCTGTGATTTCAGCAGGGTTACAGCCTTCCGGATACCATAATGAAGCTAATGTATATGGTGAAAGCCTTACAATCAGTGCTTCAGGTGCTAATGCAGGATATCTTCAATATCATATGAAGGATATTTGGGCTGCAGATTGTTCCTACTATCAGGAGGATGCAACAATTTGGTTTGTATATAATACGCTTAAATACTTACAACCAGTTATTAGTAATTTGCAATGTGGATCTGCACAACCCCATGTATATCCTAAAAACATTAATAGGCTCTGTATCTTAATTCCATCACAAGAATTGATTCATAAATATAATGATTATGTTAAGACATATTATGATGAAATCAAAATACTTAATCAGCAAAATCAATTACTTACAAAACAAAGAGATATGCTTTTACCACGCTTAATGAGCGGAAAACTTGAAGTTTAGGGAGGTGTTCATATGCGTAATTTTATATCTGAAGATGATATAGAACAAGCCATACTTGAAAAATTAAAGGCTGAACCATTTAAATATGATATCCTCATTTGTGATGCTGATCCGAGTAAGCGAGACGATTTGAATGATGGCACAGGAAGAGCTTCGAAAAAAGAATGTGTTCTTCCCGATGTTATGCTGTCTTCTCTTAAACGTATTAATCCTACTATCTCCGAAGATAAAATCAAGGAGATTGTTAAAAACTTAAGGAAGGATTACACAGGCACGGATATTGTTGATACTAACTATAATATATACAGACAAATCCGTAATAATATAAAAATCACAGTTCGCAAAAATGGCAAAGAAGACTTTGATTTTGTAAAGCTAATCGATTTTGAGCATCCAGAGAATAACACTTTCACAGCAGTTTCTCAGATGTGGATTCAGGGGAAGGTTTACTACAGAAGACCGGATATCCTTATTTTTGTCAATGGTATGCCTCTTGTGTTTATTGAACAAAAATAGCATTGTTAAGGTTGAAGAAGCTTACAACAAGAATCTCAAAGATTACATGCGGGATATTCCGAATCTCTTTGCATTTAATCAGATTTGTGTGCTTTCAAATGGTTTGGAAACGAAGCTTGGTGCATTTAATGCGACCTATGACTATTTCTTTGAATGGCTCAA
The DNA here is from genome assembly GCF_963524655.1 of uncultured Veillonella sp. Lineage (GTDB taxonomy): Bacteria > Bacillota > Negativicutes > Veillonellales > Veillonellaceae > Veillonella. The sequence goes on from NZ_CAURHA010000043.1 coordinate 2,785, forward strand.
AATTGATAGCGAAAAAGAGAAACTGGACAGGGAAGCCATTCTTGCTGCGGATAATGTTAAGGATAGCTCTGTCAGATATTTTGTAGATGGTCTTCTTAACAAAGATAGACTCATTGATTATATCGAAAATTTTATACTGTTTGAGAATCAACGAATAAAAATTATTGCTAAAAACCATCAGTATTTAGGCGTAAATAATCTGATGGAATCTGTAAAAAATAGAAAAGAATTGAACGGAAAGCTTGGTGTCTTCTGGCATACACAGGGGTCAGGTAAATCCTATTCTATGGTTATGTTTGCCCGTAAAGTGAAGCGTAAGATTCAAGGTAATTTTTCGTTCCTCATTATTACAGACCGTGAAGATTTGGATACACAGATTCATAAGAACTTTGTGCGGACAGAGGTTATTGGTTCTAAAGAAGAATGTCAGCCAAAGGACAGCAAGCAACTGCGCGATTTCCTAACTACCAATAAGGCTTTTATCTTTACTTTGATTCATAAGTTTAGATACGATAAAACAAAGAAATATCCAGTGCTTTCTACTCGTGATGATATTATTGTTCTAGTTGATGAAGCACATAGAACACAGTATAAAGATTTAGCAGAGAATATGAGAACTGCACTTCCGAATGCTAACTTTGTGGCATTCACAGGAACACCGCTTCTTGGCTCTAAACGCCTTACGAATCAATGGTTTGGTGAGTATGTTTCAGAGTATAACTTTGCGCAATCTGTCGAAGATGGCTCTACTGTACCATTGTTTTATTCCAGACGAGTTCCGGAAGTAGGGCTTGAAAATGATTTCCTTGACGATGACGTTGTAGATATTATCGAAGAAGAAAATCTTAACGAGGATGAAATTCGTCTCTTGGAGAATGCATCTTCACGTATCCTTGAAGTTATCAAGAGAGATGACCGCTTAGATAAAGTGGCACAAGATATTGCCTACCACTTTCCAAGACGTGGGTTTCTTGGAAAAGGTATGGTTGTATCAGTCGATAAATATACTGCTGTCAAAATGTATGACAAGGTTCAGCATTACTGGGCTATAGAAAAGCAGAACATCACGAAGGAGCGAAATACAGCTTCTACTAAGGAAGAACGTGATCAGCTTACTCGTATTCTTGCTTATATGAATAAGGTTGAAATGGCCGTTATCATCTCCGAAGAGAACGATGAAGAGGCCAAGTTTGCAAAGCAAGGATTAGATATTACAAAACATCGTGTAAAGATGAAAGAAATCACACCGGACGGCAGAGATATTGAGGATAGATTTAAAGATCCTGATGACTCACTGCAACTTGTGTTCGTTTGTGCTATGTGGCTGACAGGATTTGATGTAAAGAACTTATCTACACTTTATCTTGATAAGCCAATGAAAGGCCACACGCTGATGCAAGCCATAGCTCGTGCCAATAGAGTGTATCCAGGAAAACCTGCTGGAATCATTGTAGATTATGTCAACGTGTTTAAATACATGAAGAAGGCATTAACCGAATATGCCACTGGTGATGACGGAACAGAATTCCCTGCAAAAGATATTGACCAATTAATCAACTATATTGACGGTACAATTGATGAAGCAGATTCTTTCTTGATATCTCTTGATATTGATTTAGAAAAGATAATTGCTGATTCTAATACACTGGATAAATTAGATGCATTAAGAAGTGCTTATGACACTATCGTGGTAAAAGATGATGATAAAGAAAAATTTAAGGTTATCCTTAATTCTTTGACAAATCTATACGAAGCATCAAAGCCAGAAATCTTTGAGAAGCATTGGAACAACGATAAATTTGCCCCGCTTGTGTATTTGCATGGTCTCTTATATAACACTGTTAATGATGAAAAGGTGGCTCGTGCTAGACAGAAAATGAATCAGATTCTGGATGGCAGTGTTACAGCAAGTCAAGAGTTCGTTAATTATGTACGGGAAAAACCTGCACAGTACATGATAAAAGGCACAAAGGCTATTGATCTTTCTAAGGTTGATGTTGAGCAATTGAGAAAAGAAATCAAGGTAGCTAAGTATAAGGCTATTGAGATTAACGACTTGAAGGAATACATTGAGCAAGCACTCGAACAGATGCTTAATAGAAATTGCACAAGAACCAAATTCTCCGAACGTTTCAAACGAATTATTGACTCCTATAATGCAGGTGGTACTGAAAACGAAGATTACTATGAGCAACTTGTAAAACTTCTTGAAGAACTTCGGCAGGAAGATAATCGTGCAAATACAGAAGGCCTTACAGAAGAAGAACTGGAAATCTTTGATTTGCTTATTGCTGGAAAAAAGGTGACAAAGGATGAAGAGCAAAAAGTAAAACTCTCTGCCAAGAATCTTTATAAGAAGCTAGTCGATAATCGTAATAATCTTCTTGTAGTAGATTGGTATAAGGATGAACAGCCAATTGCTAAGCTAAAATATGAGGTGGAACTATCCTTAAATGATGATTTGCCTGAAAGTTATGATAAAGAATCTTTTGATTCTAAGGTGTCCTTACTTATGAATCATTTTATGGATATGGCAGTACAAGGATATGGTTGGATTGGGGCGGTCTAATTTTCGGAAAAACTTATAATTTCTATTATATTCACAAATACAGTGCTATAATAAATGAAAATTGTTGTTTGTGGAGTGTGAATAGGATGTATGAAATCGTAAATGAACCAAATTTAACCATTGCTTTTGATATGGATACGGAGTTATCTCAATTTGGTGTGTTTGGCGTATATATTAAACAGGGCTACAATATCTGTGCTGGGAACATTGACCCTAGTGACTGGTCTGGTATTCATAGGGGATACAAAGAATTAGTTGAGTTATATGAGCATTGCAAAGAGACAGCCACCTTTACTTATGTATTAACTGGAGAAGGGGATACGCTTACATTCTCGTTAGATCAAAAGGGTGCTCTAACGATGGAGATTAACATCTGTACCACTTATAATTACAAATGTCATATGACTATTGAAAGTTTAGATCAAACGTATTTACCAAAGTTTATTGAGTTCTTTAAAGTGTTTTTAGAGAGAGCGCCAAAATAAAAAGAGTCGCGTCTTTAAGATGCGACTCTTTTTCTGTACCCAGTTTCTATTTACAATTATTTTGTAACAACTTTAAGATCTACAGGGATTTTAGCTTCTACAGCTTCGCCTTTGATAACTTTTTGAGCTGTATCAATAGCGATTTTACCCATTTGGTCTGGTTGTTGAGCAATTGTTGCAGCCAATGTGCCGTCTTTAACAGCTTTGTCTGCATCAGCAGTACCGTCAAAGCCTACGATGAAGATTGTTTTGCCTGCGGATTTAGCTGCTTGGATAGCGCCCAATGCCATTTCGTCGTTATGAGCGAAGATAGCTTGTACGTCTGGATTAGCTTGCAAGATATTAGTTGCTACGTTCAAACCTTTTGTACGGTCGAAGTCAGCGCTTTGTTTTGCTACTACTGTTAAGTCTTTGTCAGCTACGTTGTGGAAACCTTGGCCACGTTCACGAGTTGCGGAAGCACCAGGGATACCTTCGATTTCAGCTACTTTTGCAGCTTTGCCTACTTTATCAACGATAAGTTGTGCAGCCATTTCGCCACCTTTTACGTTATCGGAAGCGATGTGAGCTACTACTTTGCCTTTATCAGCAGAGCGGTCAACAGTGATTACAGGAATGTTTTTAGCATTTGCTGCTTCTACGGAAGTAGAGATAGCTGCAGAGTCTACAGGGTTGATGATCAATACGGAAACGCCGCTTTCAAGCAAGTCGGAAATGTCGTTTGCTTGTTTTGCAGGATCATTTTGAGCATCAACGATTTTAACTTTAAGACCAAGCGCTTTAGCTTGAGCCTCAACGCCTTCCTTCATAGTTACGAAGAATGGGTTGTTCAATGTGGAAACAGAGAAGCCGATTGTGCCGGATTTTTTGTCGCCGCCGTTATCAGCGCTTTTACCACAGCCTGCTACAAGACCGATAACCATAACGGCCATCGCCAACAGTAACAATAGTCTTTTCATAGGAACCTCCTAGGCTTTCTTACGGTCTGCAAGAACAGCCAGTAAAATAACAATACCTTTTACAACTTGTTGATAGAAACTGGAAACGTCGAGAATATTTAACCCGTTGTTGAGGGTACCAATAATTAGGGCACCAATTAATGTGCCAACGATATGACCACGGCCACCAGCAAGGCTTGTACCGCCAAGAACTACGGCTGCGATAGCGTCAAGTTCGTAGCCTGCACCTGCTGTAGGTTGTGCAGAGTTAAGACGAGAAGTAATGATTGCACCCGCGATACCACAGAGCATACCAGTTAAGGCATACACGAAAATTTTAATGCGGTCAATCTTGATACCAGCAATGTAACTAACCTTTTCGCTACCACCTACGGCGTATGTTTTACGGCCTAAGGATGTGCGGCTCAATACGAACCAAAGGGCGATGAAAGCTAGGAACATTGTGATCGCTGGAACTGGAAGGCCTGCAATATCCCCTTGGCCAAAGCCGTGGAATAGAGGATCTTGAGTAAGACCGGAGATAGGGTTACCGTCTGTGAATACTAGCGTCGCACCACGGTAGATTGTCATGGTTGCCAAGGTAGCGATAAATGGAGCTACGCGGCCATAGGTAATAACGAGACCGTTAATACCGCCCAATACAAGGCCGGCACCTGCAGCTAATACGATAGCTAATACAGGGTCAGTACCAGTTACGATGAGGTTGGCCATCACTGCACTGGAGAGGGCGAGGATGGAACCAACGGATAAGTCGATACCGCCAGTTAAGATGACAAAAGTCATACCAAAGGCGATGATCGCATTGATGGATACTTGGCGCAACAAGTTACGTAAGTTAGAGAATTCAAGGAAACTGTCGTTCATGACAGAGATAATTACAAATAATAGGATGAGGCCGATGAGGGGGCCTAATTTTTTTACATATTGTAGAGCTTTGCTGTCCATTATTGTCCTCCTGTGGCTAATGTCATAATCGATTCTGGTGTTGCATCGCTGCGGTCTAAGATACCTGCTACGCGGCCTTCATGAATAACCATAACGCGGTCGCTCATGCCGAGCACTTCAGGTAACTCAGAGGACACCATGATAATGGACACACCATCGTTTGTTAATTCGTTCATTAAATCATAAATATCACGTTTCGCGCCGATATCGATACCGCGCGTCGGTTCGTCCATGATGATAATGGATGGCTTTTTACCAACCCATTTTGCGATAACCACCTTTTGTTGGTTACCACCGGATAAGGACGATGCTGGTTCGTGAATAGATTGTGTTTTAACGCCTAGTTTTTTAGACAATTCGTCAGCAAAGGAATTGAGCTTGCCGCTATCAAGTACATGAGATGGGCAAATTTCGTCAAGGTTCGGCAATGTAATATTGGAACCGATGGAGAAATCGAGGATCAAGCCTTCGCTCTTTCTATTTTCTGTGATGAAAGCAATGCCAGCTTTGATGGCATCTTCTGGTTTTTTACAGTTTAGAACGGAGCCGTTTACAGTTACGGTACCGCCATTGTGTTTATCTACGCCAAAGATAGCTCGCATGATTTCTGTACGGCCAGCGCCCATAAGACCTGCTACGCCGAGGATTTCGCCTTTGCGCAAGAAGAAGGAAATGTCATTGTCGAAACCTTCAGGTTTGAGGTTATCAACGCTCATTACTACTTCGCCTGGTGTTGTCGTACGAGCAGGGTAGAACTCGTCGATAGAACGGCCTACCATGTGGCGTACCACTTCGTCTACAGAAATCTCAGATGTTGGTTTAGTGATGATGGTGTGACCATCACGCATAACCGTAATCGTATCGCATTCGCTAAATACCTCTTCCATACGGTGGGAGATATATACGATAGCAACGCCGCGAGCTTTCATTTTGCGCATCATCTTAAATAATGTCGCCGTTTCACGCTCTGTAAGGGCTGCTGTCGGTTCGTCCATGATGACAACCTTTGCATCTAACATCAAGATGCGAAGGATTTCCGTCATTTGTTGATGACCAACGGAGCAAAGGCCTGCCTCAGTAGTGAGGGGCAATTCGATGCCTAATTCGCGGCATGTATTTTCTGCCTCAGCGAGCATCGCTTTTTTATCGAGCATACCAAATTTATTGCGCTTTGGTCTCATTAAATACAGATTTTCTAACAATGTTAGATTGGGCCAAATGTTGAGCTCTTGGTGGATGAAAGCCACACCGTTTAGCTCGGCTTCTCTCGGGTTCGGGAAGGTGCGCTCTACGCCGTCGATGGTGATTGTACCAGCATCTGCCTTGTGAATACCGGTAAGGATATTCATGAGGGTGGACTTGCCGGCGCCATTTTCGCCCATTAAGGCGTGAACCTCGCCCTCCTTGAGGGTAATACTTACATCGCGCAGAACTTGGTTCGTACCAAATGCCTTTGCAATGCCTGACATAACAATTTCCATAACTACTCCTATATGACTGGTGAAAGTATCTCTAATGTATGTAATAGATTTGATCGTTAATTTTTACAAGCCCAGCTAACTAATTTATAGGTTCAGATGCTTAGTTTATAAAACGAGGTGGTTAATCTATTGTTCTACGGACGATCGCTGAAAATACAATCGGCGCGCAAGATAATATTTGCATACGGAGATGCTTCACCAGCTCGAATAATGCATTTGCATTGTTTTGTGGCTTCTTTGAAAGCTTCATGGCTTGTTTCAATCCATTCGTATTGATTGGATGGGAATGTAGACTCTAAGAAGTCATAAGCCTTAGGATTGTTTTCTTTAATTTCTCCTGCCACATGAACTGCTTCGGATTTCATATGCTTAGCGATGATAGATACTACTTGCTCAAAGCTTGGTACACCAAAATCTAAGGCTAAGTCAATCTTTTGAACCCCTTCAGGTACTGGTAATCCACAGTCGGAGATACAAATTGTATCTGTGTGACCAAGATCTGCAAGTACCTTAGCGATATGGCTATTTAAAATGCCGTGTCGTTGCATAAATAACTCCTTTTATATTCTGATGGCTGAGGTTTAACACCTCGGCCATTAACTCTCTTTTTTTAATAGAGGGCAGATGCATTCGTTGCATGAGAGTATATGGCTTGTATTGAATAGACCTTTCAAAGCGACTTTGGCCCTGCGAAGGCAGACCTGGCCAGTGGAGCTTTTAAAGGTCTATTCAATATGCTAACTCTTTGCTAAGAATGCAGCGACCTCGTCCTTTGTAGGCATGCCGCCTTGGGCACCTAATCGTTGGATGGAGAGGGCTGCGGCCGCGTTACCATAATGTAATGCATCGGCTAAGCTTTTACCATTAACGATAGCTGTTGCAAAGGCACCGTTGAAGGTATCGCCTGCGCCAGTAGTATCTACTGGTTCAACCTTGAAGCCAGATACGGTGTGGATTTCACCACCATCTGCATAACCTACGCCCTTGCTGCCGAGGGTAACGATGATTTTATTTTCGTTAGCTAACAAGGTTTCCTCTGTAGATTGATTAGGGTAGAGGGCAGATAGCTCGTGCTCATTTGGCGTAATATAGGTTGCCAATTCTAACCATTCAGGATTAAGGTCAGCTGCTGGAGCTGGATTTAAGAGGACTTTTACATTAGCCTCGTGGCAACGACGAACGATGTATTCGATGGTTGGAATAGGAATTTCGTTTTGCACCATTACAAGATCAGCTTGCTCGATAGTAGGCCAAGCGTTATCTACTACAGATTTGTCGACCTTAGCATTAGCGCCTGCAATCACGATGATACTATTATCGCCTTCAGCTAATGTAATATGGGCTGTACCCGTAGTAGTATTCGGTACGGTAACGATGTAATCTGTATTGATGAAATTTTCTTTTAGATTATCTAAAATCATTTGGCCGTATGCATCTTCACCGATGCAACCTACCATTGTAACCTCTGCACCGAGACGGGCGGCAGCTACCGCTTGGTTTGCACCTTTACCACCGTGTGCGATGTGCAGTTCGTTGCCCATGATCGTTTCGCCCGCTGTAGGGCGTTTGTCCGCGAGGACTACAATATCCATGTTGCAACTGCCTATAACAACAATGCGATTCATAATAACTCCTTCATTAGCCTATACCCTGACTGGGACTAAAAACGGATAACAGTTATTTTTATACATGAAATTTAGATGGCTTTATACAATAAAAGGCATATATAAAGATAAATGATAACCGAATGGGCGTTTATTTTCACATATCTATTAGTATAACTTAATCATTTATTAGTATAGCGTAAATAAGGAACTTTATCTATATAAATAACTATAAAATATAGTAATAAGAAAAGGCATATCTAAAAAATGCGTTACATGAGTAAACATGTAGACGCCAGATTTTAGATATACACAAAAAAGACTACCTACAATAGTAGATAGTCTGTAGCTATTTGTTTAGTCACATATTAGTGAAAGCTTGGCTTGTCGTAATGTGTACCTGGTTCGCCTACGCCGATGCTTGCGCGGTGGAACGGAGTTTCATCCTCTGTATGTAAAATATCAAAGATTGCTTTTACAACGGCTTCGCGCGTAACTTGAGCATCGTTGAATTGAGCCCCTTCAGGGATGAGTTCGTAATTTGTATTTTCCGGATCATTGTAGAGCCATGTGAGGCGCAAGATTGTATAGTTTAAATTGGATTCGCGCAATACATTACGTGCTTGGCGCTCGCCTTGGACATAGCTAATTGGCAAGTTGTCAAAGGTCCATTTTTCAAGTGCTGCTGGGAACTCACCAGAAAGACCAGCCATGGAAAGGCCGATAACGCGGCGTACATTTTTGCGGCTCAATGCTTTCACGATGGATGCCATATCACTACCAGCCTCCATAGCACCTACGAAAACGATTTCAGCGTTTGTTACAGCTTGTTCTAATTTAGCAGGATTTTGGAAAGAGCCCTCGATTACGGTAACACGTTCATGTTCCAAGATCTCTGGATGTAAACGAGTGGATAATTGGCGACCATATAATGTAAGGTGCATGTCTGTATATGTCAACAATGTTGCAGTTAGCTTCTGTGCAATCTGGCCAGCGGCTCCTAAAATAGTAATATATTTGTACATATAGACCTCCTATGTCCCGGGCATAAGTATTTACATGCATTATATCACATCTATATGACGAGAAAGTGAGAATAACAATCTAATTAATAGCTAGAATTTCTTTTGTTGTTCTTAGTTGCGCAAATCGATTTCTCCAAATTTTTTCCTTGTAAAAGGATAAGATTTGATTGGCAGATAGATGGATGTTGTCAAATGTTGAGATAGCATCTTCGACGATGGTGATTTTATAACCATATTCAAAGCCTACTTTCACAGATGTATCAATGCAAAATTCCACCTGCATTCCTACGAATGTCAAATCGGTAATACTTTTGCTATCTAAATATTCCTTTAACTCACTATTTTTGAAGATGCTATTGTAATATTTATTGAAAATCTTTTCGTTTTCTTGAGGCTTTAATTCGTGATAAACTTGCCAATTATCACTACCTGTTGCTAATAAACCTTCATCTTCAGAATGTCTCACAAAAATTACTTCTATATTTTGATCTCTGAAATGTTGAATGATTGCTTTTGTATTTACGATAAAATTTTTTGCATCGTAAGGATTTTCGTTAACTAAGCCTTCTTGTATGTCGATTACGATTAATGCCTGTGCCATGATGGAGTTCCTTTATTAAAGATACAATATATATTAAGGGAAAGTACTTAGAATTTATTATATTAGTTATTAAATTATTGTCAATATAAGTATCCATGCGCATGATATCACAAGTATATAATAGTGAAAAGAAGACAGAAGTATCATATATGTTGATAGTAATTTTAAGAAATGTTGTAAAATTTGATGTTGAATTTACATGATAATTTAACTACAATAATGATAAGATATTAGAAAGATGAGTGTTATATCACTAAAGTATTTTGGAGGTGATAGTATGCCGAATATAAAACCTATTTCAGATTTACGTAATTATTCTGAAGTTTTACGTGATGTTACTATAGATAGTCCCGTATTCTTAACTAAAAATGGTAGAGGTAGATATGCAATTATGGATATTCAAGATTATGAACGTGTAATGGCTACTATAAAACTTATGGGGGACTTAGAGACAGGTCGTACATCTGGTGAAGAACAAGGCTGGATTTCATCAGAGCAACTAAAGAGTGAATTGGGGATTTAATTATGAATAATCAAATTAGCTATGCACCAAAAGCACGAGAAGATTTGCTAGAAATAAAATCTTTTATAGAAGAAGAAACCGGTGATATTGAGTTAGCTAAGAAAACCGTTTCGGATATAGTGACTACGAATGACTCGTTGAGTATATTTCCAGAAATGGGGCAGCGATTATTGATTAATCTAGGAAGTAAAATTGAATACAGATATTTACTTTGTCATAATTATTTAAGTTTTTACCGTTATTTAGACCGGACTATCTATATTGATAGAATATTAAACAGTAGACGGGATTATCTTAGAATATTATTAGATGAAGTTCATTAGTTCTTAAAAGCACTATCGTTAATAGATGGTGCTTTTTATCATATGATAAACATACTATCTCTTAATAGTATCTTGGCTTTCACAAATTCTCGAAGAGTGATACAATATAGATTATATATTCATTTTTAGAAAAGAGGCTATTATGGAACGGATTCAAGATCTTGTGTACACGCATGTGCAGGGTGGCCAGTTTAGATGGGTTACTGTCAGCACATTGATGCTCGCATTGGGCACGATATTGCATTTGGTGAGCCCTAGTGTGGCTGGGGTAACGCCAAACTGGACGATTGCTACGTATTGCGTAGCTATTTTGTTGACTCGTCCTAGTTTGAGTCAAACTTTGGGGATTGGCCTTGTGGCGGCCCTCATCAACGTATTGACGTCTAAGTCAGCATTCCCTTACGGCAATTTGTTGTCCGAACCAGGCGGTGCGTTGACAGCGGCTCTTGTGACACGTGCTATGTTGTCCTTAAAGTTCCGCAAAATCGCAGGTTTCGATTTAACGCCAATCATCTCTGGTTTCTTGGCTACCGTAGTATCTGGCGGTATCTTCGTTACTATCTTGTGGCAAGTGCTTGGGTTGCCAAACAATGTATATATGTACGGTATGTGGCCATTAGTTCTTACAGTAGCTGCTTTGAACGGCGCTATTACGCCAATCTTATACATTCCAGCGCAACGTCTATTCTCTAAACGCGGCATGTTGCCAAGCGCAGAGGAATTGGGCTCTGATCATAGCCATTTGACTATCTTGCCTGAGCGCCAAGCTAAGATTTCTATTGAACACGTAAATTACTACCATCCAAAGGCGACAACTCCATCCCTTGAAAATATCAATCTCGATGTGCATGAAGGTGACTTCCTTGTTGTGACAGGTCCTGCAGGTTGTGGTAAAAGTACCCTTTGCATGGCTATGGTAGGGGCTGTGCCTAAATTCTACGGTGGCCGCCTTGAAGGCATGGTTTTCGTAGACGGTAAAGCGACTACGCAAATGGAAATTCCTGAGTTGGCTAACTATATTGGTGTAGTTCTTGCCGATTACGATACACAGCTCGTAACGATGACTGTTCGTGAAGAAGTGGCTTTTGCTATGGAGAATCGCGGTTACGATCGTGAAACGATTAAAGAACGTTCTCAAACAGTATTTGAACAAGTTGGTCTCATTGGTTTAGAGGACCGCAAAATCACTAGCTTATCCGGCGGTCAACGCCAACGTTTAGCCATTGCTTCCGTATTGGCTACGAATCCATCTGTGCTTGTTCTTGATGAACCAACTAGCTCCCTCGACCCAGATGGAACTGCAGAATTATATCGCCTCGTAGGTGATTTGAATCAAAAACACGGTATTACCGTTGTTGTTATCGACCATGACTTACACGCTGTATTGCCGTATGCAAACCGCATGGCTCTCATGGTGAATGGCTCCATCGCATGTGATGCGGATGTACCGACTACGCTTCGTTACATGTACGAACACAATATTCACGTAGATGCGTTGCCATCTGTGTTCACTACATACATGGAACTTGAACAAGCGGGCTTCCACAGTGATGAACCATGGCTTAGCATCGAGTCTGCTATCAAGGGCTTACACCAAATTGAAATGGCTCATGCTATTCAAACTGAGGTGCATGGTGAAAGTAACTCTCCAGCGAATCAAAGAAATACAGTAGATAATCTTGGTGATCAATCTAATACAGTAGAGAATAGACAACCAATTCAACGCGTTGATGATGTACAAGGAAAGGACGGTGGCATTCATGCTTAAGGTTGAAAATATCCGCTTTGGCTATGTGCCATCCGTAGACATCTTTCGTGATGTGACTTTCACCATCGAAGGCGGCGAATATATCGCCATCGGTGGTCGCAATGGTTGCGGTAAAACGACTATTACTCGTTTGCTTGTTGGTCTTGAAAAGGCTAGCGAAGGTCGTATGTACTATAACGGCACAGACATTACGTCCATGCCTCCATCTAAACGTGGTCAATTTATCGGCTATGTATTCCAACAACCTGATCGCCAAATGTTCAGACCTACTGTAGCGACAGAGGTTGCCTTCGGTCCTGAATCATTAGGTCGCAGTAAATCTGAAGTGAAACGTATCGTCGGTGAAGTGTTGGAACGCACAGGTATTGCTCACTTGCGTGAAGCGTACCCTCCAACATTGCGCCGCGGCGAAAAGCAACGCGTTGCTATCGCTTCTGCATTAGCGATGCAATCTAAAATCCTCATCCTCGACGAACCAACAAGTGGTCAAGATGGTAAGGAAACTAAAGAGTTGTTAGCATTATTGCGCCAACTCAATCAAGAAGGCATTACGATCCTTCTCATTACACATGATATGGAAATTATGGCTAGCGAATGTAGCCGTGCGCTCATCATGGGTAACCAAACGGTTGCCTTTGATGGCAGTCCAGAAGAATTATTCAAGAAATCTACAGACGAATTGCAAGACCTAGGCCTTACAAAACCGCCAAGTGTGGAACTTTCACTAGCGGTACCATCCTTAGGCTATTGTAAATCTATGGATGAATTGAAATCTAAGTTAGTGGCTCAGTTGAGCGGGAAATAGGAGGGACATATGGAACGTTTAGTACCGTTAACAAAAATCTTGATGACCCTCGCCGTATCCGTGTGGGCCATTCTATTGCGCGACTGGGTATCTTTATTGGCCTTAGTCGTTGTAGAACTCGGTGTGTTATTCGTATCGGGCTTGTTGTTCAAACAACATAAGGCAGTATTGGCGTTGACAAGCTTTGCCGTATTCCTTGGTGTTATCCAATTCCTCGGCAGTGGTGATGTAACATCTGCCATTGTATCTGGCTTGCGTATGCTCGCTATGACACTTGTATTCATCTGCTTGTTAGCTACTACAAAATTACAAGACCTTACAGCAGCGCTCGTAACACAATGCAAAATTCCTTATGAATATGCATTTATGTTCACTGCCGCACTTCGCTTCGTGCCTGACTTCATTGCTGAAAGCCATGCAGTACAAGAGGCACAAGCTTGCCGTGGTTTATCCTTAGAAGACAACTTAATTAAACGTATTAAATCCTATGCGTCTGTTATCCAACCATTGCTTTTAAAATCCTTGGGTCGCTCCGAAACAATGGCGCTCTCCCTAGAACTACGTGGCTTTGGTGGACCAACACATAGCTTTGCTGCATCCGTAGGCTTGAAAACTATAGACTATGCTGTGATTGGTGCTTTGATTGTTATTACAGTACTACTATTCGTAATAGTGTAATGAATAAATTAGACAAATTCATAGAGTTAATTGTGTTATAATTAACTTGAAGAGTATGGGGTGCCTCAATTGGTACACCTGAAAAGACACCTAGAAAAGGCCAAATTTCTAGGTGTCTTTTGTTATTGTCTTTAGACTGGTTCGCGACGTAGTCGCGAATCATAAAACCAC
>NZ_CAURHA010000044.1:0-16568 GCF_963524655.1 uncultured Veillonella sp.
GGTGCCAAAGAAGACTCGTAGGGTGAATACCCCAACATTTGACAGAGAGCCAATATATACCGTATTGGTTTGGAGTAATAGTCTTTATAGCTTCATTACAAGCTATGTGTTTTACAATTTGTGTTTTACAATTTGTATCTTACAGTTTGTAGTTTGTAGTTTGTAGTTTGTACCTTGAACTTCACATGTAAATATGTTATTCAAATTTTGTTTTTAAATTTTGCCTTGCTCTTTCATTTCAGCTAAAAGCTTTACGATGCGAGGCCCACAGCCTTTACCACCGCAAGCACCCGTACCAGCACGAGTTGCTTCTTTTACTTCCGGAAATGTATGAGCACCATCTAAAATGGCTTCTTTAATCGTTTTGCGCGTAATGCTACGGCATGTACACACCTTTGTAAGCTTGTCCAGAATAGCCTCTGGCACTTGATTATCTTCAAAATTCATATGTAATTCCTCATCTATTCACTTGAATATCTATATACTGTATCGATTTAATATATCGAAAATTTACGATTTCTGTACTTAGTATATCATACTTAGCAAATTATATCGATACTTTTTAATATGGTGAAGAATCTAAAATAAAATTTGAAATTAAGCTAAAACCCTATAAAATAATGCTCACAATGCGTTCAAAGAATTGCAAAATAGTTTGTTGTAATGGAATGAAGATCTTACTTGCAATTGGTGTATTAAGCACTAAGATAAGTACAATCAAGCTGACAAAGCTTAACCGTTCCAATGTAAATTGCAAGTCTCTAGGCAACAAGCTTGTAATAATGCGACTACCATCAAGTGGTGGTATGGGCATCATATTGAGAATGGCAAAGTTAATATTATATACAACAATCAGTGTCAGAACTAACTCTAATGAGTCATTTGTCAACAAGCCGTAGCTTCCAAGAAAACGAAGTGCTAAGTAGCCTAAAAAGGCCATCAACACATTAGACGCCGGTCCCGCAATAGATACTAAGATATAATCTGTGCGAGGATCGCGGAAGTTAGACGTATCAACCATTACAGGCTTAGCCCATCCAAACCCACCGATAAGGAAGGCTATAGAGCCGATTAAATCAAGGTGTGCCACGGGATTTAAAGTCAAGCGGCCCATGGAGCGCGGCGTAGAGTCGCCGAGCATATCTGCTACCTTGGCATGAGCAAATTCATGCCCTGCAGCTGCAATGATAAGCGCTGGAATAGACGCTAAAATCATCGTTAAACTAATACCAGAAAATAACATAAAACTCCTTTATTGTTTAGCTTCCCATGCGGTGTAGCCGTCTTGAATGCAACGAATGGCATTCAAGGTACGCGGATAGCCGATGTACGGTACGCATTGGGATGCGATATTAATCAAATATTGTTTGCTGTTCCCTACGTTCAAGTTGCCTTCTACGTGAGCCTTCAGCTGAGGTTCACAGCCACCTTGAGCGGCCAAGAAGCAGAAGGTAATCATTTCGCGATGAGCTACGCTAAGGCCTTTGCGAGTATAGTAATCACCAAACATATTGGCCAGCCACTTCTTGATGTGACGTGTATCCTCAGGACCTTCTTGATAGGAATTGCGCACAGCTTCACCAAAGATTTCCACTTGTTTTTCTACACCTTTTTCAAGACGAGACTCACCAGTGATCGTGCTTCGAGATGGATCAGTAATGGTTTCTCCACGATAGTCAAAAATCTTGTTCGTCACCTTAAAGAATGGACGCACACGACCAATACCAAGATATGGTACCGCCTGATAAATGAGCTCCACCACTTCGTCAGGAATCAACCCAAAGTTGAGCGCTGCTGGTAGCATCAATGCGTATTCATCAACGGCAGAGGCACCAACTAAGGTAGCAAGGATAGCCAAGAAGCGATCCTTTGCAGGCACATTGCGGCCTTCTTCAGTGATGACTTCATCAAATGCGAAATTATCAAACAAAACTTCAAACTCAGGATCAATATAACCTGCTGGAGCTGCAATATCAGGGAACATGCGCTCCGTATAGGCTTGAGCAAATTCAGATTTGGACATAGAAAAACCTCCATAAACAACACTGGTGAAAGCCCAAACGAGCTTTCACCAGCAATAGTTATGTAATTATTACGGCACGAGCCATCAAATTATAATGCTGGGAAAGAGAAGTCAGTACCGTATACTTCTTTCCAAGCAGCCATGAACATATTGAATTCGTTGCTACCAGGTTGGATTTGATATACTTGACCATCTGGGGAGAAACGATATACAGTATGCAAGCTTGGGTGTACAAGATATTTGAATAATGTAGCTTCGCCGTATTGGTTATTATGCATGTTAATTACATTAATACCAAATACATAGTTACGGCTGCTATCGATACCTTTGAACTCAGATGCTTTATCGAAGAAATACGTTTCTGTACCATTTGCACTGTTTGGAACCTCTGGGTAGTTAGCCAAACCATTCCAGTTTGCTGCATTTGCAACGCCACCCACTAATAATGTACCTGCTAATACAAATGCACCTAATAAATTTTTATTCATAATGCTCTCCTTTATGCCTCGAAGGCAAATCACAATCGGGTCATTCTCTCCATGACCTATGTACAATACGCTATATGTATAGTATATCACATTTTTAATAAAATATAGGATACCTTAGATTACAGAATTTATGCATATGAGGCTTCAATTAGATTCTATATATACCGTATAATTACGGTTCATGGTGAAAGCAAGATTCACCATAACTATACTCATTAACCTTTGAAAGATTCTGTAGTTTTAGTATTTGCGTTGTCGATTGCTTGTAATAATTTATTAAGCAACTCACGCATTTGACGCGTTTCTTCTACGTCGAAAATGGGACCTGCTGCTTCAGACAAGCGACGCGGTACGTGAACAGCTTCCTCACGTAATGCTTTACCAGTATCCGTAAGGGTTACCATAACTACCCGTTCATCTTGACGGCTACGTTTGCGCTTTAAGAATGATTTTGCTTCCAACTTCTTTAAAAGTGGTGTTAACGTACCAGAATCAAGACGCAATACTTGACCCAACTCTTTTACGGACAAATCACCATATTGCCACAATGCCATCATTACGATGTATTGAGTATATGTCAAATTTAAAGGATCTAAGTGACTGCGATATGCATTAACAATCTCCTTCGCCACTACATAAAGTGGGAAGCTTAATTGATTTTCTAATCTTAAATATTCGGAATCAGGAACATCTTCTTTATGTTCGTAACCTGCGAGTACGCCGATTTCTGCCATATTCTACCTCCATATGCACACAATTATCTACTAATTAATTGTACACAATTTTCCAGTAAGCAGTCAACGTTAAATCCCTACTTTGTACAGATATTTGTAAATT
Source organism: uncultured Veillonella sp. (assembly GCF_963524655.1). Taxonomy (GTDB): domain Bacteria; phylum Bacillota; class Negativicutes; order Veillonellales; family Veillonellaceae; genus Veillonella. The sequence continues at coordinate 3,349 of NZ_CAURHA010000044.1, forward strand.
TGTCAATTAATTAATATTTTTTTTGTTATTCGTTAATAATTGCCAACTTCTATAGAATTTATGGGCAAAATTCTTACCATAAAACTGTGAACCTATTAATAAATTTTTTTGATATCTGAATTATGATCACATACCATTACCCACTTTCTAAAACGTTTTAAGACAGATATAATGATCTAATTTTGTACTGATATTACTATACATTTAACTAAAATGTTAAAAATATAATTTTATACAATTAATATTATAAAATTTATATCTAATTTTGTCAATATCTCACTTATAATTAGTCAATACATTAATTATAAACAACAAATATTTCTCTTATCCCTCTTAGGTTCTATTACCTTATCCTACGTATCACCTAAACTACTTCATGTAGTATAATAAAAGAAACTCTATATCAAATTTTATTTGTCATAGGAGGCCCACATGAATACCTTAGAATGTATTAAAACTCGTCATAGTACGCGTAAATTTAAAGCTGATCAATTATCTCGTGAGCTCATCGATGAAGTGCTCGACGCTGGTCGCCGTGCTCCATCTGGTGGCAATACACAATTAACACATTTCATGGTCATTACAAACCAAGATGTGCTCAACGAGTTGGTAACCCTCGTGCAGGAAGAATACGGGAAAATGCCGATTACAGAAAATACATTACCCTACATGGTGAATATCATTAAAATGTCCGCTGAAGGCAAGTTTGTATTTAACTATGGGGCACCTGTACTCATCGTATTGGCTAGCAAACCAAGTTATGCCAACAACTTTGCTGACGTGTCTTGCGCGATGCAAAACATGATGCTTGCGTGCAACGAACTCGACCTTGGTAGCTGCTGGGTTAACCAAATCCGTCACCTCCAAGATAACGAGCGTATTCAAGCTAAAATGCGTGAACTCGGCCTCGGCGAAGACGAAAAAGTCTACGCTAGCCTTGCTATTGGCTATCCAGACATGCCAAACGGCCTTAATCGCCGCGAAATCGAGCCAAAAGGCTACAAAGTAACATATGTAGACTAAAAAAATAACGATTTTTCTATCAACAATTGCATTCTACAATAAAGAAATTGAAGAACAAATAGCTTTATTGTTAAATAAATTTGCTGACAAATAGAAAATAAAAGCGCTATCAATTCCACTTCTCATACAGAGTTTTTATCGGAATTGATAGCGCTATTGTATTTAGAATATAGTATTACCCTTCAAATACCCGTTTGCGAGCTGCTTTTACAAGGACAGAATTGTCATCTTCTACTACGTGGTTAGATTTGTAAGCCCAACGTAAAAGTAGTGCAGAGTTTGCTACTACGAGAAGGCTACCACCGTTATGAACGAGGGCGCCCCATACGATAGGTAACCCACATAATAGGATGGTGAACCATGCCCAGTCAAATGGCAATCCTAAGCGAACACCTAATAAACTAAATACTACGCCGATACCGCCGGCTACTAATGTGATCTTTTCTCTATTTAAATTGAACCACTCTGCTGCTTTACTCCACCGTTCCATATTACCTCCTGTGAAAGCTTATATATAATGATATGTACACATTTGTTGTGGTCTACATACATGCGTTCATGTATATAACACCGTAAGGTAAACATTCTTTCATTTTATGATTGACCTTTACGGTTGGGATGGCGGCTTCGTTGCTCTCGTTGGGGCATGTATCCTCTCCATCGTATTCCTTCTTCTCACTCTTGGAGATAAAGGACACCAATAATAAAAAACTACAACAAACCGTTGTAGGAATACAAAAATCCCCTAGTAATCTAATTACTAGGGGATTTTAAGTTATGCCATGCATTTTAATGTATATAACTTACTTTAATTTAAGCCACACACAATGAGCCGTCTAATACTTTCAAATTATACACGAGACCAAGTCGTGCCAAACCGTGCAATGCAACGGCTGTCACAGGATCAATAAGTCCCAATACGCCAGTACCAATGATAGCAACGTGGAATAGAATGGATACGATGAGCAAGCCTAAATGAGACTGCTTCGCCCCTTTTGAAAGCTCCGATACAGGAGAATTATCATCAACGAGGGAACCCATCATTAGGGCCACTAGAATGAGCTCAAGGGAACATGGACAAAGTACAAGTAACAATGTAACAGTGTGCACGAAATCTTGAGTCAATGCAAAAGAGCCCATGGACAGCAACATTACAGCTACAACGATAACGGATGAATAATTGTTGATGCCCTGACGCAATGCTACGAGCTGAGCCGGCATGGCTGGTAACATATCATTATCTAGTGTGTAATGTGCCTCACCCGTAATGAGCTGTTCCAAAAAGAAACCAGCATGGACGATGATTCCTACATACGCCGCTGTATGATAATCACCAATGGCGATGAGCGCTACCATAGCAATAACAACGAGGAAATTAGCATGAATCTCTAAATTATCCCAAATACTGTTAACGCTGTTAATGAGCAATGGCAACCCACAGACGATAACCGTGACCCAAGCCAAATCGATGACTGGATGCATCGGCTCCGTGATTAAATCTAATAGTATAAATAAAATGCCAAGCGCCAAAATGGCACCTTGCGTGCGCAACGATACTTGCGCGGCTAGTGATTGTAAAAACTTCATATAGACCTCTCTATAAACTAGAACCGGCCTTACTAAATCCGGAAATAAAAAACTGTACCCATAGGGGTATATCTATGGTGTAACTATTATACATAAGATACAAGAAATATACAAATCAAATTTTTCGATGAGGAATAAATGACTTATCCTTAATAGGTCTCAGTTGAAGATACTAATTTCATATAAACAGAAAAGACTCTATCTCTAAAAATGACCTACCCTTAAGAGCTTTAGTTGAAAGCTCTTATTTCTTTATTAGACGTAGAAAGAACAGGTCCCTAAAAACGACTTAGCTCGCTTTGGAGGCTTTTAGGGACCTGTTCTTTCGGTTAACTAATATGAAATTAGAGCTTCAACGCCTCAATCCATTCTGCTTCTTTAAAGCCAACGAGAACTTTGTCTTTTAGAACCAAGATAGGACGTTTTACTAACATGCCATTAGATGCTAATAAAGCTACTTTTTCTTCTTCGCTAAGATTTGGCAATTTATCCTTTAATTGTTGTTCACGGTAAATCATACCAGACGTATTAAAGAATGCTTTCAAATCCTTGCCAGATTGTGGGTACCAAGCAGCGATTTCCTCAGCTGTAGGATTTTCGGCTTTGATATCACGAGCCGTGTACTTAACTTTATGATCATCTAAGAATTTCTTTGCTTTTTTGCATGTTGTGCATTTAGGGTATTCAACGAATAGCATAGGTTCTCCTTATATCAATATTCAATATTATAACAACTTACTTATATGATAAGTGTACCAAATATATCGAAAATTATCAATATCTTATTGGCAGTCCACAGACTCTAATGCTTCACAATGCTTAATAGATGCTAGTGCTTCATCCATACCTGTACTAAGTTTTGCTGTACGTATATCAACATCCATCTGCAAACGTAAAAAATAACCTTCTGAAACACCGAAGTATTTTGCTAGACGCAAAGATGTATCTGCAGAAATAGACCGTCTGCCATTTAGGATTTCTTGTATTCGTGAGACAGGCACATGTATATCCTTAGCTAATCTATACGCAGATAACCCTAAAGGCTCCATAAACTCTTCCTTCAATATTTCACTAATGGTAGGTGTAGGAATAAACTTTTCCACAAAAATCCCCTCTCTATCAATGATAATCAACAATTTCTACATCATAAAAGCTATTAATATCTTTTACTTTAAAACATAGTCTGTACTGGCTATTAATCCGCAAACTATACTGACCAAATCGATCGCCTTGGAGCAATTCCAATCGGTTCCCCGGTGGCCAACGTAAATCTTGTAATGATTCAGCATCATCAAGTAGCATCAATTTACGAAGTACTAAACGTTGTATAAACGGAGAAAATCGTTTAGAAAAGCTTTGGTAATAAACTTTTTCTGTTTCCTTATCCTTAAATCCGATAATCATAGGATCTCTCCTTCGATTATACCTGTTAAACAGGTATAAATCAATAATATATACCTGAATAACAGGCATATTGGAAATTAAAATTATTCTGCTAGTGATTTCGGTGAAAGATTTCTAGATAATACTAAAAGAATCCTACTTTTGTAGTGACTCTATTGGTCACCTATTTCGGAATGTAAGGATCTACTTCTATCAACTTAATTGAGTTGAGGAATATCATCAGTTATTTTATGACAAAATATTTTTAGAACATAAAAAGACCTATATCCTCTACCATCTCATGTACAAGGTACATATTAAAGGTGTAGAGAATATAGGTCTCTTATAATTTTGAGAGTATTGAACTCTTATAAATCAATAAGTCTTAATCTTTCTATTGATAGTGCTATTTGTAATACTATTTATAATACTATTTATAACACTATTTGTAATACTATTTACAGCAAGAATGTTAAGCCCATAGCCACGAAGATGGCTGGCAAGAGGTTGGCAATACGTATTTTACCAGGCCAGATGAGGTCGATACCGACGCAGAAGATCAAAATGGACCCTACGTAGGAGAGGTTGTCGATAGCGCTTGGTGTCATCAACGGTGCTGCAATGTGTGCCATAGCAGTGATAATCCATTGGGTAATACCTACAGGAATAAAGGAGAACAGCGCCCCTCTGCCCATGGAGGATACCATAACCATAACGATGATACCGTCGAGGATGCCTTTCAGTAATAGCGTCTGATAATTACCAGTAAGACCGTCTTGAATAGATCCCAGTACGCCCATAGCACCTACAGTAAAGGTAAGTGATGCGGTAATGAAAGCATGGGTAAACTTTGGATCACCAGCGTTACCTGTGCGAGCTTTCACCCAGTCACCAAAGACAGTAATCCAACGATTGAGGTCGATGACCTCCCCAATAATGGCGCCGGCCACCATGCTAATAATCATCAGCATAGGCCCCGTCGTTTGCAGCGTGCCGTTCACGATAACGAGCATATACTGCATTGCGCCGCTCATACCGAGGAGCAGCACGATGATACCGCTCACCATCATAAGCGTCTGTTTTAAATTTTCTTTCATAAACCGACCGAATGCGAGACCGCAAAGGCTGCCGGCTATAATGAGGCCAATGTTAATGGCCGTTCCCAAACCAATCATATATTTCCCTTCTTTAATTGTGAAAGTAACTGTGTTAAATCAAATTTAGTATAGTAACCATGTTAAATCAAATTTAGAATAGCAATGGTATTAAATCATGTTTAGTATAGCAACTATATCGAAATAAATCAATTTATATAGTGTAAAACTAAATTAAACGGCAAAAAGCCTCCATCCACTTAAGGATAGAGGCTTCATGCAGGTTTATAGCGTTTGAGAGAGAAGATTATGAGAGTTCCGCTTTGGAGAGATAAACGGTTAAAGTCTACAATCTATTAAGGGCGACAAAATATTTAGTCATTTGACTTATAAAATTTACTATGTTATCAGCCTTCATCGTCCACAGGTAGTCGCACTGTATCTGCACTTTGATTTATCTCATCAAAACAAGGACAGTCTTTACCGTGATCGTTGATAAGGCCGCTAGCTTGGAGGTGCGAATAGATCGTAACAGGACCGACAAACTTGAAGCCCCTTTTCTTTAGGTCTTTGCTAATCCGCGTAGAGAGACCGTTCTTAGCGGGCACCTGCCCATCTGGATGTTTGTCATAGATAATGGTCTTGTTATTTGTGAAAGCCCAAATATAATTGCAAAACGAACCAAATTCAGATTGAATACGTTTAAAAGCAGAAGCGTTATTAATAATCGCTTCGATTTTTGGACGGGACTTGAGCATACCCTCGGTTTGCATAATCCGGTTGATGTCGCTTTCACCATAAGAAGAGACTGCCTCAATATCAAAATTATCAAAGCAGCCTCGAATAATGTCGCGTTTATTTAAAATAGTAAGCCAGCTAAGGCCACATTGGAGGCTTTCAAGACAAAGATGTTCAAATTGAAGCCTATCATCATGAATTGGTCGGCCCCACTCATGATCATGGTACGCCTGATACAAAGGCGTCGTCGGCCAGTCGCAAGTTGCCATTACACACCACCATGCGCCCATACGAGGACGTCATACATGAGCGCCACCACGAGGCCCATCAGGAGATGTCCGCCTACGTAAAATGGCACGAGATAATAGATGAATAACAATAGAGAATGCAAGGTTTTGCGGAGCCATACAATCGGTGTAGACGTGCCGTCACCCACCTTGCCGTCGAGCCAATTATGGACGATGTAAATGGGCGTGCCTAAACGATGAATCCAATCGGGCACACGCACTCTAGGATTTAAGCCAGGGCAATAAAAAATCACGAGCGGCAAAGCCACCGCATCAAGGATAAGCAAGACGGTTAACATCAAAGCAAACCAATCAACTTCGCCTTCCCACGTGAGAGGATGTGCTACAAAACGAGCGCCCCACAAATAGGCTTTGTATACGATATACGGTTCTAATAGCCATAATAAGGGCTTCACTACACTCATGGGACTACCTACGCCAAACATAAAATAATAAAAACTACGCATTTGCGTAGTTGTTTTTATACTAATATTATATCAGATTTTGGCCTTTTTGTGGGGGTAAAATTAACAAAATTTTGCTAAAATATACAATTTATAGTAGTTATCAATACAAAAACCCACTATATAAGCCATTCCTTACCATCACCTCATATATACTTATTTCTCATCAAATTTATGACCAATTTTGATAAATCTCTTAGAAAAAAATATCGTAAAATATAGCATTAAACATCACATAAAAACTAAATTCTTAATTTAAGAATTTCTATCAATACTATGTGGCATTTTACGCCCATACCCTATGTTATTATAAATACAGGTAGTAAATACCGTCTCACTTTCTACGTTAAACAACGGCAAAAAGGGCAGCCACTAGGGGCTGCCTTTTTTGTATGCCAAAATAGTTTTAACTATATTTTCTTTTAAGCTGTTTAGTTATCACTAATAATAATTTTAGTTACCTTGCTGCCATTGTGTTCAAAAAATATACCTACAATATTGTCACTATTATAACGTAGATATCCATAGAACAATTCTCCATACGACTTAAAAATATAATCATTTAGTTATATAATTATACTTAATAACATAACCAATGGATTATGACAGTATCAATAGATATGAGAGTATAAACGGGAGATACTACTATGACAAAACTACTACTATTAGCAGGTGCTTTCATAATAAGCACTATATTATCACCAGTAGGAGCCGTCGATGTTAATATTCCTGGTGCAGATTCGAAAATTCCAAAGGATGCCTACATAAATTACCAAACAACGAGCCCTGATATCGAAAAGGATTTAGCAAACTATGTAGAAACATTAAAAGCAACCGACAAGGCTAACGGTATTAGTAAAAAAGAAATTGAGTATGCTAAAGCCGCCTCTATATATCGTAGTCAACATTACCATAATACAGTCATCTCCATTCACGACAATTACAACCAAATTCGGCTTTCATTCCCTGTAGCGGGCATAAAAAGTGATTATAATATAGGGCGTTACAAAAGTCCAAGTCGAACTATTGAGGACTATCGAGTGTTAACCAATAATGGGAGTCTCAATTTAGAAATTGACTATGCTGATTACAAAGACTATGACTGGCGTAACACAAAAATAGCTTATGAAAAACTAACCGACAAGAATGTTCGTGATTTCTTTCAGGACATGGCAAAACGTAATCCAGCAAAACACATTTCTGATATAAAGGGCACTGTATTTTCATATCCTACTGTCACCTACAGCACTTGGGATAGTATGAAGATGCCGCACTTTGAAAACGGTAAAAAAACAACTCTTACCATCGACACGATCAATTTTAAATTTAAGGGCTATAACATGCGTCATCCCTTATATCATGTAGGGTTTGTCTATTATGACAACAATCCCGTTCTGAACAAGGTTCCTACAGATAAATTATTGGCTAATTATGTGCTTCCTTCTGTGCAAAATCTAAATGAATTAAATCAATATTCACGCATAGAAAACTTAAACGGTGTACAATACCGCGTACCAAAAGACGCCATATACATAGGTGAGGAAAAGGGCACCGAATACCAAGATATTAGATCCTACAAAAAAGGGGGCATAACATTCTTTGTTTCTACTAATAATATCCCTAAAAACCCATATGCGCGCAATCTTGTTGTAAACGGTCATTACAATTTTAAAATTAAATTAGATACGTTCTGGGATATTTACTATTACCAACCAACATCAGATTATATTAATTATACCGTTATATGGAATAATAATATTCCTGGATTATCCACACACATCTATACACCTCATAAGGATGATCACATCCTAACCTTTCAATCCTATGATGGGACCTATGGATTTACCTATACCATCTTTTATCCAAGTTTTTTAAGTGCTGAGGAAGTTCAAAAATTACGGAATATGATTGAGTTTTTTGAGTCTACTAATAATCCTAGCTTTAAACTAAAAAAGCATGTTTTATTCCCCGATACAGAGGAGATCCATACCCATTAAAACATCGTTCAAAATCAACCTAATATTATCAGACGTGTAAACCAAACAGCCAGTACTGCAAATCGCAATACTGGCTGTTTTTATATCTCTCTATTTCTTTATAAGTGTATATTTATCTCAAATACAGCATTCACGGTACTCCAAAGAATTGAATGAACATCCTCATTTGTTACGTGAACAAACTAGCCCTCTATAGCCTCAACTACTTCGCCGATGTACATATAGTGTGGTTCCCAACGTTCTTTACCAACTTGAGTATACATAGACGGATTCGCCGCATAATATTCCTTTACATTATCCGCTAAATGAGTCTCATCAAATTGATGTTCATACAGTTTTTTACATACAAATGTTAACTCTGCTTCTTTGAAGGTTACTCCATCGCCGGCTGCCACTGGTGTTAAACCAGAGTTAGCTACCTTATCTTCATCGCGGCCAGAATGAGAACCTAAATAACCAAGAGCCTTACGTTGGCTTTCAGGGAAGAAACTAACTGTAAAGGTATCGTATTTCGCCATGAATTCTTGGGTATAACGAGCTGGATGAATGTACACTGTCACCGTAGACATGTCGCCACCATTAGGGCCCCATACGTTGCCCATACTGCCCCAGCTAACTGTACATGTATTGAAATCATCAAGCGTGCCTGCTGTAACAAGAGCCCAACGCTCTTCAAACATGGTAAAAGCCTTATAATCCTTCGTTTCAAATGGTTTCATAATGACCTCCAAACATAGAATTTACTTAACAACAGTCTCATCAAAATGTTCTTTATACACTTCATAATACACCGCATCAGCGATATCGTAAAACTCTTTATTTCGTGAATCTTTCACAACTGGTCTGCGCAAAAAGGCGCCTCGATCGATAGGCCTAGGCGTTCCATCAAATCCAAAATGACTGATTTCCTCTTCATCGCGCACAATACCTGGATTAGACCACATATCTTCATTCATAGTCGCATCTGCATCAGTATTAACGGTTGTTGTTCCCTGCTGTTGAGCTCGATAGGCCTTACTAGCTGCGGAATTACTAATATCATAGGTGAAAGTCATGTCTTTAACGGTAATCACCTTTTCATCATTCCACTGATACGCTTTATATACCATCGCACTAATCGTATAAACAGGTGGCTCAAAGCCAATTACCTTCACCGTATTCACGTCAATATAGGACGCGCCACGCTCGTCTACATTAGGAATATCCGACACAAACTGAGAAACCTGCTTAAACTGCGGCTGAGACGTAAGCTCCTCAATCGTGATTGCTTGAGTAGGCATGGCAAAAACTAGCATAATCCCTAGAGTTATTAAAAATCGATGTAACATATATCCTCTCGTCTTTCTAAACTTTTACAACATAAATAAACACAACCTTATAAGCATAAGTATACTATGCAACTAAAAAACGAGCTACTAAATCTACATAGTAGCTCGGCTTTTTAGTTTATTTGACATTTGAAATAGATTAATAGTTTAGCAGTGGAATGCTTAACACAGTGGAGACGACAATTAAGATATACACCACAAGACATAGTTTTAACAAAAGCGCTAAACTGACAAACAGGACTTTATAGATAAGTGCTTCTTGTTTCTTAGATCGTATCCAGTCTTTAATTTCATAATATATTTTGGGTTTGTTAAAAGCTGGCGGTAATAGCTTACACCATAGAACAAGCCACAGAATACAGCATATATTACCAAATAGAAAGAATAAAAACAGGCCAAAATGCTCCACTGAATATACTTTTAATACATAGATACCATAGAGTAGCTGAGTAAACGTCTCTACAAAGTTAATCCATAGATAGACAAGATAAGCCTTAAGCAAAAGCACTAATATAGTTTTGATGTATTTGAGTTTGCTCATTGGCTCTCTCCTATCTAATACCATAAAACTTAAAAACAAAATTTCTTATTGAGTTAATATTCTAATCCACTCCATATACCAAGGGTTAAAGATTGGATCCGCATCAAACTTCTTTTTATGGCTATCACTTATACGCCATTGAGGTACTTTTCGTAAACTTTCAACATTATCAAAGCTGACATACTCAACCATATCACGCAATTGTTTATGCTTATACGGTGATTTACTTTCATCATAATCAATGCGATAACTATAATAATATTCAGAATCCTTTGTAAAATGGCGCAAATAAGACTCGCCATGAGGTTTATATCGATCAATTAAGAATCCTGGAAGACCATTATTCCAAACTGTTGCATACTGTGTAGGAGCCTCAAGGTCACCATATTTATTCAAAAATACAAAAATTTGTTTTTTTGCCAAACTTTTATCAACAACATTAGGTTCTATTTGAAAGCGTAACACACGAATCTTAATTCCTGAGGCTTCATAAGTACGAACCTCATATTTATTATCTTCCAATGCTTCCCTCACAAGCTTAGCCTTTTTAGGAATACGATAGCTAAAATTGTCCCAATGCTTAACATGGCTATAATTATCTAACCCAGATAAGGGCTCAATAGATGGAATAATATAATTACTCATTACCACTTCAGCAAATTTATCTTGGTATGGATCATTCACATCCCCGCCACCAAGATACGTAATACCATAGGTAGTGTTCGTGTTCTTAGGCGTAAACTCTGTATACATTACATGTGTCTTGGCTTTAAGGATTTTCCAAGATGCATTTTCTAAGCCTGGATATGTATATACACCTTCATTATGTATATATTTACTAAATTCTTTGCCGTGTGGTGGCCCCACCATTAAAATGCTTGTAAAACCACGAACTACAAATAAAGGGCCATCACTCGATTTAGATTCAACCGTATCTCCACGCAAGCTAATATTTGGTACAGATAAACGGATATTATTCTTTCCTTCATGAAGTAAGATGACAGTAGATTCTGAGAATTCCCCTAGCTTAACAGCTTGAGCCAATCCAGTTTTCTCCTTAAAAACCTTTTCTATCGCAATCTTGGGTTTCTCCACACTTTTCTGTACTTTAACGCTAAATTCCTCCGCCTCTTGTATTGCCTTTTCATTAATATGAGAATAATTTTCGTAAGCATTGGCGGGAATGCTCGCATCTGCACCTGGAACTGGTGGTTGCCACTTTGGTACTTCGATCTGCACAGCGCTTACATGCATGGTAAAAGCAGTCGCTAATGCCATCATGATTATACTTTTACGTAACATAAAACCCTCTCTCCTCTAAGTTTTACAACACAAAATTACACTTACTTCTTGTCTTTCTTAGTTTTATTTTTATTACTAATATTAACACTTTTCTTACGAAGTAATTTTACATTACCAAAGTCTGAGAACTCTACCGTATTTCTTAATTGTATATGAGAGTACGACGCAGATCCATCAGTATAGAGTAAATCAATAGCATAATAATATTTATCATCTCGAAGAACTCTATGAATTTTAGATTTCTTGCCCTTCTGATAATTATCAATCATATAACTTGGCACACCATTGTTCCAAACAGAAGCAGATTGAACTAATGCCTCATTAGATAATGGTTGACCTACTTTAGATGCATTAATAACCTTTTTAAAAGAAAAGTTACCATATAGATTATCCACTTTTACAGGCCATCTAAGCACAGAAAATCTTGCAGAGGGTCCTACATACTCTCTAACTTCAGTCGTAGTATTATCCAGATTTCGCTGAGCTTTCAACTTCATTCCCTTTGGAATCCGATATGTTAAATTTCCCCATGTAATCGTTTCACTATACGAATCCATATCATCCAGAGAGTGAATGGACGGAATGATATAGTTACTCAATACCTGTTCCATTTTTTCTGTAACAGGATGATTCCGATAAGCAATTCCAACGATATATGGTCGATTTGGCTGGTCTTTAAGACGCACTACAGCACCCATCATAGGATTATTTTGATTTAAGAATTTATCATTCACAAACCAGGTCCCCTCTGTTATCTCTGGATATAGGAATTGCCCTTTCTGATCGGCTTTTGTCTTAACAATATCAAGAATATCCGTTACATTAGACCCCAACATAAAGAGTGTATTTCGCTCAGTTAAAAGCTGTAAATCTTCTTTCTCATTAGAACGACTACGAGACAAATAGTCCCCTTCTAGTATGGCTGCTGGCATACTAGCACGAATATTATTATCTTGATCATGTAACAAGATTACCGTTGATTCATTCGCAGCTAAATCTATTTGATTATAGCCCCGTTGAGCCTCTGCATCTAACTTATCCTTTGACAACTTACCATTAGCAACCATTTTATCTAACTTATCTTGGTATTTGGCCTTAGCCTTAACAATATCACTAGATTTATAATTACTAAGATTACCTGCCCGATAGTTCTCATACGCATTAGCCGGAATACTCGCGTCAGCACCTGGCATAGGCGGTTGACCGGCTGGGACTTCGATTTGAACAGCGCTAACATTCATGGTGAAAGCAGTCGCTAATGCCATCATAATTATACTTTTACGTAACATAAAACCCTCTTACCTTTTTTCTCTCATATTTACAATATAAATAAGCACAGCCTTATTAGCATAAGTATACTATGCAAACAAGACTGTGCCTATTATTAATAATTTTATAATTTAGTATGTATAAGATTTGCTTCTAATTGATATTTATAAGGTTTATCTCAATTTGACGATATATATCTTTATCCCT
>NZ_CAURHA010000045.1:0-15262 GCF_963524655.1 uncultured Veillonella sp.
CCATGTGTTTAGGCTAGTAAATAATATGTGTCCAGGAAAATGGGTACATATCATAGGAGTTCTATCGCTAGAGGGCTTTTTAGATTTCTAGAGTTTTATGAAAGGGTATAACCAAAAGTCATAGAACTTTCTAAATGAGAATGAAAAAATTAAAATTAGTAAATCATAGTAGTTTTATGCATGAGTTTTGCAATCTATTTCCTATAGAATTATATGCACTACAAATCATAGTTTATCGAGGTTTTCGTATATATCTATAAAATATATCGATTAATCCTTAATAAATAAGGATTCTTGATTGGATATGTGAAGAAATGAGTATATGATAATGCTATTGAGATGCACTTTCAACTAAAGAAATAAAAAAGCAGTGTATATCGAGAATTATTAGAAGAGATATAATTTACGCATAATTATAGTAGTGAGAATGAGAACGGCGTATACTAAAAGTAACACATGTTCCTTATGAGAGGATAGGAGGAAATACAAGTGAGTACGCTTATTAGAGATTATGAACGTTTTGCCAAGGAGGCAAAAGAGATTTGTAAAGGTCGCGTGTATACCGATCATTTACGTCGTTATGCGTATGGCGTTGATGCGTCCTGCTATAGCTATTTACCAAAGGTTGTTGTAAAAGCTGAGGACGAACGTGAAGTAAGACGCCTCATTCGTTTATGCCAACAATGCGGCACACCATTTACATTCCGTGCAGCTGGTTCTTCTTTGTCTGGTCAGTGCTCCAGTGAAGACGTGCTCATCGTATGTAATGATGGCTTCAAAAAAATGGAAGTTATCGACGATGGCAAAGCCTTAAAATGTGAATGCGGTGTTATCGGTTCCGATGCGAACGATTTATTGAAACCGTACAATCGTAAAATTGGCCCAGATCCTGCAACGCTTGCCACAGCATTGGTAGGCGGTATTTTAAACAATAACTCCTCTGGTATGTGCTGTGGTACGGCGCAGAACTCTTATAAAACAATTCGCTCTATTCGCGTTGTTTTATTAGACGGCTCTATTCTTGATACGTCCGACCAAAAGAGCATCGATCAATTCCTCAAAGAAAAACCTCAAATGGTTGAAGATCTATTGCAATTGCGCAATGAAATCTTGGCTGACGAAGAATTGACTCATTTGATTCATCATAAATACAAAATTAAAAATACTACAGGCTACGGCTTGAATTCCCTCGTTGATTTTGAAGATATCATCGACATCATCAACCACTTGTTCATCGGTTCTGAAGGTACATTGGGCTTCGTATCTGAAGTAGTGTACAACACTGTTGAAGACGTGCCTCACAAAGGCTGCGGTCTCATGTTCTTCAAAACATTGAACGATGCATCCCTTGCGGTTGTAGCGTTGGCTAATATGGGACGTGAAAAGGTTATTGCTGCAGAAATGATGGACTATCAGTCCTTGCGCGCCGTTCAAGCCTTAGATAACGTGCCTGACTTTGTTCGTGAAGTGCCTGAAGGTACAAGTGCCATCTTGTTCCAAACTGAAAGTTACTCCAAAGAAACTGTAGATGAAAACTTAGCTTTCATTAAAGACCAATTGAAAGATATTCCGACAGCTATTCCAAGTCTTTACTCTCAAGACCCTAAGGAATACGATTCTTGGTGGGCTATCCGTAAAGGTATCTTGCCAATCGTTGGCGGGCAACGCAGAAAAGGCACTACTGTAATTACAGAGGATGTATGCTTCCAAATTGAAGACTTCACTAAGGGCATCGAAATGATTACGGAATTGTTCCATAAATACGATTTCGTAGACGGTGGTGTAATCTTCGGTCATGCCTTGTCTGGTAACGTTCACTTCAATATTACCCCTGACTTCAGCGATCCTAAAGATACTAAGAACTTTGGTGATTTGGTAAAAGAAATGTCCGAACGCGTATCTGGTTTCGGTGGTTCTTTGAAAGCCGAACATGGTACAGGCCGCATGGTAGCGCCATTCGTTGAAATGGAATGGGGCAAAAAAGCGTACGAAATCAACCGTCGCATTAAAGCCATCTTTGACCCTGAACGTATCTTGAACCCAGATGTTATCATCACAGATGATCCAGATGTATATAAGAAAAATCTTAAAGCACAATGCGCTATCGATGATGCTTTCACAATCTGTATGGAATGTGGTTTCTGCGAAAAACATTGTCCAAGCCGTAATTTAACATTGACTCCGCGTCAACGTATTGCGTTGTTGCGCGAAACGAAACGCCTTGAAAACGAAGGTAATTTCACATTGGCATCCGAGCTCAGAAAGGGCTACGAATACTACGGTGTGGAAACTTGTGCAGCTTGCTCCATGTGTAAAGGTCTTTGCCCACTCAGCATCGATACTGCTCAAATCGCATTGTCCATGCGGCGCATCGATCCACCTGCACCAGAATTGGCTAAGAAGATTTACGACAACTTCTCCACAACGCTTCAAATGGCTCGTGCCGGCGTAAGCCTCGAAGGCATTGCAGGGTCCATCATTACGCAAAAAGCAATTTCCAAGATTACCGACGGCTTACATGGCGTAACAGGTATTACACCGTACTTACCTAAAACAACGCCTAAGGCTAACCATTATAGATTGAGAAATCGCATTAAACCAACTAATTTTGAAAAGGTTGTATACTTCAGTACGTGTGCGAACCGCGCCTTCAAACCGAACCAAGGGTATGACGATGATCGCAGTCTACAACAAGTAGTGGAAAGCCTTTGCAACAAGGCTCATATCGATATTATTTATCCTCAACATATCGAAAACCTATGCTGTGGCTTGAGCTTTGAAAACTACGATGACGTTCATGAGCGTGCTGTTAAGGACTTGCACGATGCATTGATGAAAGCCTCTCAAAATGGTAAATATCCAATCGTGATTGACCATAGCGCATGCTTCAACCATGCGTTCAAACATATGCCAGGCTTAGAAATCAACGATATTTCTGAATTCTTGTGCAAATACGTAGTGCCTCATCTAGACATTGAAAAATGCGATGAACGCGTAATCGTACACAAACAATGTAAGATTAAATCTTTGAACAAATCCCAATACATTGAAGACTTGGCTCGTCTATGTACAGACCATGTATTCAACATTAAATCCTTCGCATGCGACGGCTTTGCTGGTCAAAAAGGTTTCTTTACACCAGAACTCAACAAAGCGGCTACAAAAGATCTAGCTAGCGAAATCGCTGAATATGGTGCAACATTAGGTGTAAGCTCCAGCTCTACCTGTGAAATTGGCCTTGGTGAAAGCGGTGGCATCCCATTCGTTGGTGTTGCATTCCTATTAGACCGTTGCTCTAAAGCAAAAAAATAATATGTAAGCCTTATAATAGGCAGCGTTTACTATTACTATGCTATACTGCGTATAGGTAGAGTGTATGAAATTATCTACAATATAACGAAAAAGGACGAGTTGCGGCTCGTCCTTTTTTGTATATAGTTTTGGTATAATTGTAATGGTAATTAATAAATTAAGTAATAGTATTACTTATTGTAATCATAGTAAATAATGAAGATATACAACATAATGTGTTTGTATTATATAGATAATATAGAGGTAATATAGAGGTAATATATGAAATATATTCTGTTATGTATTTGCTTGCTTAGCCTATTAGGTTGCGGCACAGATACTAAGACTCAACAAGACACTAAACCTACAACAACAGCTAACGAACAAGCCAAAACAGCACAAGATCAAGATGCCCATGTTATGGCAGCCAAGCAGGCTTTATCCTCTGGCGATTATGCAAAAACCATTGATGAGGCAACAGCTTCTATTAAGGATAATCCTAATAATGCTGAGGCTTATTCTGTGCGTGGTTTTGCTACGGCGTTGAATGGTGACACAACTAAAGGTTTAGCAGATACTAAAAAGGCTTATGATTTAGATCCTAATAATGTAGCGAATTACTACAACATGGCTATGGTGTATAAACTACAAGGCCAGTTAAATGAGTCTAAACAATGGTTTGAAAAGGTATTAGAAAAGGACCCTAGTAACACTTGGTCTGTCTATGGTATTGCTACCATTTATGCAGACCAAGGGGATGATACTAAGGCCCTTGATTGGCTTGAAAAAGCAATTACAATTGATCCATCTGTGAAAGCCGTAGCCGCTGAACAAGACCATTTTGAACGCTTTCACAATAATGCGCGATTTAAAACATTAGTAGGACTATAGTTTCTGCGTAATCATGATATAACAAATACTATAATTACGTTTCAATGGTTGATAGTAATAGGATTGCATAATGGATAGTAAACAAATCATTCGCCATATTATAAAGTTAGTTGGTTTCTTCTATTGGTTCATTTTTTTGTATCTAGGCGGTCAAATGCTAGGCAGCTGGTCAGACTTTATGACTCGGTACAATATTGAAACACCTATTTTTCTTACTTTTATCGTTGTGATAGGGTGTATTGTTACGCCCTATTTAGTATTTTATTGGAAAAAACTGAATCCTAATACTAAACCTCCATATTTGGTGCGCTGTCTCAGTGCCTATATGGACCGTCTAGAGGACCAACATAGTATATGGTTTGATGTACTCTATGTACTCAAGCTATTGCTCTATTTTGTAACTATTATGTGGATGATCTGTGTAGGCCTACTAACGCTTGCAATCATTGCGTGGACAATAGTTCTAATTTTGCTGAGTCATTGATAGTGTACATTTACATTGTTTTTTCGACTAATGCCTCTTGTAAAAGCTGAGAAAAATTAATTCCTTTAGCTAGTGCTCGATCATTTAGCCACGCAGGAATTGTTAAGGTTTTCTTTACGGATTTACTATTTTTAGCTAAATCAATATCTGTTTGTACTAATGTAGGATAGGTTGTATCCGTACAAGGTAAGTTTCGAATAGATGTAGGGGTAGGTAAACTTTCTCCATCTTCTAAGGCTCCTAAGATATACAGTTCCATTGCCTCTTGTGCATTAGTTACAAGCTCTGTTAGTGTTGAGCCAGTACTGCTAGTATATTCTAAGTCTGGAAACTCAGCCCAGAAACCATCAGCATCATCATGGATTATGGCAGGGTATATAAATTTCATATTTCCTCCTTATTTTAGTCCTGTTCTCTTCAAAATGGCATTTAATAAACCTATCGGTACATCCTTGCCATGTACGGCAATTACTTCGACTTGATCATCTTTTTTCAAACGATGATGACTTCCTCGTTGGCGTACATCCTTCCAACCATTCTTTAACAGTAGTTTAAGTAAATCTTTGTCCTTCATAGGCTCTCCTTTTATGATAACACGTATATACGTATAAAACAATTGATAGGAGTATTACTTATCTCATCTGTAGTCTAGCATCGTTTTTGGCTGCATAGTGGTGACCATTGGTCACCTAGGTTCCTATTAGTCACTTGACAATATAGTTTTAGAAATGAACAGTTTGAATATGAATAAATTGAATAAATAGGGCTAAGAGGTAAATTAAATAAGCGTAATATTAGTATGTAAAAAGCTGTATCAAATATTGAGTGCATTTGATACAGCTTTTTATAGTTACCTATTTAGTTCTTGTGAGTTGATTGGACATGGTGTAGATAGCTAGTGCTATCCAGATGCAGCCGAAGGCAATCATTTGTGGTGTATCGAAGCTTTCACCAAAGTAGAAGATAGCTAGCAATAACGCAATGGTTGGAGCTACATATTGTAGGAAGCCTAGCAGGTTGAGCGGCAATAGTTGTGCGCCGTAGGAGAATAGCACCAATGGTACAGATGTAGTGAGGCCGCAGGCGATGAGCAGCAAGGTAGTATACCAATCCGTGCCGAAATAGGACCATACTGTGTTATCCACCATAGTTGTATAGAGTAAGGCGAGGGGCGTTAAGAGCCATGCTTCGAAGGCAATGCTCGTAAAAGGCGAGATGAGTAGTTTCTTTTTTACAACCCCATAGAGGCCAAAGGAGACTGCGAGGATCAACGATACTATTGGTAAGGAGCCCAATTGATAGGTGAGCAAGGCAATGCCTATGGTGGCGATGAGAACGCTCAGCTTTTTCGGGGTGCTGAGAAATTCTTTGAATAGGATAACACCTAATACTACGTTGAGGAGTGGGTTTATATAATAGCCCAAACTCGTATTCATAACTTGATTATTGGCGATGGCCCAAATATAGGTGAACCAGTTAATGCTGATGATAACAGAGGCGACCAACAGCAATACGAGTTGTGATCGTTGTTCTTTTAGTAATTGAAAGTCTTTTTTGAATTGCTTAAAATGCATGCCAAATAAAACAATAGCCATGCAGATGCCGGACCAGATAATGCGTTGTGCCAGTATATTATACGGTGAAATATGGTTTAATAATGCCCAATACAGAGGGAGTAAACCCCAGATGATATAGCAACTAAGGGCTGTTACTAGGCCTTTTTTGTTTGTCTGCTCCATAATACATCCTCCATCCTTCATAATGCCGCCTCTTGATAGTTCTTATTATATCATTGCTCATTGCGTATGGGATGTGAATATGAGTTTTAGTTATTGCACATGACTTTCGGTTATAACCTAAAATTTGTTACTTATGATTAACTGTTATGTTCATTGACTTTGTGCATAATCTTACACTATATTGGACTTAGAACAACGAATATAGAGAATAGGTGTCGCAAGACTTAATAGAGAAATCGGTACAAGCCGATGCGGTCCCGCCACTGTAAGGACGAGCCTGCTTTCATAGATGTCACTGGAGAAATCTGGGAAGGCGAAAGCGAGGTGATGAGCCCGAGCCAGGAGAACTGCCTATTTTATAATCACCGTTATGTACCTACGAGCGATAGGAAGGGGATTGGGGTATGCTGGTTTCAGTGTTTTTTTGGCGTACCTTTCAATAAGAAACCTTACGTGTCACTTTTGGGTGGCACGTTTTTTGTTGCCCTTGAAAGTGGCTGTTTAGCGTATGAATCAGGCTTTATAATTATTGAATTAAGGGACACAGACTTGAGGTTGATGTGATCCGAAGACAGGAAAGCTCGTGTGATTCATAGATATAACACTTCGCAGGTACGGTGCGCTGTTTCTCGGTATGGTTTCGAGTTGAAAAGGAGGCACATATATGTCTGACAAAAAGACTTCAAAGGATGCTGAACGCGATCTATTGGCACCTGTATCCTTTGACGAATTTGAGAAACCTACGTATGAACAATGGCAGGCTGAAGTTGAAAAGGCGTTAAAAGGTGGCGACTTCCACAAGAAGATGTTCACGAAAACCTATGAAGGTATTACGTTACAGCCAATTTACACACCTGCACTGCATGGAGAAAAAATTCCAAAAGGTGTATACCCTGGGGCAGGCGAGTTCCTACGTGGCACGAAGGCAAGTGGTTATATTAAAGACTCTTGGGGTGTATCCCAATATGTAGATGACTCTTTGCCTAAAGATGCTAATCATGCAAGTTTATACGAGAGTGTAAAAGGCGGCACCATCCACAATATCCGCCTTGATGAGGCGACACGCCATGATCAAGATGTGCAAGTTGGGGCATCCGTTGGCGTTGGCGGTACATCCTTGTCCACCATGGATGACTGCAAACAATTGATCGAGCGTTTCAATCTTAAAGAAAATCCTTTATACATTGAAACAGGCGCTTCTGCAGCCATCTTGCTCGGTATGTTAGCAGCCACTGTAAAAGGCGCTAAAAAACAAACAGCTGACTTAAAAGGTCTCGTTGGTGCAGACCCTGTTGGCGTTTGGGCTAAAGATGGTGCATTGCATATTTCCTTAGACACAGCCTTTGATGAAATGGCACATACTGTTGTATGGGCTAAAGAACAAGCTCCAGAGCTTAAAACAGTACTCGTATCTGGTGACGTATACGCTAATGGCGGCGCTAACGATGTGCAAGAGGTTGCCTATGCATTGGCAACAGCCGTTTGCTATGTGCGTCAACTAGCACAACGAAACATTGATATTCACACCATTGCGAAGAGCATGATGTTCACATTCTCCTTAGGTGCTAATTTCTTTATGGAAATCGCTAAATTACGTGCGTTGCGCGTACTTTGGGCGCGCATTATGGAAGCATTCGGTGCTGAAGAAGCGGACCGCGCCGTTCATGTACATGGCAGAACATCTGCTTTCACAAAAACTGTATACGACCCATATGTAAACTTGTTGCGTAATACAACACAAGCATTCTCTGGCGTTGTAGGTGGTTTGAACAGCCTTGAAGTATCTCCATTTGACCAACCAATTCGCAAAGCGGACGATTTCTCTCGCCGTATTGCCCGTAATATCCAAGTTATGTTGCAAACTGAATTCGAGTTGCGTCAACCGGTGGACCCTGTAGGCGGTTCTTGGTATGTGGAAACATTGGCTGCTGAATTATGCGAAAAAATCTGGGCTGAGTTCCAAACTATCGAATCTAAAGGCGGCATCGTGGCGGCCTTGAAAGAAGGCTATCCACAAGCTCAAGTTAAAGCGATTCTTGATGAACGTTTCAAAAACCTTGCATTCCGTAAGGATGTTGCAGTTGGTAACAACATGTATGCGAACATGACGGAAGAATTGCTTGATCCAAAACCAGAAAATCAAGAAACATTGCGTCAAAAACGTGTGGCTCAAATTGAAGAATACTTGGCGAGTGCGGAGCCAGATGCTGTTGTGAAAGCACAGGCTACCCTAGAGGCAAGTACGACAGAACCGGGTGCTTTAATTGGTCTCATCGAACTCGGTGCATTGCAAAAATTGACAATGCGTCAAATCCGTAAGTCCTTAGACGCTGGCGATATTTCTTCCGAAACGATTGAACCAATCACGGCTCATCGCTGGACTGAACAATTTGAAGCACTTCGCATGCGCACTGAAAACTATAAACAACGTACGAAAGACAATGTGAAGGTATTCTTGGCTAATATGGGCCCAATCCCTCAACATAAACCTCGTGCAGACTTCTCCACAGGCTTCTTTGAAGTAGGTGCTTTTGAAGTTATTAAAAATGACGGCCATGAAACAACGGCTGATGCTGCGAAAGCTGCTCGTGAAAGTGGTGCCGACGTTGTTGTTATCTGTTCCACAGATGATACATATCCAGAATTAGTACCACCTCTAGCAAAAGAATTGAAAGAAACTATGCCTAATGTAACAGTTATCTTGGCAGGGGCACCTCCTAAGGACCTTGAGCCTGTATATCGTGAAGCTGGCGTAGACGACTTCATTTCCGTTCGTGCAAATTGTTACGAAATCTTGAATACATTACAAGATAAGAAAGGGATGTGAGCTCATGTTTAAAAATCCAGACTTCTCCTCTCTTGGCTTGGGAACGCAGTCACCAACATCTCGCGATGCATGGCTTGCTGAACTTCAAAAAGAAACAGGAAAAAGCTTTGAAGATTTATACAATACAACAATGGAGCAAATCCAACTAAAACCTCTCTACACAGAGATGGATTATGAAGGGATGACACACCTTGACTACATGGCTGGTGTACCTCCATTCTTGCGTGGACCTTATTCCACAATGTACGTTACTCGTCCTTGGACAGTACGTCAGTACGCGGGTTTCTCCACTGCGGAAGAATCCAATGCGTTTTACCGTCGTAACTTGGCAGCGGGCCAAAAAGGTTTGTCTATCGCCTTTGACCTTGCCACACACCGTGGTTACGACTCCGACCATCCTCGCGTAGTAGGTGATGTTGGTAAAGCGGGCGTTGCAGTAGACTCCATCCTCGATATGGAAATTCTATTCTCCGGTATTCCTCTCGACCAAATGTCCGTATCCATGACAATGAACGGCGCCGTATTGCCTGTCATGGCGTTCTACATCCTAGCTGGTGAAGAACAAGGCGTTGATAAAAAGGTTATGGCTGGTACGATCCAAAATGATATCTTGAAAGAGTTCATGGTACGTAATACCTATATTTACCCTCCAGCTACGTCCATGCGTATCATCGGTGATATCTTTGCCTATACATCTCAGTACATGCCTAAGTTCAACAGTATCTCCATTTCTGGCTACCATATGCAAGAAGCGGGCGCTACGGCAGATATCGAATTAGGTTACACCTTGGCCGATGGCCTTGAATACATCCGTACCGGTGTAAATGCAGGCCTTCACGTAGATAAATTCGCTCCACGTTTGTCCTTCTTCTGGGCAATCGGTAAAAACTACTTCATGGAAGTGGCGAAAATGCGTGCAGCTCGTATGTTGTGGGCTAAGATTATCAACAGCTTCGGCTCTGAAAATCCAAAATCCATGGCTCTTCGTACACATAGCCAAACCTCTGGTTGGTCCTTAACAGAACAAGATCCGTTCAACAACGTGGCTCGTACATGTATGGAAGCGATGGGCGCCGCATTGGGCCATACCCAATCTCTACATACCAATGCGCTTGACGAAGCGATTGCGTTGCCTACGGACTTCTCCGCACGTATTGCCCGTAATACTCAGCTTTACATCCAAGATGAAACTAAGGTATGTAAAGTTATCGACCCATGGGGCGGTTCCTACTATGTAGAAGCATTGACTGATGAATTGATTCGTCGCGCTTGGGGTCATATCCAAGAAATCGAATCCCTCGGTGGTATGGCGAAAGCGATTGATACTGGTCTTCCTAAGATGCGTATCGAAGAAGCGGCAGCTCGTCGCCAAGCTCGTATCGACTCTGGCCGTGAAGCGATCATCGGTATCAATAAATATCGTCTAGATAAAGAAGATCCATTGGATATCCTCGACGTAGATAATACGGCTGTACGAGAAGCGCAAATCCGTCGTCTCGAACAATTGCGTGCTAACCGTGACGAAGAAAAGGTTCAATCCTGTCTCGAAGCGATTACCAATGCTACAGAATCCGGGGAAGGCAACTTGCTTGCTCTTGCCCTTGAAGCTGCTCGTGCTCGTGCATCCTTGGGTGAAATTTCCTTTGCTGTTGAAAAAGTTTGCGGCCGTCATAAAGCGGTTATCCGCTCTATTTCTGGCGTATACTCCAGCGAATATGAAGATGACGATGTTATCAAAGAAGTACGTCAAATGGCAGATGACTTTGAAGAACTCGAAGGTCGTCGCCCTCGTATCATGATTGCCAAGATGGGCCAAGACGGTCATGACCGCGGTGCCAAAGTTATCGCTACATCCTTCGCGGATATGGGCTTTGACGTAGATATCGGACCGTTGTTCCAAACTCCAGAAGAAACAGCGCAAGATGCGGTGGATAATGACGTTCATATCGTCGGGTTCAGTTCTCTTGCAGCAGGTCACAAAACATTGTTACCTCAACTTGTGGAAGAACTCAACAAACGAGGTCGTGGAGATATTTTGGTTGCCATCGGTGGCGTAATCCCTGCTCAGGACTATGAATTCCTACGCGAACATGGCGCAGTGGCTATCTTTGGCCCTGGTACAGTCTTGCCTGTAGCGGCTAAGAAATTGCTAGAAACATTGACTAGTCACGTTCAAGACGAGTCTAATGACTGATACTTACCGTCCCGATTGGGTGCCAGAAGATGCGAAGAAAGATGATACCTATGCGTGTCACGTGATGAAAGGCGTCAAAGAAATGCACGACGGCCTCTTATCTAGCTCCGCTCATCTGGCTCCGTCGGTACGTCCCGTACAGCGGCGAAAGAAGTTAACTGTCGCTGATTATGTACGCGGTATCGAGCAGGGGGACCGCGTTATACTTTCACGGGCTATCACATTAGTAGAAAGTAATAATAAGGACCATTTCAAACTAGCTCAACAAGTATTGCAAGCCGTATTGCCTCGTACGGGCAAGGCGTTGCGCATCGGTATTACTGGCGTGCCTGGGGCCGGTAAAAGTACATTTATTGAAGCCTTTGGTAACATGCTCATTGAAGCAGGTTACAAGGTGGCCGTACTTGCTGTAGACCCTACGAGCCAAGTCACAAAGGGCAGTATCTTGGGCGATAAAACGCGGATGGAAACGTTGACGAAACATCCTGACGCCTATATCCGTCCATCGCCAGCAGGTGGTACACTGGGCGGTGTAGCTCGTAAAAGTAGAGAAACCATGCTACTTTGCGAGGCTGCTGGGTATGATATCATTCTCGTTGAAACCGTTGGGGTTGGGCAAAGCGAAGTTACCGTGCGTTCCATGGTAGACTTCTTTATGCTCATCGTATTAACTGGTGCAGGCGATGAATTACAAGGCATCAAAAAAGGCGTTATGGAGCTGGCTGATGCTATTGTGGTCAACAAGGCTGATGGGGATAACCTCAAGCGCGCTCTCATCGCTCGTAGCGATTACGATCGGATGTTGCATTACATTCGTCCAGCTACGGAAAAATGGAAGACTCAAGCCTATACTTGCTCAGCCGTTACAAAGGATGGTCTCGACGAATTGTGGGATGTCATCCAAGAATTTGCCAATCAAGGTAAAGAAAATGGGGTCTTCTTAAAACGCCGTCAAGAACAATCCCTTCGTTGGGTACGCGATATGATTGACGAACACTTGCACAATCTATTCTTTAATAATATAGTCATTCAAGGTCGCATGGGCGAAGTGGAAGCTGCTGTCTTAGACGGTGAAATGAGCGAATCTCAAGCCGTAGAAGAATTAATTACTGTTTTCGACAAGTCCTTAAGATAACATAAAAGGCATAGTATCAAATGTACTATAGGCCAAGTGCCATAGTACATCGATACTATGCCTTTTTCTGTATAATAATAAATAATTAGTCTCAATTAGCTAATAAAAGCTAGAAGTTCTATAAGTTCATCTTTTTAAATTGCTAAAGTCGGTGTATAATTAAAGTATATTCACCGTTAATGTTATGAGGGGGACATTCAAATGAACAAAAAACTGTTATTACCAATCGGTGTAGTCGTTCTGATTATTGGTATTGCCATTTTATTGCTTAATCCAGATCCAGCGGCGGCTAATTTGGAAATTGCAAGAAATGCGACGAATGCGCAAGCAGCGGCTAAGGCTATCTCTGCGAATAACCAATCTTACACCTTGTGGTATTCTATCGGTATGTTCTGTAGCGGTTTAGGATTGGCTTTAGGCGTAGGTGGCTTTATCGTAAACATCATTAAAAAAGACTAATCAAGTTTATACGCTAACGATTTAAAAGGCTGTACTAGAATGGAGATCATTTTAGTGCAGCCTTTTTGCATATATTTTATTATGCTCTATTTCTTTGTGAAAGTTCTAATCCTCAATTTATATGGCTATTACCGTGCAAATTTATATGGTTATGACGTGGTAAACTTATGTGGCTTTTACGTCGCATATCTTGTTTTTTGATAGGGTAAAACGTGATATAATTAACCAGATAGATCCTAAAGGGTAGAAGGCTTTTGGAGGTTAGTATGAGTAGTATAGCGCATTTATTTGTAGCTGGTGGATTTGTTATGTATCCACTAGTGATTTTTTTGCTTTTCGCTTTGATGATCGGTATTGAGCGTATCGTGTTATATCGCAAATTCACTAAAGATTTGTGTCGCTTTAATAAGGTGTTAGAGAAGAACCAATCTTGGGTTATGTTACCAAGTGTTCTGGAACGCGACACAGAGGAGCTTGGCTCCTTATTTGCCCGCGCTATTCGCAGTGCAAAGAACTATAATGGTCTAGAAAACCGTTTACAAGACGTAGTATCTTATGCGGATGAACGTTTAAAACGCGGTCTTAGCTGGCTCAGTATGATTGTAACGATGGCACCGTTGTTGGGGTTGTTGGGAACAGTACTAGGCATGATTCGCGCCTTCGCAGTAGTAGGCGGTGATATTGGAGCGCCTACCATCATTACAGGCGGTGTGTCGGAAGCCTTGGTGGCAACGGCTACAGGCTTGACTGTAGCGATCATCGCTCTTGGCTTTCACAGTTACTGTGCAGCAAAGGTCAACGATTCTATTACTACATTAGAGCATGAGTGCGGCAACATCCTCGATGCGTACAACGAGGAGCATGATATATGAGACGACGCACATTAGGAGTTAAAAAAGAACCGACTATCATGATTATCCCCATGATCGATATCGTATTCTTTTTATTGGTATTTTTCATGGTGGGCACGCTGTACATGAATACAGAGCAGCAAATTCCGCTTAATTTGCCATCTGCATCGACGTCTACAGCAAAATCTATTGAGCCTATTACGATTACGCTCACCACGACGCACACGCTATATATCGACAATCAGGAAATCTCTTCCGACCGCTTGGCCGAAGAGGTACAAGCCATCGTGAAACAAGCACCGCGTCAAGCCTTTGTCATTCGCGCATCTAAGGATGTTTACTATAGTGAGGTTATCGCCCTCTTAGACATGCTCAAGGTGAATGGCGCTAAATATATTAGCGTCGCTACGGAACGGAAGTGATTCTATGTTTGAATCGCATTATTTAAAACCCTTCGTTGTGTCCTTGGGAATCACGATTATCCTCATATCTGGCATGGGCCTTTCGTTGCGTGGCATGGCCGGTACTGGTGCGGCTCATGATGCGGCGGAAATTAGCTTTAATTTGCCTGATGATGGTGAAAGTGATACAGGGGTAGCTGCTGTTGAGGAATTACCAAAACCTGTAGAAAAGCCTACGGAAAAAACATTGGATGTAACACCAGCAGGGGCAGCTCCTAAGGTGAATCCATCGCTAGATGAGCGCAAGCAAGAGGATGAACGTACTAAAGAGTTAAGTGAAAGTACAGCACCATCTAGTGTGCGCCGAGAATGGGCTGTTCCAAAGGCTATTGAGTCAGAATCGAGTAGCAGTGAACAAGCGGTAGTTACGCATGGGCCTAATTCTAAGGATGACAAATCCTCAAAGAGTAGTAAAGCGCCTATCGGTAAAGATATAACGTCAGATCCGAATGCAACTGGAAATGGATTACCTGAGTCTAGTGACTTATCCTTCTTATCTGATTTGGCATTGAGTCTGTTGACACCGGGGCAGCAAGCACTTTTACAAAAGCCAGATATCAATCCTCATGACTATTTGCGGACTGTCCAAGAACAGGGGCGGGCATCTGTCGTAACTGGCAAGGTCGTAGTACGGGTTAACTTTGATGTTAATGGTAACGTTATCGTTGGGGAACATACACCATTGATTGTGGACGATGTACCGGAAGCCGTACGAGATGAGGCGCTGCGCATTATCAAAAGCAGTGGCTCCATCGTTAACCGACGGGGTGAACCTGTTTACCTAGCAGTTCCCGTTATTCTAGGACAATAAAGAGGCATATCTCATACCAATGTATGTAAGATATGCCTCTTTTGTTATGTTTGTATGTAATGACTGGCTTATAGGACAAAAAGTGTGTGTAAAAACCCTTATAACACTAGATATTTACT
>NZ_CAURHA010000046.1:0-15034 GCF_963524655.1 uncultured Veillonella sp.
ACAGATTTTCCAACTTATTGGGATTAGTCACACACACTTTTTGTCCTATAACCCTTTTATTTTCTAAAGTATCCAAGGTATTCTAATCGCACTAAAACTTCGTTTAGGTATTGTTCTGTAGGAACTTTATAGGTGTAGCCGTCCTTAGTAGTACGCTGTACAGTTAGATTATCATCATTCATAGTCTGTATTAAGCTTTCTCGTGAGATAGGTTTAGCTAGTAATTTAGCAATATATAGTACTCCATTATCGATACTTTCATCGATTTGATTATACATATTGCCAAGAGCTGTATATTGGCTGCCACCAGCTTCAATAAGTGTTTTCATATAGCTGATGAAAGGTTCAGGTATATAACTTTCATTTTCAACAAATGGAGTGAGCGGATAGGACTCACCATAAACATTAAGATTACCTAAGATGATTAGGAACAACAGGCGTTGATAGAGCTGGTTATTATCGATGATATAACCAGGATAGGAGCTGTTGATATAATTTACAATATCTTGTACTGTGAATTGTTTAGCCGTATCCATTATCTCTTTGATGGCAATGTAGACGGTATTGGTCCAGTCCGAAGGAACACCTTTTTCGTTGGCCGAATTAGCCACATAATATAGACTATTTAAGATATCCATTGTCACCGTTTCATCATGATTGATAACAGACTCATTGGCTTGTTTTGTTAAGAGACTCATGCGGAACTGTGTATCATACACATAGTCATAGAACTGCTCTTTATCGATATAGTTGCCATTGGATAAGGCTCTAATATTATCTGCCACATCCTCTGAAAGCCATGAGATAAAAGACCGTTGCGGTACTTCATCACCAACATAGGCACATCCTTGTTGTTGTGCGCGCTCTATGAAGTCAGAAACGTATACAGGATCATTAAAGGTTTCCAAATATTCATGGGCCACATAATAATCGCTAGAGTTCAGTACACGATGGATATTACTGATTTTATAATTCGATTGCGTACGAGACCGTTCATCGCTGTTCATGGTATCTGCTACCATTTTTAATACATTTTTTGTATATAATGTACGCTCTAATAGATTTTGATCCTTCGCCCGTTTTTCAGAATATAACATAATATCCCGCAATTGCTCTAACCGTTTCCATCCTGGGTAAGTGTTATAGGAGACATAGGCGATCCCATTATCAGATAAATTTTTATTACAAATACTTAGTATTTTATCCTTAACTACATCGGGTACCCAGGACCAAATGCCGTGAACGATAATATAATTAAAGGTGCCAAAGCTTTCATCAATATCGAGAATATCTTTTTCTAATAAGGTTACATTGGTGAGACCAATGGATTTAATCATTTCATTGCCGTGTTGTACCTGTACACTTGATAGGTCGATGCCTGTGAAAGTTGCTTCTGGATAGTACAGTGCTTGCGGGATGAGATTGCCCCCACAGGATGCACCTAACTCAAGAATGCGGGCACCCTTGAGGGGCGCAGGATTAAGACCGTATAGCTTAGCTTTAGCTTGTAAATTGTTAATATTCGTACTAGAAAATGGTTTGGATACATAGAGGAAGGAATCGTATGAATCCTTTACCTCATTTATATTAACCTGTAATTCCTCAGATATATTTGGGTTACTGGCTATGATTGTAGTTTCTTTTATATCTGTTATTTGTTCTCTGTCTTTCTGGCTCATATACTACCCCTATGATGATTTCTTTAGTACATAATGTTGAACATAGTATAACATATAAATAAGAACTGCACCTTAGAATCAAATAGAATTTTAAGGTGCAGTTCTTATTGTGTATGTAATTAGAATTGTAACTATTTTAAAGTTTAAGACTGTAATTATACTATAGCATAAAATTGTAATTATACTGTACTTTAAGGTTGTAATTAGAGCTTATTTTGTAAGACTGTAGTTTGAAATAATATAGATAATTTACATAATTTGAGTTACATACTATGTCATGGTTGGGGTATATTATTTATTTAATTTTGCCATCAGTTGATGTACAGTTTCTTGAAGTTCTTTGTTTTGTGTTTCTAAAGCTTGTACACGAGCTTCAAGATTTTGACCAGGGATATTTACTTGGGATTTGCCAGGTTTATAGGTAACCCCTACGTTTGCCATGATATGGCTATTAAGTGTAACACCTGTAGTTAATAATAGATTATCTCGGTGATAATAGCCAACACCGAGGGCGAGAGCATTGGCGTTCTTGTAGTGGCCATAGCCTGCCATATATTGAACACGGTTGTCTGGATCATATGCGATAGGGTGCAATGCAGCTAAAGCAGCGGCACGAGCATCCCCCTTATTGGATTCATTTTCTACATAATCAATCATTTGATGAGCCCCATATAGTTGGGAACCGTTAATAGCATCTGTAGAGGTAGCACTGACACGGCCAGCAGCTACATTGGTAATAGTCCGTTCTTTATCTTTGGCGCCTACCGATACAGTAGAGATAGGTGTCATACCTGCATAATTTACAGTCTTACCATTGTTAAAGGTATAGCTAGATGTGCCCACAACGTCTCCATCTGTAGAGTCATTGCCTAGGATTACTGCATTTTCTAAGGACGTTGTGACATTATTACCCATAACGAATGTGTTGTTACCAGAAATATGGTTGTAATTACCAATGCTATAGGAGCCGCTCGCGTCGATAGCATTCATGCCGTACTCGCCTTGACCGAACACACCGGATTCAGTAGCCTTATCTGTTAGGGTATTGTAGGAACCAATGGCTAGGCCTTTATTGGCATTAATATTGGTGTAGTGACCAATACCAAGGGTGAATTTACCAGTTGTGGAGGATCCAGAACCGATAAGAACGGAATTGGTAGCTTTACTATTAGCACCTTGGTAATGACCAATCCATACGTTTTTTGACCCTTCAGAGTTCTCACCTGATTGGGTGCCCATGATAACGGACATAGACTGTTTTGCATTATTCGCTGTTAATGCACCTGCAATGACATTAAGATCGCCTGTGCCTTTTTGGAAGCTTTTACCACCTAAGGTAATATTGCCGCCCCCTTTAGATTGGTTACCGGCGAAGGCCCCGATGGCCACATTGTTGCCGTTTGCATTTGGACTTGCTACGGTTTGATGGTTACTAGTAGTGGCACCAGCACCTCTACCGAGCGTAACATTGCCATCATTAGTGAACGTAGTTCCTGTAGCGCCAACGTTTCCGTTGTTTTCTATAATGTTCACAGGAGCCGCCGATACAATCCCCATAGATAATGCAGAAAACACAATACCTGTTAATACAAAATGTTTCTTACTCATCACAATACACTCCTTTGCATATTAGGACTTCACAAAACTTTCATATCACTTACGATTTCATAATAATACGAAATATACATGTTGTAAATGAATATTTTGCATAATATGTGGTGAAAATACACCATAATTGAATATTTAAAGAAAGTTTTATGTACTATTGTAGGAATATTTAATTGAGACTGTTGAACATTTATAAACAGTGAGAATAGTAATTAAAACAGGAGTAGTATTTGTCAATTTAACGAGGAAAGATATTTGCTAACATTGTAGTAGGATATATTTTTATAATATATAAGATATTAGTATTATATATACATTATATGTAATCTACTTGACTTCTATATATTAGTTTATTCTTTTTCTTGACAGTAGTACTCATAATTCGTTACACTTATACATATTTCATTTTTAGTTCATGAGAATTGTGTGTAGAGAGTAATGAAACGTATTGTATGTGTTGCCTTGAGCGCCCTTTTGTGTTGTGTGGGCTCTGCAGAGGCAGAAAGACAACAATTACATAATAACGAATATTTTCACATTACGCCTGCGGCCACGCCAGACCATGTGATCGGTGAAGGGGGCCCTCTCGTAATGGATCGCCAGGAGACCAAGACGGTGCAGTATAGCAACGTAGATGCAGTAAACCGAGCTATTAACGCGGTGGCCATGTCCAATGTGTCCAACGCGATGTACGGCGCTAAAGGTAAACCATGGATGCGACGCACTACGTTGAGCTTCCAGTTCCAAGAGGGGTGGAAACCATTGTACTCTGTTGAGACTGTTCAGCCTCTAGGACATTATGATGATAAGTCTCGTGATGTGTGGTTTACGCAGCAGCGTATTTCTCGGGCCTCCGATATTGGAACAACCCTCAACGTAGGTGTTGGGTACCGCCGTATTTCCAAGGATGATCGCCGTCTTTATGGGGCTCATCTATTCTATGACCACCGCTTCTTGCGTCATCACGACCGCCTCAGCGCAGGTCTTGAATATATGTCTGGCGAAAGTGAATTCCGTTTTAATTGGTACGGTTCTGCTTCTGATGAGCGCGTTCTAGATGCGAACATTCATACTTTGGAGCGCGTAGCCAATGGTTATACCCTTGAATACGGCAAGACTTTCAAAAATGCTCGCTGGGCGAGAGTTTATGTAGAAGGATACCATTGGAATCAAGAACGTCAGGCTGATAAGAACGGTTTGCGCGTTGGTTCCGAGTTGCAGCTCACACCGCGTGTATCTGTCGATATGGGCTATAACAAGCCTGAACACAGCTCGGGTGGAGCGTACGGCAAGATTACATTCCGCTTGGCAGGATCTCCTGTAGCTTGGTATGGTGGTAAGCACAGAGTAGAGGGTGCTATGAGTGTTCGTTCAAAAATGCTAAGCCTTGTAAGACGTCATAATACAATCTGGGTTGAGTAATAATTTTGATAATATCATTCACAACTAGAATAGCTATGTGATTCGTTTGGTTCATTGATTTTTAATGAAAATTTAATGAAAAATCAACTATTATCATTGTCATATAAATGATATACTCAAGTAGAGAAAGGTGAGTGTTGGTATTGTCTGTTCTTCGAAGAGAATAGCTTTTGTTAAAAGCTATTCTCTTAATATGTAGTCCCCCTACATTATGTCGTATGAGTATTGTTCATAACTAGTTACTCTCCAGTTACGTTAATAACTATTGTATAACTTTAAATCTCTCTCTCAATAACACTTATATCATACGGCAAGTATCAGAAACCACCTTATCTCCAAATTAAAAGTGGGTAGTTAATCTCTATTGATTAACTATCCACTTTTTGTGCTTACTAAGCTAGTACACGTTTATAGTGTTCTTATCACTATGTCCCTCTATTTTTAGAAATACTATTAAATAGTTACATAATATTAAAAACAGTCGATTTTAATTTAGCAAAAAATTAAATAAATAATAAAAGTTGTTTACAATTTTGAAATATGTGTTACAATGCTCATATAAAAATATGAATGTTTTGTGAAAAATGTAATGTGTAATATGGACTATTATCTAAGATAGTTTTTAACAGGACGGGAACTAATTATGAAAATAACTAAAATCTTATTAACTACTATGGTGCTAACTTCTATTGCTACCTCAGCATTCGCATCTAGAGCTGTAAATATTATTTCAGGGGATGGTAAAAATATTGCTACAGCATTCCGTGATAGAGATGCCTATAGATGGGATACGTCGACTGGTGCACTTGTAAAAAGCGGTACTGATTTAGAATATATTGTATCATTAAATGAAGATCTAAAAGAAATTAGATCTGCAAAATTTAAAGAGAATGTTGGTCCATTTGGTGAAAAATCTAATCTAGATATCAACTCTGATATTCTCGTATATACTAAATCAAATGTTGATAATAGCAATTCTGGTACATCCTATCTCAATGCGCATGATTTATATTTTCGAACAGATAACCGTAATCAGCCAAATCTATCAGCATCTAGCACATTTAGAGCTGATTTAATTAGTATGTATCAGGATAGTAAAAGTATTAGAATTGCCCCTGGAATGGATGGTATAAAAGCTGAAGACATTTCTGAAAATTATAGTGGATTTGATCACTTAACATCTATCCCTACAATGTCTCACTTAGATAAACGTGGTGAAACTAAGATTGATGGTAGTGTTATTGAGCTTCATAATACAGCAGTAAATGGTGAAAATGAGCAATTGACGGCTATTGACGGTAAGCACATCAGTTTTAATAGATCTGGTGACTATAAAACTTCTGTGGATGTAGACGGTATTTCTACATTGCATTATGATCAGGGTATGAGTGCGTATGCTGGTGGTATTGATGTATGGGGCCACGAAAATAATGATGATACTACTGAACTAAGAGAAATGTCATTCTCTGTTAGTAAAGTTGATGTAGGAGGTCAGCAAATTCATGGCGTATCTAACGGTGAAGCTGATACTGATGCAGTAAACGTAGCACAACTTAAAAAAGCAGAAGAAAAAATCAACAATGTTGAAGCAGAGGCTAAAAAGCATACAACTGTTGTAGCAGGCGATAATACGACTGTAACACAAGGTACAAATGCAAATGGCGGTGCTGAATACAAAGTAGCTGTAAATAAAGACTTAGTAGAGATGAACTCTGTTAACTTCGGTAAAGCAACTGACGACGTTCGTGCTCGCATCGATAAAGACAGTGCTCGCTTCTTTAACGGCAGCGAAAACATCGGTGTTACACCTAAAGGTATTCAAATCGAAAACACAGATACCTTAGAACAAGCTACTTTCACAAAAACTGGTATGTACGCAAGTGAAGGGGACAAAACAGTTTACTACACTACTAACGGTATTAGCGCAGGCAATCAAATCATCAACAATGTGAAATCCGGCGTAGCAGATACTGATGCGGTTAACGTTTCCCAACTTAAAAAGGTGAAAGACGAAATCACAGCTGCTACAGGTACTACTACAGTAACGGCAGGTGACCACATTACGGTAACACCAATAATCAATGGTAATAGCCGTGATTACAAAGTATCTTTGTCCGAAGATATTACGAACCAAATCAATAACAATACTACAAACATCGCTAAGAATACTAATGACATCAAAAACCTTAAAGGTAATGTAACAAATGTTCAAAACGATGTAGCAGATATTCAAAACAATATTACAAACATCAATAACAATATGAACTCCTTCAGAGGCGATCTCTCCAAGATGGATAAACGCATCGACAAATCTGTAGCAGGTGCTGCAGCGTTGGCAGCTTTACATCCACTTGATTTCGATCCAGATGCTAAATGGGACTTTGCTGCAGGTTATGGTCATTACCGCAGTGGTGATGCGGCAGCTATCGGTGCCTTCTACCGTCCTAACGAAGACGTACAACTTAGCATCGGTTCCACAGTAGGCAGCGATGAAACAGTATTCAATGCTGGCTTGTCTGTAAAAGTAGGGGCTCATAGCGGTGTATCTCGCTCTCGTGTAGCGATTGGTAAAGAAGTATTAGCTCTTAAGAAAACTGTAGCTGAACAAAATGCACAAATTCAAAAATTAACAGCATTATTGAACGGCGTAGCTGGTACTAATATGAAAGCTGACCACACTACATTATTCCCAGACGTGGCTGCAAACCACTGGGCATATGAAGCGGTAAGAGATTTATCTCGCCGTGGTCTCGTTGAAGGGTATCCAGATGGCACATTCGGTGGTGACCGCTTGTTAACTCGTTATGAATTTGCACAAATCGTATACCGTGCAATCCAAGACGGAGTAACAGTAGATGATCGCCTTGTTACTGAATTCAGCCCAGAAATGGCGTTGTTCCGCGTGGACACAGTAGCGAAAAACGCTAAAGGTGAACCAACAATCGAACGCGTTCGTGTAAACAAAAAATAAAATAGGTTATCAAATAACGAAATATATTATTCTAACAACATCATAGTTGTTACCGAAAAGAACAATATAAAGCGTTATTTACATAACAATTGGCTATTACGTAGATTAACACTTCTAGATACATTATGTAGTAGCCAAATTAAATAAGCGTAACTGATATAGATTGAATTGCACTCTATATCAGTTACGCTTTTATTTTTGTGTGATTAAATTTTGAAAGTGAAACTAAGGCTTACTTTTTCTCTTATTAAGTCGCAACTATGTCATACCTTAATTAGAAGTAATGTATTAACTTAAGTAGTGACGTATCAAAATAAAAAATGGTGTTTTAAGCTTGGTGTCTAAAATAGCCTAGCTCCACTAAATGTTTAATAGATTCATCGAGATATTGTTCGCTTGGGACAGTGAAGGTCTCACCATCTGCTTTCGTACGAGTGATGGTGAGGGTTTCATCTAAAATCTTAATTAGTTCGCCACGAGTCGTTGGCTGTGCCATTTGTTTCATCACGTACAGTAGACCTTCATCTACAGTAGGATCCTCTTGGTTAAACATATTGCCTAAGGACATATATTGCTTGCCGTTGCCTTCAATAAGTGTGGAGACATATCTAATGAATCGCTCTGGAATGTAGCTCACATTTTCTACAAATGGTAATTTTTCATATTTTTCACCATACGCGCGAAGATGGCCTAAAATAGTTAACAAGAATATCTGTATGTACAATGTATCTTTATTATATTCCTCATTTGGATGATGCTCAGCCATGTAGTCTACAATATCTTGCACATTAAATTGTTGGAACGTGCGCATAAATTGTTTGAGCGTAATGCGTAGCGCATCTGTCCAATTCGGAGGCATGCCTAAGCGGTCTTCAAAAGGCGCCGCAAAGTACAACGTGTCTAGAATGTCTTTTTGAACCGTTTCGTCCCGCACAATTTTATCTCTGTTACATGGTTTCGTTAATAGTGCCATGCGGAACTGTGTATCATAGACAAAGTCGTAATACTGTTCTTTGTCCTTATGGTTGCCGTTGGCAAGAGTTTTGATATTATCCACAATCTTATCATCGAGCCATGTGATAAAGGATTTTTCGATGCTTTCATCACCGATATACACGCACCCTTGCTGCTCGGCACGTTCGATAAACTCAGACACATACACAGGATCGTTAAAGGTTTCTAAATATTCATGGCCTACATAATAATCATTGGACTCTAAGACGCGATTAATATTATCGATTTTGTAACCCGATTGTTTTTGGGAACGCTCGTCCATCTTCATTGTTTCGCCAATGAGTTTTAACACATTTTTAGTGTATGCTGTACGTTCTTGCAGTGATTGAGATTTTAATTGCTTTTCCGAATAGAGCATAATATCGCGCATTTGCTCTAATCGTTTCCAACCAGGATACGTGTTATAGGACACATAAGCCATGCCGCGGTCAGATAGATTGCGATTACAAATGCTGAGGATTTTATCCTTAACGATATCAGGTACCCAAGACCAGATGCCGTGAACAAGAATGTAATCGAAGGTGCCAAAGTCATCATCAATGTCCATGATATCTTTTTCTAACAAGGTTACATTGGTGAGCCCCATGGATTCGATTAATTCGTTACCGTGTTTGATTTGTACAGATGACAGGTCGATGCCTGTGAAAGTAGCCTCTGGATAGTACAGCGCTTGTGGAATGATATTGCCACCACAAGAGGAGCCTAGCTCAAGCACACGAGCACTCTTAATTGGAGCTGGATCAAGACCGTAGATGCGAGCCGTTGCAATTAATGAATTAATAGAACAACTAGCAAAGGCTTTAGATACATAAAGAAAATCATCATAAGAGTCCTTTAATGCCTCAATGTCAGCTTGAGCGGTAGGTGCTTGATACGATGGGGGACTAATGGATTGGCCTTCGTTGCAATTGCCTTTTAGTATGTCTTCTGTGTTTTCTTTATATATACCTTTAAGCGCTTCTTTTGGTTGTGTGTCCATGGTAAACCCTCGTTGTTACTATATGGTCAAATTTTACCTCATTATGATTAAGTATATCATAATTTCTATTATATATAGGAGGATAAATTCATAACCTCTTCATTTACGGAGAATTACATGAAATCTTTATGAAATAATTATCAAAGGATTGAGTGAATTTCATATATAGATTTTTCTGAGATCAAAATTTATAGATAATATAGAAATGGAAATTGAAATCGAGAAAAATCAATCTTTATAAATCGATTAAACCTTTATTTATAAGATTGAGTAATACGATTATCGAAAATAATAGAAGTGGATAGAATAAAATGGATTAGATTTTATAAAATACGTATAAATCAACAAAAAAGTGAGTAAAAAAACGACCATATATTAAATTTTGTTTAACAAAATAAAGGTTCTAACAATAAACTTTGATGATTATGATAAAAAGATGAAGCAAACTATTTACAAGATTTTCGATATATGATATTCTGTTCGTGACACAAAATGAAAAAAATATGAAAGACACTCAGAAAGCTATTAAATATGGGATGTTTGGACTTTTAGTCTTTTGTATTTAATTAGTTATTAATTATTAATTATTAATTATAAGGATTGTAATTGTGTCTAGTTTAAGAAAGGGGTTCATAGAAATATGAATAAAATCTTTAAAGTTGTTTGGAGCAAATCTAAAGAGTGCTACGTAGTAGTTTCCGAAGTTGCTAAAAACAATGGTGGTAAGAAAAAAGTTCTTGCTAGCGTATTAGCTGGTTTGGCTATGGTGGGTGCAGGGGCATTGGGTAATCCTGCAATGGCTGTCTATGACGATGGTGGTAGTGCATTAAACATTTCTCCAAATGCAAAACCAAGTAATAGTGTTTCCACAAATTCAGTTGTAGTAGGTTATCAAAATGACTCCACAGGTGGCCCTAACAATGAGAGTGGAAAAATTATTTACGGTGCTAATAATAGAGCAAACCGTGAATCTTCTTTAGCTATTGGTAATCAAAATACTGCTAGCCATAAGTCTACAAGTGCAATTGGTGTCGGCAATACGGCATCTGGTGAAGCCTCTGTAGCACTTGGTAATGCCAATACAGCATCTGGCGATCGTTCTATTGCTATTGGTTCCGGTGCAGAAGCGACTAAAAATAATGCTGTTGCTATTGGTCGTGTGAGCAAAGCTACAGGTACTTCAGCAACAGCACTTGGTGTTAATAACAAGGCTCAAGCTGATGATTCTTCAGCGGTTGGTTCTTCTAATACTATTGCGGCAGCTGCTACTCAAGCAAGTGCATTCGGCCGTGAAAATACAGT
Organism: uncultured Veillonella sp.; assembly: GCF_963524655.1. Taxonomy (GTDB): domain Bacteria; phylum Bacillota; class Negativicutes; order Veillonellales; family Veillonellaceae; genus Veillonella. The sequence continues at coordinate 10,976 of NZ_CAURHA010000046.1, forward strand.
AAATCGTGGTGGCACTATTGCTGCAGGTTATAAAAACACTACAGATGGTGATCGCAACGTTGCTATTGGTAACGAAAATACCACTACAGGTGAAGAGACTATTGGTATTGGTACTAAAGTAATTGCTGGTACTGGTAAAACAATTGCTATTGGTAGTGTATACAATCCAGGTGGTGGTGTTGAAAAGCAAACTATTGCTCGAGGTGATGATACAATTAACCCAGCTACGGGCCAAGTAAATAATATCTTTGCACTTGCAATTGGTAATGGTGCTCAAGCAGATGGTAAAGATAATAAAGCATCTGGCATGATTGCCATTGGTCAAGATGTATTAGCTAATAATAATAATACAATTGCAATGGGTATTCAAGCAAAGGCTACAGGTAATCAAGCAATTGCATTTGGTAAGATTGCAAATGCTAGTGGTTCTGGTGCATTTGCGCTTGGTCAAGCAACAAATGCAACTTCTCACGGTTCTATTGCCATGGGTAATGGTGCACAATCTACTGGTAGTGGATCTACAGCACTTGGTCGTACAGCTCAAGCTACAAAAGATGGCTCTGTAGCAGTTGGTTTCAATGCAGAGGCTACTGGTGATCATGCAATTGCTATCGGTGGTGATGGTAAAGGTGCTGCATTTGATAATACTAATACGACATTTGCTGGTTTAGGTGAAAAAACAACTGCAACTGCTAAAAATGCTGTTGCTGTAGGTCATAAAGCTACTGCAAATATTGAAGGCGGTGTAGCTCTTGGTTCTGAATCTAAAACAACAAAAGATGCGGGTGAAATTGGTTATAATCCAGCAACAGGCCGAACTAATGACTATAAAAATTTAACGAATAATACAAAGGCTGCTTTAACTTCTACACGCGCTGCTGTTTCTATTGGTGATGACAGTGCTAGTGTTACTCGTCAATTAACAGGACTTGCAGCTGGTACTCAAGATACTGATGCTGTTAACGTAGCACAATTGAAAGCAGTTAACTTGAAGTATGCTGGTGATTCTACACAAGTAACAGGTAGTACTGACGTTCGACTTAATGATGGCACTTTTAATGTCAATGGTGATGGTACTCTAATCTCTACTGAGGCAACTGCCACAGGTATCAAAGTAACAGCAAAAGTAGGCGGCAACATTACTAATACAGATGGTAAAGCTGTAGCCCCTACTACAAACGGCATTGCTACAACTGACAATGTAACTCAAGCGATTAACAACTCTGGTTGGAAAGCTAATGCTTCTGCTAATGGTGGTACGTTAACTGGTTCTGCTACTGCAACTAAAGTAGTTCCTGGTGATACAGTAACTTTCAGTGCAGGTAAAAACCTCACAGTAGCGCAAACATTAGGCACTAATACTCAACAATATACATATGCTTTGAGCTCTACTCTTAAAGATATTGAAAGCATTCAAAACGGTACTACTAAAATCACATTGAACAATGGTGGTGGCACAACTATCTCCGGCGGTAACTTGAGCGTAGATGGTAATAAAATCACTAACGTAGCTCCTGGTACTGATGATACTGATGCAGTTAACTATAAACAATTGAAATCCGCTAAAACTGTTGTAGAAGCTGGTACAAATGTAACTGTTAACAAAACTAAAGGTGCTAATGGTGAAGATGTTTACACTGTAAGCTCTACTGCAACAGGTGGTACAGCTTCTACTGAAAGCGTAGTTAAAAAAGCAGCTGCAACTGGTGATACTAACATTGCTGATGTTTCTGTTGCAGACAATAAAAATGTAAAAGATCCTGGTGCTCAATACGAAGTATCCGTTTCTAAAAATGCTGTTAAAGACGCAGCTCGTGAAGCTGTAACAGTAAATAATGGTGGTACTACAAAAGCTGATGGTTCTTATACAGCTGATACAAACAATCCTATTACTGTTAACCCTGTAAAAGATGATACTAACCATAACACTACATACGAAGTGAAATTCGATGGCGCTAAAGCAGCTAAAGTAATTCCTTTGACTTATAAAGCTAACGGTACAGGCGATAAAACAGTTACATTAGAAAAAGGGTTAGACTTTACAAATGGTACAAATACTACAGCAGAAATCGATAATGATGGTGTTGTTAAGTACAATTTGAACAAAAACGTTGACTTGTCTAATACTGGTTCCTTAACGGTTGGTGGTACTAAAGTTAACAATGGTGGTGTAACAATCACTGCTCCTGCAGGTGGCACAACAACAGATGTTAAGTTGACAAATACTGGCCTTGATAATGGCGGTAACAAAATTATTAATGTTGCTGAAGGTACGAATAATACTGACGCAGTTAACGTAAAACAATTGAAAGAAAACCGTACAGAAGTAAAAGCTGGTGATAATGTAGTTGTGACTACAGATGTAGATGCAACAGATAACCACACTGTATACACTGTAAACGCTGTAACTCCAGCAGTTTACACAACTCCAGATGGTGAAAAATTAACGAAAGATAAAGACGGTAAATTCCATAAAGTTGGTGAAACAGCTGAATATACTGGCGATATCATCACATCTTTCGAAAACCCTAAAGCAGCAGCTGGTCAAACAACAAAAGATGGCGGCATGATTGTTAACAATGTTGGTTCTGCTATTAAAAATCAAACTGGTGCAACATACCTAGACAAATTGAAAGCAGCAGCTGATGATAACTCTAATGTTAAAAATGCAGTAGTAAACGTATCTGACCTTAAAAATACATCTGATGCTTTAATTGACAAAGGTTTACGTTTTGATGCTAACGAAGGTGGCGAAAAAACAAACAAACTTGGCTCTAAAGTAACAGTTCAAGGTGCTGGTGCTTTAACTGCTGGTAAAGCATATGCTGATGAATACAACACAGCTAATATCAGAACTAATATCGAACAAGGAACTGATGGTAACACAACAATCAATGTTGGCTTAGCTAAAGCATTAAAAGATATTAACTCTATCTCTAATGGCGGTTCTTCTATCACTATTAGTGATGTTCCAGCTGGTGCAACTACTCCTGCTGTAACTATCTCTGGTGGCAACTTGTCCATGGGCGATGGCACAACTAACAACAAGATTGTGAACTTGGCTCCTGGCACAGATGGCACTGACGCAGTTAACTTAAATCAATTGAAAGGTATGCGTACAGTTGTAACATCCACAGATAAATCTGTAACTGTTACATCTAACGAAAATTCTACAACAGGTCAAGTAACATATGACTTGAAAGTATCTACAACTGGTACAGTAGCTAAATCCACTTGGAATCTTAACTCTGGTGTAGTATCTGCTACAGAAGGTACTCACGCTGGTGATACTACTCAAAATATTGCTGACACTAAAACAGTAACAATGCAAGCTGGCAAAAACTTGACAGTTACGCAAACTAACGATGGTGCTGGTAATGCATCCGTTGCATATTCCTTAGATAAAGATCTTACTAACTTAGACAAAGTTGTTGTAAATGGTAAAGATGGTCAAGCAGGTAAAGATGGCGTAACTATCGTTGGTCCTCAAGGTGCTACTGGTGCTACTGGCATTCCTGGTACAAATGGTATCGATGGTAAAGTTGGTATCTCTGGTAAAGATGGCAAAGATGCTGTATCTATTGCTGGTAAAGATGGCGTTGGTACAATCGGCTTAACAGGTCCTCAAGGCCCTGCTGGTACAAACGGCAAATCTGTAGATATCTCTACTGAAAATGGTACAAAAACATTAGTTAAACCAGAAGCAAACAACAATGATCAATCTCAACGTATCGTATACGTACCAAAAGATGCTAATGGCAACCCATTGAAAGATGCTGATAACAACGATATTAAACGTGAAGTAGCTACTATGGATGATGGCTTGAAATTTGCTGGTGATGATGGTCAAACAAATGCTAATAAAGTAATTGCTAAACAACTTAACCAACAAGTAGATATCATTGGTGGTGCTACCGGTACATTGACTGATAACAACATCGGTGTTAATAATGATGGCGGCAAATTGAAAGTTCAATTGGCTAAAGATGTTGACTTGACTAATGCTGGTTCCTTAACGGTTGGTGGTACTAAAGTTAACAATGGTGGTGTAACAATCAC
>NZ_CAURHA010000047.1:0-15024 GCF_963524655.1 uncultured Veillonella sp.
ACACCAGACATTACTTTCTTAAAAGACGAAGAACTTCTTGAAGATGAGTCTGTTAAAGCATCTTCTGTATTGATGGTAGGTAAAGGTGCTGAGCGTTTACAAACAGCTGCTGACGGTGATGAAATTACGATTATCGTACGCACAACTCCATTCCATGCAGAAGGGGGCGGTCAATTAGGTGATACAGGCTTCATCGTGGGCCCAATGGGTAAAGTAGAGGTTCATAACACAAAACGCTTACCTGAAGGCACAGTATACCATATCGGTACTGTTGTAGAAGGCTCCATCTCTGAAGGGGATGATGTAGCTCTTGAAGTAGATACAAACCGTCGATCTGCAATGGCTCGTAACCATACAGCAACTCACTTGTTACATGCGGCTTTGAAACAAATTTTAGGCGACCATGTTAACCAAGCTGGCTCCTTAGTAACGCCAGATTACTTGCGTTTCGACTTCACTCATTTCTCTCCTGTAACACAAGAGGAACTTGATCAAATCGAAGCCCTCGTAAATGAAGAGGTACTTAAAGCTACTGACCTTGCTATTGCTGAAATGTCCATGGACGAAGCAAAAGAAAAAGGTGCGATGGCACTCTTTGGTGATAAATATGGTGACGTTGTTCGCGTTGTAGAGGTTCCAGGCTTCTCCGTTGAATTATGCGGCGGTTCTCACGTAGGTAATACTGCCTTCGTAGGCTCCTTCCGTTTAACTTCTGAAGCTGGTATCGGTTCCGGCGTACGTCGTATTGAAGCTATTACTGGTCGTGCAGCTCTCGATGTAGCTAAACAAGATCGTTTGACCATCGAACGCATGGCGGGCGAGCTTAAAACTAAAGCACCTCAAGTAGAAGAACGTCTACATCAAGTGTTGGCAGAAGCTAAAGAAACTGCTAAAGAATTAGAACAAATTCGTAAAGAAGTTTCTGCTGCAGGTGCTGCGGATATCATTGCTGGTAAAGTCATGATTGGCGATGTTGCATTTGTAGCGGCTGCTGTAAAAGCATCCTCTATCGATGAATTACGTGACTTAGCGGATATGGGCCTTGATCAATTAAATGGCTCTGGCGTAGTCCTCGTAGGTGCTGCTATGGGTGACGATAAAGTTAACTTTGTATGTAAAGTATCTAAAGACGTTGTTGCTAAAGGTGCAAAAGCTGGTAACATCGTAAAAGCTGCGGCTCAAGTAGCTGGTGGTAATGGCGGCGGTCGTCCAGATATGGCTCAAGCAGGCGGTAAGGAACCAGCTAAATTGATGCAAGCATTAAAAGCTGGTGGTGATGAATTAACATCTATATTACAATAGGCATATAATTTTATAATTATATTTCTACCTGTTATAGAAAAAATTCATAATGCATAAAAAGTTAATGACTATGTACCTTTGATTCAAGTATAATAGTAGGCGAGGTTTCACTTTTACAAGTGAAGCCCACCAATGTAATAAAAAGGAGGGATACGATGAAAGTTTCTGATGAAACCATGCTATTCCGTAAAGTAGACGATGAACCGATGACAGCAGAAGAGGTGCTTACTCGTGTTTATCAATCTATTCAAGAAAAAGGTTACAATCCAATCAATCAAATTTTAGGTTATCTAATCTCTGGTGACCCAGCGTACATTACTAGTTATAATAATGCACGTTCTGATATTCGTCGCTTAGAACGAGATGACTTGATTGAGGAATTGTTGAAAGAATACGCAAAGGCTAAACAATTATAATGAGAATTATGTCATTAGACGTGGGCAGCCGTACTATCGGTATTGCCTGTAGCGATGCACTGCTCATGACTGCACAAGGTATTGAAACCATTCGTAGAACATCTCTTGAAAAAGATTTTAATCGCTTACAAGAACTCATTGCTGAATATGAAGTACATGAACTTGTAGTAGGTATGCCGAAGAATATGAATGGTACAAAAGGTGAACGAGCTGAAAAGACTGAAGAATTCGTTGAAAAGATGAAAGAAGTCATCGATTTACCTGTTTCATATTGGGATGAGCGGTTATCTACGGTTATGGCTGAACGCCAACTCATTGCAGCTGACGTAAGTCGTAAAAAGCGTAAATCCGTTATTGATAAAATGGCAGCGGTTGTAATTTTGCAAGGATACTTAGATCGCTTGCAGTTCAATAAATAAATCTTTTTTTCCACAAGGAGGGTTCCAATGGTTGACCAAAACTTTGAAGGTGAAGTGTATTATTTAGAATTCGAAGATGAAAACGGCAATAAACAATACTTCACAGAAGATGTTGTTCTAAACCATGAAGGTCGTGAGTATGCAGTTCTTGTACATGTACAAGACGAAGATGCAGACCACGAAGGTCAAGATGACACATACATGATCTTGGCTAGCATCGAAAAAAATGAAGAAGGCGTAGAAGAATACGTACCTTTAGATGAAGAAGATGAAGTTTTTGAAACTCTAGTAAAATTGTATGAAGAAATGGGTGAAGACGAATAATCGTCTTTAAACATAAATCTAGCGTATTGCGTAGAGCAATGCGCTATTTTTATGTTTGGAGATAGTTAGTATTGAATTATAAACTAAGGTGTTCATTCATATTATTAGCATGACAAAAAACTATAATTGATATATCACATAAGCAGAGGGAAACAAGGTGATTAATACCCTTTTGTGTAGGGGAAATATAGAGTTTATGGTATAATAAAGTGATATATACTGTTATGTTACAGAAAGGAACTCAAGGTCGTGAGAAAAGCCTTAAGATATATTCTAATTCTTGCTATTGTTGGTGTATTGATTGTTGGCGGTGGTCTTGGTGCACTATACCTGATACCTAATACCTTCGCTCAAGATGATGGTACCCAAGTTTTAGTTATTGAAAAGGGTCAAACGGGCTCTGAAATTGCAGATATGCTCTTTGAAAGAGGTCTTATCCGTTCTACCCAAGGTTTTAAACTTTGGTTGTACTTGAGCGGTACTAATGACAAACTCCAAACTGGGCACTACCAAATCCCTAATAAGGTAACTGTGCGCGAACTCATTTCTTTATTACAAGAAGGTCATGTAGAATCTATTCGTGTTACAATTCCTGAAGGATACACAGTTGGTGATATTGCAATCGTTCTTGAAAAAAATCAAATCATGAAGGCAAAGGATTTCTTAGCAGAAGCAAAGACCTTTGTACCATATCCATATATGAAAGGTACAAGACCTGCTACATATCCGGTGGAAGGGTTCTTGTTCCCAAGTACTTATGAAATTCCTGTAGGAGCTACGCCTCGTGAAGTTATTCAGATGATGGCTGATGAAATGAATCGTTACCTTACACCGGCTGTAAAGAAACAAATTCAAGCGCAGCACATGAGCATTCATGACTTTGTTACATTAGCATCTATTGTTGAACGTGAGTCTCTATTTGATGCCGATCGTCCTACTATTGCGGGTGTGTTTAAAAAGCGTTTGGCTCATGGTATTCCATTACAATCTGATGCGACCATTTCCTATGTACTTGGTTACGCAAAAGAAAACGTAACAATTGGTGATACTCAACTACAAAGTCCATATAATACATATGTATCTAAAGGCTTACCACCAGGACCGATTGCTAACCCTGGTAAAAAATCTTTAGACGCAGTATTACATTCTGAAAATACAGATTACTTGTACTTTGTAGCAGATAAAGAAGGTCATAATCACTTCTCTAAAACATACGAAGAGCATTTAGCGGAAGTTAATAAGATTTATGGTGCTGATACTGCAACAAGTGCGACTCCTTCTGCTACTACAGAAATCGCCGCACAAGCAGGTCCTAACTATGACGTAGCAGTAGCAACTACAGAGCCTGACTACAACTATAGTTCTGCAGAAGCGGTGGAAGCAGATTCTCAATATGTTGACGTTGAACCTACGTATAAATACACGCCAACAACTGTTCCAGCAGCTGAGGTTCCAGCTCCTGTACCTGCTCCAACACAAAATCAAACATCAATTCAAGTTACACCAGCTACTCCATCTTATGGTAATAGCAGTAATAATAATACTTATGTACCGACTACTAATCGTGCACCAGAAACGACTCCGTATGTAACTCCAAGTACACAAGAGGTACCGCGTATTGAAGTAAAACCAGCTGAATCGGTTGATCGTTCTACAATCAACGTGCCTACTGGTAATAGCAATAAATAATGTAGGAGATTGAATCTACTTTCATGACATTAAATAATATTTTAAATGAACAGCGTATTTATGCGATGATTAATGATGTACCGATTTTACGTGAATCCGAGGTTCATCTATTTGAAGAATTAATAGGTTTGTACCGGCCCACCTCTGTGTTAGAGGTGGGCACCGCCATTGGTTACTCAGCTTTATTGATGGCTCCGCTACTCGATAAAGAGGAGGGACACATTACATCTATTGAATTAGATGATGTGCGTCACGAAATGGCGAAATATTATATTAACCAATCCGATTATGCCGATAAAATTACATTGTTGAAAGGCGATGCATCTCAAGTCTTAACGGAACTCACTGGGGAATATGATCTAGTGTTCTTAGATGGTCCTAAGGGGCAATATCTAAAGCAATTAGAGCTCATTTTGCCGCATGTGAAAGAAGGAGGCGTTATCCTAGCGGACAATGTACTCTTTAGAGGCTATGTGAGGGGCGATAAGGAGCCGCCAAAACGGTTCAAAACTATCGTAAAACGGTTAAAAGAATACTTAACATATGTTGAAAATAAAGAATTGTTTAACACCACCATTTACCCTATGGGTGATGGCATGAGTGTGAGTGTGTGGAAAGGGCACAACAAATAATGGCAGAACATTTTATGGAATTGCTTTGTCCTGCAGGGAATATGGACAAGCTTAAAATGGCGATTCGCTATGGTGCGGATGCCGTATATTGCGCAGGTAAACGTTTTGGCTTGCGCGCAGGTAACTCTAATTTCTCCGACGAGGAATTAAAGGAGGCTGTAGAATTCGTACATGCTCATGGTAAAAAACTCCATGTTACATGTAATATCATTCCTCACAACGAGGACTTTGAAGGTTTAGAGGACTATTTGAAATTCCTTGAAAGTATCGGCGTTGATGCAATCATCGTTGCCGATATGGGCATTTTTAGCCTTGCTAAACGCGTGGCTCCAGGCCTTGAGCTTCACGTAAGTACACAAGCATCTACAACAAACTGGCATACAGTTCAAATGTGGAAAGAACTGGGTGCTACACGCGTCGTAGCAGCTCGTGAAGTATCCTTGGCAGACCTTAAAGAAATGAAGGACAATGTAGACATTGAAATCGAATCCTTCGTACATGGCTCCATGTGTATTTCTTACTCTGGTCGTTGCCTATTATCTAATTACATGACAGGCAACCGTGATGCGAACCGCGGTCAATGCTCTCAATCTTGCCGTTGGAAATACTCCCTTGTGGAATCCAACCGACCTGGTGAATACTATCCAATTGAAGAAGATGAGCATGGTACATATATCTTTAACTCTAAAGATTTGTGCTTGATTCATCGCATTCCAGATTTATACGAAGCTGGCGTAGATAGCCTAAAAATTGAAGGTCGTATGAAATCTGTTCACTACTGTGCAACAGTAGCGAAAGTATACCGTACAGCGATTGATACATACCTTAAAGAAGGTAAAGATTGGTACGTTCGTCCAGAATGGATTGCAGAATTAGAAAAAATTTCTCACCGTCCATATACAGATGGCTTTGCAGAAGGTCGTCCTGACGAAACGGCTCAAAACTACGGTAAATCTACTAACACACAAAGCCATGACTTCATCGGCTTAGTTATGGGCTACAACGAAGAAGAAAAATACGTTGATCTTGAACAACGGAACAACTTCAAAGTAGGCGATAAAGTAGAATTCTGCCAACCTAAAGGGGACCTTGTAGAAACTGTAATTGAAAAAATGACAGACGAAGATGGTAATTCTATCGACGTGGCACCTCATGCGCAAATGAAGGTTCGTATCTATATGGATACACCACTTGAGCCGTACTCCATGATGCGCCGTGAGTGCAAACCTAAAGCGGAGTAATTATGCGTGGTACAGCTTTAGAACCGAGTAAATCTATCGGTGCATTTCTAGATGTACCAGACTTAGAAACCTCCGGAGAGGAAGCGTATGTGTACTTTCATATAGATCCTACACATACGAACTTCATCAATCGTATCATTGAAGGCTATGAATACTTAGGTGTTATGACCTCTGTAGATACAAGTGGGCGGTGCATGTTGCGCTGTACGCCCTCTACGCGGTCATTGGCTATTGACGTATTACGTAGTTTATCTGATTATGTCACTATCGAAAATTAAGTATATTGTTGGTTTTATCTATATCTAGTGTGCACCTATGTAAGTCTGTTATAGCATCTAATAGGGCATACAACTAGAACCAAGTATATGAATAGTAGAGAAATGAGAGTATATCTATGAAACAATCTATTTTGAAACGTGCATTATTAACAGCTTGCCTTAGTGTATCTATGGCAGGTGTGGCTATGGCAGGCCCTGTAGGTCCTGTCATCATTCCTCAAGCAGGGGATGTGGTTATTATCAATCATGGCCCTGATATGACTTTCACAGGGAATATCAATTTTGATGTGGAAAGCCAAACCAATAATAATCTACAAATTGGCTCCACTGTGATTCCTAATGTTGTATACGGTGCAGCGTTCAATAAATCTGGTGCACCAGATACAATTATCCCAGCGCAAACTTACGTATATGTAGGCACAAAAGATGGGGCGAATGCTTTCACAGAGGCTAGCGATACTGACAAAAAAGGGGCTAACTGGAACGTAGAAACGTTGAAAAAAACTAAATCTGGCGACGTGCAATTAGCGAGCCGTGGCGTTCCTGAAAAGCCATTGGCAAACCAAGTAGCAACCATTAAAGATTCCATTATGCTTAACGCTGTAGACCTTAGTACAACAGAGGTAGGTCGCAATAGCAAGGGCGTTCTATACATGACTGTACCTAAGGAATTGAAATTGACGGCTGATACTGCTATTCCAGAAGACGTACGGGAAACAATGCCGGCTATGTTCCGTGGTAAAATGGGTGACTCCCTCATGGTAAACCTTATGCCTCTCAATGAAGAGGAGAAACAACAATTAGCGGCAAATCCACATAATGCAAATACAATCGTATTCAACCGTGGTATGAGCATGGCGAAAATGATTGGCTCTTCTGCACGTACTAGCAAAGTGTACACATACATGAAGGACCATTACTTGAACCTCGTTATCGTAGCGAAAGATTACGATGATAACGGTGCTCGTGGCAGCGGTGTTATGATGGTTTCTAAACAAGATAACTCCAATGATGTGCTCTTAACACTCTACAAAGGCCCAGACCTTTCCAATAGCAAATTGGAAAAAGTAATTGGTGCTATGTTATCTACAAACTTCAAACGCTAATAATCTAGCTCATGTACAGTGAGCTGTAGTACAGCTACATTGGTTAGCGTATATATGATAATCTTAATAAACGGCTCGAGTTTCATATGTACCCCTTTTAATGGACAACCCGTAAAGGGGGTACATATCAGTTATATCGGGCCGTTTTTATATGGTGTGTTTGAAAGCGTTTCTTTAATTTATAGCTTTTGTGAAATTTACAGTTAAACTGTATTGAATTTTTTAATTCTCTATGATACTATAATCTAGTAAAAGTGATGCAAAGGACATGATTCTCATATCCCTGTGTACCAGAGAGAGGCAGATGGTGGAAATGCCTTACACATATATTAGAGTTACCCCCTTTAAACTGATTTGTCGAACCTAAGTAGGCAAATACGGCCGCCACCGTTATCGGGCTTAATGAAGTGAATTACTATACATATATATTTGTATAGGTAGTTAACTAGGGTGGAACCGCGAATGATCTTCGTCCCTTGTTTGTAGGGATAGAGGGTCTTTTTTTATTACCAAAATCCAACTATCCTAGTGTATAAATTGGAGGAAAGAAAAATGGCAGATGTAAAAATCATTTTACCTGATGGTAGTGCAAAGGAATACGCTGCTGGCACTACTCTTGGGGAAGCAGTAAAACAACTATCTAACAGCTTGGCTAAAAAAGTACTAGCTGCTAACGTAAACGGTGAATTAACAGACCTTCGTGAAGAACTCGTAGATGGTTCTGAAGTAGCTTTCTTAACATTCGAAGACGATGGCGGTAAACATACTTTGCGCCACACAGCTTCTCATATTTTGGCACAAGCGGTTAAACGCTTATGGCCTGAAGCTAAATTGGCTATCGGTCCTGCTATCGATAAAGGTTTTTACTATGATATCGATATGGAACATACTTTGACTCCTGAAGATTTAGGCAAAATCGAAAAGGAAATGAGCCGTATTGTAAAAGAAAACTTGCCAATTACTAAATCTGTAATGTCTCGTCAAGAAGCTATTGAGTTCTTCAAATCTAAAAACGAAGACTACAAGGTAGAATTGATTCAAGACCTTCCAGAAGATGCAGTAATCTCTTGCTACTCTCAAGGCGATTTCATCGATCTTTGTGCAGGTCCTCACGTAGCATCCACTGGTAAGGTGAAAGCTTTCAAATTACAAAGCATTGCAGGTGCATACTGGCGCGGCGATGAAAAAAATAAAATGTTGCAACGTATTTACGGTACAGCATTTGAGAAAAAAGAAGACCTTGATGCATACCTTCACTTGCTTGAAGAAGCGGCTAAACGGGACCACCGTAAACTTGGTAAAGAACTTGGCTTGTTCGTTATTAAAGAAGAAGGTCCTGGTTTCCCATTCTTCTTACCAAAAGGTATGGCACTTCGCAACGAATTAGAAAACTTCTGGCGTGAAGTTCACCATGAATTTGATTACGAAGAAATTCGTACGCCAATCATTTTGAATAAACAATTGTGGGAAACATCTGGTCACTGGTTCCATTACCGTGAAAACATGTACACTACAATTATCGATGATGAAGAATATGCAATTAAACCAATGAACTGCCCAGGTGGTATCTTGGTGTACCAAAACGACATGCATTCCTATCGTGATTTCCCATTACGTTATGCTGAACTTGGTTTGGTTCACCGTCATGAATTATCTGGTGCATTACATGGTTTGTTCCGTGTACGTGCCTTTACTCAAGACGATGCTCACGTATTCATGTTGCCAGATCAAATGCAATCTGAATTGATGAAAGTTATTGAATTATTCGACCGGATTTACAGCCAATTTGGTTTGAAATACCATGTTGAATTGTCTACTAAACCAGACAATGCAATGGGTGATGATGCAATTTGGGAAGCAGCAACAGAAGCATTGCGTAATGCTATCGAAGCCAAAGGTATTCCTTACGTAATTAACCCTGGCGATGGCGCATTCTACGGTCCTAAACTTGACTACCATATCGAAGACTCCTTAGGCCGTACATGGCAATGTGGTACTATCCAATTGGATATGAACTTGCCTGAACGCTTCCAAATTGATTACGTTGGCGAAGATGGTCAAAAACACCGCCCTATCATGATTCACCGTGCATGCTTCGGCTCCATGGAACGTTTCATCGGTATCTTGACTGAACACTATGCAGGTGCATTCCCAACTTGGATGGCTCCTGTACAAGTTAAAATCTTGCCTATCTCTGAAAAACATGTTGAATATGCTAAAGAATTGGCAAAACAAATGCATCGCGACTATGTACGTGTAGAAGTGGATGATCGTAGCGAAAAAATCGGCTACAAAATCCGCCAAGCTCAAATGGCAAAAGTTCCATACATGCTTGTGGTAGGTGATAAAGAGGTTGAAGAAGGTACAGTTAACGTTCGTAAACACGGCGGTGACGAATTAGGTTCCGTACCATTCGAAGAATTCTTCAATTCCATCAAGATTGAAATTAAAGAACGCAACTAACCTTAAAGGGCTTTGTTATTTCTGATGACTCTATAATAGGTAGGGTTTGGTTCTCACTAAGTGAACCAAACTCTACCTTTTTGTTTTCCTCTAAATAAAGTTTTTAGACAACTAAATAATTCAGAAGATTAAGAAATATATATTGCATAATTTTCACTAAGTTGTATAATTTAATGTTAGTGAACTTAGTACAAATATTAAGTCTACTTATATTCTCTTTAATTGTTACCTGTGAGTAGCGAAAGGAAAAAACTATGAAAGATGTAAATTCATACGGCTGGAAAGCTGTCATTGGTTCTTCCATTGGTTATGCCATGGATGGTTTTGATCTCCTGATTTTAGGTTTTATGCTAACCTTGATATCAGGGGATTTAGGTTTGACTACAGGTCAAGCTGGTTCACTTGTGACATGGACTTTAGTAGGTGCCGTAATCGGTGGTTTTATCTTTGGTACTTTGTCAGATAAGTTTGGTCGCGTTCGCGTCTTAACGTGGACTATCGTACTCTTTGCTGTATTTACTGGACTCTGTGCCTTTGCTCAAGGCTATTGGGACCTACTTATTTACCGTACAATTGCTGGTATTGGCTTAGGCGGTGAATTTGGTATTGGCATGGCATTAGCTGCTGAAGCGTGGCCTGCGAAACACCGTGCAAAAGCGACGAGCTATGTTGCTCTTGGCTGGCAATTAGGCGTATTGGCAGCTGCGCTATTAACACCGTTATTGATTCCTTACATCGGATGGCGCGGCATGTTCATGGTTGGTATTATTCCTGCCTTTGTGGCATGGTTCTTCCGTGCGAAACTACATGAACCAGAAATCTTTGTACAAAGCAAAGAGGTAAATGAACATTCCCATACGGAATCCTTTAAATTACTTGTGAAAGACGTAGCCACTACGAAAACATCGATTGGTGTGGCTATCTTAACATCCGTACAGAACTTTGGTTACTACGGTATTATGATTTGGTTACCTAACTTCTTGAGTAAGCAATTAGGTTTCTCTCTTACTAAATCTGGTTTATGGACTGCCGTTACAGTATGCGGCATGATGGTTGGTATTTGGCTATTTGGACGATTAGCGGATAAACTTGGTCGTAAACCTACATTTATCCTGTTCCAAGTATGTGCAGTAGCTTCTATTTTGGTTTACTCCCAATTATCTGATCCCACAGCGATGCTATTTGCTGGTGCTATTCTAGGTGCCTCTGTAAATGGTATGATGGGTGGCTACGGTGCTTTAATGGCAGAAGCGTACCCAACAAGTGCTCGTGCAACAGCTCAAAACGTATTATTTAATATCGGTCGTGCTGTAGGTGGATTTAGCCCAATGGTAGTGGGTATGATTATCTCTATGTACTCCTACCAAGTGGCAATTGCCTTCCTTGCGATTATCTATGTAATCGACATCCTAGCAACAGTATTCTTGATTCCTGAACTAAAAGGTAAAGAACTAGAATAGGAAAAGCAATCTAATACAATTAAAAATCCTACAATTTCTGGAAATCAGAAATTGTAGGATTTTTTAGTTTATTGATGTTAAGCAATTCCAATCCAGTGCCAGTATGTAAGTGCGAATATGAGCATCATTACATAGCCGATGATAGTTAATGGAATACCTGTAGTCATAAATGTTTTTACATCAAATGTATCTGTACCGTAAGCTAGCATGCCTTGTGGCGAGTTTACTGGTAATACTAGACCAAAGCAGATCGCATATTGCATGAGCATTGTTACTCCTAAAGGGTTAAGTCCTTCTGCGCTATGGCTCATAACGATAGAGATTACAATTGGAATCATCGCTGAGGATAGAGCTGTAGCAGAGGCAAAGCCTAAATGGATAACAATAAGGAATGCAGCCATTACGGCAATTAAAATGAATACGCTCGCTGTTTCGAGGGAGAATGCATTCACAAATACTTGAGCAAGCCATGTAGCGGCTTTTGTTTTTAGTAATACTGCACCAAGACCAATGCCTGCACCAAACATTACAATAGAACCCCAGTCGATATTTGGTTGGGCAAATTTCCAGTCCATAATACCGATCTTAGGGAAGAAAAATAATGCGATGGCTACAATTGTAGATGTTGTAGTGTCGATATTATGTAACTTGCCACCTGTAGCCCATAATGTTAATAACGCGATAGAAATACATAATAGTTTCTTTTCATCAAAGGACATAGGGCCAATTGCTTCACGCATTTTTGCGAGCTGTACATCACCACCGACGAGCTCTTTGAATTCTGGTTTTATAAGAGCTTGTGTTAAGAAGTATGTAATAATAACCATGATAATGGAGAACGGAGCAGCTGTAGTGAGCCAGTCAATCCAACTTACAGCACTTTTCATTTGTGTTTGCATAAAGCCAACAGCCACAAGGTTTTGAGCCGCTGCCGTTTGAATCATGATGTTCCAGAATGTATCTGCCTGTATGGCACCTACCATGAGGAGTGCCGCTACGCGGCTTTTACGTTCAATACCTAAGTTCTCAACAATACCGATAATGATCGGTGCTAAGCAGGCAATACGAGCCGTTGCACTTGGTACGAAGAAGGCGAGAATGAGGCCTGTAATAATAACACCTAAATAGATGCGGCTTACCTTAGTGCCAACACTAGATAAGACAAGCATAGCAATACGTCGATCTAGCCCTGTCTTGCGCATGGCTACGGAAATAAACATAGCTGCGCCTACGAGAATCATGGCAGGCGAAGAATAACCTGAAATGATAAGCTTTAAGGCGTTGGCTGTACCCATAGCTTTGGCTGGAGCTTCAGGATTTGGAGCGAAGCCTAAGAGTAAAGCTGTGAGGGCTGTAATCATGGTGGCACTTACAGGATACGATACAGCTGACGTCATCCATAAAATAATGGCAAAAGAGAGGACGCCAATCATGCGATGACCACCTGTAGATAATGTTTCCGGTGTTGGTAATAATAAAATGCCACCAAGAACAATAAAAGCAAGAATAAGACCAATATTTTGTACTGTAGTACGATCTTTTGGTGGAATCGCACTATTGGCTGTTAGAGGGGCCGTAGCATTTGCTACACTAGGCGGGGCCATGCTATTAGGTTTGTTCATAATAAAACTCCTTTCAAAATAGGTAATACCAATTTCTATAAAATACCCAAATAGGTAGAATAGGTAATTAGGCAGTATAGGTAATTAGGTTGAATAGACAATCATGTTGAATAGGTTATATATTTTATTGTATCGCATTTTTCTATAGAATTAATAACTATAGTGTAAAAATATTGTATACATAAATGGAATAGATATCAGTAAGGATACCTATATACAGAGTATATAATCTTTGTTATACTATAAGAGTTGTAATAATAAATTAATTGTGAAAGTTACAAGATTGTTGTTGACTTTCACTAGTCGATTTGTTATTATAATTAAGTAATTTATGAAGCAGAGGCCATCCGCCACTCACCTAATACCATGAAGTATGAGGTTAATATAGAGAATTCTATTCGGATGGTGTTTGCCGTCCGTTTTTTTTATTCTCTTGGAGGTGAACGCTATTAGCAAGGATACACCACGCATTAATGAAGAGATTCGTGCTCGTGAACTTCGTGTCGTAGGTCCTGAAAACGAACAAATTGGCATTATGTCTGCCCGTGAGGCATTGGCATTGGCTGAAGAAAAGCATCTTGATCTTGTGGAAATTGCACCTAACGCTAAACCACCGGTAGCTCGTATTATGAACTACGGTAAATATCGTTACGAACAACAAAAACGTGAGAAAGAAGCGAAAAAGAAACAAAAAATCGTAACTTTAAAAGAAGTTAAGTTACGTCCACATATTGAAGACCATGACTTTTACGTAAAAATGAAAAACGCATCCAAGTTCTTGGGTGAAGGTAACAAAGTAAAAGTAACTATCATGTTCCGCGGTCGTGAACTTTCACATCCAGAACTAGGCATGGCAGTGTTGACACGTTTCGCTGAAGAACTCAAAGAAACAGCGTCTATTGAAAAAGCAGCTAAATTAGAAGGTCGTAACATGACCATGATTTTAGTAAGTAAATAATGTTTTGGGAGGATTATAATTATGCCAAAAATTAAAACTCGTCGCGCAGCGGCTAAACGTTTCGCAGTAACTGGTACTGGTGAATTCAAGCGTGCAAAAGCTTTCAAAAGCCACATTCTTGAGAAAAAATCTCCAGCTCGTAAACGTAATTTACGTAAAGCTACATTGGTTGCAAAAGCTGACCACAAACGCGTAGCTAAATGCTTACCATACGCTTAATCGTTAACTATTAGATCGATAACATCGTAATTTAGGAGGAATATACAATGGCAAGAGTGAAAAAGGGCGTTACAGCTCATGCACGTCATAAAAAGATTTTAAAATTAGCTAAAGGTTACCGCGGTACACGTTCCCGCTTGTTCAAAAAAGCTAACGAAACAGTAATGAAAGCGTTGTACTACGCTCGTCGTGACCGTCGTGCGAAAAAACGCGAATTCCGTCAATTGTGGATCGCTCGTATCAACGCAGCGGCTCGCATCAATGGCACAACTTACAGCCGTTTTATCGCTGGTTTGACTAAAGCAGGCGTTGAAGTTAACCGTAAAATGTTGGCTGACTTGGCAGTTAACGATGCAGCAGCATTCGCTAAACTTGTTGAAGTAGCTAAAAACGCTTAATAGCATAACAATACATATTAAGGACTCTCTTTGGAGGGTCCTTTTTTGTATGGTGAAAGTATGATATATTGAAAATACATATCGTGTTGTGTAAAAGCGGGTGCATAGAGGAGGCGCAGGCAATGGAACAATTATTTTATCTATTGATTCCCTTAGGACTTTGTTTGTTCTATTTAGGTATTAAAAATACGCTTCGCTTTGGTAGAGCTAAAATGTTATATGAAATGCCCTACGTAAACAAAGAAGGAACCTTTACCCTAGAGCGAGCAGGTACGTATGGCCTATGGCTTAGTGGAAAAATGTTTACAAAGGCACCTGTCGGTGAATTTGGATTCAATATAGTTGATGAAAAGACGGGAAGGGCCATTCCTTTAACTTTATCTATTATGCGTGCACGGGTGAATGGTATTACTCAATCCAGAATGGAACTATATACCTTTGATGCGGTACCAGGCACCTATAAACTGTCTATTACAGAGGATCCCTTTGTATTAGAT
>NZ_CAURHA010000048.1:0-13703 GCF_963524655.1 uncultured Veillonella sp.
GTACTAAGTCCACAGAAACAACTGCAGCTGGTCAAGTGATTAAAGATGGTGCTAAAACTAATACATCTACTGTTGATGAAAACACATTAGTGGATGGTGCTAAATCTAACAAAACAACTGTAGACAGCAATGTAATTGATGATGGCAATGGTAATGTAAATACATCCAAAGCTACCTCCAATACAATTACTGATGGTACAAATACTACAGAAGCAACAGCTAGTACTGTAACTGTCAAAGATAATGCTGGTAACAGCACAGTTATCACTAAAGATACGATTACAACAGGTACTGGTGCTAATAAGGTGACTGTTGATGGTACTGCTGGTAAAGTAACTGCAGGTTCTGCAGTTATAGATGGTGTGAATAACACAATCACTACAGGTGGTGCTAACACTGTTAAATTAGATGGTGCTGCAGGTACTGTTACTGGTTTAACAAATACAGCATGGACACCAGGTGTTACAAAAGCTGTTTCTGGTCGAGCTGCAACAGAAGATCAATTACAACAAGTATCTGATGCAGTAGGTGCTGGTTGGAATATAAACTCTGGTACAGTAGCTGGTTCCACTGGTGAAGCTAATGGCTCTGCTAAGACTAAGATCTCTAGTGGTGAAGAGGTTCAATTACAGGCTGGCAATAACCTCATTATTGACCAAAATGGTAAAACTTTAGCGTACTCCTTAAACAAAAATCTTAAAGATATGGAGTCTGCTATATTCAATGCCACTGGTGGTAAAACCACTGTTATCAAAGGCGATAGTATCGTTCAAACTGATGGTGGTAAAACGAATACATCTAATGCGGCTGGTAACACTGTTGTAGATGGTACAAAATCCACAGCCACTACGGCAGCGGGGACTACTATCACTGATGGTGCTAAGACGAATACAAATACAGCAGATAAAAATGTAATCGATGATGGTGCAGGTAATACAAACACATCAAATGCCACATCTAATACGATTGCTGATCCGAATGGCAATACGAATACTGCGACAGCAACTAGCAATACTTTGGCAGATAATGCGGGTAACTCTAACGTATCTAATGCTACAAGCAATAATTTGACAGATAATGCAGGTAACTCTAATATATCTAATGCGACTAGCAATATATTGAAAAATGCTGCTGGTGATGAAACTAAGGTTGACGCTAAAGGTGCTACTGTTAAAGATGCAGCTGGTAATACAACAAATGTTGCTTCTACTGGTGCAACAGTAACAAATGCAGCAGGCGATACAACTAAGGTTGAAGCGACTGGTACAACTGTAGCCGATGCTGCTGGCAACAAGGCTACTTTCACTAAGGATGGTGTAACAATTACAAAACCTGGTAAAGATACAGTGTCTTTAACTGGCAATGGCCTTGATAATGGCAATAATAAGATTGTTAATGTAGCAGATGGTACAAATGACACAGATGCTGTGAATGTACGTCAATTAGATGCTAAAACTAAGGCGGCAACAACTGAATTAACTGCTAATGGTGGTGAAAGCGCCGATAATACTACAGGCAATATTGTGTTGACTAAAACTACTGCTCCCGATGGTCATATCGTTTACGACAACAAGTTAAATGATAAGATTACCTTGGGTGCAGCGGATCCAACAAAAGCGATTACTGTGGATGGTACAAATGGTACGATCAAAGCTGGTAAAGATGGTAATGCTGTAGCGATTAATGGTACAGATGGTACTATTAAAGCTGGTGATGGTACAAATGCTGTTGCTATTGATGGTGTTAATGGTTCTGTGAAAGTAGCAGATAAGATTGCTCTTAATGGTAAGGATGGTAAAGCTGCTATTGGTACTGTAGGTATTGATGGCAAAGATGGCATCATTACTACAGGTGGCAATAATCCTGTTGCAGTAAATGGTAAAGATGGTGTTGTAACAGGTTTGACTAATAAAACGTGGGACCCTAACAATATTACTTCTGGCCGCGCAGCCACTGAAGATCAAGTACAATCTGCTGTAGCTAATGCAGGCTGGGACGCAACAGTTGGCACAGAAGGCTCTGGTGTAAATAGCACACCAAATGCAACACCAGAAAAAATTAGACCAAATGAAACGCTTACTTTTAAAGCGGGCAATAATATGATGGTTAGCCAAAAAGGTAAAACAATTAGTTATGCTGTAAATCCAGAGCTTACAGATATGAAATCTGCTACATTTAAAGATGCAGCGGGTAATACAACTGTCACAAATGGTAATGGCATGACAATTACACCTGGTAGTGCAAATCCTAACAATCCTAATGCAGGTCCTGTATCCTTGACTAAGGATGGCCTCAATAATGGTAACAATCAAATTAAAGGTGTAGCACCTGGTTCTGATGATACAGATGCAGTGAATATTGGTCAGTTAAAAGCATCTAATGCTAAAATTGGCGATGCTATTGGTCAAGTAGCAGGTGAAGTACAACGTGTTGGTGCTCATGCAGCAGCCATGGCAGCGTTGAAGCCAATCCAATATGATCCATTAGAACCAACTCAAGTTATGGCTGGTGTTGGTAACTATCGTGGTGAAACAGCAGCTGCCCTTGGTCTTGCGCATTATACGAACGAAAATACTATGTTCAATGTAGGTGTTTCCGTTGGTGGTAACCATAATATGGTGAATGCTGGTGTAACCCATAAATTTGGTTCTAGCCCAGAAAAGAAAAACATTCCTGATCGTTACAAAGCAGGTCCTATTAGCTCTGTGTATGTAATGCAAGATGAGGTATCTAGCCTCAAGAAGGAAAATGCTGAACAAAAATATGTTATTGCTGATCAAGCAGCTCGTCTAAACACATTGGAAGCTGAAAATGAACGTCAACGTCAAGAATTGGCTGAAACAAAACAAGGGTTAGATGACTTGCGTGCAGCAGTAGATAGACTGTTGGCATCCAAAGGTTAATAATTGAAAATAATTATCACTACATAGGTTAAATAATTATTGACCTATAAACTTAAGAACCTCTTATACTCTGATATACCTGGTGGGGTATAATCAAGTGCTATAAGAGGTTCTTTTGCATTTTTGATATATATTCTTATGTAAAATGCATTATACATGAATGACTACTCATATGTTCTGTGATATAATATTTAAGATATTAGGGGTTGAGAATTTTGCCCCACCTTGTATGATCTTACATGAATAGGAGTTACTATGTTAGCACGCATACAACGATGGCTTTCAGTTGATACCATGTTGCCCGCTGCAGAGCGGTTAGGTCCGGTAGGGACGACAAAGCAACTGTATGGTAATTATTTGAAAATTGCTTGGCCGGCTACATTACAAGGCTTGATGTTACAATTTATGACAGCCATCGATTTGGCAATGGTTGGGGCACTCGGTGCGTCTGCGCTTGCGTCGGTAGGTATTATGGGACAGCCTGAAATGGTGATGCTCATTTTCTGTCGCGCTTTATCTATTGCTATTACCGCTATCATAGCTCGCCGTCATGGTGAAGGTGATGTAGATGGTATGAATGCAGTTCTTAAGCAGTCTATATTATTGAATTTCTTAATATACGTGCCTTTATTAGTGATATGTTTCTTTAATTTAGAGCATATTTTACGCTTTACTGGCGCAGAAGATGGTTATATAGAAACCGCTGTCTGGTATGGTCGTTTCATTGTTATCAGCCTTATTTTTCAGTCCTTTAGCCAAATTGTAGGGGCTGCACTAATCGGATACGGTAATACAAAAGTCATTTTTAAATCGAATGTAGTAGGGAACATTTTAAATACCATTATGAACTTTTTCTTGATTTATGGTATTGGGTTCTTTCCTGAGCTCGGTGTTATGGGGGCAGGGGTGTCCACTATGATCAGTAGTGCTCTTATTGCTTTGTTGCTATTGCGTACTATCTCACAGCATACGACTACAGGATTAACATTGCGACATCCATCCAAATGGACCTTTGAAAGACCTGTACTTCATACTATGTTTCACGTTGGGGGCAGCTCTCTAGGGGAGCAGTTCTTTGAACGTTTTGGTATGTATACATACACCATGATTGTTGCTTCCTTAGGTGCAGTACCATTGGCAGCACACTATGTATGTATGAACTTAATGGATATATTCTATTACTTTGCCATGGGACTTGGCTTTGCGGGAGCATCTCATACGGGGCAAAACCTTGGGCATAAACGTCCAGATATTGCACGTGTCTATGGTAATATCGGTGCTCGAATTGGACTGATTGTGGGCCTTGTAAGCGCCTTGATATTTATTGGTCCTGGAGACTTTTTGGTACAACTTTATACTCGTGAAAGTGAAGTAGTACTTCTTTCTGGTTCTTTGATGGGAATCATGGCAATAGCGGCTTTCCCACAAGCTTTACAGCAAGTATATTCTGGTGTATTAAAAGGAGCAGGGGATACGTATTACATTATGAAATATTCCCTTGTAAGCGTAGCCATCATTCGCCCCATAATTACTTATCTATTATGTATTACATTAGGATTAGGTTTGTTAGGGGCGTGGCTATCCTTATGCTTTGATCAGTCCTTACGCTTATGCTGTTCCTATTTGCGATTTATTAAAGGTGCATGGCAGAATAAGATTGTCTAATACTCTGTAAATATAGTTAGTAATCAATCTTGACAATCATTTAGCATATAAATTTTCATATAAAATCTAAAATTAAAAATGTTCGATATATAGAGAGAAGATGCAGATAAAATCTATACAATTATGTTTGTTATTACTTTCTATATTGAAAATATCAAAATAGTTTATGAGAGGTTTATGAAAATTATCTTGTATATTCAAATTATTTGATGTACAATACAAAATGTGGAAAAAATGACACATTGGGGAATGTGTCGTCTGACCAGAAACTTCTGATTTCACGTATATATGTAAGGGATATATATAAGAAACGATAAAAGCCTCCTTAGTGCATACTGAGGGGGCTTTTACTCGTTTTGTTATAGTTAAATTTATTAGATTAAGTAATAATAGGTTTTATGAAATTATATCAAAGAAAATCGTTGATAGAATTGAAAAGTGTTTATACTACTGCTATGGTAGAAGCTATCTACTTTCACAGACATCATAGTTATAAGTTTCTTAAGTAGATTATCAGTAACATATTGATAATCTATAAAAAAACAATAAATAAAATTAATAATATTTTAATTAATGTATATCTATAAAATCATATGAGTGTTATAAAAAAGAGGAGATAAAAGGGATTTAAAATTTTATAATTATAAGATTTTTATATAGATAAATTTCGAAAAATTCATGATAGGTTCATAAAAGATATTGAAATTTATCGAAAAGTTGTGTAAAATGAAAGTATATTATTACCAAGGCCCTGTGTATTGTTATGGGCTATTTTTGGAGGGAATTATAATGAACAAAAAATTATTAGCTTTATTGGCAGTTGCTGCTGTAGGCGTATCCGTTGCTGGTGCAACTCCACAAACTCAATTCAACAAAGGCGAATTCCAAGTTGATCTTGGCGCAGCTCATTCTAAAGCAAAAACTGAAGCTTGGAATGCTGACGCAAAATGGAACTTCGATGGTGCTGTAACATATGGCTTGACTGATAAAACAGCATTGCAATACCAATATCATGGTTTGAATGATAAATTAGGTGGTATTGGCTACAGCGACAAAATGCACGAAGTGAACGTAGTTCAATCCTTGAACAAGAACTTCGCAGTATATGGTGGTTATGCACACATTTCTGGCGATGATTTCGCTAAAGCAAACAACATTGCACAAGTAGGTGTAATTGGTAAAGCTAACCTTGGCTCTAAAGTAGAAGTTTATGGTAAAGCTGGTGTAGGTACTAAGAAAACTTCCACTTGGGAAGCAGGCTTAGGCTACAAAGTTAACGAAGACTGGGATATCAATGCTGGTTACCGTTATATCAACACTAAACGTGATGATGTTTCCAACATCTCCTTCCAAGGTCCTGTAGTTGGCTTGTCTTACCGTTTCGGTGGCCAAAAATCTGTTGCTCCTGTAGCAACTCCAGCTCCAGCTCCTGTATACACTCCAGCTCCAGCTCCTGTAGTAGAAGCTCCTGTATACAAAACTCCTAAATTGGATTACTATGTACAATCCATCTACTTCGATTCCGACCAAGATGTTGCTCGTGCCGACCAATATCCAAACTTAACAGCTGCTGTAAACGCTGCTCACCAATACTCTCAAGACCAAGTTAAATTGTTAGGTAATGCTGATACTGATGCAAACCCTCAATACAATATTGGTTTGTCCGAACGCCGCGTACAATACGTAGCTCAATACTTAGTAAATAATGGCGTATCTGCTGATCGCTTCATCGGTATCGCTAATGGCGACACTAAACCAGTGGCAACTAACTCCACTGCAGCTGGTAAAGCTGAAAACCGTCGTGTAGACGTTTACATTCACCGCTAATCTCTAAACTAATTTAGATTAGACATACAATAAAGTCCACCTTCTATCATGCTCTCGTGTTCATCGGGGGACCGAGCATGTGATAAGGTGGACTTTTATGTTATACTAAACTTGCAAACAATCGTAGGTCATACAATGTTCATTAAGCTTTGATAATGTATGCGGTGTGAGTATAGTAAAGTAGGTTATATATGAAAAAATTTAAATATTACAAACCGCTCATAGGTGCTATCATACTAGCTGGTGTTATGATCATGATGGCCCTTAGAATAAGTGATATTGCTAGTGCCATTGATGCTATTATTACAGCATTTGTTCCACTTATTGTAGGTGCCTGTATTGCTTTTGTGCTAGATATTTTAGTAGTGCGCTATGAGCGATGGCTATGGCCTAAGAGTGAATCTGGATGGAGGTATAAGATACGACGACCTCTCAGTCTTGTATTATCTTTTGTGACAATTAGCGTAATCGTGTATTTTATTGCCCGTATGGCGCTTCCTCAATTGGTTCATTCTATGTCGATTATTGTGGCGTCTTCGCCTCAACTGTATACAGAGTTCCAAACTTGGATGCAGCATCTTACAGAGACGATTCCAATGGCATCTAACCAGACACTTATGGACACGTTGAGTGGTGAAAGTATCGTTAAGTATACTCGTGAATGGGGGACTAAAGGCGGTACATACATCGTTAATGCAATGGGCACAGTTTTATCTTGGACGTTAAATATCGGTCTTGGATTGATCTTTGCTATTTATATGCTCCTTGATAAAGAACGCCTTATGATGCAAGGCAAACGTATTGTAAAAGCCTATGCATCTGATGAATGGGTGAATCGTGTTAGTTATGTAACCCGTGTGGCAGTTCAAACATTTAGTAATTTCTTTGTAGGACAGTTTATTGACGCCTTGATTTTAGGTGTTATGGTAGGTATTACATTATGGTTATTCAATATTGAATACGCTACAACCATTGCCTGCGTAATTGGCCTTACTGGTTTGATTCCATTGCTTGGCATCTATGTGGGTGGTGTTATCGGTGCAGTTATGTTGCTCACTGTTAACCCTATGGATGCGTTAATTTACGTGATTATTTTAGAAGTGATTCATCAAATTGAAAGCAACTTCATTTATCCTAAAATCGTCGGTAACTCCGTTGGTTTGCCGGGATTATGGGTATTTGCTGCGGTTATCGTAGGTGGTAGCTTGATGGGGGTCACTGGCATGTTGATTGGTGTTCCTTTAGTAGCTACATGCTATAAATTACTTATGTCTGATGTAGATGAACGACTTGCATCAAATGAAGGTTTATAGTATATTGTCTAAATAATATGATTGTTAATGTATGTTTTGTGTGCTGTTGATTATGGCACGGACTTATAGTAATTCTAGTATGTGAATTACTTTTACATTGTTAAAAGTATCGCATATAGTAGGAGGATATGTAATGAATAAAAAGTTAATTTCTATGGCATTAACTGGTGTATTGGCAGTAGGTGTATTGTCTGTTGCTACACCAAGTGTGGCAGATGCACGTAAAACAAAGCCAGAAACAAGTACTGATATTTCTGTACAACGTGCACCAGGCGAGTCCATGGTTATGACTATGAGCAAAATTGGTACTATTTTCCAAAATCGCTTCCCGAATGCTGCGCTTCACTCCGTAGAGCTTAACTCTAACGATTTAAACTATGGCTACAAAGTTGTTGGCTATAGTAAATATCATCAATACAAGATGAAAATCGACGTAATCACTGGTAATACTTCCAATATGGAAGAAGGTGGCAAACCTAAAAAAATTATCGGTGAAATCTTCAATAAAGATCGAGTAATTGAATCTGCTCAAGCAGAACGCGTTGCTAAACAACAACTCGGTGCTGATGCTGTTATGAAGGGCTGGAAAATTGAAGCTCATGACGGCAAAATCTTGTACTATGTAACAATGCATCAAGATGGTAAAAAAGTAGTTGTTACAGTAGATGCTGAAACAGGTGCTTACCTAGAGCAATCTAAATCTTATAAATTACCACCTGAACCAGATCAAGGTTTCGATGGCCGCAAAACAAATCTTATCTTTGGTAGTGGCATCGACATGGGTCGTTAATCTATTGATTGATAATCAAATAAAAGAGCCAAAGGCATATGCCTTTGGCTCTTTTTTTGTTTAATAGTTATTACCAACGGTTTTCGTAGTATACTTGTGTCCACATAATAACCTCGATTAAGGACGGATGTGGGCTCATAGTTTCACCTACAGTGATAACGGATTTAGGATCCATTTCGCGAGTAATACCTTTTTCACGTAAGCGTTTAGTACGTTCAGAAGCGATTTCTTCATTAATTGCTGTTAATGGAGTTACACCACTGTTCATAAGGTTTACATATGGTTGGAAGAGGATAGACGCTTGAGGACCTGTTACGTGCATACCAAGGATATGATTAGTATCTTTGTCTACCACGATTTTGACAAAGCCGTCATTTACATCGCCAGGATTGATACCCATTGCATAGCCTTTAGCTGTGGAGGAGTAGTAGTTTTTGCCTACACCTACATTATAACCAGCTTTAATAGCTTCTGCTTCAGTAAGACCTACGCTACCAATTTCAGGGTAAGAGAATGTAACCTTTGGCAATGTATCATAGCGTGCCCAACGGAAATCTTCTTCGTTTTTAGCAAAGTATAGGTTGTGAGCGATAATATCAGCTTCATAGTTCGCACGATGACGGAATGCAGGTTCGCCGTTTACGTCGCCTAACGCATAGATACCATCAACGGATGTTTCTAAGAATTCATTAGTTTTGATCCAGCCTTTTGGCCATGTTTCGATACCAGTATTTTCAAGATGGAGCTCTTCTACAGCAGGACGAATGCCGGCTGCTACGAGGATTTCTTCTACCTTAGTTTCTGTAATTTCACCAGTGCTACGATCTTTAGTGACTACAACTTTAAGACCATCTTCTTGACGGATTTCAACAGTGTCTTGGTTTAAGATTACGTTAATACCACGAGCTCGGTAGTTTTGAAGAAGATGTTCGGACATCTCTTCGTCTTCTTTAGGTACAAGGCGCACATTATGTTGAATGATGGTAACTTCAGTACCAGCTGCATCAAATACATGACCAAATTCTACGCCGATAGGGCCTGCACCGAGTACTGCAAGCGATTTATACGGTTGTTTCGGGAACTTATCGCCAAATAAACTTTCACTAGAAAGGAAGCCTGCCTCTTGAAGCCCAGGTACATTTGGTACGTTGCTATAACCACCAGTACCTAGAATAATAGTGGGAGCTGTGATTTCTACGATACCAGAGCCATCGTTAAGGTGGATATTCATTACTTTATCGGACACAAAACTTGCAGCACCACGATATACATCTACATTGTCATAAGCGTTATAGTAATCATAGATGCCTGCAGACTTATCAATCATATGCCATGTACGTTTAGCTACAGTGTCCCAATTCATTGTTGCATCGCCAACATTAATGCCTATTTTTTTGAACTCTTCTACTTCTTGAATGGCATTAGCTGCTGTAACCATAACCTTCGTAGGAATACAACCGCGAGTTAGGCATGTGCCACCAAATTTACCTTTTTCTATGATGGCCACTTTAAGGCCTTTTTTTTGCGCAGCGTCAGCTACGATGGTTGCGCCGCCTGTACCAACTACAATAATATCGTATTGTTTCATGTTGATTCCTTTCAATATATATCTACTAATAGTTATTATCATTAACTCTATTATAACCTTACATTGAATAAAATCAATATGGTTGTATGTAAAAAAGACGGTCCCGAAGGACCGCCTTAGAACGTTTTAGTTCCAATCTTCGTGGTAGCCACGTTTTGCATAGTCTGCAGTAGCTGTGAAGAGAATGTCTGTGCTAGAGTTAAGCGCAGTTTCCGTTGAGTCTTGTAACACACCGATGATAAAGCCAACGCCTACAACTTGCATTGCTACGTCGTTGGAAATACCGAATAGGGAACAAGCCAATGGAATGAGTAGTAAAGAACCACCTGCTACACCAGAAGCACCACAGGCACCAATAGTGGCGATGATAGATAACAGGATTGCTGTAGGAATATCTACAATAATACCTAATGTATGAGCTGCGGCTAATGTCATGATTGTAATTGTAATCGCCGCACCGCCCATATTGATAGTTGCACCTAGTGGAATGGATACGGAATACATATCAGGGTTCAGTTTCAAACGTTTAGCTAAGTCAAGGTTTACAGGAATGTTAGCAGCAGAGCTACGTGTGAAGAATGCGTAGATTGCAGATTCGCGTAAACATTTAAATACCAATGGGTATGGATTGCGACGAAGATAAACGAAGGACAGAATTGGATTGATTACTAGTGCTACGAAAATCATAGAGCCAAGTAATAAAACGAGTAATTGGAAGTAACCAATCAAAGCTTCGATACCGTTAGTAGCAATAGATTCCGCTACAAGGCCCATAATACCAAGAGGAGCAAAGCGGATAATCCAGCCTACCACTGTAGTAATTGCTTGAGCAAGGGATTCCATAACCTCTTTTGTATTCATTGGTGCATGACGTAAAGCACCACCTAGGATAAGAGCCCAAGCTAGAATACCGATATAGTTAGCGGACATCAACGCTTTTACAGGGTTATCAACTACATTTTTAAGTAATGTGGTCATAACCTCAGCAATACCTTGCGGAGGAGCTGCATCAGCGGCACCTGCTGCTAGATGTAATGTAGTAGGGAAGAAGAAACTCACGATTACAGCTAATACTGCGGAGAGGAATGTACCTAATAGATATAAGGTGATTACAGAACCCATACCTGTTTTTTGGCCAGAGCGATGTTTACTGATCGCAGCGATTACCAAGAAAAATACAAGGATAGGTGCGATGCCTTTAAGAGCACCAACAAAAAGAACACCTAATAAAGCAAGTTCATTTGCCACATCTGGCACGTAAAGTGCAGTCAAAATACCAATGATCAAACCTATGATAATCTGTTGGATTAGACTGACTTTGTTGATTGATTTAACAAATCGATTCATAGTACACTCCAATACTTAATAAAAACAAAAAAACTCCATGAATATATCCTTTCATCATGGACATATGTCATTATACAACGAACATGTAATAGTAGCAATAGAGAATATTATAGATGTTTATACGTATTTATGTTAAATATATAGTAAGTGATAAACATGTTTATTTACCGTATAGGACGTGTTGTTTTTTATAGAATTTATCAGTACTTGTATCATATATGTAAATAGTACATGCTTGCTATTTATAGTATATATAATAGGATTCTTTTTTAGAGTTCCTATAATATGGTATACTATGCCATATACAGTTCTTGATTAGTGAAAGGACCATAATGAATACTAAAGAATTTAAAACGTATGCCGATAAAGAGCAATTTGTACAAGGTGTTTTTTCTAATATTGCAAAAAACTATGATTTAATGAATACAGTCTTAAGCTTTGGACAAGATTATTTTTGGCGCAAATTCTCTGTAAAAGCAATGAATATTGGTCCTCACCAACGTGTGCTTGATGTAGCATGTGGTACCTGTGTGTTTACAAAGGAAGCATTACGTCAAGAACCTACACTAAGAGTAGAGGCGTTAGATTTTAATAGCGAAATGCTTGACCAAGGTCGTGTTCGCATTGAAAATGCAGGATTAATGGATCAAGTGAATCTAGTACAAGGTGATGCAATGGCTTTACCTTATGCAGATAATACTTTTGATGCGGCTATGAGTGGCTTTGCAATGCGTAATGTACCGGATATTAAACAAGTATTATCCGAAATGCAACGTGTTGTAAAACCAGGTGGGAAAGTAGTTGTATTAGAACTGGCGAAACCAAGTATGTTTGGTTTTAAACAGTTATACAATTTCTACTTCTCTTATATATTACCTATTATAGGTAAACTCAGTAAGGATAACTCATCTTATGCATGGCTTCCAGAATCTTTGCGTCGTTATCCTCACCAAAGTGAAATTTTAGAAATCTGGAAATCTCTTGGATATGAAAATGCCACCTATCATGAATTGACAGGCGGCATTGTAGCGGTCCACGAAGGTGTTGTACCAGAGAATTCTATTGTAAATAATAAGTGATGTTAGCGTCTTGAGAAACTACTAAAGAACCTTTTTCTACAGGCGTAGCAGTTTCGAGTGCTGCTTTAAGCATTACTCCGCTACGGTAGTAACCAGAGTCCATAGAACTTGTTTCTGTTGTACTAATAGAAACCGTTTTTACTGGGCCTAAGGTGCGACCGAGAGCCGCAGCGATAACTTCCGCTTTATGGCGACCGTTTTGAATCGCTTCTGTAGTTAAAGAATCAGATAATTGTTGAGACACATCATTTTGGAATGAAAGGTTGTTGATGTCGTTAGCCCCAGCGCTAACAGCGGCATCGACAACCTTTCCTACGTTATCGAGGTTATTAATCTTAACTGTTACGTGATTGGACACATTGTAACCTGTGTTAATACGTTTGCCTTCTTGATAATCGCTTGTTGGATTAATAGAAATATTCGATGTGAAAATATCTTTTTTATCAACACCTAGATTTGCTAATCTACTGATTAAGTCACTCATGATACGATCGTTATTAGATTTAGCAGCATTAATATTTGTGTTTTGACTTGTAATACCTAAGGTTAAAATTGCATAGCTTGGTGCTACAGAGCGAGATGCTTGGCCTGTAATTTGAATTTCAGAGGTATCGAAGGTACCTTGGGGTGCAGCAAAAGCTGCTGTAGCCATAGTTGCACATATAGATGCTAGAGCTACTGTTTTTGATAATAAACGTTTAGATAATTTCATACTTAATCTCCTTACACTAATGTAATATTCATATTAATTGATACTAATAAAATAGAACTATTTATGTTACAAGTTCTGTATTACAGCTATATTGTACATGATTGATTGTATAAAATCAATTGTTGGCTATTAGGGGTTTTATGAAAGTATAGTGAAAGTTGTGTGAAGTTGAGAATTGGGGGTTGCACTTATAATTTCGTTGTACTATAATATGCATACAGTCGTTCGAGCGACTGTTTCTTAATGAGTGTAGTAATACACTTAGAGGTTCAAAAAGAACTTCAAAAAAGATTATAAAATGTGTTGACACGAACGAGGTCACATGTTATTATAATCAAGTCGTCAGTTAAGATAACACTTCGAATGAAGTGGAGCTAACTGATAACAGATCTTTGAAAACTGAACAATGATAGGTAATCAATCAATATGATTGAACATATGCCAGAGTGCGGGTTTTGACAAAGTCAAAACCAACCATA
>NZ_CAURHA010000049.1:0-11041 GCF_963524655.1 uncultured Veillonella sp.
TAGCGGGTGGTTTTATGATTCGCGACTACGTCGCGAACCAGTCTAAAGACAATAATAAAAAATAGGCATAAGACTAAAAGCCTTATGCCAAATCATTTTTCTATGGTGCGCCTAACCGGAATCGAACCAGTGACACGCAGTTTAGGAAACTGCTGCTCTATCCTACTGAGCTATAGACGCATGTATACTTTATTATATCGTTTTTAATAAAGTATACGCAAGGCGTCCTTATTGTTGTAGGTATTGGTTATTCACTTGTTTTTGTTCTTCTGGGCTTAGGTTTTGGTAGCCTTTCGCTAATGCACTTACCCAGGATCCATAAGCAGGATTTGGGAATACTACAAAGGTAGTACCAAAGTCCTCTTTATGAGCATCGATGATAGCGTTTCGTTCAGCTAAGGTCTTACCTTTTGTACCAATTGGGAAGTCACCGGCATTATCACCCATATATACAACGACATAATATTTTTTAGCAATCATATCGAAGCGAGGTTGTTTATCAGAGTCTTTTTCGAATAGTAGTACATGTTCTTTATCGACGGATGGGAATCCTAGTTCCTTAAAGTTTTGTACTGTTGCATCATAGTTAACAGGTGCATATCGGTTTGAAACGTAGAATATTTCAACACCTTGTTTATGTACTTCATTTAGGAACTCAACAGCACCAGGCATAGCTTGCGATTTACCTTGATGCACAGCTTGACGCCACCAAGGAGCATCGAAGCGACCATTGCCATTAGCAACGCTTTCACCCATTAATTTAGTATTATCCACCACAGTTTCATCTGCATCAAGAACGATGGCAAGTGGTTTGCGTTGATGAGATGGATCAGTAACGGCCATCTTAACAGCATTTAGCGCCACATTGTACCCTTGATACGCTAGTGCTCTGTACTCTGCAGAGGTGCGCATCCATAAGAGTCCCATTGTTTCTGTTTCGGCTTGATACTGCTGTTTTTGCTTGAGTGCTACCTGTTCAGCCTGTGCCGCCGCATCATTCACCGTCACCGGAGAGTCTGCCTGTACTAAAGAACCTACGGAAAGACTACCACCAAGGCAAACCACCGCTACATACCATGCCAAACTACTACGTTTCATAATTGCCTCCTATCCACATGTGCTCTCTGTATACATACAATACATAATGTAATTCTACATAATTATACGAAAGTCCTCTATAGATTTATATACTATCTGTATATTTTAAATCGATCTACACAAGAACTATGCTATAATACAGCTGTTGATAGTATTAGAGAGTTCTTATAAAAAAGAGGTATATGTAATGAAAGTATGTAAACGATCGATTATTACTAGTTCACTATTAGCTATATTAGCTATATCATCTGCGTACGGGGCTACACCTGTACAGCCAAGTGAAAGCACAGACACTGCAGTGGTTGACATGGATTATTCTAATATTCCAGAGCTAAAAAGTTCTATTGAAAGCGCAACTCCAGCCATAGTGCAATCTACGCTTGATGCGTCTAAGGGAAACCCGACCAAAGATAAGCCCGTCTATTCAACAGTGACTATGTCTGGTAACCGTGTTGTATTCGTAAAAACTTACAAAACTAAAGAAGAACAAGAAAAGGCGATGTTAAAAGAGCGTAAACGCTTAGACAAGGTCACTGCAGAACGTCAGGCTAAAAGAAAAGACGAAACACGCACAGATATGCTAAAAGGTTTAACACCCATACCGTCCTATCCACTTGTCAGTGAAACACGCGTATTACAAAGTGAAATGTTCTCTAGACCATTTGGCAGACAACTCGATTTGCGTTTAGTAGAGGCTTATACACAAGATTATGACAAGGCTAAACCTGGCGATATTTATGTCTATGCAGATTACGTGGACTACACATCTAAGCAGCTATTAGGTGAAAAAGATGGTACTACTGCTATTTCAGCTATGATTCTACGTGTAATCATGAGAAAAGACGAAAACAAAGCTTTCAGCATCGATGTAAATGTGTACTTCATAAATCCAACAACACATACCATTTCCATAAGTCGGTCCGAAGATGTAAAGGGCATCGATATCAAGAAAGAGGAAAGAGCTGAAGCTGTATTTAAACTACCATCACACCAACTACAAGCCGGCGATCCTCAGTATGAAATCGCTAAACTTATGTATCAAGACCTAACAAACCAAAAATTTGATTAATAATATTTAAATACACTCACCATGACAAAAGCCGTATCACATTTCACTGAAGAAATATGATACGGTTTTTTAGTTAAACTATATCTTTATTGACTTATTTTAATTGGTCCCGCATCATGCAAAACATTTTCTTTTACTTCATTTACTGGATCTATTGTAGTAAACAGTTCAGGTTTCCAATCTACAGGTGTTAACGTATCATTAAATGTATCAATGATTTGTCCGTTAAACATATTATTAACTGTAGTAAGTTGTTTTCCTCCAAAGACTTTCACAAATGATGTATAGTCTTTACCTGCTATATCCGCCACATTGTTTTCAGCATAGATTTGGGAGTTTTTCCCAACACCTAGTGCGTAAGCATAAGCATATTCACCGTTTGTAGTGTCTGACGAAAAGTAATTATTATACACATGAACCTGGCCAAATCGTACTCTTGGTAAGCGTTGTACTACATTATGGAAATAATTATGATGCAAAGTTACATGTAATTTTCCTTCATCTGATATTTTTGAGTCACTACTACCAATCAACATGGTTTTATTGTGGTTTTCAAACGTCGAATAAGAAATCGTTATATAGTCAGCTTCATTGGTAATATCAACCAATCCATCTCTATGCTCATATTTACGACCAAAGTATTTTTGTACTATTTCAGGGCCATCTTGGAAGGAAGAATGATCAATCCAAATGTGTGTACTACCTTTTATAGAAATACTGTCATACTGGGAATTCCAATTGCCCTCTGGTCCATCATTAGGATCCCAAGAAGGGAAATAATCATAAGGCGATTCAAACTGTATATTTCGTATGATTACATTATCCGAATCAAGAACCAAATTTACACCCTTTAATTTCGCATTGTCCATGCCAATGATGCTTGTATTAGACGGTACATGAACAGTAATAGACTGACTTTGATTCTTTTGTGATGCCTTCCGTTTTGCTTCTTGCTCATCTTTTAAACTCTTAGGCGCTGTGCTTTGCGGCTTATGAGTTTCTAAATATTGTTGAAAGTCATAGCCATCGACCATGTAGTCTTTCATAGCCAATGGTTTACCATTATCATCGGTATCAAAATCTATAGTTCCATAGACTAGTACAATCTTAGGTGTAGTGTTTTTTCTATTCTTAAGAGCTGATACAAATTCTTTTTTATTTGTTACTTTAAACACATTCTGTTCTGTAGCATTAGCACCACCAGTAGTCCCATTGCCTACAGAAGCAAATCCGTCCTGTTTCGGTAATGCTTCACGCATAAAGGTAGGGCTCTCAGCCGAGCCACGAAACGAGGTCATCATTACAATAGCAATTAATGTAATGAATAATCCAAGGGTTATCATTATCTTTCTCATAGTTCTAGTTCCTTAATTTTATTACGTTATAGCATATTATAGTATTATCACACAACAACTATAGCTATAATAAATACCCCTTTTATAACCAATACATGGTTACAAAGGGGTATCATTTTAATTACGCTGGACGGCTCCAGTCGACTTGTACGTCGATGGCTTCCCACATGCGTGTTAAAGCTAATTTTAAATTGTCTAAAGATTCTAATGGTTTTACAGTTAACCGTTCATAGGTATCAAGCCCTGTAGCATGCTCAATTGCATGTTCCTCGTTCAAATAAGCGATGACCTTATCAGCCCACTCTTGTTCAGGTAAATCTACGGACACTGTTTTTGATTCTGTATCATAGGACAAGAAACCATTGCTGTTGATGCCATAATGAATGGCTACGCGAAATAAACTCATATCTATACCTCTCTTGCGGTAATTTATTAACACTACACCCATATTGTAACACGAATAATTATATTAGCGAAAGTATTCAATATAAACTTTATAAGCCTTTTTTATCAGCCTTTATGGGCTCTACATCTTCTCGATCCGACTGCGCATCTACCGCTGCTTTCAGCTCAGACCGTTTCCTACGTGTTCCATTGTCTCCGTGAAAGCGTTGCCACAGTGCACCACTCATAACGGCGGTTTCACCAAATTTAGACTCTAACGAATCTAACACGCTGGCTAGCTTGTCCTCGGTTTCATCTTGTGGAGATTCAAAGAGGCTATCTTGCATCGGTACCTCTTCATCGAGACCACTTACGGTGAGACCTAATAGTCGTATAGGACCAGGAGGATCTATCCATCGAGTTTCCTCAGAAGAATACGTAAAGGCTTTAGCCTGTACCTTAGTTGTAGCGCCTAAGGATTCAAGCTCTTTTGCTTTTCCTTTAGGCTTCTTGCACGTCTTATCTTGCATGAGCTTGTTCCACAAGAGCAATGCGGTTTCGAAGAACACATGCTCATGGTCTGATGGTGTATCTAATCTCTTTTGCCGAGATACGGTAGTAAAATCATCATAACGAACCTTAATGGACACGGTGTGGCCTAACAGGTTACGCTTGCGCAATCGTTTTGATAAACGGTTCGCAAAGTATCTAAACTCTAGTTCAATGGCACTGCCATCGACGAGGTCCTCTTCATAGGTTTCCTCTGCTCCGATGGATTGTATTTTACGGTCTGTTTCTACGGGGCGTTCATCAATGCCATTCGCCAGTTCCCATATGCGGCGTGCCTGATTACCGACAAGAGGAATTAAGCAGCTTTCATCAGGCAAATCTTGAATGTGACGCATCAAGTGAAAGCCACCGTTTTTCAGAATTTTTTCCGTACGAGGACCAACGCCCCAAATGCGTTTAATAGGCAACGGAGCTAAGATCTCTTTTTCACGACCATAAGGGATGACTACAAGCCCATCTGGTTTATCTAAATCAGAGGCTAATTTAGCGAGAAATTTATTAGGTGCTAAGCCCGCTGAGATAATGAGTCCAGTCTGTTCATACACACGGTCCTTAATGGCACGGCCCAACGCTTTAGGCCCACTATACATAGTAGACATGCCACTCACCTCAAGGAAAGCTTCATCGATAGATAATGGCTCAATGTAAGGAGTGAATTCTTTCATAATAGAAAAAATCTGTTCAGATACCTCTTTATAACGATCCATCCGCGGATACACATAGATACCATCGGGACAGAGTTTCTTAGCCCTTGAGATAGGCATAGCGGAATGAACGCCAAATTTGCGAGCCTCATAGGAGCAGGTCGCAACGACGCCACGTGAAGAAAGACCACCCACGATAACGGGATGGCCTTTATATTCTGGATGATCCAGTTGTTCGATGGACGCGAAGAATGCATCCATATCAACATGCATAATCCATCGTCTCATTGTTACGCTTCTTTTTCGTGCTCAGAAATACGGCAGTATTTAATTTGTGCGCAAATGCACTCATCCTTGGATTTATATAATTGAGGGATGATATCTAAAATATCGCCAAATGTAGCTTCATTAATGGAATAACGAGTCCATAAGCCATTACGTTGAGAGTTAACTACACCTGCATCAATTAAGATCTTCATGTGGTAGCTCAACGTAGATTGAGACAAATTGAAGCTAGCTAAAATATCAGCTGCACATAATTCATTGCAAGATAACATATCGATGATGTGTAATCTTGTTTCATCGCTTAATGCCTTAAAAATCGTAGCTAAACGTTCGTAAGAAACTTCAACCATATCTTTAACTCCTCAAATCCGTATCAAAAAATATCAATCTACTTTCTTGACTCTATTATATACTATTTCTTAATGTAAATCTATTTTTTTCTTTATATTTGTATCTTAATAATTTATTATGAATACCAATTTTATATAGATGAGTAATTTTTACCACATTATAAACTCATTTAAGCACGTCATAGTTTGTATATCGTGAATATTTTAAACAAATTTTCATCTCATAGATTTATTTAGTTATACATCAAATCGTATATATAAAGATTTGATGCAATATTCTTCTATAGAATTTTCGATATACACATTTTCTGATAACCGTATAGCATAATTCGATATACCGCACTACATTAGCTACCGAAAGGATTAGATATAAAGTATAATTTTTGTAGTCTAAACCATTTCATTACAAAAGGCTCCTCATAGAGGAGCCCTATCTGTATAATTCTATAAATCGATTGCATAGCAGCAAAATTTTAAAAATTATACCGCTATATCGATATTATCGAATATAATCATTTGTATTATATCAAATTAGTATAACTTAGAATACATTTACTAAATCGATAGTTTGGCTACGGTTAGGGCCAACGGATACGATACCCAAAGGTACGCCTGTTACTTCTGCAATGCGTTCAACATATTTGCGAGCATTTTCAGGAAGTTCTTCATATTTACGGATACCGGAGATATCTGTTTCCCAACCTGGCAATGTTTCGTACACGGCTTCGCATGCTTCAAGATCTTTCAAGTTAGCTGGGAAGCCTTCTACGTCTTTACCATTCAATTTGTAACCTACGCAGATTTTTAATTCTTTGAAAGTATCAAGAATATCTAAACGAGTGATAGCGAGGTAATCTAAGCTGTTAAGACCTGCAGCGTATTTTACAACCATAAGGTCTAACCAACCGCAACGACGAGGACGGCCAGTTACCGTACCGAACTCATGACCAAGTTTGCGAAGGTTTTCACCAGTTTCATCAAGAAGCTCTGTAGGGAATGGGCCTGCACCAACGCGTGTTGCGTAAGCTTTTACTACGCCGAAGATATTTTTCAAGTAGTTAGGGCCTACACCAGCACCTGTGGAAGCACCACCTGCGATTGGATGAGAGGATGTTACGAATGGATATGTACCATGATCAAGGTCGAGCATAGTTGCTTGTGCGCCTTCGAACAATACTTTTTTATCCTCTTGAACGGCTTTAAGAACAGCAATATTTGTGTCTGTTACATATGGTTTCAATGCTTCAGCGTATTTGATGTAATTCGCTAAGATTTCATCGTAGTTTACGCCTTCTGCTTCGTATACTTTAGTAAGGATTTTATTTTTGAATTCTACGTTGTACGCCAATTTTTCTTTGAATGTTTCAAGATCATACAAATCGCACATACGAATACCAACGCGGTTAATTTTATCCGCGTAGCAAGGACCGATACCGTTTTTAGTAGTGCCGATTTTAGCATCACCTTTGGATGCTTCCTCTGCATTATCTAAAGCGATATGATATGGCATGATAACATGCGCACGGTCAGAAATTTGAAGGGATTTAGCGGATTTACCTTGTTTTTCAAGACCTTCAATTTCTTCTAACAAAACTTTAGGGTCGATAACAACACCAGTACCAACGATATTTTGTTTGTTATCGTACAAGATACCACTAGGTAAAAGGCGAAGCGCAAATGCTTTGTCATCTACTACAACAGTATGACCCGCATTATTACCACCTTGACTGCGCACTACAACGTCCGCACGTTCTGCGATCCAGTCAACGATCTTACCTTTACCCTCGTCACCCCATTGAGTGCCGATAACCATACTTGTTGCCATATCTATATCCTCCATGTGAAAGTCGAAATAATTCATTATCATTATACAACAATGTTCGGACTCTGTGAAAGCATTTATACAAATTCAATCTTTAGTTTCTTCCCAAAGGCATGAGCTATTTTGGTTCTTTTAGCCAGAAGCTCATTAGGAGCCCCATTAAGCCTACAGGTATCAGTGTCATCAATGCGGTTTGTACGTCATAGATATCGGCTAGATGGCCTACATATGGCGCTACAAGGCCACCTAAGGTAATGCCAAGGCCTAGTGTAATACCGGACGCAAAGCCTGCATTTTTAGCAAGGTATTTTTGACCTAGTACCGTAATTGGTCCGTATTGTGAGAATACGCCAAAGGCCATTGGGATCATAGCACCGAAAAAGCCCCAAATGTTAGGCACAAAGATAAATACGAGTACGGATAGCAAGAAGATAAGATAACCTAAGCGCACGGTTTTAAGGAAACCTAATTTATCGGATAATGCCCCACCCATATAGGTAAGAACTGCACCCATTGCAAAGTACATGGTCAGCGCCAAGCTAGAGGCGCTGGCTTCGCCGTTAATAACAGTAATGTACAGAATAGGAATAAAGATAGATAATATGGAGAATAAGATAGATCGTGAAGCGATTACAAAGAATAGCTTACCAAAGCTCGCCCAATCATTAGTACCAGTATCGGTAGATTTATTAGAGCTTTTACTTTCACCAGCATTAATCGTATCAGCATCGCCCGTAAAGGCATAGAGATATAGCAAGACACCGAGCAAAGCAATAGCAGTGAACACCCAAAGGAAATGGGCACCAAAGACGTAGACACCGCCCGCGATGAGAGGCCCCAACGCAAAGCCCGCACTACCGCCCACCGCAAAGCGGCCCATAGCGTTGCCGATTTCATGAGATTGCGTACGTTTTACGAGAAGAGCCGCCTCAGGATGGAATAATGCGGCCCCTACACCAGCTAAGAGTGACAAAGCAAGAATCATGTCATAGCTCGTAGCCAGCGCCATAGTACTAATAGACACCAATGTCACCGTAAAGCCTAAAGGAATGAACCAAGGTACGCGCCACCGATCCGCCACATAGCCCAAGGTAGGCTGCGCAATAGATGCCACAACGGTGTTACAGAAAATAATGGTCGCCGACTGATAATAATTAAGTCCAAAGTTAGCGATAAAAAACGGTATCAATGCCGCTAGCGAACCTTGACCGAAGTCATTAATACAGTGAAAAATAGGTGGTCCGTACTTTCGTATAATACGTTTCATATAACCTCCTAAGATAAACAAAACAGGTAGATATAGCCAACGCCTAATGTATGTGCCATAGGCTTGTTGGTCTATACCTACCCTAGTCTTTCATATGTTATATGGGAAGTACCCTACAATTATAGTCCAAAGCGAGCCATGATTGTATCAACATGTTTCAATAATTTATGTGGATCGAAGCATGCATCGATTTCTTCAGCAGTCATGTATTTCTTGATGTTTTCATCAGATTTAAGACCTGTTGCAAAATCTTTGCCTTCAAGCCAGCGTTCCATAGCGTATTTTTGAACCCAACGGTATGCTTCGTCACGCACTGCACCTTTGTCTACAAGGTGAGTCAAAATTGTTTGGCTGAACACAAGGCCACCTGTAAGGTTGAGGTTTTTAAGCATTGTTTCAGGATATACCAACAATTTATCGATTGTACGGATTGTAAGGTGAAGCATGTAGTTCAACGCGATGGTTGCATCTGGCAAGATTACGCGTTCCACAGAACTATGGGAAATATCACGTTCATGCCACAAAGCTTGGTCTTCGAAAGCAGATTGTGCATAGCCGCGAAGTAAGCGAGCCATACCGCAGATTCTTTCACAAGTAATAGGATTGCGTTTATGAGGCATCGCAGAGGAACCCTTTTGTTTAGGGCTGAAATATTCTTCCGCTTCGCGCACTTCTGTACGTTGCAAGTGACGAATTTCTTTGCCGATTTTATCCAATGTACCGCCTACAACAGCGATAGTGGACAACAATTCAGCGTGACGGTCACGTTGTACGACTTGCGTAGCGATTTTAACAGGTTCAAGGCCTAATTTTTCACATACGTATTGCTCTACGAATGGATCGATATTGGAGTATGTGCCAACAGCGCCAGACAATTTACCTACAGCTACGCTTTTACGAGCATGTTCCATGCGTTCGATGTCGCGTTCTACTTCAGCCATCCACAACGCCAATTTCAAACCAAATGTAGTTGGTTCACCGTGGATACCGTGAGTACGGCCAATCATAGGTGTATATTTGAACTCAGCTGCGCGACGACGTAATACTTCGTGCAAGCGTTTCAAGTCAGCAATCAAGATGTCACACGCTTGTTTCATCATGTAACCAAGCGCTGTATCTTTAACGTCTGTAGATGTAAGACCAAGATGGATATATTTAGCCGCTTCAGGACCTACGTATTCGCCTACTGCTGTTACGAAGGAAATGATATCGTGGTTTGTTTCCTTTTCGATTTCATGAATGCGCTCAACGTCGAAATCGGCTTTTTCGCGAATTGTTTTTGCCGCTTCTTTAGGGATAATGCCCAATTCAGCTTGCGCCTCGGATGCGAGGATCTCCACCAATAACATTGTGTCGAACTCGTTGCGTTCGCTCCAAATATGGCCCATTTCTTCTCGTGTATAACGTGGTATCATGATGTCTCCTTTGCATGATAAAAGCTAGATTTATAGGATTATTGTACCATATGTGAAAGCTCCATTCAACGAAAGACCGATACATTTCCGAATGATAATTATATTAAATTTGCTAATCGTTCGTATTTAATAGTGATGACTTTGACTTAGTATTTATACTAATAAAATGATATACTAGAGCTATCTGAAATATACATGGACTTGTATATCATTACTGGGAGGCTTTCATGGCAAATTTAAATCGAAAAGAGCGTCGTGCACAGCGCAACGAATCTAATACAGCGGGCATTATATTACGTCTATTCTTTCTACTCAGCTTTATCGGCTTAGCGGTGGTACTCTTTGGGGAGCTTGATTACAACTTTATCGTCTCTATATACGCCGTAAACATAGTAGTATCCTTAATTTATGTAGTAATAAACAAATCCCGCATCACTACATCTTTAGCGGTACATACGAACGTACGCGTTATCGTCGCCTATCTCATCATGTTGATCACTATTTTCTTCTATGCTTTCGCATTATGGCGTGCTAACCAATTTAGTGTTCCAATGCAAGCCACCTTATTTATCGGTGGAGCCATCGTATACCTTGCGGTATTCAACTCTACGAAAACAATGTTAACCAATCAGGACTAATATAATGAATGAATTCGATTAATCCTTATGTTTAAATTGGAACACCTTAAATTACGTTGTAATATATATCGTTTCAACTAAACAGTCATTAGGGTTATAGGACAAAAAGTGTGTGTGACTAATCCCAATAAGTTGGAAAATCTG
>NZ_CAURHA010000050.1:0-10511 GCF_963524655.1 uncultured Veillonella sp.
AATAATGTTGGAAGTGACACCGTAGTGGTGTCACCCCAACATTTATTATAGAGCCTATATATTCGTAGGTTTTGGGTAATAGTCTTTTTTGTTATAAGCTATTATTTTGATATACTATACATAATACTTTTTAGAGATTTTGGAGGTCTATATGTTTCGACGTTTTGCAGCAGCTGCGATGATCGGCGCTTTAGCAGTCACAACGGGCTGTGGTTTACATAATCCATTTACTTCAAAGGCTGAGCCTGTAACCTATGAATCCGTGGCGCAAAGCGAGCTTTCACCAGAGCAAAAGGTGGATAAATTAGTGGCTAACATGTCCGATGCGGACAAGGTGGGCCAATTGATGATGATTGGTATTCACGGTAAGACCTTGAACGATGATGCTAAATTCATGCTCAACGAGTATCGTGTGGGCGGCATTATCTTGTTCGACCGCAACATGGAGTCCAAGGATCAAGTTAAGACGCTCATTACAGATATTAACAAGGCCGGTAAAAGCGCGGGCTTAACGCCGTTATTCCTCGGTATCGACCAAGAGGGCGGTGCCGTAGCGCGCATGGATGATCAGCTCATCAAGGTTCCGCCAGCGGAAGAGGTAGGCAAGGAATCCGTTGAGCAAGCCGCATCCTTGGCAAAAGAGGTAGGCACTGAGTTAAAAGACTTAGGTTTTAACATTAACTTTGCCCCAGTAGCTGACTTGGGCTTAACCTATGGTCGATCCTATAGTACGAACCCTGATGAGGTGGTTCGCTATGCCGGCGCAGTGGGTAAATCTTACGATAAAGCAGGCCTATGGTATTCCTATAAACACTTCCCAGGCATCGGTAAGACTGACGTAGACTTACACGCAGACACAAGCATCGTTCCTGTATCTAAAGAAACACTGCTTTCAGAGGACACAAAGGTATTCGTAGACCTCATTAAACAGTCTAAACCGAATACTTATACAATCATGGTGTCTCACGCGATGTACCCTCAAATCGATCCAGACCATCCGTCTAGCTTGTCTA
The DNA here is from genome assembly GCF_963524655.1 of uncultured Veillonella sp. GTDB lineage: Bacteria > Bacillota > Negativicutes > Veillonellales > Veillonellaceae > Veillonella. Next base: position 1,014 of record NZ_CAURHA010000050.1, read on the forward strand.
AAGTCATCATTACGGACTGGTTGCGCAAGGATATGGGCTATAACGGTGTGGTTGTAACGGACGATATGGATATGGGCGCCCTTGCGAAGCATTACACCTTCGGCGATATGGCGGTGCAATCCATCCTTGCAGGCAGCGATATTTTGCTCGTATGCCACGAATACGAACACATGCAAGAGGCTTATAATGGCCTGATGAAAGCGGTGAAAGACGGTCGTATCTCGAAAGAACGACTCGATGAATCTGTGAAACGAATTTTGCTTATGAAAATGAGCAGAGGCCTGTAAGATAGAGCTACATGTATAGTCTACACTGAGGTAAGTTTACCCTGTAAGGTGTGATACATTTATACTCTACATTCTGTATAAAAATATATAGTGTATACATAACAAGCTATCAAGGATTTTAATAAACCGATAGAGAATTAATAAGTAAAGTTATTCTCTGTCGGTTTATTTTTTATAGTATAGTTTGTTTTGTTAGGAGTGAAGTATATGGCTCGCAGAATTATGTTGAACGGTACGTCCTATTTTGGACAAGGTGCGATTCAGGAGATTGTGAACGAAATTAAGAATCGCCACTTTAAAAAAGCCCTCGTTACGTCTACGCCAGATTTATTTGAATTCAAGGTGGCTACAAAGGTAACAGATTTGCTTGATGCGGCAGGCATTGATTATGAAATCTATGACGGCATTAAACCAAATCCTACTATTGAAAACGTAACGGCTGGCGTTGATGCTTGTAAAGCAGCTGGCGCCGATGTTATCGTAGCCGTTGGTGGCGGTAGCCCAATCGATACAAGTAAGGCGATTGCTACTATTATTACGAACCCTGAGTTTGCCGATGTGCGCAGCCTTGAAGGTTTAGCGCCTACCAAGAACCCTTGCTTACCAATCATCGCTGTTACTACTACATCTGGTACGGCTGCAGAGGTTACCATCAACTACGTTATTACAGACGTTGAAAAGAATCGCAAATTCGTTTGCGTTGACCCTCATGACATCCCAATCGTAGCTATCGTGGATCCTGATATGTCCGCATCTATGCCGACAGGTCTTTGCGCGGCTACAGGTATGGATGCCCTCGTGCATGCCGTAGAAGGCTACATTACAAAAGGTGCGTGGGAACTTACTGATATGCTTCATTTGAAAGCTATCGAAATCATCGGTCGTTCCTTGCGCAGTGCTGTAGCTGGCGATTACGCAGGTCGTGAAGCTATGTCCTTAGGTCAATACATTGCGGGCATGGGCTTCTCCAACGTTGGTCTTGGCATCGTTCACTCTATGGCTCATCCATTGAGTGCGGTGTACGATATCCCTCATGGTAAGGCTTGTGCTATGCTTTTAACAGCAGTATTGAAATTCAATGCTTCTGCCACAGGCGAAAAATATCGTGAAATCGCTCGCGTAATGGGCGTTCCTAATGTAGACGCTATGGACGAAGCAACCTATCGTCAAGCAGCTATCGATGTAATTCAAAAATTAGCTGACGACGTAGGTATTCCTAAATCCCTTAGCGAAGCAGGCGTAAAACGGGAAGACATACCATTCCTTGCTGAATCTGCTTTCAACGATGCATGTACACCTGGCAACCCGCGTGATGCATCCCTTGAAGAAATCATTGGCATCTATGAATCCATCTACTAACAACCAAGTAGGATTCTACACAGTTCGCATGCCTCCGATCATGTAAAAACTACATCAATAAACACTTGCTAAACAAGACTAGACATCTCTTTGCTGTAGAGATGTCTAGTTTTGTTTTTGTGGTTTATATAGTTTTATGGTTGTGAGTTTATATAGTATCCAGTTGAATCATTTCTTGAAAATCATAATTTACATAAGTATACTAAAGATATGAATAGATAGTAGGTAGGTGATATAAATTCATTTGATTTATAGTGCCATACTTACTAAGAACTAAGAATCGCAATATAGCTATTTGAATAGCTGAATGGTCGTTATATATGCTGAGGAGGACATCTTATGAAATTATGGAAATTTAATAAGCGTAGTTCTACCTTAGCAGATATGTCCATGAATCGCATGCTCTTAACGGAACTCATCGCAAAGGGTGCCGTCGTTGGTATTGTGGCCGGCTTCTGTGGTGCTACGTATCGCTATTTAATCTTAGAGTCCGAGCATTTGCGTTGGCAACTGATGGATGGGATTACTTTAGAATGGGCTTTAGGTTGGCTTGTAGCTATGGTCGTTTTTGCCTTTATCGTAGATCGATTGCTCACATGGGCGCCGTTGTCCGGTGGCTCTGGTATTCCTCAAATCGAAGGGGAGATGCTTGGCCTCTTTGATATGAAGCCTTATCGGACGTTGGTGTCTAAGATGATTGGTGGCGTGCTGACCGGCTTTGCGGGCTTTTCTGTAGGTCGTGAAGGACCAGCTGTACAGATTGGTGGTTCCGCCGGTAAAATCGTATCGTACTGGATGAATTCTGGTCTCCGTGAGCAGCGTATTTTGACCTCTGCCGGTGCAGCAGCGGGCTTGACGGCTGCCTTTAGTGCGCCCGTATCGGGGGCGATGTTCGTCTTTGAAGAGGTCCATAAAAGCTTTTATCCGTACCTTGTTGTGCCTACCTTTGTGGCCACATTGATTTCAAATTACATTACGGTCAGCCTTTTCGGTCTTGATCCTGCTCTTGGGTTTACCGTAACCTCTGGGGTTCCCCTTGAATACTTCCCGATACTTCTCGTGATAGGCGTTATTATGGGGTTTTGTGGCGTATTCTTCTGCCGCATGATTTTTGCGTTCAAGAAATTCTTTGAGTGGCTCAAATGCTCAAGATTTTTGAAATTAGCCCTTACCTTTGTGGCTGTGGCGGCCATTGGCTTTGATTCCCAGCTCCTTTTAGGCGGCGGCAATGATCTCGTAGGTCAGCTGGCCTTTCGATCTCACGGTGTACTGCTGTTAGGGGGCATCGTATTAGGCAAGATTTTGCTTACTACCTTCTGCTATGGCAGCGGTGCTCAAGGCGGTATTTTCCTGCCTATGCTCGTTATCGGTGCGTCGGCTGGTGCCTTTTGTGAAAGCTTACTTTCAACATTAGGCATCATTTCTCCTGATTTTGTACCGCAATTTGTCATCTGTGCCATGGGTGGTATGCTAGCGGCCGCAATGCGAACGCCGATTTTGGCGATTTTGCTCGTTCTTGAAATGACCAATAGCTTCTCCAATATTTACGCCATCGGTATCGTTACATTAGTGGCATACCTTGTAGCAGAGCTTTTAAAAGAACCGCCTATTTACGATTCCTTATTACAAGCCATGAGTGGTCAAAACAATTTAGAGTCTGTACAAACCTTCTTCCAAACGAAGGTGCCTGTCGTAGCGAATTATACAGATGTACAATTACAAGACTTGGCCTTGCCAGATGGGACACTCATCGTAAGTATTCGTCGCAATGGAACATACATTGTGCCGTTAGGGGATGTAAAACTTGAACCAGGTGACGAACTACAAGTGTCTTGTGAACGAGGTCAATTGAAAGATGCAAAAGCATTCTTTCAATCTTTTGTCTGAGTATTGTTCAAGATAGGTTGTTGTATTATTTATTGATATAATTAATACATATAATACATGGTGTTTCTATTAGGAATTTATGGTTTATAGGAGATTTTCATTACTATTAATAGATATAGGAATTTTATGAAAAGCTAAATATTCTTTTCGCTATATTTATTTTTATAGATTTACACCGTATAATATTGAAAAATATGAATTAATTATTTTGTTGAAGATTTTTTAGAAGGAAATGCTATTAACCTTTACTTTAAAGGCATAGTGGACATAGTAGCAGTAGGTATTCATATAATTATTGCTAAAGAGATTATCGGGGGCTATATGAGTAATACTATATTGAATGGTTATTGTACTGTTGGCTCTAATAATATAGAGTGTTTTTTTACTTTACATGATTTTAAAGTTACATTGATTGTTAAAAATAAAATCGATTTAGATATCTTTATACGTTGGAGTGAGAGATATATTAATGAAGAAATTATTTATGGTACAACATCTCATGGTAAAAATATTATTCTTATTAGAACTGGAAGTAATGGTTTCACTATGGGTGGTAATGACGGTTATGAGTCAACTTTTTATACTAAGTACTACTTAATTGGGGATGAAGTGTATGATAAACCTAGAGAGTCTTTTAAAGGCTTAGTATTTTATAGTGAAGCTATTGATGATGTAATACCTAAAGTTGATGCTACAGAATTTGATTGTGGCTTAAAGGCTATTAAATTAAAAAATCCTACTGAATATATAAAGGAGTATAGAGTAGAGCATGATAATAATAGATTTAATATATATTTAGGTATTAATTATAATTTGATCTGCTCATTTAAAGATGGCTATGAGTTAAACAACAAATATTCATACATAAAAATAGTATTTGATAAGGAACAGCGCCTTACAGATTATTGGATTTACCATGAGTATATAACAAATTTACTAGTTTTTTGTTTGGGGCATAAAGATATAAAGTTTAAAGTAAAGATGTTGGATTATATTACTTTGCCACGGAAAATCTCCAAAATTAAATTTCGAAAACGCTTGGTAAAAAGAGTGGAAAAGTATTATAGATTATATAAAAAGCAAATTTTTCCTGTTATGGATTATAACTTTTGTTGGTCCAGTATGCAATATAAATCTCCAACAAACTTACATCATGTTATTTTATTGAAACGTCTTAATAAACATTTTTCACAAATATTTTATTTATTGAGCTCTAAAGATATAAAGCCTGTCTTAGATTTTTTACCTGAAGATGTACAGATGAGAGGTAAGATTAAGCCAATAGATATTGGTCTAATATGCGCAGCTTTAGAACGTGAGTTTTCTTTTTATGAGGCAGATACTGTCAATGTAGAGCCTTCTTATTATGAAGAGGCAAGAAGGTTATCTAAAAAATTAAAATATGAAGTTAATAGCTTTGAGGTAAGTGATATTATAAAAGCTAAAGCTTATCAGTTAATAAGCTCTTTAAGGCATATGGTTTTTTCTTTAACTGAAAAAGCGGTGTTTTTGATGAAGCGCTTTGAAACTGTTGTTTATCGTCTTACACACAAAAACTCACAGTTATCGTCTGATATGTTATCAAGTGAATTTAAAGATATAAATGAATTTAAGAAGAAGTTTATAAATTTTCAGAAAATGAGAAATTCAGGGAGTCATGGTATATTTGTTTGGGATGATAGCTTTAAAATTTATATTTATTTAGTTATAGTTATTTATGTATCTATACTGCATCGAAGTGGATATAATGATGAGGAGATTATAGATATTTTAGGTGGTTTTTTTGGATATCAATTATAAACATTAATGACTATATCTGATAATGTTTTATTATATAATGATATAATTATAATTTAAGATAAATTGGTATAAATGATTGTTTATATGGAAAGAATTCTACTATGAATATAAAAATTAATAATATTGCAAAAATTAATAGTGCAGATATTAATATTACAGGGATTACAGTTATAGCAGGTGAGAATAATACAGGTAAAAGTACTGTTGGTAAAGCTCTTTTTGCTTTCTATGATGGATTATATGACGTTGAGCAAAAAATTTTAGATGATAAATTTCACGCTCTAGAACGGCGAATTATTAATAATCTTATACATACAAAAAGTAGTCATACTACTATTTTAGGCGCAAGAATTAATGACTTTCTTTCGGATGAAGATGATATTAATGATTTGTGTACTCGGCTTTTACAAATTGACACAAATCGTATTGATTTTGAGATAGAATTAGAAAATATATTAAAAGAATTCATTAAAATTGAATATCAAGAGGGAATAGATATTAATACGTGGAATACTTTAAAAAATAGTATTATTGATATTATTAAAGTAGGTCCTACAGATTCCTTGAATCAAATTATTACAAGCTCTTATGACAATGAGTTTAATGGCCAGATTAATAATATTTATAATGATGAATATGGAGAAATACATATTACAAAAAATAAGAGGACCACTAAATTGGTTGTTAAAAAGAATAAAGTTTCTTTTATGGAACAACCTTTGATAAATATAATGGAAGATATAGTATATATTGATGATCCCTTCGTTCTTGATGAGCTTGATGGAAGAATGGGTCTAAGGAGACACTTACATTTTAATTATAATTCTCAACATAGAAAAAATTTAGTATATCAACTAAAGCATCAACAGACATTTAATAGTATAGAGTCAATATTGGCTGAACGTAAATTAGATAAAATTCTAGATACATTAAATGAAGTTTGCCCTGGAGAGTTTAAAATTGGTAGTAATCGTTATAATTACTTAGCTGATGGAAAAGAGTTGAATGTTAAAAACTTATCTGCAGGTCTAAAAACATTTGCCCTTTTTAAACAATTGATATTGAATGGAACAATAGGGCAAAATAGTATTGTTATTTTAGATGAACCAGAGATTCACTTGCATCCTGAATGGCAACTTGTTCTTGCTAGATTAATAGTTTTGTTACAAATTGAATTTGATTTACATATTTTATTAACCACACATAGTCCGTATTTTCTAAATGCTATAGAAGTATTTTCTGTAAGATACCATATAGCAAATAAATGTAATTATTATTTAACACAGGCAGATTACCAAGGTGTCAAATTTATAGATGTATCAAGAGACATAGATAAGATTTATGCTAAATTAGCTAAGCCCTTACAAGAGTTAGAAAATATGAGGTATTGATTATGGAGGATTATATTAGTTGCTTAAGTAACCTCCGTGAAATATCTATGGATACTGCTCATGATGAAGTGATGACTGAATTATTGCTTCCTACTTATAATTTTGATAAAGTTAAATGCCTTTACACTAACCAACTTCTTAAATCTGAAGAATCTTGTTCCTCTTGTGATGGAATTTTATGGGGTAAGAATTTAAAAGTACTAATAGAGTTTAAAAATGGAAATAAAATACAAAGAAAAGATATTCATCTAAAGATTTTAAATTCATTACTTATACTATGTGATATAAATTCTTGTAGTATTAGTGATTTAAGGACTGAATTAATATTTATTCTTGTATATAATGAAGAGAATAATCCTATTACATCACAGGAAATTAGACAATATGAAAATCAATGTAATGATGAGGTGCAGGAATCGATAAATAGAAATATTATTGGTAGATATTTCTGTAAAATGGCAAAGAGTGAGTTTGTTAGATATGATCTTTTAAAATATAAAGGACTTTATTTTAAGGATGTTCATAGTTATAACCAATATGAATTTGAATCTTGGATATGTGAACGATTATCAAATTGTATATTTGGTATTATTTAATGATTCTGTAAGTTAATAAAGAGTTAAATAACTCTCAAGTCTTGTTTTCTAAATAGTTAACTTAAATTTTTAGTTGATTAATTGAATACATTAGATTAGTTCTTAGAGAGATTATAAAAAAGTAATTAAATTTATTGAATCAGATCTATCAGATCTATATCAATTGCATTTGCTTTCTTTTGAAAGCGAGGCGGAAATGATTGGTAGACGAATGGTGCTGGCCTTGATAGAGTCAGAATCGGATTTTAAAGCTGGTTTCAACTAGTGGAGTACTTATAAATGGTAGATGATGGGGGATTATCGGCGGTATTCGCTACAAATACGATAATGGATTTGTAGATGTAGACAGATTAATGGTGCATCTTGATTAACGAAATCAAGGGTTGGCTCAAAAATTATTGGAGTTTGTGGGTGAAGAGTGCAGTATTACACGACGGGTACTATATACGTGCACAAAAAGCTGGATTAATATAAAGCTGTATACAAAAATGGGATACAAAGCCATCAAAGAAGAGCAAGATGAGACGGGTTTATCCTTTGTGTATATGGAAAAACAATAGGGTAATGACGGATAGCATAAGATGGAATGATGAAGCATAACATAAGATAGGATAGGATAGGGGAAATCGTCATGTTGGATAACATTATAGTATTTTATATCTTCTTTACCATAGTCGGCTTTTTAGCCGCTATGCTAGGCACTATCATTGGGGCCGGTGGAGGCCTTGTGTTTGTACCTCTCTTTATGTACTGGTTCCCTGAATGGTCTCCATCTATGATTGTAGGGACGTCGCTCTTTTCTGTTATGTGTAACGCCATTTCTGGATCTATAGCGTATCTTAAACAGAAAAAGGTATATATTAGTGCGGCACTCGTCTTTAGTATTGCTACCTTCCCAGGTGCTATCCTAGGAGCTCAAATGTCGGGTTGGTTCTCTGGCAAAGGCTTTATGTTTGCCTTTGGGTGCTTTATGCTTTGTGCATCTTTCTTGATTGGGTTCAAGAATTTCCGCAAAGGAGAGCGCAAGGAAGAGTCCCTTACTTTAGAGCAGCTAACCTATAGCAAGCCTATAGGTATCAGCATTAGCTTTATTGTAGGTTTTATTTCTAGTATCTTTGGCATTGGCGGCGGACTCATCCATGTACCGGCCTTGATTTATTTGATGGGCTTCCCTACGCATATGGCGACGGCTACGAGCCAATCCATCCTCGCCGTATCTACTACAGTTGGTGTTATAACACATCTAATAGAAAACCATATCATCTTTAGCATTGCCATTCCTACTAGTATTGGTGCTATCTTTGGAGCTCAAGCTGGCGCGCGCATTGCAAAACGACTCAAGGCAAAAGCGATCTTAGCCCTTATGAGCGTAGCCGTCCTTGCCTTAGCCGTACGACTCATCCTTAAATCGGGGATCTTGGGATAAGGTTTATGTATCAATTTGTTAAGTCAAACTACATAGTTTATCTATAAATCGATGGAGTACTGATAGTAGATAACTTGACGTGATATAATAAATTGATTCATATAATTGATATATCTTTAATAAATATAGTTTAATGAAAGCCCTCTAGCGATAGCTCATAGTGATATGTACCCCCTTTACTGGACAACCAGTAAAGGGGGTATTTTCATGAGATATAGTTATGAATTTAAAAGGAAAGCAATTGAATTATTCTATCGAGGTGAATGGCCTAAGACACCTAACGGTGTAACGACAGATACATTTCATAGACTAATAAGAGATTGGGTTAAACTAGAGCAGCATCATGGTCCAGACATTAATAAAAATCGAGGAACTAATAAGTATTGGACTCCAGAAGAGAAATATAGTTTGGTATGCCAAGTCCTCTCTGGACAAGGATTGAGAGCAGTAGCTATTGTAGCTGGTATTAATTCTGGGCAGTTGTATCAATGGGTTCATAAATACAAAACTTTGGGATACAATGGTCTTATCAATAAATCTAAAGGGCGGCCATTAAAGGATTCCAAAATGAAACTACCAAAGAATACTTCACCTCGAACACTGAATGAGAGTGAATACGAAGAACTAATTCGCTTACGTGCTGAAATTGCGTATATTAAAGCTGAAAATGAAGTCATAAAAAAAGAGATCGCCTTGAGAGAAGAAAAAGAAGCTGCGCGACTCAAGGCGAAAAAGCAGCGATTATCAAAACG
>NZ_CAURHA010000051.1:0-9412 GCF_963524655.1 uncultured Veillonella sp.
TAGTAAATATCTAGTGTTATAAGGGTTTTTACACACACTTTTTGTCCTATAAGCCTAAAAATCTCCCTAGTTGTAATATGATAGCAACTAGGGAGATTTTTATATTCGGCAGTAAGTATCAGTTATGCAGTCCTCGTTTGCCGTATATTTTTAAGATTATAGCAATAAATGTATTCAATACGAATAGTAGTGCAAAGCATACTAAAGCTGTAGAATAACCATATCCCGCTTCATGGAAGTATGATACAAGCATAGGACCAACTATACCTGCTAATCCCCAAGCGGTTAGAATGCGGCCGTGAATAGTGGAAAGTTGGCGTATGCCATAGAGGTCTGCGAGATATGCTGGCATACAGGCGAATCCGCCGCCATAGCAGGTGATAATGAGAAGGATTAAAATTTGGAATGTTAGAGCATTATTGGTTTGGGCAAGTACATAGAATGCAATGATTTGTATAATAAAGAATAGTATGTAAGTTTGGGCGCGTCCAAAGTAATCAGAGATAGTAGACCATGCAATACGACCGAATCCATTGAAGATACCGATGATACCAACTAGAGAGGCCGCCGCAGCTGGAGTCATGCCAACAGCTTCTTGCGCCATAGGGGATGCTAAGGAAAGGAGGCCTATACCACAAGTAATATTTACAAAGAAGATCCACCATAGGGCACCGAATTGCCATGTTTTCATGGCATCATTGGCTAGCATGCCATGGTTATGAACATACATAGTAGACTTATCTTTTGCAGTTCGAGTTGGGTGGTTATTTGAGGGAACATTCAAATAGAGAGAGGCGGCACCCATAACAACTAGATAGATGATGCCTAGGATAATGAAATTATTTACTAATCCCACTTGTGCTACGAGATATTGCATAAGTGGACCTGCAATGAGTGATGCAAATCCAAATCCCATAATCGCTAATCCTGTGGCAAATCCAGGACGATGTGGAAAGTATTTTACAAGTGTAGATACTGGCGTGATATAGCCAATACCTAGTCCAATACCTCCGACGATACCATAGAAAAGATAGAGTAAGGTAAGATTATGGATACTAAGTGCATAGGCTGTACCTAATAGGCCTGCCACCCAAAATAACATAGAGAGAAGACCACTTTTCTTAGGACCTATTCTTTCCGCAAAGGATCCTAGAAAACCGGCAGATAATCCAAGCATTAGAATAGCTAAGGAGAAAGTCCATGTTGTTTGAGACATAGTAAATCCCATATCTGCCATAATAGGTCGTGTGAGCACGCTCCATGCGTACACACTACCGATGGATATATGTAGACCAATAGCTGCTAGTGCAATAAGCCAACGATTTCTCATAAGAAAACTCCTTTCATATAGGTGAGATGATTAAAGATTTGTACAGTATGATTTGTCAGGAGTGAACAAAAAAAGACCGCCTGAACAAAAGCTTGCCCAGACGGTCGGCTATCACACGATGTGCGCTACTGTGCATGTAGTCAATTCTACGAATCCGTCAGCCCAGTAGTAATATGTTACAAATATAGCAATTAAGAGGATATCTTGTCGGTGATATAAGTCACTATTGTATGCACTATGAAGGTTTATAATTGAAAACAAGGAAAGAAATACTTAGATTTCTTTCCTTGTTTAAATATGATATAATTATATCAAAGTGAGGCATAAATGGTTTTGGTCGCCAGACTTCGCTTCTAGTATTTGAAATTGAAGAAACGGTCTGACTTCACAGTCGGGCCTTTTTTCATGCCACGATTAGAAAGCTAGCTTTCCGCTAGAGGTCAATCACTTTGCTGCCATGATAATGGTCGCTACAAGTATGCCAAAGGAAATCATTAACGATAACACTTTAAATGTACTCATATTGATCACCGCCAATCTCTAGAAGATTAGCAAAGGCTGGACCCATTTAGAGGCCTCAATTTCAATATAGTGCCGTTAATTATAAAAGTAAATAGATTAGAGGTTCCTAATAGTCACCTAGGTGACCAATAGGAACCTCTTTCGTTTCGTAATTACTTTCATAAAAATATATTAACTATGTTACAATACAATTAATATCATTATTTTATGGAGAGAAGCATATGTTAAGACGATTATTATTAAGTGCAATTGTAATAGGCATTGTTACTGGTTCTAGTTTCGCTATTGATGTGAATATACCAGGGGCAAATCCAAGTATTCCACATGATGCGTATCAAAATTATGTATATACCGATAAGTATATACAAATGGATAAGCATAAAATGGTAAGTGAATCTTATCGGACTATTAAAGATGATCCACGAATGGTAGATTTTAGAAAAGAACATTCTATATCTGACCAACAATTGCAAAAGGTAATAGAAGATCATGCCCTAAGATTACAAGGTGTAGTTGAAGGAAAAACTGATGTAATTTTACATTCTAAGGATGGTGGGATACGATTTACAGTGCCATTGGTATTAGATTATAAAGCTAAAATTAATAATCCATATGATTCTATTATATATTCTTGGGATACCAGATATATACCATTAGTTGTAGAAATTGAAGATTATCCATATGAAAAAAGTCGAGATTATATGGGAAAACCAGCTGAGTTTATAACTGTCTCTGACATTAGAAAAGCTATTAAACGTGCAATTCAACAAGCTAATAAATCTGATGTACGCTTAGTTGAAGATTCTTTAAAAGGTGGCCCTTTTACATATTCAGGTTTGAGAGACTCCTACTGGGAAATATCTGAATTTAATGATATAAAAGAAAAAGATGTGTTCTGGGGAAATTCAGTTAACTTTTCTTTTGAAAACGAGCCAAATGTTCAATACCACATTGGCTTTATTATAGAACCAAAAGCAGATAATAACCCTTCTATTGATAAAGCTAATAGTTTATTGGTTAATTATGTGTTACCATCTATCAAACCATTAGCTAATATGAATGGATATTCTAAACAGATAGAATCAAAAGATAATAGTATATTTACTTATAGGGTGTTAAATAATAGTTCAGCTGGACATAGAGAATTTAATGGCCGTCATATTAAATCTTATAATTATAACAATGTGATTTTTCAATATGTAGATTATGTTAGAAAATTAGAAAGTAACAATGAAGACCCATATGGCTATGTTCATGATATACTTTCTTTGGGGCGAGAGAGTGCAGTAAAATCGAATCTTATTAAAAAATATGATTATAATTTAGTCTGGAATGATGGCACTCCAGGTATTTTTCTAGAACAGGAGTATTTTGATGGTAGTGGTGTAATGCAATTTATAACACAAAATGGAAAGGATAGATTTGTTAATACTATTCACTATAAAAAACTAGATGGAAATCTCACAAAGCAACAGTTACGTGAAATGTTGATTGATGTAACTATATCTAAACAATATAATAAAAACTCTGATTCTATTGATGTATTTAATATTGTAGAAAATGGGTAATATATGAAGAGGAGCCTAAGAGAAATGAGCTTTTAGGTTCCTTTTTTATAATGATTAGATTCATTAAAATAAATCATGTTACAATACAGTTAATATTAGTGTTCAATGGGGGATGTATGTATGAAACGTTGTATTACACTACTTAGTCTAGGCTTGTGTTTAGCAGCACCGATGCTTTCACAAGGTATGGAAATAAAGCCTCTTATACATGTAACGAATGTACATAATGGTCAATATGATGAGGCATTAGATGCTATTACCGATACAAAGTTTTATGGACCGTATCAGTTTCATGTCTTAAAGGATGCTGTAGAGACCAAAGGTGAAACAAAGGATATAGACGGTAGGGTGTTTAGAACCTCTGATGGAGTTTTCATGCATGTAAAGGCTAGATCTATTGATAGTACTAGCCCTACTCTTGATGCTGAGGTTAATCAGTTTATCAAGGAGAGAACAGTTCCTGAACCAACTGTAAAGATGATTTTGCCTGTTAAGCATGATGTCATAGAGGTCAATAATGATGGTGTGCGTAGCTTACTAGTAGAATTTATGTATGGATGGCCGTTAAATTATAGAACTGATATGGTGCTAATTTCTGACTATGAAGATACTCGGTACTATTATAATTTACAGTTTTATAGACAGAAGTTGCCGGAAGGTGTTCGCGTCGAGCAGTTGCGCCAAATGATTACAGATGCATACTTTAGTTATAAATAAGGCATATCAGCTTATAACATTATAGTTATAATAAATAAAATAGGCATAATAAATAAAAGAGGTTCCTAAGTGTCACGAATGTGACTTATAGGAACCTCTTTTATCGTGCAGGTAATCTATATAGTTATTAAACTATTACAGAATGCTTTTACCCAAAGGGAATACAGTTTTGCCGAATACTTTGTTTACAAGTACAGCACCAGAACCGTAGAAGCCCAATAGGGAGATGAATAATTCAGACCATGCTGCAAGAGCGAAGAAGCCTGTTTTACCGCCTAAGAATAGGTCTGTTGCAAGACCGAAGAATAGGAAGCAGATTAAGAACATGATAGCAAATACAACTTTGTTTGTTTTCAAAGATGCAATTGTACCAAAGATAGAGAAGATTAAGAAGCCCACAAAAGCGAATGCCAATTGTGTTACATCAAAACCTTTTTGGATTTCAGGACCGAAGGAGCCCATTTGGATCAACCAAACGCCAGCCATAGCAGACCAGAACAAACCGTATGCGCCGAATACAACGGAGCCGAACGGATTGTTTTTCTTGAAATCAAAATAACTTGCGATTAATTGGGCGATAGAACCTAATAAAACTGCCCAAGGGATAATAACAGATGTTGTTGGCCCAGACCAGCCTACGCGGGACGTGGATACTACAAAACATACTACAGCGAGACCAAGTAGACCAAGACCAGTAGGATCAGCTACATTTTCGCTCATTTCAACTTTTCTTACTTCGTTTTCCATTTGTTTCTCATTTCTCCATTAACTAACTACAACTATACAGCCAAATCTTCACGGGTGTATGTACTGCCATCTCCTATCAGTACTGTGTGTACTGCATTGACAGATAACCTATGTGAAAGTACTGCCTCATAACTGTAACATATATCACATTTTTAAGGCAATAGATAGAATATAGTAATTATGCGTAAAAAGTATAATGTGAAAAATAAAATAAAACAGAGAAAATAAAAGAAAAACCGTAAAAAATAGGCGGTAATATATTTTAATCCACATATTTTTACGGTTTTACGTTATAAATGCTTTAATTTATATGAATTTGTTATAGGTTGTCTTACTATTTATTTAAATCTTCAATAATAGTAATGATATCTTGTGCTTTGCGTGCAATGTGCTTTACACCTAGTTCTTGGTGCAAGGATTCCTCTCTAAAGCCCCAGGTAACGCCGATACAAAGTAGGCCGGAGTTTTTCGCAGTTGCTACGTCTACTTCGGAATCACCTACATAGATAGATTCTTCTGGTGTAGAGCCTAGTTCTTTTAAGGCTTGGAGTACCATGTCTGGAGCCGGTTTACGTTGTAAGCCTGGTCTTTCACCAATGGCAATAGGTAAGCGATCACCAAAATATTCTTTATTTAAAGGTGTTACACCTTCTTGAATTTTATTAGAAACGATAGCCAGTTTATAGCCTTTTTCGCGTAAGGTATCTAGCATGTCTAGTATGCCTTCATAAGGCGCTGTAGTATCTTTTAGATGTTCTCCGTAGTATGCTTTGAACTCTTCGATATATGGTTCCAATTCATGATCTGCTACTGAGCTAGGTAGACATTGACGCATCAAGTATGTTACTGCATTGCCTAGTGCTGCTTTCACCTCAGATAAAGATTTTTCAGGGAAATTATGTGTCCGTAGTACATGATTTACAGCATTCGCTAAATCTGTAGCCGTGTTGAGTAATGTGCCGTCACAATCAAAAACGATAGTTGTATATTTCATGGTAACCTCCAATTGGAATCTATATGTACTTAATTATATGATGAATAACTAGAAAAACAAAGGATAAACCTCATTATAGGGCATAATTGTGATACAATAATAGCAGTAACTATTACCATGCATAGGAGGCGTAGTATGACTGAAATACAAGCTCTTTTATTGATAAAATCTATTCTCGAATCCGCGGATATTCACGGTATCGAATCTTTCTTGGCTGAGGATTGTGAGTACATGTCTACAGGTCGCGGTATTATTGGGCGCAATCGGAATGAAACGATTGAGTTCTTGTCTTCGATGGCTGAGTCCATCAAGGCCGACAATGTGCCTGTTACATGTAAGGTGATGCACATTACCGATGTGTACGAAGAGGATGCGCTATTCCGTGAGGGACGTCATGGTTTGACTGTTTCTTATGAAAGCGGCGACAATTATGTATATATGATTTTCGTAGACGTCAACGATGAGGGCTTGGTAGACCGCATCGTTTCAAGTCAAGAAAATTATAGTATTGACTATGACGATCTTCGCTTTGGTGCTGACGAAACTGAGTATGCTTTTATAACGCCGCCAACGACTGTGAAAGATTGGCTTACGGCCTTAAGTATGTGGCTTGAAACGGCGAATGTAGATGTAGATGATTTCTACCAGTACATCGATGAAGATACACGCGTCGTATTCCAAAAGGGCGATGCTGAATCCATAACCCTTGAAAGTGGTCTTGATGTAGAGGATTATTTTGATCAGTTGATGAACCAACACTTTGATGCAGTGCCTCATATCATTCGTGATGAGGAGGACGGTCTTATTTTGACCTATGGTCCAATGAGCCTCATTGCTACGCTTAATGAAGAGGGGGCGCTAGCTCTAATCAGTATCTATATTGATACACGTGATGAAGACGAAGCTTCCGATGATGTAGGCTATATTGAAGAAGACCTTTCTGAGGATTATAACGAGGAACTATAACATAATAAAAGGGGCTGTAACAGAATGCGGTAAAACCGTATTCTAGTTACAGCCCTTTACTATTATTGTTCTAAGTTTTTTTGAGCAGCCTTAATGAATGCATCAAATAAGCGTGTTGCACTTTGATTGTTTGGTGTCATCATTTCAGGGTGGAACTGAGTAGCGACCATCCATGGATAGGATGCATCTTCTAAGCCCTCTACCGTGCCGTCTTTAGCACGAGCTACAACTTGTAAGCCCTTACCAACTGCTTTTACACTTTGATGATGGTGGGAGTTTGTAACCCAAGTAGAACGCCCAATAGCTCTAGCAAGATTGGTTTCGAACTCGATATCAACTGTATGCGTGCCTAGTTCAGGCGTTTGGTTTTGTGCATGTTTTAATGTACAGTTTTCGTCGTAGCTTAAATCTTGGTATAAAGATCCGCCACGGTATACGTTTAATACTTTCATGCCACGAAAAATACCAAAAATAGGAATTTGTCTTTCTTCAGCAGCTTTCAACAAAGCAAAATCAAAATGATCACGTTCAGGCCATACTTCGCCTAGTTTTTGTAATGGTTCCTCTCCATAGTGGAGTGGGTACACATCATGACCGCCAGATAATAGTAGGCCATCGAGATGAGCCACTGTATCTTGAATGATTTCAAGATTTGTTGTGAACGGAATAATAATAGGAATGCCACCAGCTTCTTCAATAGAGCGAGTGTAATCAAGGTTTACATAGGAGCGTGGAAGATCTACATCAGAACCAGCGCGGCCAAGTAAGATACTACCAGAGATACCGATATATGGTTTTTTCATGCTATCACCTCATGTGCAGAATAGACTGTATATTTACTCCTTTAGTATAGATGATTTTTTCAATAATTCATACTACTAATTTATATAATTATAAAAATTCTATATATATTAATACACTGCAACTATATCATTTTATTTATTCGTGTATCTGTTTACTGAAAAACGTGATATGATAGACTACGAATCAACAGTTCGGGAGGTTTATTATGGTTTTTCTTACATCCTTACAGAGTATCATCCCTATAGTGATACTCATTTCGTTAGGATATTTCTAAAAGGGCAGGGCATGTTTAACCCTACCTTTAGTGGCAACTTATCGCGCTTTATCATGTCCGTCATTTTGCCGGCCGGCGTCTTTGTATCTGTATTACATCACTTACATATGTCCGATTTATGGAATTTACGGTATGGTATGTTAGTAGTTATGCTAACCTATGTAATTGCTTATATCGTGGCTTTCATCATGATGAAACTGTTGAAAGTACCTAAAGGGCGACGCGGTATTTTTATCAATATGGTGGTTAATGATAATTGCTTGTTTATAGGTTTACCGGTGCAGATCGCACTCTTTGGGCCTGAAGCATTACCATATTTTTTACTCTATTATATTGGTAACACTATTTCGGTTTGGCTAGTGGGGGTATTTTTAATCGAATTAGATCCGCTGCCAAATCCAGATAATGGGCTATCCACTAACACTCAAAAGCCTAAGTTTGATTGGAAGAAGTTATTACCACCGCCATTATTAGGTTTCTTCGGAGCCTTAATATTCTTGTTCTTTGAAATTCCGTTGGCCCCAATTTTACATAATACACTTAATTATTTAGGAGATATGGTAACCCCATTATCCTTGATTTATATTGGTATTGTTCTTCATGATGCGGGCTTAAAAAGTATGAGCCTCAATAAAGACTCCATGGGTGGCATCGTAGGTCGCTTTGTGATTTCACCAATCATTATGTTCTGTGTAATCATGGCCTTACAATATGGTGCAGGTATCGTATTAGAACCAATTGCAATCATTACCTTTGTAGTACAATCGGCAGGCCCAGTTATTGCGGTACTGCCAATCGTGGCAAACGAAGCAAAATCTGATTTACCTTTTGCTACAGGCCTTGTCATGATTAGTACTATACTATTTGTAGTAGTCATTCCAATTATTATGGAAATCCTCACTATGATAGGCATTAAGGCATAAAATAAGGAGAAGGATAATTTCCTTCTCCTTATTTTTTATGGTACAATGTATCCATAAGCAGGGCATAAATGGTTGGTAGCCAGCTCTCGCTTCTCGAAAATGTATTTGAAGAAACGGTCTGACTTTCATGTCGGGCCTTTTTTCATGGCCTCAATAAGTTATACTCAAATGGTATGAGTATCAGATTACTTAGCAGCCATGATAATGGTCGCCACGAGGATACCAAAAGATATCATTAAGGTTAATATCTCATATATTCTCATATTGATCACCGCCAATCCTCGAGTGATTAGCAAAGGCTGGACCCATTTAGAGGCCCTGTACATAAAATATATAATTGTAAATTGTATAAGTAAATAAAAAATAGGTTCCTATTAGTCACATAGGTGACTATTAGGAACCTAGTTCATTTTGTAAGTATATACAGCTTATCTAAAGAATCTACCAATAAGTGGCATGCTAGCCCCGTCGTTTTTATTAAGGCCTTTTAGAAGAACCATGATAAAAACGAAAAAAAATAAACATTAGAAAACAAATAGTATAAAATAAGACCACAAAACTAAGATA
>NZ_CAURHA010000052.1:0-8091 GCF_963524655.1 uncultured Veillonella sp.
GGTGGGATGTATGCAAATCATATTACTATGGTTGGCACCGAAGCTGGTGTAGGTGTTAATCTTAATGGCGTAGTTGCAGGGACTCAATCTGTTTCAGTAGATGCTAATGGTCATCTATCTGTTAATGGTACGCTTCAATCCGATACAAGTCTTGTGGCTAAGGCAAACTCTATACAGAATACAAAGACAATTGCTTCTGGTGGAGACTTGGGTTTAGAAACAAAAGAGTTAACTAATACAGGGCATATTACATCCGCTAAAAATGGACATGTTAAGGTAGAAGAAACCTTAACTAACAATAATACAATAGCCGCTGGTGCTAATACTCAAGGCGCTCTGACCGGTAATGGTTCCTTGTCTATTGAGGCAGGTACTGTTCGTAATACTGATGCAGTGATTGTATCTGGTGGTACTACAACAATTAATAGTAAAGAAGTCCATAATACAGAGAATGGTCGCATTTATGGTGGAAAAGTAGCGATACAAACTAAGGTACTCGAAAATCGTAAGAATGTAGCGTTAGAATCTAAATTAGATGCTGCTATGGCAGATATGAAGGCTGCAGAAGATAATCTTGAAGCAGCCT
Organism: uncultured Veillonella sp.; assembly: GCF_963524655.1. Lineage (GTDB taxonomy): Bacteria > Bacillota > Negativicutes > Veillonellales > Veillonellaceae > Veillonella. The sequence goes on from NZ_CAURHA010000052.1 coordinate 587, forward strand.
ATGCTGTAGATACTACAGCTTTTACATCAAAAACTGAACAAGATGAATATATGAACCAAATCAAAGAACTATCTAAAGTATATGATGAAAAACTTAAAGCTGTTAAGTTAGTACAAGAGGAATTATCTGCTCATAAAGGAAGTACTATAGCAGGTCGAGAAGATGTAACTATTGAGGCAGATTCTATCTTGAATAGAGAAAAATCTCTTATATATAGTAGTGGTACTATGACATTGGATGGTCGTGATACCTTGCACAATATTGGTAGTACTATTGAGGGGTTAGGAAAAGGTGTCATTCGAAGTAAAGACTATCAAAATAAGAACTCTTCCTTTACCGCAAAACGAGTTAGTCCTGAAATTGAAAAAGGTCTTTCTGGGGCAAGTAATGATGCTATGCTTACAGAGCAAGAAGATCAAATCTTGATTACAGATAAAAACCATAGTGAGCGTGGTCAAGCTTTTAAAAAGTCTGAGTTTAGTTCTTTAAATAGTGGCTATGGTGCCTATCATGATCATGGAAAATCATCACCTATGCCAATTTATGAAGCTGCAGAATATGTTACTGTAGAACAAATTACACCTGAAGAGCAGGCGGCTGGCGAAGAACCAATTCCGGCAGAATATATTGGTACACAAGTACCGTCATATGCTTATGATGATCCAATTTTTAAGGAATTTGGCATTACATCTATGACGACAGAGCGTCCTCAAACAGCCGGCCCTGAACAAGAGGCCTGGGATGCACAATTTAAACCTATTTTGACAACGTTGAATGATAAAATTAAAGTTCATAATGCAAAGGCTCAATTGCATAACCAAAAAATCTCTGGTGTGGCTAATGAAAAAATTAATGATTATACTATAATTCGAACTAAGACTATGACTTCTCATGAAGAAGTAAAAAATAGTACACCAGGTGTAGTACGCTTTGGCGGAGATATGTCATTCACTGGCACTGGTACTAATGAAAATAGTCAAATGGTTGTAGGCGGTACGTTAGCTACTACAGGTGCTATTAATCAAGTTGCAAAAGAAGATCAAGAAGTGACTAATACATTTGGCACTACAGAAGCTACGTATACTTATAAAAGAAGATGGCCACATAAATCTTGGCGCCGAGGTTATAAGGGGCAAGTGTTTATGACTCCACAAGTGAGTAAAGAAAATCCAATGTCACTTGGGGTGGCTAAGAAAGAAGACAAAAATGGTAAGGCAAAAGGCGAAGTAGGGGCTAATCACCGTAAAGAGGTACAAGACTTCTTAAATCCATTTGCACAAGATAGTAGTAATAATGCATCTAAACCATCTGCAGGAACTAATATTTTGGCATTGCCTACAGAATCTTTGTATAGAATACATCCTGAAAGCACTGCTGACTATGTAGTTGAAACAGATCCGCAATTTACGAATAAAAAAGCTTTTTTATCCTCCGATTATATGTATCGAGAGATGAAAACAAAGCCTGAAAATATTGAAAAACGACTAGGTGATGGTTTGTATGAGCAGACCTTAGTTAGACAGCAGATTGTATCTGGAACAGGGTATAGATTCCTTGATGGGTATACAGATGATGAAAGTCAATTTAAAGCGCTCATGGATGCCGGCATTGCCTATGCTAAGCAACATGGAATTGTTCCAGGTGTAGCGCTGACAGCAGAACAAGTAGCTAGTTTAACTAGCGATATGATTTGGCTTGTAAAAGATGTTGTTATGGTAGAGGGTAAACCTGTTGAGGTAATCTATCCTAAAGTATACCTTAAACAAAGTGATAGATTGCAGTTGCATACTGATGGAACCTTAATGAGTGCTAATACATTAGTTATGAATGCAAAGGAAAGTATTCGTAATGAAGGTGTGATTCAAGGTAAAACAGTAGTTCTTGCATCTAATCAAGATATTATTAATAGCGGTCATATTAATGCAGACAAAGTTGGTTTGCAATCGGATAGAACTATTTACCAACAAGGTCAAGTTGTAGGGCGTGATGCTGTAGAATTACAAGCAAAAAAGAATATCACTTTTTACAATTCTATTGAACATTTAACAAACCAAGATGTTTTACATAAAACAGCAGGTATTGCTGTAACTGGCGATACAGGCGTTATGATTGTCTCTGCTGGCAATGATGTAAACCTAGGTGGTGCAACTATAGAGGCATTGGGTAAAGAAGGTGCTATCACTATTACAGCTGGACGTGATATTAATAGTACTACAGACACTCTTACAGCCAAAAAAGATATGACTAAAGATGGTGATAATTATTTGCGAACCTATCGTCAAACTGAGCTAGGAACGACAATCGAAGCTGGTGGAGATATATCTATTGGTGCTAAACGTGATATTAAGGCTCGTAATTTGACCGTTAGCAGTGATTCTGGGGCGGTAAAAGTAATTGGTGAACATGACGTATCCATCGAAAATGGTTATAGTGAATCTAAGGATGCATTTGCGTTAAAATATAAAGAAAAAGGTCTTCTTAATAAAAAAGAAACTAAAATCAAAACGAATGATGAAGCTAAACATGCATTAATGAGTACACTTAGTGGTCATACGGTAGTGGTTGGTGCTAATAATGATGTGACACTTACATCCTCTAATGTGGTGAGTACTGCAGGAACATCCGTATTAGCAGGTCATAATGTAATAACTGATGCAGTAGCAGAGCATACGCTAAGTACCGCATCTAAAGATGTAAAAAAATCTGGTATTATGGGTGCTGGCATGGGTATCATGATTGGTAAAAAACAATCTAAAGATAACTATTATATCGATGAAACTACTCATAAAGTCACTACTTTAGGATCTACTGATGGTAAGGTTACGGTACAAGCTGGTGATACAGTTCATTTGACTACTACAAATGCGGTAGGCAAAGATGGTGTTATCATTGTAGGTCAAGATATACTATTAGATGGTAAAGATGACGTGTATAAACAAGAGGAGCGTCATGAGCAAAAGTCCTCTGGTTTAACGGTAAGTTTAGGTGGCAGTGTTGTTGAAAAATTAGATAGTGCTGTCAAAAAACAACATAGTGCATCTAATAGGAAAAATAATCATTTTAAATTATTAGAAGGTAAACAATCGAGCGATAGATTGCTTTCTGCCATTGGCGAAGCAAAGCGAATTGTTGATAGAAGTTATAATGGTCAAATGAGAACCATTGAATCGCAATTGGAGCGAGTTAATACTGATATAGTTAATACAGCAGAAACAGACACAGCTAAGTTAGCAGAGCTTAAATCTAAGCAAGAACTGCTAATGAAAAAACGAAGTGATTTGGAAGAAAATAAAGGTATGGTTGATAAGGCTACTGATAGAGCCATAGATAGAGCAATTAATGTACAAATAGGTATTGGATCTAGTAAAAGTGTAGCTGAGTCGAAGTTAGAACGTCATACGTATTCTAGTGGGACTATTGACTCTGATGGAACTGTTTTGATTCATGCTAATAGTGCAGATTCAATTAAAGGTAATATTACTGCAATTGGCGAGCAAATCAAAGGGAAAAATGTACAATTAGCTGCTTCCAATACTATCAACTTAGAGGCAGGTTCAAATACACAACGTGTTGAAACAAATAGTAAGTCTAGTGGCTGGAATGTTTCTGCGAATATTGGTATGAGAACTGGTGGGCTAGTAGGATGGTCGGCTTCCGCTTATAAAGGGTCAGAAAATGGCATAGAAGATACTACTACTCATACAGGGACACATGTTGTAGGTACTAATAACGTATCTATTGAAAGTGGCAGTAATACGAACCTTACTGGGTCTACTGTTTCTGGGCAAGGTGTAACGGCGAAAGTAGGTAATAATCTGACTGTAGAAAGTTTACAAGACAGTCGAATCTATCATGAAACATCTAAGAACAAGGGTATTTCTATCTCTGGCGCAAACTTTATATCTCAACCTACGATTAATGGTGTTAATGTAAAAGGCAATATTGATAGTACTTATAAAAGTGTTACAGATCAATCTGGTATTCATGCAGGTAATAATGGTGTGAATATTACTGTTGGCAATACGACAACATTAAAAGGTGCTACTATAACTAGTAAGGCTACACCTGAAAAAAATAAGATGTCTACAAAGTCTCTAGTTATGGAAGACCTTCATAATGAAGCGTCTTATAAGGCTAAAAAATCTGGTATAGCCATGAATACGTCTGGATTGACAGCAAAAGGTATTCTCGGTAAAATCAACCCATTAGGGCTATCTCCGGTAGTTTCTATTCCAGTATCAGATAAGGCCCAATCTACCACAAAATCTGCTATTAGTGATACTATATTGGTAGAAGTAGAGCGTAAACCTCTTACTACTATTAACAGAGATACTGAACATGCACTCAATAGTATAAAACCTATATTTGATAAGGCTGATGTAAAAGAACGTATGGAATACGTTAACGCTGTCTCTGATGAAGGCTTTAAACTTATTGGGGATTTAGCATTTGCTCAAAAGATAAAATACGAGCTAAAAGCACAGACAGAAACTGATGCTGTTATGAAAGCTAGATATGAAAAAGAAGCTAAGAATTGGAGTGAGGGTGGTGCATATAAAGTTGCATTACATGGTGCTTTTGGTGCATTTGTTTCTAATCTATCTGGTGGAAATTCTTTGAATGGATTAGCAATTGGTGCAGGGAATGAATATTTAAATAAAGTATTAGATAAGCATAGAGATGGAAATATACATAAATGGTTTAGTACTATTGTAGGTAAATCTTTAGGTTCTACTGAGAGTGGTATTGCTTTATCTGCAACTACCAATAACTGGTTGACACATGGAGATCAGGTTAATTTTGTTAATGACCTTGTTGCATTTAAGAATAATCAATCAATATTAATCAAAAAACTAGCATATTATGATAGTTTGATGGATTTTCAACATTATCATAATCATATCTATAAAACTAGTAATTATTTATCTATAGATGGAGTTTATTCAGTATTAAAGCAAACTGATCCTGATGTATTAACAGATGGAATGGATACATCATTTTCTGATGTAATGTATAATATTTTAAATAAATATATTTATAGTCAAGGTGATGATGTTATAGCTGAATTTGAAGATCAAAAGGCATTTCAAAGTGCTAAAATTATTAGCAGTAAATCTGGAGTAAGCTTCATGGAAGCTAGAAATAATAGACCGGCCTCTAATGATTGGCGAGATAATTTAGATAATTTATATTTAGAGAAAAACAGTGGCAGTAATGGGTACTATGCAGAACAAAATGAGAGAAGTCGACCTAAAGTTTATGATAATGAAGGAGATAGATTAGCTGAAGCGGGCGCACATGTTGTGACTATGGGAGGGCATAACTATGCGATAGTTGGTAAAAATCCTGTAGAATTTTACTATACAACTTACCCAGCTCAATATACAGAGGATAAGTTCGGTGATGCATTAGCTGATCAAGAAGTCCCTGTGTACCCAGAAAATCCTCCATATATGACGAGTCGCTATGTTTTATATGGTGGTAAGGCTTATGCTACAAATAGGGAAGCTACAACAACTGTGGCTGGAATGAATCTTGATTCATTAGGAGAAACATATGCGCTTCAAAGAGCTGGTAATGTACTTGAGGGTAAACTTACTGGTAGAATACAAGAGGAGAGAAAGACCCCAGGTTTGAATCTAGAAGGTGATATTTTAAAACCTATGGATGGCGTTCATATTAATACCGAGTATATTTTAAATACTGGTAAGGAGCATATAGCATATGTTAGAGAAGGGCTTTTTACTGCTGAGGGAACTGTAAGTAATGTTAATACTACGGCTAAAATTGATGCTGGAAAAAAACCTGGTAGTATAACATTTTCAGGGGAAGGGAAATTTAGTGCTCTAGAATTGGAAGGTAATTTTAAATTAGGTAATGACCTTATTGCTGTAGAAGGTAGAGGTACTGCGGGAATCGGTTATAAGGTAAAATATGGTAGTGAAGAAAAGCTTGAAGCTACTGCAGTTACTGCTGGTGGTGCTATTTCTAGGGCTCGTAGGGGATTCTATGGGACCGGTGAACTAAAAATTACGAGCAATGTATTAAAAGGAATAGACTATTTAAAAGATGAAGGTGAAAACAGTAAAATCAATAAAGATGAAAAAATAGAGCCTAAATAGTAGTGCATTGTCCCTTTTGCCGAGAAATGATTGGGAAGAGTTTGTGCGTGTAGAAGAATATGCTTTTACCTTTGATGAATTGCATGAGAATGTAGTGCTTTAGTTAATTCCTTATATGCTATAATTAAGTGTTACATGAATTATTCAATATATTTAATTATAGAGTTCTAGAAGATATAGAAAGAGGTTCCTTATGGCATCCGGCAGATCTGAAAAAGAGTTACAAGGGGTAACGATGTTAGGTCACAAGACCGATTACCTAACTGATTATGCACCACAGGTATTAGAGGCGTTTGATAATAAGCACCCAGATAATGATTACTTCGTTAAGTTTAATTGTCCTGAGTTCACTAGTTTGTGTCCTATGACAGGTCAACCAGACTTTGCCACAATCTATATTTCTTATGTACCACATAAGAAAATGGTGGAGTCCAAGTCTTTGAAATTGTATCTATTTAGTTTCCGTAACCATGGGGATTTCCATGAGGATTGCATCAATATCATCATGAAAGACCTTATCAAGTTGATGGATCCTAAGTACATCGAGGTATGGGGTAAGTTTACGCCACGCGGTGGTTTGTCTATCGATCCATACGCAAACTATGGCAAGCCTGGTACAGAGTGGGAGAAGACGGCAAAAGAGCGCCTTCATTTCCACGATATCCAGCCTGAGCGCGTAGCATACCGTTAATATGGCATATGAATATTTAACAATGGGCACATCGTTCATAATGTTTTTTATGATCGGTGTGACTTTGTCTATACACCCTGCATCGATTATGGTAGGGACGAATACCTATATAGAATCACAAAATAAATGGACACGCTGGAACAGCTATATTATCTTTGTGTTGCTCCTATTTGTTATGGACCTATTCCTAACAAATGCTATATATCTAGCCTTTTACGATATATATGGCAATCTTAAGAACATAGGCCATCTCGGTGTTGATTTTATGGATGTTTTCTTTAGTGAAAGTTTCCAAGTCGTTGTAGCTGTCTTATTTTTGCTTGTGTTATTCCAAGTTTTGGGGCTTGTCGATGTAGCCCATGGTGAAAGAAATCTATCCTTCTACTACAGCCAAGTAGAGGAGGGCAAGGCGCCGCCATCTTGGATGGAGCGATACATGGAAAACGAGAAGGGCTCGCTGGGGGCAAGTATAATAGGACACCTATACATGCTGTGGATGACCAAGCGGAGTATGTGGACATATATTGTCTGCGTTGTGTGGTTCAAGGTACTTGCTATGCTAGTGAATGTACTAGTTTCACCCGTTATCAACCGCATTATGCACACCAATAATGAACTAGCGACACATGTGATTCTTGATCCTTATATTATTTCCTATGTACTGGCGGGCTTCTTATGGGGCCATGTAGCGT
>NZ_CAURHA010000053.1:0-7733 GCF_963524655.1 uncultured Veillonella sp.
GAGCGCCTGCCTTACAAGCAGGATGTCGGCAGTTCGATCCTGTCATCGTCCACCAAAGTAAACGGTTATCTTCGGATGACCGTTTTTTAGTATCTAAAAGTACATATGGGTATATAAATAAAGAAGGAGTACAACTGTTCTAGTTGTACTCCTTCTGTTGTAATGCTTATAGAAGTTCTGTATTTCTGTTTATCGAGGTGCGTACATGATGATATATACACCTACGATGCAAACGAGACCGCCGATGATATCATATGTGTCTGGTCGCAAGCCGTCAACAAGCCAGCCCCATAGAATAGAAAGGGCGATGAATACGCCGCCGTATGCGGCGTATACTTTGCCAAAGCTTGCTTCTGGTTGGAAGGTAGGAATGATACCATATAAAAATAGAATAATGGCACCTGCGATTAAATAGAGGGGGCCTTTATCATCGCGCATGTAAAGCCATACAAGATAACCGCCACCAATCTCAGCAAGTCCTGCTAGTATAAAGAAGAGGATAGATAAGAGCATAATAACCTCACTGTATTCTACTACATTAATTGAAATCTATTCTCTATTCTACAACCTAGATTAGGAAAGAGCAATTATTTTATATCCTTAGATTAATAATTGTTTAGAATGAAGGCGAAAATGTACTCATAAATAGATTCTAGTAGTAATGGCATCTTGTGATGGAATCGAGTTATGTATAAAAAACCCGTACACCTAAAAGGTATACGGGGTTTAGTTAGCTTTTATAAGCGTGGTGGTGATTCGCTGTGTACATAGTCCATAAAGGTATGCATAGTTTCTGTTTTAGAGTTATTTTTCTTGAATGCGAAGCACACTTGTAGTTTGAATGGTTTTTCTAAAGGTACAAAACCATCAGTGATGCCTAAGGAATTTAAAATTTGTTTTGCTACGATGCAACCAGAATTATTTTTTTGGCAATAGTCGATCATTGTGTAAGGGTTGGATAAGCGGCTACCACGGATGTGTAGATTTTGTTGACCATTGCCTACGTAGTTTTTCAATGTGCGATACATGAAGTATTTAGGTGGATACATGAGCAAAGGTTGTGACTGAATCGCTTTCAAGCTAGCGGTTTCCATGCCTTCTATTAAATTTGGTGCATAGTATACGAATTCGTCCTCTCTAAGAGCTGTAGATTCGTATGCGGACATATCTTTGTTATTTGGTAAATAGAGTAGAGCAATGTCGATACGATTTTCGCGTAAGTCGAGCATTAACTCTTCTTCTTCCATGTCATAGATGCTGACAGAGAACTCAGGATGATTTTGGAAGAAGTGTGATACGTAACCATTTAGACGAATATCACCTAAACTACGCAGTACACCGATGTTCAAAATCGGACGTTCCACCTTGCTTGCTAGGCGGATGGATTGAATAGCACGTTCTAATGTATCGAGAACTTGTTCTGCTTCTGGTAAGAATAATTCGCCTTCTGGCGTTAAACGGCTACCTCTTGTAGAACGGGAGATTAATTTCACACCAACTAAACGCTCTAATTTTTTCATTTGAGCGCTGAAAGCTGATTGTGTAATATTCATAGATTGTGCTGCTAATGTAAAGCTTCCTGTTTTATTATAAGTAATAAAACTTTGTAGCTCTTGCATTGTAGGTAACTCTTTCATGTTGTTCCCCCAATTTTGTAATAAGAATCCAATGATAACTATTACCTTACTTATTCATATTGTAGCATACTATAATTGTTTTTTCATCTAAATCTATAAAATATGATGAAGCATGCACAATCGATATAGCGTGTACTATTATCATAAAAAAGATTAATTAAAAATTGTGATTATGCACTTATTTCAATAACTTTCACAATTATCATTAATTGACATAAGTAAATGAAAATGATATTATACATGGGTACCATTATGTGTCGGTACAAGTTTTTTATTCAACTATGAGGTGATAATCACATGGCAACGAGAAGAGAGGCTCGATTCAAACTTTGTCGTCGCTTTGGTGTGAACGTATTCGGTCACGCAAAAGCCTTGAATCGCGTCAAAAAAGACCAACGTCAGAAAAAAATGTCTGAGTATGGCACACAATTATTAGAAAAACAAAAAGTTAAAGCTTACTACAACTTGCTAGAACGCCAGTTCGTACGCTATTATGATAAAGCGAAAAAAATGCAAGGTGTTACAGGTGAAAACATGTTGATCCTTTTGGAACAACGTCTTGATAACCTTGTATATCGCATCGGCTTTGGTAACTCCATTCGTCAAGCTCGTCAAATGGTAAACCATGGCCATATTTTGGTAAATGGTCGTCGTGTAGACATTCCATCCTACTCCTGCAAACCAGGTGACGTTATTGAACTTCGTGAAGCTTCCCGCGACAACGAAATGTTCAAAACTAACTTCCAAGAACTTCGTTCTTTCGAACTTCCTTACATTGAAAAAGACTTAGAAGGCTTCAAAGCTACATTCACTCGTCTTCCTCAACGTGAAGAACTTCCTATCGAAGTTAACGAAACACTTATCGTCGAATTGTACTCCAAATAATTTGGCGCTATTGCCCGCAGTGCTATGCACTGCGGGTTTTTGTATATATTGTGTTGTTTGTATTATTACTAAAAGATTGTTTTGAGTATATAAATGAGTGAATTAATTAGATTTTTTCGAAATATTGATCCACAGTTTTATGTCTGTATATTTGGTCTCATTGTAACTGGAATCGGCATATATAATCCTTTATTATTGGGCTTATACTCTCCTGATAACAGTTACAATGAAAGCCCAATTATGATATTGATTTTTAGGCTTATTAGTGGGATGTTGTTTTTAATAATGGTTTTGTATTTATTATATCGGCTTGTTACAGGGACATGGTTTGGTACTTAATCTTGAGTATTTAGATTTTTCAATTAAATGAAAGTAAATATAGAATATTTCTTCTGCAGCAGAGAGAAAGCTAGAAAGTATTGGCCGTTTTAATTAAAGAGGTACTTTGGTAGAATATGTTTTTATTATCATATATTGAAAATATATCATTTAGTCATCTTATAATGATGATATCTCTAATTATTTTTCTTATATATTTTCTTATAAAAGTATTATTGGAAATCTTAAAAAAATATGGCTTTGTAACTTATACAATAGGTCGGGATTATGCTTGGTATAATTGGTTGAGCCTTGTTAATATCTTGTTTTCGTTAGCACTCATAGTATCATCTTACTTTATTGGCTCCGTTGATTTCTTTCAGTTTACATTATCGGAACGCATACTCTTAGGTGTTGTACTATTAGATGTATTATTATCATTTAATATACATAATCACTTATTAGAATATCGAGCATATAATCTTAAAGAGATTAAACGAATAGAATATACTACACAAAGAAAACATTATGTTAGGCAAGCATCTTATTTGATAATTATATGGTTGTTGAGCATATTAGTCTTTAATATTGATTTATGGCTTTTTTGATTTAGTATTGTATCTATTATATCGGCTTGTTACAGGAACATGGTTTAGTATTTCATCTTGAGTATTTAGATTTTTCAATTAAATGAAAGTAAATATAAAATCTATCTTCTACAAAGGTAAAAATCATAGTAACTTTTAATTGACACAAACCCATAAAATCTGTATACTATTTTGAGTAAGCTTTAGTCGTGTTTCCATTAGCCCCGGAAGCAAAGGACAAGCTGATTTTGGTAGAATTATGACGTTATTAGGAGGATATGCAGCATGAAAACTACATTTATGGCCAATCCGAACACAATCGAACGGAAATGGTATGTTGTTGACGCTGAAGGTAAAACTTTAGGACGCCTTGCTGCCGAAGTTGCAAAAGTTCTTCGGGGCAAAAATAAACCAACTTTCACACCACACGTAGACACTGGTGACCATGTGATCGTTGTAAACGCAGAAAAAATTCGCGTAACTGGTAAAAAATTAGAGCAAAAGGAATACTTCCGTCATTCTGGTTATCCAGGTGGTGCTCGTTTCACTAAATTGGCTATGATGCTTGAAAAACAACCTGAACGTGTTGTTGAGATGGCAGTTCGTGGTATGCTTCCAAAAAATAAATTGGGTGCACAACAATACCGTAAATTAAACGTATACGCTGGTCCTGAGCATCCACATGCAGCTCAAAAACCAGAAGTATTAGAAATTTCCGTACGATAATCTAGAGGGAGGAACATATAATGGCAGTAGCACAATATTACGGCACTGGTCGTAGAAAATCTTCCGTTGCTAGAGTTCGTCTGGTACCGGGCACAGGTAAAATCACTGTTAACAAACGTGAACTTAATGATTATTTCGGTCGCCAAACTTTGGAATTGATCGTAAAACAACCTTTGAATTTGACTAACACAGTTGAACAATATGATGTTATCGCAACTGTAGCTGGTGGCGGTCCTTCCGGTCAAGCTGGTGCAATTCGTCACGGTATCTCCCGTGCGTTATTGGACGTAGATGGCGAACTTCGTCAATCTTTGAAAAAAGCTGGCTTCTTGACTCGTGACCCACGTATGAAAGAACGTAAAAAATACGGTCTTAAAAAAGCCCGCAAAGCAAGCCAATTCTCCAAACGTTAATATTTGGAATACAGGTTATTACACCTGCAGACAATGTCTGCAGGTGTTTTTGCATTATAGACTGCTTATAGCTTAGGTCTTATTTTTAGTTTATGGCTTATAGCTTATAGGATAATAGTATTATTTTGATTTTATTGGGTTATGTAATTCTATCATTTACAGGGACATTTAATTCTCCTATAATAGATATATAATAATCGAATTTTTTCGAAAATAGATTTTCATATAGGAGAAATCATATGATTTATAATACAATTCAATACGTAGTGGACAACGGCATAGGTACGTTGACATTTAATCGCCCTACAGTGGCTAATGGTTTTAATATCGAGATGTGCAAGGAGATCCTTGAGGTTTTAAATAAAGCACATAAAGATGATAGTGTTCGTGCATTGCTTATTAATGCTGAAGGCAAGGTATTCTCTGCTGGTGGCGATTTAACAGAAATGGAACGCGCTGTAAACGAAGGCGATACAGAGTCTTTATTTGAAATCGTTGAGCTTGTAGCTCAGATTTCTATGGCTCTGAAACGTTTACCTAAACCTGTTATCATGAGCCTTCAAGGTGCTGCAGCAGGTGCGGCCTTTAACATGGCATTGGCTGCCGATTTTGTTGTAGCTGCTAATAACGTACGCTTTATTCAAGCTTTCGTAAACGTAGGTCTTGCTCCTGATGCAGGTGGTTTATTCTTGTTGACTCGATCTATTGGTATGAACCGTGCTATGCATATCGTTATGACTGGTGAAGCCGTATCTGCTGAAAAAGGAAAAGAACTTGGCTTTGTATATAAAGTTTGTGAATTAGAAGATTTAGAAACGGCCACAAGACGTCTTGTAGAAAAGTTAGCTAAAGGTCCTGCACAATCTTACCGCGTTATGAAGGAAATGATGTGGAATAGTTTCTTAGCTGGCTGGGAAGAATACAAGAAATTTGAAGTAGAAAACCAATGTGAATTAGGTCTTTCCGAGGACTTCAAAGAGGGAGTTCTGGCTTTCACAGAGCGTCGTCGCCCTAAATTTGGTCAAAAATAATAATTATCCTCTTGTAATTGTACCAAATATCATGTAATTTATAAGCAGTTACTAATATAATTCGAACCGATGTGGCTCCCTATATTGAGTTACATCGGTTTTTGCTTTCATTACGATGCAAAAGTGTATATAATAGTACTATTATAATAGTTTAGGAGGTCATTATTACATGGCTCAAAATACAATTAAATGTTATGACAGTCCTAGTGATGTAGTCCAAGTATTAGCGGAGGATTTCATTGCTTTTACCAATGAAGAGATTAGCCGCACGGAATCGTGCATTGTTGGTATCACAGGTGGCACTGTTGTTAATGGTTTGTTAGAATTGCTTAATTCCCCTGAATATATTGAGCGCCTCAACTGGGAGCGCATATTCTTTGTGTGGACTGACGAGCGTTTCTTGCCGCAAACTCACGAGGATAATTATTTTAATCGCGTTAAACCCCATTTGCTTTGTAAGGCAAAAGGGGCGGCTCATTTCTTGCCAATTAATACGGATTCTAGAACCGTTGTAGAGGCGGCTGAGGAATATCAGAAAGAGATTAAGAATGTGCTCAAGGCTTGCAAGAAATCTGGCCTCGATTTAGCATTGCTCGATCTAGGCGAAGATGGGCATACAGCAGGGCTGTTTGCAGGCTCTCACGCACTTCGCGTGGCAGATCAAGAGGTAGTGGCAGTAGAGGATGGCAAGGTATGGGAACGTATTTCTATGACCTTTTCTTTCCTTGCTAAATCCGATGCTGTTTGGTTCACTGTGACTGGTGAAAGCAAGAAAACCGCACTTACTAAGGTGTTGTACCAACGCGAGGATTATGAGGATTTACCTTGGGAAAAACGCATTGGTCGCGTACTACCTGGGGCAGTGCTTTCACAAGAAGCCACTTGGTATGTGGACAAGGCAGCCTATAATGATGTACACTAAAAGATATAAGTTTTAGTAAATATAAAGGAGATACATATGGGATCTATAGGAACACCTGAATTAATAGTTATATTAGTGATCGCTCTAGTTATCTTCGGACCTGGTAAATTACCTGAAGTAGGTAAAGCTATTGGTAAGGGCATCAATGAATTTAAAGATGCTATTTCCGGCCCTAAAAAAGCTGTTGATGAAACGAAAGAAGCCGTTAAAAAAGCGACTACTATCGACGTAACAGCAGGGGCTAAAAACGACGATAAACATAAAGAAGCTAACGATTAATAGGAGGTATTACTATGTGCAAAGATTGTGGTTGCGGTGAAGATAATGGCGTTGTAACAAAGGTATTTAATGTACCTGGTATGATGTGCAACAATTGTAAGGAAGCAGTAGAAGGGGCATCTCTTGCGCTACCAGGTGTATTGAGCTCAGAAGTAAATTTGGACGATAAAACTGTAACGATTTCTTTTGATCCTACTAAATCTGCAGTAGAGGTTATTTCTATGGCTATTGAAAAAACTGGCTTTGAAGTAACAGGAGTTGCAGATGGTGTACAACAACATAGTCATGGTTTAATGGGAACCTTGAAACGTTTCTTCAAATAATCGAACCTTTGGTGCTGTATTGAAACACTGTTTCGATGCAGCACTTTTTTGTATGAAGAGGTAAAATATGATACGCAAGTTTGATGCTAAAAATTTCAAGTGGGATGGCGTCGACACCTTGGTATATAAACAAGATGGTAGTCCTTTTAAAGATGTAACACGTCAAGTGCTATACGATGGTGCTTATGATATTCCATGCCAATTCCGTTATTTTGAATGTTTGCCAGGAGGCTATTCCACATTAGAATATCACGAGCATACGCATATGGTTATGATATTCCGCGGCAAAGGGCAGCTTTTATTAGGAGACGAAATTCATGATGTAGAGTCTGGTGATTTCATTGAAATTCCAGGCAAGACAATTCATCAGTTCCGCGCCAATAAAGGGGACTATATTGGTTTCCTATGTTTGGTAAACCAAGAGCGGGATAAGGTTAAACTATTATCCTCAGAAGAAATGGAAACATTACAGGCAAATCCTAAGATTAAAGAATTCTTAGAAAGTTGCTAATCTATATGGCGGTTATGTGTGATGACCGCCATATCGTTTTATAATCAACTGTAACTGTAACTGTAACTGTAACTGTAACTGTAACTGTAACTGTAACTGTA
>NZ_CAURHA010000054.1:0-7443 GCF_963524655.1 uncultured Veillonella sp.
TGTTGCTGTGGGGGGTTGTTTGGTGTTTTTTTTTGTTTTTGTGGGGTTTTTGCCTTCTGGTTTTTGTTGTGTTTGTTGTTGTTTTGTATCGAAAGTAAATACGACGAAGAAATCTAGTTTTCGTCCTCTTGTAACGAAACCCGTTGCAAAGCCTGTAGCGAAAACGACTTCTAAGTCTACTGCTACACCTACTGTGGCAAAACCTAGTGCTAAGCCGGTGAATGCGGCAAAGCCTAGTACTGCAGCAAAGCCTAGTACTGCAGCTAAGCCAGCAACGACTGTTAAAACAGTTAGCACTGCTAAATCAACAGCAGTTGCAAAACCTGCAGGTACTGCTCCAAAGCCAGTTGCTAAACCTGTAGCTACGGGCGCTAAACCAATAGCTCAAAAGCCAGCTACTTCAAAACAAACTACTCCTAAGGTAGTGAAAACAACGGAAGCGGATAGTATTAAAGCTAATACAGCTGTGATTACTCGTAATAAAGTAGGTTCTGTGATGACACCTGCTACAGAGCGAATCGAACATGTGCCAAATGTACGTGTTCTATTAGGTAGTCGTAGTTCTGATGCTACTGTTACATCTACAGCAAATATGGTTGTGTTGAACAGTGGCAATGGTCAAGTTAGTACGATAAGTGCTAATCGTGGTACATCAATTGGTGTTCGAGGTGGTAAGATCGCTGTCAATGGCAAGGCTATTGATACAGTAGTTACATTGAAACCTACTAATAGTGATGCCCCATTCTTGTTTGAAGGCAAAGGGTACCGCGGTGGACTTACATTACGTGCTAATAACGGTACAATGATGGTGATTAACTCTGTTCCTCTTGAGGATTATCTCTATGGGGTT
Source organism: uncultured Veillonella sp. (assembly GCF_963524655.1). Taxonomy (GTDB): domain Bacteria; phylum Bacillota; class Negativicutes; order Veillonellales; family Veillonellaceae; genus Veillonella. The sequence continues at coordinate 851 of NZ_CAURHA010000054.1, forward strand.
GTGCCACAAGAGGTAGTACCATCTTGGCCTGCAGCTGCTTTAGAGGCTCAAGCTGTAGCAGCTCGTACCTATGCTCTTCATACGATGGAACAAAATAAAGGTAAATTGTATGATGTGAGCAATTCCACGGATCACCAAGTATATAGTGGTGTGAGTGGCGAGTACCAAGCGACAACAAATGCAGTAAATAAAACTAAAGGCGTAGTTATGCTGTATAACCAACGTCCTATCAATGCTTTATTCCACTCCGATGGTGGCGGTTATACAGAGGATAGCGTCAATGTTTGGGGGAATGACATTCCATATTTGAAAGGTGTAAAAGACTATAGTACTGGCACATCTACATCAAACTGGACCGTTACTACATCTCGTCAAGCTCTTGAAAGTAAGCTCAATGCAGCAAGTAAAGGTGTGGGCAAATTGAAGAGTATTCAATTGACTCCTCTTGGCAATCCTGGTCAACAAACATCTGACAGAGGCGTGTCTGGACGTATTAAGAGTGCTACTTTCATAGGCACCTCTGGAAAGACGACAGTAGATGGCGATTCCTTGCGTAGTATTTTAGGTTTAAAATCTACACTATTTGATTTCTATGTAAATCACAACCCTGCTAAAGGCACGGGTAAGGCATATCATAACTTTACGGGCAATAATGATACTGTCTATATTAAAGGCCACGGTTGGGGACATGGTCTTGGTATGTCTCAATGGGGCGCTGCGGAAATGGCTAAGCGCGCTACTCCAGGGGATGCTAATTATTACCAAACTATTTTGCGTCACTACTATAGTGGCATTACATTGAAGAAAATGTACTAATAAGGATTGCGATGAAAGTTACAGATTTTGATTATGAATTGCCAGAGGAACTGATTGCTCAGCACCCTGTAGAGCCTCGTGATACAGCGCGACTCTTAACCTTGGACAAAGTAACGGGTGAAGTTGTGCATAAAGAGCATTTTTACGATTTGCTAGAAGAACTCCACGAAGGCGATGTACTCGTATTTAATAATACGAAGGTTATCCCTGCGAGATTATATGGACATCGTCAAGGCTCTGGTGGCAAGGTTGAGGTATTACTCCTAACGCCGTGTGGTGAAAACCGCTGGGAATGCCTTGTTAAACCTGGTAAAAAATGTCCTGTTGGTCAAGTCATAGAGTTTGACGACCGCTTAAGTGGGATTGTAATAGATAAGACTGAATTTGGAGGCCGTATCATTGAGTTCACTTGCAATGGTGTATTTGATGATGTGATACAAGAAATTGGTGAAATGCCATTACCTCCATATATTCATGAAAAGTTAGAAGATAAAGATCGTTATCAAACGGTATATGCTAAGGAGAAAGGTTCTGCTGCGGCGCCAACTGCAGGTCTACACTTTACACCAGAGCTTTTAGAAAAAATAAAAGCTAAAGGCGTAGAGCTTGAGTTTGTAACCTTGCACGTTGGATTAGGTACCTTTAGGCCTGTATCGGCAGAGACTATTGAGGATCATGAAATGCATAGTGAGTCCTTCGTAGTGTCACAAGATACAGCAGACCGTATTAATGCAGCTAAACAAAAAGGCTCTCGTATTATTGCAGTGGGGACTACATCGGTACGTACTCTTGAATCTGCTACTAATGATGATGGGGTACTGCAAGGGATTAGTGGGACCACACAAATCTTTATCTATCCTGGCTACAAATTTAAGATGATTGATGCATTGGTAACGAATTTCCACTTGCCTCAATCTACATTATTAATGTTAATTAGCGCATTGGCTGGTCGTGACCATTGTTTAGCGGCCTATGAAGAGGCTGTAAAAGAGCGGTATCGCTTCTTTAGCTTTGGTGATGCTATGTTTATTCGTTAGGAGGGACCATGGCGAGTATTACTTATGAATTACAAAAAACATGTCCTCATACGGGGGCACGGGCGGGTTTACTGCATACGCCACATGGCACCTTCCAAACACCTATGTTTATGCCTGTAGGTACACAAGCTACAGTTAAAACTATGACGCCAGAGGAATTAAAGGCGATGGGGTCTCAAGTTATTTTGAGTAATACATACCATTTATTCCTTCGTCCTGGTCCTGAACTAGTAGAAGAAGCTGGTGGCTTACATAAATTTATGAACTGGGATCAAGCCATATTGACTGATAGCGGTGGGTTCCAAGTTTTCAGTTTAGGTGATATGCGTAAAATCACTGAGGAGGGTGTAACCTTTAGATCTCATATCGATGGTTCTAAACAGTTCCTATCTCCAGAGGTGGCTACAAAGGTACAAGAACAATTAGGTTCTGATATTGCGATGGCCTTTGATGAATGTATTCCATATCCTGCAGATCACGATTATGCGAAGCGCTCTACGGCGCGTACCACACGTTGGGCTCATCGTTGCCAAGAGGCTCGTAAGGCTCATGACCGTCAAGGTATGTTTGGTATCGTGCAAGGTGGCATGTACAAAGACTTGCGTAAACAAAGTGCGGAAGAGCTAGTAGCTATGGACTTTGAAGGTTATAGTATCGGTGGTTTGTCTGTAGGTGAACCGCATGATTTGATGAATGAAATTCTTGAGTATACTACACCACTATTGCCAACAAATAAAGCACGCTATTTGATGGGCGTTGGTACTGCAGACTGTCTAGTAGAAGGCGTGGCACGTGGTATAGACATGTTCGACTGCGTCTATCCAACTCGTGTTGCTCGAAATGGTATGGCTATGACTTGGAGTGGTCGTCTTAATATTCGAAATGCTCAGTTTGCTCATGATTGGGGTCCTTTGGAAGAAGGCTGCCAATGCTATACATGTAAAAATTATTCTCGCGCTTACATTCGTCATTTGTATAAGGCGGAAGAAATATTAGCATTGCGTCTTGTAACGTATCATAATCTCTACTTCTTATTAGAGTTTATGCGTCAAATGCGACAAGCCATCTTAGAAGATCGGTTCCCTCAATTTAGAATGCAATTTTGGGATAGCTTCAAAAAATAGTAATTAAGTCTAGTCAAATCTATATTAGGTGGCTATACTAGAAAAGAAATACATATTTATTAAACTAGGAGGATAACATGGAAGATATTTTACAAGTGCTGCAAACTAGCTGGCCTATTTTATTAATGGTGGTAATCTTTTACTTCTTGTTGTGGCGTCCACAAAAGAAACAACAAAAAGAACGCGCTAACTTGTTAGGTAGCTTGAAAAAAGGTCAAAAAATCGTTACTATAGGCGGTATTTATGGTGAAATCGTTGAACTTGATGATGAAAAAGTAAAGGTTCAAGTATCTGAAAAAGTGGAGTTAACCTTTGCGCGTTCTGCAATTGCTAACGTACTTTCTAAGAAAAACAAGGAAGAAAAATAATGAATACAAAGGAAGCAGTGCGCCGGGCGTGCAAGTCCCAGCGCGCTGCTTTATCCGTTGCTGATTGTAATACGTGGACGACTCTATTGACGGAGCAGATTGTCAACTGTCCTGAATATAAATCAGCCAATAGCATTATGGCCTATTTGGCGATGCCCAAGGAGGCCAATTTAGACGATGTGATTCGTCATGCTTTAGAACATGGTAAATCCGTATATGTTCCAGTTTGTACAGATAAGACGACAATGATTGCAGTTCGTCTCAAGTCTCTAGAATCTATCACTCGGGGTGTGTTAAATATACGCATTCCCTCTGAGCCATACGAGGTTATTAATCCACATGACTTGGATTTGATTTTAGTGCCTGGTGCTGGCTTTGACCGTCAAGGTGGTCGCATGGGGATGGGGAATGGGTATTATGATCGATTTCTCAAGGAACTTTCACCAAGTACATTTATGGGCGTATGTTGGTCAGTACAATTGTGGGATACACCAATTCCTATGGATGCATTGGACCAACGGATGAGCAAAATTGTGACAGAGCAGGGCGTTATACATTGTGTATAGTAGAAGGGAGCAACTATTTTGAACGGTAAAGCTATTATCAAGTTTTTAGTAGTCGTTGCTGTCATCATTGGTACTTTTGCGTATTGTATTGAACCTTTAGCGGGTTCTTTGAAACAAGGCCTTGATTTGCAAGGTGGTACGCATATCGTATTGGAAGCAGAAGATTCTGCAACTGGTAAAGCTGACAATGATGCAGTTGAACGGGCAAAGCAAATCTTAGAGCGTCGTATTAATGAAATGGGTTTATCTGAACCATTAGTACAACGTGAAGGTGCTCGTCGTATTATCATCGAATTGCCAGGTGTAAAAGATCCTGACGAAGCGATTAAACGTATCGGTAAAACAGCGGTGTTGGAATTTAAAAATGACCAAGGCCAAACTGTTATGACTGGTGATGATTTAAAAGATGCGAAAGAAGAATTAGGTCAAAACAAACAACCACTTGTTGCCATTGAGTTAAGTGATGAAGGGGCTAAAAAGTTTGCTGACTTGACTTCTAAAAATATCGGCCGTCGCATTGCGATTACATTAGACGGTCAAGAATTGACTAATCCTGTAGTACAACAAGCGATTACAGGTGGTAAAGCAACAATTTCTGGTAGTCAAAGCTTAGAAGAAGCTAAAGATTTAGCTATCTTATTACGTTCTGGTGCATTGCCTGTTAAAATTAATGTATTAGAGGTGCGTACAGTAGGTCCTTCTCTGGGGCAAGACTCCAAAGACAAATCCATAGTAGCTTTCAGTGCTGGTATTGCGATGATCATGATTTTCTTGGTTATTTTATATCGCTTATCCGGTATCGTAGCTAATATTGCATTGCTTGTATATGTAATGCTTTTACTCCTAGTATTAGGTAAAGGTTTTAGTGCTACAATGACGTTACCTGGTATCGCAGGTATTATCTTGTCCATGGGTGTGGCGGTAGATGCGAACATCCTTATCTTTGAACGTTTCAAAGAAGAGGTATTCTCTGGTAAATCTATGCGCGTATCTATGGAGGCTGGTTTCAGCCGTGCGTTGGCAACTATTACAGATGCGAACGTATCCGTTATCATCACAGCTGGTATCTTAACTGTTTTAGGTTCTGGCCCTGTAAAAGGCTTTGCTATCAGCTTAGGTGTGGGCGTAGTAGTAAGTATGTTTACAGCAATTATCGTAAGCCGTTTCTTATTGCGCATGTTAATTGAATGTAATTTTACAAACCATCCATTCTGGTTTGGTGCGAATATTTCTCCAAGCACAAGTGCTGACGCATTTGCACCAAAAGTATTGAAAGGAGGTAAACGCAAATGACATTAAACGTAGTTAAACATCATCGTTGGTGGTTTGCTATTTCCTCCATCCTTGTAATCATTAGCTTAATATCGATATTCATGAAAGGTTTTAACTTTGGTATCGACTACACAGGTGGTACGATTGTTGAAGTAGTATTTGAACAACCTGTAGAAGTTAGCCAAGTTCGTGATGTTTTGAAAGAATACAATCTTGAAAACGCACAAATTCAACTTTCTGGTGATACTACAGGTGATACATCTGGTAAGGATGTAATGATCCGTACTCGTAACCTTGAATCTAGTGAAAGCGCTGCCGTTGTTGAGTCTTTGACTAAAAACGTTGGTCAAAATACTGTTAAGCGTATTGAAACAGTAGGTGCTGTTATCGGTTCTGAAGTAACAGAACATGCGTTAACCAACCTTCTCATTGCATTCTTGGCGTTAGCAATTTATATTTCTTATCGATTTGAATATAAAGTAGCAATCTCTGCGTTGATTGCGATTTTCCATGACTTGATTATGGTACTTGGTGTATTCTCTTATTTCCAATTGGAAATTGATGCATCTTTCTTGGCAGCTGTACTTACAGTTGTAGGTTATTCCATGAATGAGTCTGTAGTTATCTTCGACCGCGTTCGTGAAAATACACATACGCATAAACGTTCTGATACATTTGCAGACCTTGCAAACGCCTCTGTTACACAAAGTATTCATCGTAGTTTCTATACATTGGCAACTGTTATGTTTGCCTGCGTATCTCTTTATGTATTTGGTGGAGATACAACGAAGAACTTTGCGCTTTGTATGATCATCGGCTTTGCTAGTGGTGCGTACTCCTCTATCTGCGTAGCGACATCCTTATGGGCTATCTGGAAGAGCCGTAACAAAAACGACGTACGTAATCAACAATAATATATCAAACAACAATAATATATGAACTGCTTTTACTATAATAATGGTGAAAGTACTGAACCTCTCTAGGATACAGTCTAGAGAGGTTTTTTTATTTAGCTTTAGTAGTAATTAGGAAAAGTTAGTTAAAAATAAAATGAACTAAAGTGATTGAAAAAAGATGTTATACAATTTAAAACCTAAATTAATGAGGAATTAAGGTATGCTTATGATTAGATGTAGTGAATTTAAAATGAAGTTGCAAAAATAATGCTTTTATATGTTGACGATTATTTAATTTGTGCTATACTATACAAGTCGTTAGGACACAGCACAAACGATGAGCACAAAAAAACTTCTAAAAAAGTTTTGAAAAAGTGCTTGACGGAATGAGCTGAACTTGATAGAATAATCAAGTCGCCAGTTGATGAAACGCTTCGAAAGAAGATAGTAGAGACTGGTACAGATCTTTGAAAACTGAACAATGATAGGTAATCAATCAATATGATTGAACATA
>NZ_CAURHA010000055.1:0-6645 GCF_963524655.1 uncultured Veillonella sp.
CTTATAAAATCACATTATAAAGATATGATTTAACACTGTCAAACTTAAATAATTTGATATAAGGATTAATATATTTAATTAGTAAACCACTTTAACTCATAAAATCAAAGTAGATAAATACTAATGATACATATCTATATCTACAGTAATCATTCGAGTTCGCTCTGGATTAAACATAAAGCAAATGACTCTAGGCTGGTCTTGATCAAAGTTATGATAAACAACATATACTACATATTTATCAGCCGATATCCGAGTACTATAATAATAATCTTCATTAGGATCATCACCGACACTTTGTGTACCATCAATTATCCAGGGAAATAATTTCCAGTTTTGTCGTTGAATGGTGATAATCTCATAATAATTGTCTATATCACTAACCAATACATTTTTATCTTTTGGATATGTAAAGGAATTAAGTCCTTCAACTGTAGTATCTTTGTCTCTGCCATTTATAAACGAATACCAAGCATTAGATTTAACTGTTTCCTCATACCTTGAAATCGTAGCTTTATCACCATCTAATACTAAACATCTTTGATTTCCACCTATTCCAATTACTTCAGCAGAAGAAATCACTTTCAAACTCCCTGGTAAAAACTTAGGTGTTTGTAATGGAGGTGGAATATACCCCGCCTTAGATGAAGGCCATGTAGAGTGCCATCGTTGTGTATCATAATGGGATATCCCTACAGCAGAAAATACTAAAGTAACAGCTAATGTAGGAAGCATACACAGAAAAAAGATTACATAAAAATATGTTAAAAATCTTTTTCGTATAGCTTTCTCACTATCGATTACTCCACATTTTTCAAGCAATAACACAATCGTAGCTACTAACAAAATCAGATAGTATAACCCAGAATATGATATCTCATCCGAAAACAAAAATGTTAGTATCCAAAGAATTATAAAGAACCATATACTTTTTCTATATGGAGGCTCAGTAAACAAATTCTTTAAATACATTAAACACTGTCGCATATACACTCTCCACAACAACACCTATTCAAGTTACTTAGATTGATAAAACACCGCCCGTGTCCCATCATTACTAATCAAAAGTTCCACAAAATGAGGTCTCTTTGTATTACCATCATCAACAAATACATATAATCTATGATTCCGCGTAGAATTATATGTATCCTTGACTACTGTTTTTGTTTCTTTTCGGGGTGCAAAGCGCAACCACTCTATAAAATTCCGTTGCGGCAAATTTAAAGGTTCTTCTCCTATACTTTCTATAATATTATAGCTATTTGGGTGAGATATAAAACGCTTTTTCTCCCCAGTATCTAAATCACGCAATACACCATCCGCATCAATTTGCGCTGTATAAGCTGCATTTTGCTTAGCTATCGCTTCATATTGTGAGATTACTTTAAGGTCTCCTTCAAGTACTGTATATCTTTCTCGATATGCATTAGCCCATACTAAATCACTACGAAAAGCAGACGCTCTATAAATACCTTCTGGAAGTTTCTCTGGTCGTTTTAACCCCTCCGGCAATTCTTCACTATTAGGCCAACCACGTTTCCAATCCATCGTACTAAACTCAAAACCATCAGTTTGATCACGAGTCGTTTGATTATAAAATTGAATACAAACAAAAAAAAACAAACAAATACAAAGATTTATAAAAAAAAAAAAACCCAAAACTAGTCGTATATGAGCTTTTTCAGATATGGTTCGTTTCTTAAAGCGACCATATTGCAGTAACACACTCAATACTATGGCTATACCAAAAACCATGTATGTAATAGGTGCTATGTTAAATAGCGCTACCACAATTGCAAACAACACGCATAGCATAACCGTTAATAGGCCATAAAATCCTTGGAACAAAATTCTCTCCTATCATGACAATACTTAGAACATTTTCTTATACAACATTTCTATATCTTCCTGACTCACATCGGCCACTGTATTAGCAATATTGCCGGTAGCTACGACATACACGTTATCGACAAGCCAAGGAATGTCTTTTTTCGTAAAGCCTAATTCTGTAAGGTTTGTAGTAAGGTCCAGGTCATGTACGATAAAACGTAACGCTTCACCTAATTCAGAGCCATCGCCATGGTTAAAGATACGAGCCAATGCACCAAATTTATCAGGATTAGCACTCCACGTGTATTCCACTACCACAGGTTCAATAACGGCAAGGCCCACACCGTGTGTAATATCTTTAAGACCACTGGCAGGGTGTTCCATACCATGGGCTAGTGTTACACCGGCCGTATTGATTACCATACCGCCAATGGTACTAGCAAGGGTTACAGCTTCCCAAGCCTTTGTGAGTTGTTTTTCGCTCAGCACTTCAGGTTTGCTGTTGGCAACGGCTTTCACATGTTTATATAGAGGCACCAGATATTGTGCTAATAATGTAACTGCATAATAGGATAATGCATCAGTAAAAGGTTGTGCCGTTTTAGATGTGTAAGCCTCAATATTATGGCATAGTGCATCAAAACCAACGGAGGCCAACACATGAGGTGGCATGGTGCCCATCACACCGGGATCTACGATAGAAACCTTAGGCACGATGGCGTTACAGCGCAAGGATTTCTTATCCCCTGTTTCAGGATTAGTAAGCACGCCAAAGCCATTACCTTCAGAGCCTGTACCACATGTCGTTGGAATGACAACGAGAGGTAATGCATTGTCACTTGTTTTACGGTTGAAGATATAGTCGTTAATATCTCCTTCGTTAACCGCCATGAAGGCTATCCCCTTTGCACAGTCCATAATGGACCCACCGCCGATGGCGATAACTACGTCACAGCTTTCAGTTTTAGCCACGGCTGCACCATCTAAAGCAGTCGTCGTTAATGGATTGGCATCAACTTGATCAAACAGCACATGGTTAATATGAGCCGCCTCTAATTTCGCTACCACACGGTCATACAAACCAGATTTTTTCGCACTAGTGCGACCTGTTACGACGAGGGCTTTCTTGCCATAGGGCGCAACAAAATCAGCAACGCTATCTACTTTATTCCAACCAAATTGGATATTTACAGGTAAAAAATAAGAGAATTCCATGTGACAACCTCGTTTCTCTGAAAATTACTTCTTAGTGCTATTGTAATGTATATTTAAGACCATGTAAAACCTCATAGGACTTTCACCAGAAAACAGGTATACTAATAATAAGAGGGAGTATTTATATTTATAGAGGGAGAGAACATCTATGAAATTTGCCATTAAACATTTATGGTCTTCGCTACGGGACCTAGCAACGCAGTCGCCAATATTACTGGCATTGATTGCCGTATTTTCATGTACGCCGTTGTATATTGAACAAGACTGGTTTTCCGACATCGACATTAAGCTATACTCACTGTATTTCTTTATCGTTATATTACAAAGCTATATAACAAGGGCACGAAAGTTTTCCATATTATATACCTTGGTAAGTATCGGAATCAGCGTCGGCCTTTATATGATTCACGAAACCTATGGCTATGTGCGGGGCATTGAGCTAGCTACGGAAAATATATCCTTCCTATGGCTGTACTCCATGATTGCCTTATATTTCACATCGCCCGGTGAACACTACATCGGCGAAATCATCAACCGCATCAAGCGAATTGGTATCACCCTTGTTACGTCAACGTTATATAACATTGTTATCATTATGAGTTTATGGTTCTTCTTCATCATCATAGACCAACCATTCGATGTTGAAGAAACTATTTTTAAGGTGCTTGCATCCATTAATATATTCATTTGTCTATCTATGGTATGTTCTTATAAAGAGGATCCAGCAGGTCCTCCCGCACCAAACTCATTCTTTACCGTTGTATTCGGCATCATCTTGCCAAAGGCGTCCATCATTACAGGCATTCTAGCTAATATCTATTTAGTCTTGATTCTGTTGGGGCTTCGCGATGACACCCGGTTCTTCTACACGTACTATCCGTATGTAGCTATTTTCTACTTATTCTACTTGGCTAGCTTTAGATCTAGTGAAAGCAGCAGAACACAACAAATCCTGTGCTTCTTGTTCATTACCCTTACTACATTGTGCTTAGCCCTTATCGGTAAGCGTGTAATTAATGAACCAATTCTCTGGCTCAATACGATTTACGTAAGTGCATTCAATCTAATTTTCTTAGCACACAATGTATATTCTCTTGTGAAGGGTTTAAAACCTTCTGTCCACACCACCATTATGGCTCTTGCCTTAGGTGCTGTTCTCTTGACACCATTCATAGGCTATACAACGTATCGTGAATTTGTGACCTATACTAAAGTTGATGGCAAATGGCATGCAAGCCTACCAATAGCTGCTACCTTTGATCCTAACTTCACAGATTACGGCACACCATATGTACCTGTGGACGATTTAAAACTGCCAGATACAAACCCAGTAAACGGCAGACGCGTCGAGTATATCAATTTTGATGCTTTGTCTGCACCAAAGGTTATTTCTATTGCAGGCTACGACAAATACATTGAAAATATCGAATTAATAGTCTATGAAAGAGACCTTAAGGAATATCAAGTAGAATCGGCTAACTTCGACTCTATTTCCTTCAAATTCCTTAACCATGGCCTTGATCTAGAAGTATCTTTACCAAATGGAGTAACAGAGGTGCATCATATTTATGATAAGTTCCTTACCGTCGATAAAACAGCTATCGATCCTATCATTATAGAAGGCAATGGATACAAGCTATTGATTACGTCGTACTTCATAAACCAATTCGATACACGTAAACTTAAATTTAATGTACTATATAATTAAACCTATAAAAGCAGTACCTCACTACGAGGTACTGCTTTTTTCTTAACTGAGCTTATCCTTAGTTCCTATTACATAAACCTCATAAGACTTTCACCTAAGAACAGGTATACTACTGATAAAAAAGATATTTATAGAGGTGGAAAATCTATGAAATTTGCAATTAAACATGTGAGGGCTTCACTGCGAGATTTGGCGACGCAGCACCCTATATTACTGGCATTAATCACCATATTCTCGTGTACGCCGCTATACATTTCTCACCCTTGGTTTGCTCACATGAACCTATTAATGTATATGCAGTTTTTTTACATCGTTATATTACAAACCTATATAACACGAAACCAAAAATTATCCATTTTATATACCTTAGCAAGCATCGGCATCAGCACATGGCTCTATTTTGTTCACGAAACTTTTCATGAGGTACAAGGCATTAGACTAGCCGTAGAAAATATATCTTACCTATGGTTATATACAATGATTGCATTATATTTCACATCTACAGGGAAACACTACATCGGTGAAATTATAAACCGGCTTAAACGGATTTTTATCACCTGTATTGCCTCTACGATATATAATGTTGTCATCATCATAAGCCTATGGTTCTTCTACATCATCATCAACGAACCATTTGACTTCACCCACTTGATTTTCAAAATACTAGCATCTATAAACGCTTTTATTTGTATGACTATGGTCTGCACGTATAAAGAGGATCCTGCAGGACCACCTGAGCCTAGTTCATTTTTCACAATTGTATTTGGCGTTATTTTGCCAAAAGCATCCATCATAACAGGGGTTCTTGCTACTATTTATTTATTACTAATATTATTAGGCTTCCGCTTAGACACACGTTTTCTTTACACATACTATCCGTATGTGACTCTATTCTACTTATTCTATTTGGCTAGTTTTAGATCTAGTGAAAGCAATCGAACACAACGGATATTGTGTATCTTGTTTATTACCCTCACTACCATTTGTTTAGCGCTCATAGGAAAGCGTTTAATCAATGATCCTGTATTATGGCTCAATACAATCTATGTAGGTGCATTCAATCTAATCTTCTTGATATACAATGTGTACTCTCTTGTTAAACGATTAACACCATCTGTACACACTACCGTCATGGCTCTCGCACTAGGCGCCATTTTATTTATGCCAGTTGTAGGCTATACAACATATAGAGATTTAGCAACCTACACTAAAGTAGCTGGTCAATGGCAGGTACGTCTTCCTATAGTAGAAACCTTTAACTCATATGGCCTAACTTATAGAACATCTTATGAATATCCATATATTGAAGATACAGAAAATACGGAAGATAATAAAGATACTGAAAAAACACCGCCTATCACTCCAGCAAATACAAAACAACTGGAGAGTATTCATTTTGAGGCTAAGGAGTTACCAAAGGCTATTTCGGTAACAGGTTACAATAATTATATTCCTAATATTTACTTACAAGTGACTGATACGAATATTGTGGAACATCAAAGGCCTTCTGCAAAATTCAACGACATCTCTTTCCAATTAATCAACGATGGTCTTGATTTAGAGGTATCTATGCCAAACGGAGTAACCGAGGTACACCATTTATATGATACCTTCCGTAAGGTAGGTGACAGTAAAACTATTGATCCTGTTGTCATCGATGGTACAGGATATAGACTCTTTATAGCATCCTACGTTGTAAGTGAATTCAGCTTACGCAGTGTTATATTCCATGTACTTTATATCTAACATAACATTAGTATAAGCAACATAACAAAAAACCATATCATATTATAAGATTATAAAAGCAGTACCTCACTACGAGGTACTGCTTTTATTCTTGTACGCCGAATAGGCATGACTAAACCCCCAGTTAAACTGGGGGTCGGTAAAAA
>NZ_CAURHA010000056.1:0-5778 GCF_963524655.1 uncultured Veillonella sp.
AATAATGTTGGAAGTGACACCGTAGTGGTGTCACCCCAACATTTATTATAGAGCCCTTTTATTTGCTAATTTTGGTTAGCGTAGTTTAGATAACATAATTTAACTTAACATGACATAACATAACATAACATTATTTCTGATTGAATTACTTATTTTACGGAAACACTTCGGAGTTGTTTATATAGTTAGAATACAAGGCTAAATTAGAATTATTCTTATAATGAATGCTACCTATCTAATAAAAGTAATCTACAAATTTCAATTTAAATGATAAAATATATTAAGTAAAATTGGCGTTTCAAGAATTATGTTAGAGAGGTTTAAGATGAATCAAGTGGAAACGAAACAGTATAAGAGTATTTACCATATCTTTATATGGATTGCAGTATTTTCTTTAATTATGATCGGTTTGTTGGAATGGGGGTACATTGAGAGTGGTCGTGCCTTTGGTAACTATAAAGTATATACAGGCCTTGTACCTTGGTGCGCGTGGATTGTGATGACTTATTTGGCAACGCGCCCTAAATGGTTTACTAGTCGTTATAACTTAGGTGAAATGTTCAAGATTCACCGTGCATTAGGTATTGCTTCTGTAGCTGTTATTGCATTTCATTTATATCTCTATTTTGGTAAAGCTGCTAAATCCGTTCTCGGTTGGTGGGGTGGCTATGTAGCCCTTACTTCCTTCAGTATTGGTACAATCTCGGGCCTTGCATTTTTAACTCCAAAACTTAGAAAAGTAACTGCATCTAGCCGTAATGTTGGTATTTGGCTGCATCGTTTCAACTTAGTTGCATTGGTAGCTGCTTCCGTTCATATTCATGGCTTTAAACGTATCTCCAAAATGGTACCATTCCTTCCTGTGTTTGATATCATCACATATGGCCTTGTTATCTACTGCATCTACTTGATGTTTAAAAAGAAATAATAAGATACATACAAATCCCTTCTGTATTATACAGAAGGGATTTTTTCGTTATATTTTTATTGTTTAGGGAATTAAATAGGCCATATTATTAGTTAAAGGTATATATGATTGTGAGATTGATATACATTTTCTCTTTACTCTATTAATGAAAGTTGTTATTATTTCTGTGTTATGTATGATAATGATAATTAAGTTCATATATTCATTATCTACTCATTTTATTTTTTCTTATTTTTAGTGTGTGAGGTTTGTTATGATGAAATGTAAAATGACTAGTGTTTTTGCAGTAGCAGCTGTGATGGGTGTAGCTACAGCTTTTGCTGTTAACCCGTTTTCCGATGTGCCGTCCGATAGCTGGGCTTACCAAGCTGTAGATCAATTAGCTACAGCTGGTATTATCAATGGTTATCCAGATGGTACTTTCAAAGGTCAAAATAACATTACTCGTTACGAAATGGCTCAAATGATTGCAAAAGGCATGGCTAATCAAGATCGTGCAAATGCTGAACAACAAGCATTGTTGAATCGTTTGGCAGAGGAATTTTCTAATGAGTTGAATACACTTGGTGTACGTGTAGCTAAATTGGAAGACCGCGTAGGCAATGTAAAGGTTACTGGTGATGCTCGTATCAACTACATCGGTAGAGAGGGGATCGATGGTTACGATTACGAAGATAAAACCACTGCTCGTGTACGTTTAGGTATCGATGCGAAGGTTAATAAAAACACCTCCGTGAAAGCTCGTATTACGACAGGCTCTATTGAACTAGGTGATAGTGCTAAAGCAGTAGAGCCTAATTGGGATTTGATTTATGTAGAGCACAAGTTTGGTAAAAATGTTGTAGTAGACGCCGGTCGTTACAGTCAAAAATTTGGTAGTGGCTTGATTTATAGCTCCAACTTTGATGGTGTAGGCGCTACAGCGAAGCTAGGTAAAAAGGTTACATTAAATGGTGCATATGGTTATATGACTGCAGGCCGTTTTTCTAAGACTAGCAGAGAAGATAACGGTGATGTAGGTCTTATCAATGCCAATGTAGCGGTTAATGATCACTTTGGCTTCGGCGGTATGTTCGCGCATGTTGGTACTGCAAACGTTCGTATGGGCAATGGCTTGAAAAACAATGATTTTGATAATGTATATGGTTTCAATGCACATTACAATGTTGGTAAATTTGCCGTTGAAGGGGAATGGGTAAAAGCATCTGGCTTGAGTGATTCCGATGTTTGGAATGTAGGCGCTAAATGGGGCGATTATAAAATTAACAAGAAGAACTCTTGGGCTGTACGTTTAGATTACTTTGATCAAGCTAAAAATGCTCCAGTATTTAAAACGCAAAAATATGAATCTAATGATTTATTGAAGAAAACACGGTATGAAGGTTATAAAGCATGGCTATTAGGTGCATCTTACGCACCAGAGAAAAATATTGGTATTAATGCATACTATGGCTTCCATACGAAAACACAAGACGGTAATCGTGTAAATGATTTCTACCGTGCAGACCTCAACTTCAAATTCTAGTTCTAATTTTAGGATGGATCTGGATTTAATAACTAATTAGTTTTAAGTTCTAAGTAGAATGCTATGTGGATTGAAATTGTTAGCATGCTACATTAGACCAACTAGATATATACGGGTAGTTTGTATAAGACATAGAGAGGTTTATATGGCAGAAGTAGTAAAAAAACAGTTTAAGAGTAAATACCATATTTTAATATGGATTGCGGTATTGTCCTTAGCCTTTATGGGGATGCTTGAATACGGTTATTTAAGCATTGGTAAAGGTCCTTGGCTCTGGAAACGTCATCTTGGACTCGTACCTTATATATCTTGGCTGGTGCTAACGTATATCGCGACTAGACCAAAATGGTTTATAAAACGATATAATCCTGCGGAGATGTACCAAGTGCATCGTATTGTCGGTATTGTTAGCGTTGTGATGGTTTGTATTCATTGGTACGTCTATTTCCTTAAGGCCTTAAACAAACCAATGACATTCTGGACTGGTTATGTATCTACGGCAGCGATGCTCATCGCATTAGTATTTGGGGTTTTATATCTAACTACTTGGATTGGTAACATGTCTAAATCCGTTTCTCGTAATACTAAGATTTGGATTCATCGTTTAAATTTAGTGGCTATCGTGGCAGCCAATCTTCATATCCATAGCTTTGGTCGACTCGCTAAAATGGTTCCATTTATGCCTGCTATTGATGTGTTTACCTATGCAGTGGTGATTTATTACATCTATTGGATGTTTAAACAAAAATAATAGGACGTAAACGTTATCTTTGATCTCCTGAAATGGAGATAATTATAGGGTGAAAAGACCATCTCTAAACCTTTTATAGGAAGAGATGGTCTTTTTTTGTTCTTTACGATACAATAGAAATATAAGTATATATTCTACGGATTTGTGTAAGTATATGCTGTTTGTTATTGTTAAGAAAGAAGGTCATTATGGATTCTTCTTGGAAACGAATTATATATTTAATCTGCACCATACAGGTTGGTGGCGGTATAACCATTATAGGGGTAGTTTCGTTTATTCCATTGTTTTTGGCTGAGCTAGGACTTCATGATCAAGGACAGGCGGCTATGTGGGCAGGGATCGTATCTGGGGTTACACCTTTAATGGTAGCACTTAGTGCACCTTATTGGTCTCGTAAGGCAAATCAATGGGGCCCTCGTAAGGTGATGATGCTCATATTGTTTATCTTGATGATTACTGTTGGAGCTTGTGCTTTTACACAGACGCCAATGCAATTATTGATTCTACGTATTTTGCAAGGTGTTGTGGGTGGTTATGTGCCGATAGGATTAGCTATTATTGTCCTTATAACACCTGAGAATAAAGTGCCTTGGGCGATGGGCTTATACCAAGCGTCTATGGTTATGGGGCTCGTCTTTGGACCGCTCATGGGTGGTCTTGTGGCTGACTTCTTAGGTTATCGTGCACCATTTTTCGTATTTGCTGCATTGACTGGGATTTGTATGTTAGGGATTTATTTCTTAATGCCCAATTTACAGTTCAAACATAAGGTGGATGAAAGTGTATCAGAAATTTCGCTGATTAAATATTTTTTATCTATACCTCGTGTACGTCTCCTTGTAGGAATGCTATTCTTGTGTAATTTTGGTATTACCGGTATAGGTCCTATTTTACCGTTATATATTAAGCACTATATGCATATGAGCGACGAGTTTGTGGCGACTATTGTTGGTATTATTATCTTCGGTGCTGGTGTATTCAGTGCCTTAGCATCGATTTCAATTAGTAAGGTAACTAGATGTGTGACTATGCCTCGTATAGTATTTACTGCTACGTGGGCGGTGGGGACCTTGTTTATACTTCAATATATGATGCCTAGTATATGGGGCCTTGGTATATTCCGTGCCATTGCAGGCTTTTTCATGGGGTTCGTTACCCCTATTGCTAATACGCTCATATCTAAGGCGGTTCCTGTTGAGCGACGAGGCATTGTGTTTGGTGCTGTATCGAGTGTAGCTATGATGGGCAATGTGTTGGGTCCTGTTATTAGTGGTATGATTGCTCGTACTTTTGGTTATGGTGCTGTATTCTGGACTACGGCAGCCATATTCTTTGTAGCAGCGCTATTTATTTATCGTAATTTAGTGATTCCTAGTGAAAGTGACGTATCGCAATTAAGTGATTCTTAGTGAAAGCAACGGACCGCAATTAAGTGATTCTGAGTGAAAGCAAAGCATCGTAATTTAGGGACTTTCACAATTACATACAATTAAATATAATTAGTAATATAGGTAACAGAAGCTAATGAGAGGGGTTGGTTTGTGTTGTGGTTGTACGGTGGTGGTCCGTACGATGTTGAGAGATGAGAGTGTATAGTTATGCTATTAAAACAGTTAGAGTATTTTGTGTGTGTAGTAGACAATAATAGTTTTACCCAAGCGGCAACTGAGCAGTATGTGTCCCAGTCTGCAATTTCACAACAAATTAAAGCGCTTGAAAATAGTCTTGGTGTTGAATTGATGGTACGGGAGAAACGCAGCTTTCACCTAACACCTGCAGGGCAATATTTATATCGATCTGGTAAAAAGTTACTAGAACGATTTCATGATGTTAAGGTGGAAACGACACGCATTGGTACTGATGCGCGAGTGAGTTTGCGCATTGGCTATTTGAATCGGTATAGTGGTATTGCGATGCAACAGACTGTAATTCGTATGGCAAAGCGCTATAAGAATCTAGATATTCGTATGTATAGCGGCAGTCATGAAGAATTATATGGTATGTTACAAGATCGTCGTGTAGATGTAGCATTTAATGATCAATGGCAAGTTTTATCTGATGATTATGAAAGCCAATTGATCGATAAAGCCACTACTATCATCGAGGTTCCACAAGGCTACACGGATGCAGGTAGTGTGGAGCTGAAGACCATTGATGATTTGCCGCTGATTTTAGTGTGTCGCGGTAAATATACTTTGACGGAAGAAGACCATTATCGAAAGGCAATGGGCTATAGTGGTGCCTTTGCGTATGCCCGAACGTTAGAAGAGGCTCGATATTTAGTGGCTGGACAACAAGGTTTATTATTGTTAGATCGCTTTAAATACCTAACAGATGCACTGCCAGGAATTGAGAGAAAGGTTCTTACAAACCATGGTAAGACTATGGAACGTCATTATTATTTCGTATCTCATAGGAATCAGGATAACACCTATGTAGAGGCCTTTAAGGACATGTTTATACAAGTATTAGATGAATTCTAAATTCGAATTAAAATATGAATTCTAAAACCAAATAAGGGCTTATAGGACAAAAAGTGTGTGTAAAAACCCTTATAACACTAGATATTTACTA
>NZ_CAURHA010000057.1:0-5431 GCF_963524655.1 uncultured Veillonella sp.
GTTTTTTGAATCCAATAGTTCAAGGATACTTCGTTGCCTACGTATTGTTCAAATAAATAGGTGTTGCCTGGAGTATTTTCTTGGTTCCCATTCTCATCGATGGTGTGGCGTACAGATTCTTTCAGATAGAGCTGCACTCTAAATGGATTCGCTTGATTGCCTTTAAAAATGAAATACGATGGACCTATAAAGTCATGCGTACGAATATTAATCTGTTCGTACTTTTTCTCTTTTAGGCCCTGCAACGCAGTTTGAATCATAGCGTTCGCATCGTCGTATTCTTCGAGCAAGAAAGCTTGTTGATCTACATCGAGCACATAGTGCCAAGTCGGTTTTTCTTCGCTTTTTTCGATGGACCAGTTGTCTACTAGATTAGGTAAGGCATGATTATCGTAGAGGTCTTTCAATAGATCGCGTGTAGCATCCTTATTAATTACCGTACGATAGATGATTTTTTGCCCTTCCGTAGGGTCGTAGCCGTGTATTCGCACTTGATACATATCTCGAGGCATACGAAAAACATCTAACTTAAAAATGTTGCGCAATTTGTCTGGAACGGATAGGAAATGATTGTAAAAGCTTAACTTTATTTCATCTTGGGCTGTTAAGGCTTTTTCTATGGTTTGCCAATCATATAAGGTGGTATCCCACAGAAAGTCATCCATGTTTACAGATAAGCGAGCTGCATATTGAGGCCACGTAGTAGGACTAGGGCGCACCGTAGTAGTAGACTCTGCAATGCCTTCCTTATACTGCCAGTGACCATCAATTTCCTCAAATGCCTCTAATCGCTCTGCTCCTTCGTCATCGATAGGGATATCTTTTAACTCTTCATCTAAGTTTGCCTTATGGGACAAGATATATTGATGCGACTGTTCGTAATAGGATACAGCCTGATCAAGGTCTGGCGTGCCTGTTACATAGCCTTTTTCATAGGCATAGCCGAGAGCAACCCGTGTTAAGGCGCGCGTAATATCGTAGAAGAGAACCCGATTTTCCTCTTCGAAGGCTCGTTGCTCTTCATCTAAGACGCGCAGTAAGGATTGAACGGCAAAGCGCATATTTTTTGTCACGCCTAAACCGTGGATGCGCATATAACCAATGTATGGCAAGGCGAACATAAAGCGTTCCTTAGTCGCCGCCATATGCGTTAAGTCTGCAATGAGTCCCCAGTCTAAAGGGAGGTGGCCGATGTGAAAGATATAGCCAAAAGCCGCTTGTAATGCGGTATACCCAGCATCACTAAAGTTCTTAGTAGCGGCACGGCGATAGAGACCAATCGCCTTAACTGGATCGTAAGGAATGGTACTGCGCAATTCTTTGGCATCGTAGAAATGATAGTAATAGTCTGCTAATTCGGCGATACTTTCAGATTGTCCTAAAGCGGCTGCTTTAGTAAACCAAGTGAAAGCATCTTCAAAGTTGCCATTTTCGTGACAGTCGAGGCCTGTATAGAGCATCATGGCTGGATTGCCAAGGTTTGCAGCCGTTCTAGCTACGCGGCGGGCGTTCTCAAAGTCGCCTTCGTCGATATAGATGTTACGCAAATTTCCTTGGAACATGGCAAGCCCATTATAGAGTGCTTTATTAAGCCATCTTTTCGCCAGTTCCGATGCGTTTTCTTGCAGTTTCTCGTCTGGTATTGTCCCTTGTAAGGCCGCAATACGATCGTGTATGGAACCGCCTTGTAGGCTTCGTTGGATGCGTTTTGCCAAACTTAGAGGAGGTGGCATAATCATATCTTTTGCTGCTTCAATGCGATTGTCGTCGCGCCAGAAAAATACATTACCAATTACATACTGGCAATAGGCGTCGTCTTGCGCTGCATAATCGTGGACAATGCGGAATGCATCATCAAAGGAGATTTGCATATCCTTTTCCACAGTTGGCGTAATAGAACCTTTAATGCGCAACGCTTGTAAGGTTCCAATAGGACTACAACGGCGAATACTATCGTGTAAGCATTGATAGGTACGCATATTGTCCTCTGGGAAATTAGATTCCTCCCAAGTAAAGCGAGGGCCTGCATAAACGCGTGCTAAGAGGGCATATGCATCACCTAGCTCGCGCGCTTCTGGATCATTAGCGATTGTAAGCGCATCCTCTTTGCTATTAATTTCGCTTTCAAGAAGCGTAGACATATCGTTTCGCAAGGCGCGATGATCAGTTGACACTGCATCTTGCTGATTGTTGACGATAAGTTCAAGCTGACGCAAACCCTCTTGAGCCGCTTTTTGATTATAGGATTTAAAAATCATGTGGAAGACCTTTTGTAGGCGTTCCGTAAAGTACTGTGCCATTAGGCCTCCTTTTTATACGATAGAATATATATTTATTATATAACGAACATTTGGTACGGTGAAAGAGAAAATAAATTAAACAAAAAATCCCCTCTGCATAGATTTTGATTTACGTTGCTGTGAAATCTGAAATCTTTCAGAGGGGATATAGTTATCCTAATTCCTTAGAATCACTATTATTTTTTGTTATAATCGCCGAACCATTTGTCGTAGATTTTTTGGTAAGTGCCGTCTTCTTTAAGTTCTTTAAGAGCTTTATTAACAGCTTCTTGTAAAGCTTTGTTGCCTTTTTTCACGCCAAGAACTGTGCCTGGGGATTTAGTAGGTTCGCCTACGAGTTTAAGGTCTTGGTCAGCACCTTGTTTGAGGTAGTACATAGCAACTGCGTTATCGATGATAGCGCCATCGATTGTGCCAGCTTTCAATTCCATGAAGATATTAGCATTGGAATCGATTTGTTTTACTGTTGTACCAGGGATTTTTTGAGCCATTTCAACAGGGATTGTGCCGATTTGAGCACCTACAGTTTTGCCTGCCAATTCATCCATGTTGTGGATTGTAGTGTTGTCTTTACGAACAACTGTGATGAAACCACCTTGGTCAAAGTATACATCGGAGAAGTCTAATACTTTTTCGCGTTCCGGTGTAGCGTTGATACCGGCAGCAATCATGTCGATATCGCCAGATTGAACAGCTGGAATCAAAGCATCGAAGCCCATAGATTTGAATTCCATTTTTAGACCGATTTTTTTAGAAATTGCTTCGGACAAATCAACGTCGAAACCAACGTATTTTTCGCCTTCAGTAAATTCGAATGGTGGGAATGTAGTTTCAGAACCTACACGCAATACACCTTCTTGTTGTGTCATTTTTGGTTTGTCGTTGCCACAACCAGCCAATAAACCCAATGCTGCTACCGCTACGAGGGCGATGGCTGTCAATTTTTTGAACTTAAACATAGTATCCTCCTCAAACATTCATATACATGATTTATACATTTCTGTTTATATTGTACGGAATTTTACACCAATAGGCAATAACATTGTATAATTAAGAATACATGACTTTCATATTTTAAGATGTTTCTACTTAACCTTGTGATTTACGAGGTAGAATACCCTTAATGATTATGTTAATTTAAGAATATCCTAGATTGTTATATTAATTTATATATATTAATTTATCACTGGAGGCCATATGTCCCTTACACATATCTTTTCAGATCTTTGTAAAAGCTTCGCCCCTGATGCTTTTGCGGTGAATTATACATTAGCTAAGAACCCTGAGATTTCTAGTCAAGAATTTGAGTCTGTCAAAATTATTGGTGCGGCCCTCGAAAAACATGGCATGGATGTAACTTATGAATTCTGTAACTTGCCAACCGCCTTCAAGGCCTCTGTTGTAAAAGTAGACAAACCTCAAGGTCGTTTGGCAATTTTATGTGAATACGATGCATTGCCTGAAGTAGGTCATGCGTGCGGCCACTGTGCGAGTGGTGCCATGAGCATACTGGCGGCATTAACACTTCGTAAAATGCAGCAAGACGGCGTAGCTTTCAACATGGATATCGATATTATCGGCACACCAGACGAAGAAGCCATGGGATGCAAGGTAGATATGTGCAATGCCGGCGTATTTAAAGACTATGATTTTGCTATTATGGTTCACCTCGATGGAGAGGAAACGCGTCCTAATTCACAATTCTTGGCCCTCGATTGTTTCCGCGCTAAATTCCACGGTAAACCGGCCCATGCAGCAGGCGAGCCTTGGAATGGCGTCAATGCGGTGAACGGCGTACAACTCGCTATTCATGCTATGGATATGATGCGCCAACAAGTGCGCCCTGAAACGCGCATCGGTACATGGATCATCGCTGGCGGTACTGCGTCCAATGTCATTCCTCCATATGGTGAATTAGAGGTCACTGTGCGTCATACAGAACGTGACTATTTGAACGGTTTATCTGAACAGATTAAAAAAATCTTTGAAGGTGCTGCCCTATGTACAGGTACAACAGTAGATGTTGAGTTCTATGGCAATCCGTATGATGATATGAATCAAAACTATCGCGGTACAGCGCTCATCGAAGAAGTGATGGCTGACATGGGGCTAGACTTTGAACCTGGTCCGGCAGCCCTCGGCGGTAGCTCCGATATTGGTAATGTAAGCTATCAATGTGCGGCGTTCCACCCTAAATTACGACTTGCTGGGGACGATAAAGTGTGCCACTCTAAAGAATTTGCCGCGGCCATGCTGGATCCTACAATTGAACAAACCATCATCGATGGTGCTAATATCATTGGTCGTACATTGTTGTGCTTGGTTGAGACTCCAGATATTTTACAAGAGATTGTAGCCGAATTTAATGCAACTAAATAAAGCTCTTTTTATATCTATCAGGGTGGCTGTAATATCTTAGATAGAATTTATTGTCTCCTTCAGAATTACTAATAATGGACGATAATGACACATTGCCATTTATAAAACTTTGAATTTTGGTAAAATAGGTTCCTACTTCAACATCTTGGTGATAGAGAACCCATACTACGTTATTTCCGGCGATGACAGGGATGTATTTAAACTCAAGAAATTCAAATAAACCGGCTATGGTGATACCATCTGGTACGGTAAACTCTTCGCGATGCCAACTAGTATCATCCGCTGCACAAACGGCGTCTCTATCGATTATTATGCGCATAGTATCTCGCTTCCAATCTATGTTTTAATTTCTATCTAGGTGTTCTTTTAGTTTATATTTTACACCTTATAATCTTTAATATCCTACTTAGTAGGAATATATTTATTTCTATTACTATCTATTTAATTATTTATCTAATTATATACTACTGTATTAAAGGAGGCTGCATGTCCTCAACTGAAATATTACAAATTAAAAACTACATAGGTCTCACAGGCGATAAGCCAATTCGCTTTATCGCATCTGATGTGGACGGTACCTTGGTAAATGACGAAAAGGCCATCCCTGAGGATGCTATCGAGGCGATTCGAGCGGCTCGTGAAAGTGGCATTCGCGTAGCTATCGCTTCTGGTCGTGCCTGGAATGAGATGAACGATGTCATCGGAAAATTGCCGTGCTTGCGCTATTTTATGTGCACAAATGGCGCCTATGT
>NZ_CAURHA010000058.1:0-5378 GCF_963524655.1 uncultured Veillonella sp.
AATAATGTTGGAAGTGACACCGTAGTGGTGTCACCCCAACATTTATTATAGAGCCGATAAACGTGTCACCTTCGGGTGGCACGTTTTTTGTTTATCCTATATTGTGTATCTCTCGGGTGTATGTAACTTTTATCTGTAGTTTAATTGTAATTGTCGCTCTTTAATGGAGACCGATTTTGATATATTGATTCCTGCGATTTGTCCCATGTGGTTATATAACGTGATATAATAAGGACATTGTATGATATTCATTGCAATTGTATTGTATTCGTTGCAGAGGTTTTTATGAAAACATACGAAAAGGGGATCAGTTTATCTATCTGGACTTTGAGTTGGCCTATATTTATCGAAGTGTTCCTACAGCTGTTAGTAGGTAATATAGACCAAGTGATGATGAGTCACTACTCTCCTCAAGCGGTAGCAGCGGTAGCTAATGCCAATCAAATTTTAAATATCTTTATTATGCTCATTATTGTTATGAGTACAGCTACGACGATTTTGATTGCCCAGTATTTAGGGGCTCGGAATCAGTCCAAGCTATCAGAGGTATGTACGGTCAGCTTAGTGATGAATTTTCTGTTTTCATCCATAGCGGCAGTATTTTTTATCACTTGTCATGAATGGATCTTCACGTGGCTAGGAATTCCGCCAGAAACGATGCGTGATACGTCGCTCTATACGACCATCGTAGCGGCGGGGCTGCCGATACAAGCCATGTACTATACATTAGTTGCCGTGTTTAGAGGTCATTCACTAACGCGTATTACCATGTACATAGCACTCGTTATGAATGTAATTCATATTATAACGAATTATGTATTAATCTTTGGTCATGGGCCAATACCAAGTCTTGGTGTATTAGGTGTTTCTATTTCAACATGGCTATCTAAAGTGGTAGGGCTCGTGATTATTGGATATACTTTTAAGAAATTATTAACCTTAGAGGTGAGCTTTACATTCTTAAAACCATTTCCGTGGCATACGATTAAGTCTTTATTGCATATCAGTGTTCCTTCTGGTGGCGAAACATTGAGTTATCAATTGTCTCAAACGATGATTATGAAAATGGTCAATATTTTGGGACTCGCAGTAATCAATACAAAGGTATATGTATCCGTTATCGCTATGCTTTGCTATGTATATACAATAGCACTCGCCAATGCTTCACAAGTAATCGTTGGATTCTTGATGGGGGCCAAACGCCAAGAGGAGGTAAGTAATCGCGTATGGCATTCTACGTTTTTAGCCATTGCTATTAACGTAGGTCTTGCTACATTCTTCTATGTTGTTAGCGATGTTGTTCTTTCTGTCTTTACTACAGATCCTGAAATTTTATCATTAGCCCATAATGTCTTATTGGTAGAAATCTTCCTTGAATTAGGTCGTGCCGTAAATATCGTTATGGTATCTTGTTTGCAAGCCGCAGGGGATATTCGAACTCCAATGCTCGTAGGCATCTTTGGCATGTGGTTATGTGCAGTGCCACTATCATACCTTTTTGGCATATATTGGGGCTGGGGCCTTGTAGGTATTTGGGCTGCTATGGCTGTTGATGAAATTTTACGGGGTTTATTATTTGTGTATCGCTGGTATAGCGGTAAATGGAAAAACAAGAGACTTATTGAAGCTTAGGTTTGAGGTTCTGTTATTTTAATTAATTCCGTTTATATTTTGTAGATATATGTAGCATTACATGGGAGAGTGTAATTTATTAGATATTGTGAAAGTAGGTTTATATGAGTAAGACAGTAGGTATTATTGGCTTAGGCTTATTAGGCGGTTCATTGGCAAAGGCTTTGAAGGCTTACACCGATTATGAGGTGGTAGGGTATGCTCGTCGCCAAGAGGTTTGTGATGCGGCCATCCAAGATGGGGTGGTGAAAGCTGCTTGGACTGAGGTGGAACCGTTGATTGAAAGCTCAGATATCGTTGTGTTCTCCTTACCACCAGATACAAATGCACGACTTTTTACTGAAACGGCACATCTATTTAGACCAAAACAAGTTGTAACAGATGTATCGAGTGCGAAGGAAAACTTCATCCGTGCTGTTTATGAATCAATTCCTAAGGGAACGATTTTTGTCTCCGTCCATCCTATGGCGGGTTCAGAAAAAGGTGGCTACGAAGTATCTCATAAAAACTTATTTAAAGGTATGGGATGGATCGTCCTAGAGGATAAGGCCTCTGAAGTATATAGTGAAGAGGTCGCCGAGGAGCTAGCTGAGATGGGCCGTGCCGTAGGTTCACGCATTGAGTTCGTCGATATTTACGCGCATGATGCGTATCTAGCTATGGTTAGTCATATGCCTCATTTGCTAGCTGCTATTTTGACGCAAGTTTCTGGTGGCGACGAATTGGGCGAATTACGTATGAGATTATCTGCAGGTGGTTTCCGAGATTGCACCCGTGTAGCCGGTGGCTTGCCATCTATGTGGCGCGAAATTATCTACGGTAATCGGCGCAATGTCATTGAAGGGCTTACTCGGATAGAAGCTGAAATACAACGTGTAAAAGAGGTGCTTTCACAAGATGATGAAGGTCAAGAATTGGAATCCTATTTGGAACGCAGTCGTGACATACGCACTAAGTTGCCGTATTTAACGGGACAAATTAAGGATAGCTAATATAATAAAGGTTATGTAGCTGAAGTGACATTGTGTATGCCCTAACATGTGTATACTAAAACTCTAAAAATATACTAATATTATAAAAATATAATAGTATTATAAAGATATACTATTATTCTAAAAGTAAACTGATCTATTAATTAGTTAAGGGAGATCGTATGAGTTTGTTACAAGAAACTTGTGGCGCTATTGTAGGTCGCAACCAAGAGATTGAACAACATATAATTGATAGCTGGAATACAGCGTCACCTGTAGAGCAATATGGTCGTCTTGTAAATGTAGTGGCCCAATATGGTTCTGCCACAAATCAAGACATTTTGACTGTACCAAAGCCATGTATGATTATCGCTAGTGCGGATCATGGTGTGGCGGATATGGGGGTTAGTGCGTATCCAAAGGAAACGACCGTTGGTATGACACAGAACTACCTAATTCCAAAAGGGGCTGGTGCCAATTCCTTAGCTAATTACTGTGGTGCTCAAATGGAAGTCATCGACATGGGCATTGATGCGGATATGAGCTGGGTTCCAGGCCTTCGAAGTCATAAACTGGGGATGGGTACAAAAAACTTTGTAGAAGAACCCGCCATGACGCGGGAACAAGCGATTGAAGGCATTGAAGCAGGGATTCGTCTTGTAAAAGAGAAAATTGATGAAGGCTTTAACGTATTTTTAGTCGGTGAAATGGGTATTTCCAATACAACTGCTAGCGCTCTTATGACCGCTAAGTTTGCCGGTCTTACTGCGGAAGAAGCTACAGGTCGAGGGACGAATATTTCCGATGAACGGCTCAAACTAAAACAGCGTATCGTTCATGATGTGCTAGAAAAATATAAGGATATTCCAAAAGACGATGCTATTGGTATTTTATCCTCTGTAGGTGGTTTTGAATTTGCTTGTATCGTTGGCGTCATCTTAGGTGCGGCCGCTAATAATGGATTAGTTATCATTGATGGCTTCAATACATCTGCTTGTGCATTGGTGGCTAAAACCTTAGTGCCAGAAGTCATGGATTATGTGATGGCATCTCATTTGTCGGCCGAAAAGGCAGCGAAGTCCTCTTTAGAAAATCTAGGCTTAGAAGCGTATGTAGATTTGGGGCTTTGTCTAGGCGAGGCCTCTGGTAGTTCGGTTCAAATGGGGATGCTGGACCTTGCAGTTCATATGTATTTGGCCATAACAGGAGGTAAGGCATGAGAACTTTCAACATAGAACCATTGCACGCACCCTCCATGGAGGAGTGCCGGTTACGTATTGATAATTTAACAAAACCTATTTATAGCCTAGCAACCTTAGAGCTTATAGCAGAACGCTTTGCAGGTATTTTGGCAAATCCTAAGCCCAATCATTTGCGCCATGGTGTGCTCATTGTAGCAGCGGATCACTTGGTGGATGGTCCTCAAAATAGTCAGCATGGTAGTGAAAGCTACGCCGCTATCAAACGTTTCAATGAAGGTAGAACGGCTACGCAGGGGGCGGCATTTAAGTTAAATGCAGACGTACATGTTGTAAATGTAGGTCTTGAGCAAGATACTAGTGATCTAGAATATATTAACCAACAAGTCATTCGTAAAGGCTCTCATTTCTTTGGTGTAGAACCTGTCATTTCTCAAGATGAACTTGAGCGAGCTTTAGAGCTTGGCTTTACCTATGCTGATAAACTACACGCTGATGGATTACAAGTGGTGGCGATTGGTAACGTAGGGGAAAGGGCGTTCCTTGACTCCCTCGTAACGACGGCTACAATTACGGGCTGCGCCTATGACGATATTCTCGTTCATAGCGAATGTGGACCTACGGTAGAACAACGGGCTGCTCATATTCATTCCTTTGTAGATCGCTTTAATATTGCTGTTGATGATTGGTCTGCATTGAGTGAAAGCGAGCGCCGTGATGCGGTATTACATTTGCTAAATATTGCAGGCGGTCTTGATATTGCATTTTTAACTGGCTTTATTTTAGGTGCTGCTAGTCATCGTATGGCTATCGTTTTTGATAATGCCGTAACAGGTGCTGCTGTATTGGCGGCTGTTACCATTGAGCCATTAGTAAAAGACTATGTATTCCCATCGGCGGCCTATGAGGAACCAATTCATAAGGAACAATGTCGATTCCTAGGTGTGAAACCATGTTTGCACTATCACTTACAAATCGATGAAGCCTTAGGTTCTACAATGGGGCTATCTATTATCGATGCGTCGATGCATATGCTAAATGACATGAAAACATTTATCGAAGCTGAAGTTAGCGTTGCTGAAGATGGAGCCGGTAAAGGAAGACAAGCCGGTAAAAATTAATTAAAGATAAGGTAACACTAACCAAATATGGGGAACTCAAGCTAAATATGGGTTAACGCAAGCTATATAGGGAATAAGACTAGTTGAGATATCAGTCAAAGTTACCGAAAATCCTAGAAAATAGGAATTAAATAGATGAGGGATTACATAATCCCTCATTTTTAATTAGGGCCGTTGTAAAATCAAAATTTTGCAGGAATTTCATGGAAAAACCATTGACACTATATGTGTAAATTGATATTATTATAAGGCAGTCAGGACATTCTCAATTTGTTCTTGACGACAGATTGATAATTATGTTATATTAATTATCGGTTCTGTATGCGGGAATAGCTCAGCGGTAGAGCACCGCCTTGCCAAGGCGGGGGTCGCGAGTTCGAATCTCGTTTCCCGCTCCATACATTCCTCGATAGCTCAGTCGGTAGAGCAATCGGCTGTTAACCGATCGGTCGTAG
>NZ_CAURHA010000059.1:0-5102 GCF_963524655.1 uncultured Veillonella sp.
TGCTAAGTAAACAGCGTCATCCACCATTCGATAGGTTACCGTCATACCATTCACAATATCCGTCTTCTGAGGCACATAATCCTTATAATCGCCTGCAATATTACCAGATAGAGTCGATACGCGATACTTAATATACTTTGGCATATCATCTACACGGTCAAAATATGTTCCTTTTAAAAGCTCATGATAGGCATACACAACTTGTAATACATCGTGATCCACAATGGATACATGTACGGAACGTAATCCCTCTAAACCACTTGGCAACTGCGGTTTAAAGTTCAAATGTTGCTTAGCCTCATATAGGGTATCAAACACCTCTAGAGATTGACCTTTACGAGTGCTTCTATAATCCTCATCAGTCATAGTACAGCTTCCAAGTCTATCTGGACAAGGAAACTCATTTCGATCACCATAAGGCTGATCATAAATCGAATTACCATTAAGACGAAACCGCAACAAATCATCTGCGGACACAACATTGATGGAACCTATAAAAGCTAGCGTAGCTAAAGCACATACAACCTTTTTCATAACTATCCCCTTACAGTACTATTTTTCAATATTCTTATCTGCTACTAGTTGCGTAGTTTCTGGTTGTACTAAGTCAAACATCCCATGCATCATCTTATCCGGTAAACCATAATTCATGACATTATTTTCTACACGACTATAAATAGCACTTCCAAGAGCATCACGAATGTCCTCAAATAGTTTTTTGTCTTTTAACAGCATCTTAAAGAATTCTTCATTATCTTTAAATCGCTTAACAGCAATTCCCATAAACTCTTGGTCAAATAATATTTTAAAGGTTTTAAATCCGTTGTTATTGATATAGTCACGCCATTTAGGATCTTTTGCAATATCTTGTTCTATTTGTAATATCACTTTATCCATTTCAGTGAATTCAGTGCCATAACGTTTATTAAAGTCCTCAATAATCTCGTTAATCGTAGTAATCAAGCTATTTTTACGACCTACCTTACCTGTAATAGGTTGCAGCCCAGTTTCTTCTGGAGCCAAATCAATGGATCCATGTGAGCCTTTTTCCAAACGATAGTATTCAAGCATTATCTTATCATCTAAATCAACATGGTCTTGATGTTCTTTTGGTAGTTGAATAGCAAGGAACTTAGCATAGATACTGAAGGTATGGAGTTCTTTATCAAACAATCTACATACCTGCGTAATAAAGGAATATAAACGATTAAAATGTTGTAGAGTCCCTTTAAAAATATCTCGATCAGCTTCCTCTAAGGATTCAAAGCGTTTGATAGCTGGCATAATATACGATTGAAGCTTCCCTAAATCTCCCATCGTTTGATTTTGGCTTTGATAGAATAATTCACCAAATTGTTCTATATCATGTAGATCATAGATATTGAACTTATCTAAAGTTGACTTAACATCATATAGCGTATTAGGATCGGTTTCTTTATCTAACTTAGTTTCTTGATAGAATGGTGCGAAGGAATTCAAGATATCATCTTCGCTATTAACAAAGTCTAATACAAATGTATCTTGTTTGCCTTTCATAGTTCTATTAAGGCGAGATAAGGTCTGAACAGCTTTTACCCCTGAAAGCTTTTTATCCACAAACATGGTATGCAACAAAGGCTCATCAAAACCAGTCTGATATTTCTCTGCAACGATGAGCATGCCATATTCATCGTTATGGAATGTGCCTGGTAAGGCTTTTTCCTTAATGTGATTGCCTTCTTTATCTATATTCAAAGATTCTTCCGTATAGGTTCTCCCATTATCATCAATCTCACCAGAAAAGGCTACCAACACTTCCAAATCTGGACGTTCCATTTGCACTATCTGACGACGAAACTCTTGAACATAGCGAACTGCATGTAGTCTTGATGGTGTAACAACCATGGCCTTGGCACGACCACCAATCTTATGTCTAGTAACATCCATAAAATGGCGTAACATAACTGCTGTTTTTTGCGTAATATTATGTGGATGCAAGGTTTGGAATTTACGAATAGCTTTCATTCCAGCCGCTGAATCTAATTCAATATCTACATCAACGAGACTTGCTATTTTATAGTACGTATTGTAGGTCATGTAATTCTTTAAGACATCAAGAATGAAACCCTCATCTATAGCTTGTTGCATAGAGTAGATATGGAACGGATGATATTCACCTATTTCATCACGAGTACCAAATAGTTGCAAAGTCTTTGCTTTAGGCGTTGCAGTAAACGCAAAGAAAGACAGATTATCATGCTGACCTTGTGCGACTAACTCCTTAACGAGTTTATCCTCTTCATCTAAGGTATTTTCCTCATCTTCATATGCCCAATCAGCATATTCTTGAAGAGCCTTTTCTGTATTTGCAAGGGCTTGTTTTAATTTACGTGCAGCAGATCCAGTTTGAGATGAATGCGCTTCATCTACAATGACAGCAAAGTTACTACTTTGTGCTTTCACCTCTTCATAAATGACAGGGAATTTTTGTAATGTGGTAATGATAATAGGCGTACCACTTTCAATAGCCTCTTTTAACTGTTTAGAGGTCTTATCCACACGTTGTATAACCCCTGGAGTATGGTCAAATTGAGATACCGTATTCTGTAGTTGACTATCCAACACCTTTCGATCAGTTACAATAATTGTAGACCGAAAAATCTTCTTATCATCCTTGTCATGCAAACCAGACAAGCGGTGAGCTAACCAAGCAATAGAATTAGACTTACCAGAGCCAGCTGAGTGCTGAATCAAGTAATTGTGCCCTGCACCATTCTCTTTTACATGTTCTAACAATTTTGTTACTACATCTAATTGGTGAAAACGCGGAAAAATCAATATTTCATCAGTTATATTACCAGCACTATCTTTCACAACAGATAAATGCATATATTTTTGCAGAATTTCTAACAATCTATCTCGTTGAAGAACAGATTCCCATAAGTAGGATGTATCGTACGTATCAGAATTAGGATTGCCAGCACTTCCCACATTACCAGCACCATTAGAACCTTGATTAAATGGAAGAAAATACGTGCTACCGCCATTTAATTTTGTTGTCATATGCACTTGTGTTAAATCTACTGCAAAATGAACTAACACACGGCGATTAAATTTAAAGATTTGGTCTTTATTAGATCTATCAAATTTATATTGAGAAATCGCATTAGTTGCATTCTGCCCAGTGAACTGACATTTCAATTCCATACTAACAACAGGGATACCATTTAAGAATAGTACAATATCTACACTGTTGTTATTTGATACAGAATAATGTAACTGCCGAGTGCAATGGAATATATTGGATTCATATTGTACCCTTGCAGTTTCATTCATGGAAGTCTCTGGTTTCCAATACACAACGCGGAAGGTAATGCCTCTATCCTTAAAGCCATGACGTAAAATAGATAATAACCCATCGTGCTCTACAGAGTCATTAAAGCGCTTTAAAAATTGCTGCTCACAAGAGTCTCCATATAACTTCGTATACCGTTCCCACTTCTTTGGTTGGCTTTGTTTTATAAAAGACAACAGTGTTTCAGTATCAAGAGCCAATTCACGATTAAATACCTTTGGATTCCCTTTTACATATCCTCCTGTAGTACATAAGAATGATTCAATATCATCTTCGAAGCGCTTTTCTCTTACATCAAACTCAGACATGAGGCACCTCCTTTTTACCAGTTACTACTTCATAAATTAAGGATCGTTTATATTCAGCAAGAGTATCAATAATAGTCAATTTCTGAGAAATCACTCTATCAATAGCATCACATTTTTGCTCTAAATATGAAACCATTTTTAACTGTTCTTCAACAGGGGGAACTAAACAAGATACTGTCTTGAACATCTTTTGTGTAACACTATACACTTTTGTTCCATTAGCATTTTTTCGTAATTGACTACGCCAAATATCTGTTAAAAACAAAAATGCAAAGTACTTTGTACATATACGCTCATCAAAACAACGCGCAACTAAAGTATGATAACCCGCATATATTTCGTTTGAAGAATCTATATAAATACAATTACCTACGCCATCAAGATCTTCAGATGTATCTGCAAATACAAAATCTCCTTCCTGTAATAGTGATTTCTCATCAATTAGATTTTCACCTATATAACGAATTAAATCATCTTGAAGCGAATAACCGTTATTATTTTTAGCATGAACCTGTCCATAACTAACAACACAGGCCCCACTATCTACTAAATCAGTCTTTTTAATGTTTAGTCCTTTAAAAAATTCAAATGACTTAGTAAATCTTGTGATTTTCCAATCTAAAGGAACCTTATCAATCCATTCAATGTTACTAGCTACCATACTTACGGTTGAATCTAATCCCTTTGTGACAGTCTCTGTTATAATAGACTGTCTATATTCTTGCAGTTTTTCAATAGCAGAATGCTCTTTAGCAATGATAGTATCAACATCATTGCATTTTTGTTCCAAATAGGCAACGATCTTCAATTGAACATCAATAGGTGGCAACAGGCAGGATACAAATTTAAACATTCTTTGTGTCACACTATATACCTTAGTTCCATTCGCATTTCGTCGCAACTGACTACGCCAGGCATCTGTTAGAAACAAAAAAGCTAAATATTTATGACATACATCTGATTCTATACACCTTGCCACTAATGTATGGTAACCTGCATATAATTCACCATCTGAATCTATATAAATACAGTTACCTACCCCATCTAAATCCTCTGATGTATCAGCAAAAATAAAATCTCCATTACTCAATCTTGATTTCTCTTTTATTTCAAGCATAGATTGATTGATATAACGAATCAGATTTTTTTGAAGAGAATAACCATTGTTAAGCTTATCATGAACCTGTCCATAACTAATAACTGCACTTCCATACTGCACTAAATCAGTTTTTTTAATATCTAGTCCCTTAAAAAACTTAAAACATTTAGTCATTCTAATTATATTCCAATCTGTAGGAATTTTTTCTAACCATTCCACTCCACTATCTTTCATTTCTCGCATTATTTAAACACCTCTATTAAAGCCCCATCCAAATCACTTTCCAAAGCCTTAATCTCAGCCATAATTTCATCAGATGGACGTGGCGCTATATATTTGTAAAAATGTCGTGTAAATGGGA
>NZ_CAURHA010000060.1:0-5089 GCF_963524655.1 uncultured Veillonella sp.
CACCAGGGTTAACGGAAAGAAGATTTGCATATGGAGAGTCAGCTTTTTCTACGAATAAGCCATCTTTTGTAGGGTTAAGACCTGCTGGTAATGCATAGTTAGCATTGATGACAGCTGCATCTAAGTCTTGGATGGAACGAGGAATTTGAGCTGCTTCTAACTCTGTGATTTGGATGTTTTTAGGGTTACTAGTCACATCAAATGGTGTGTTAGTCAAACCAGTTGGGTCTTTCAACGTTAAAAGACCTGCACTTTGCAACAAGAGAAGTGCACGAGCACTGTTTGTTGGGTCAGAAGGAATTGCTACTTTTGCGCCATTTGGCAAGTCTTTCAAATCTTTAATTTTTTGAGAGTAAATCGCCAATGGTTCAATGTGAACTGGTGCAAAGCTTACGAAGTTTGTACCATGATCTTTATTGAAGTTATTTTGGTAAGGCACATTAGCGAAGAAGTTTGCATCTACTTCTTTACTAGACAATGCCATGTTTGGTTGGATATAATCTGTAAACTCAATAACTTGAAGATCTACACCTTCTTTAGCCAATAATGGCTTAATTTGATTCAAAATTTCAGCATGAGGTACTGGGTTTGCTGCTACTTTTAATACCTCTGCTTTAGAGCTACCAGCACCGCTGGAGCTTGCGTTGTTTGTGGAAGAACCACAACCACTAATTAATAAGGACGCGCCCAGTACGGCCGTCGCTGCTAATGCTAACCATTTTTTCATGTAATCCTCCTATCTACGATGAAAGCCTACATCTCTGACGAGGACTCATACGTATACAACATTCGTAGATATTGTAATAAATCTATTTTTCTTATCTTGTATCTACATTTAATTATTTAATAATTTCGATGTAGTAAGTATAACAATTTAATTCCTATTCGTATAATAGATTATATATATCAATTAATATAACCTTAATCTATAGCAAGATAAGAGTAATTACATTTAGCTATGCCAAGTACATAAAAACGGTACTAAGATGATTCCCCGTACTACTAGGTAATATACCTAATAGGTACAATCAAACTTAGTACCGTTATAAATATCGCTCTATATAATAAACAATCTAATCAAAATCAAAAGGTTCAATTATAAAGTTGACGTTGTTTGCTCCACAGAAATAGTTACAGGTGCTGATAATTTAGCCTCTAACCAAGCTTTTATTCGTTCCAAATCTGCATCAGATACAGTGGACGTGGTATGGATAATCACCATATAGCGATTCGCTTTAGGCTGTTCTAAATTATCTATCAAAGGCATGCCTTCCACTCTGCTTACAAACGGGAATAACGCCTTTGCTTCAGCTTCTGTCATTTTCATAGTGTTTATAGTTTCACTTACTAGTTGATAAGTCGGCTGGTACAGATTACTCAAGTTTGTATATTTTTCATGATCCTCCGAGCCTTTATTCAAGCTCGTCTTATCCATATTAGATTTTTTCTCATCTACACTATTAACAAATCGCACGGTATAAGGCTGCAAATACTCGTCTTTCTGTAATTTATCATCCAACTGGGATCGTTCCTCTGAAGTCACAGGAGCTCCTACAACTACTATATCTACTAGCTTATTCACTCGGTCCAATGAATAATCAATCACTAGTCGACGCCCATCTTGATTAATATTGGTCTTAATAAACTGCTCTATATGATTTGACTCAGAATACTTGATGGTCATATCATAGCCTGCATAAATGCTTGGTATAGCCATAATAAGACCAATCACAAGAAATATTAGCTGATTACGACGATTAATCTCTTCTGCTTGCTTATGGAATGGCAAACTATATACACCTTTTAAAACAATAAAAGATGCAAAGAAGATGAAAAATGCATTTATAAAGAATAGATAACCAGCCCCAAAGAAATAATCCCAATTCCCAGTAGCCAGTCCATATCCTGCCGTACACAGTGGTGGCATAAGTGCAGTCGCAATTGCTACACCTGGTATAACATTATCTAAGGTCTTACGCGTTTGACCAATAATCCCAGCTAACCCACCAAATATAGCAATGAATACATCAAAAATACTCGGTTCTGTACGCGCTAATAGTTCAGATGTAACTGTCTGAACGGGGGAAATATAAAAATATAAAGCAGATGCCAAAACAGCAATCGTAATCTGTAAGGACAATCTTAAAATAGCACTTTTCACAACTGTAAAATTAAGCGTAGCGAAGCCAAAGCCAGTTGCTAGAATCGGTCCCATCAACGGCGATATAAGCATAGCACCAATAATAACGGCTGTACTATTCATATTCAACCCAATAGAGGCAATAAATATGGAGAGGATCAGGATAACCAAAGCAGGCCCCTTAACCTTAGCCCCACCTATCAACCTTTTAGCAATAGTTGCATCATCGGCTCGTTCAAAATGTATATCAAAGTATTTATTTAGTTCCATTCTTCTACCTCATAATTTCATCAAATCTGCAAAGGTACCAACGTTTACAAACATGTACTGTGTAGTTTTTAACATTTGTACCATCAAGATGGCGCCAGTGCCTTCGCCCATCGACATTTGGGCTTGAATAGGCACCATATCTTGTGTAATACCTACCTCAGACAAAGCCAACTCTGTGCCTTTTTCGCGGGAATGATGTGACGGCAATGCATAGTCTGTAATGCGCTCGTTCATATGTACTGCACAAGCTGCCGCTACAGCGGTAATAAAGCCATCAATGACAAAGGGCTTCTTAAAATCAACACAAGCTAGCATAGCTCCAAGAATAGCAGCAATATCAAAGCCACCTACATGAGCTACAATTTTACGAACTCGGTGAGTCTCACTTTCAGCAATAATACGCTCCTTATGTATATCTAATACAGAACGGACAAAGTCAATTTTACGCTTCATCAAATCTGGTTTATTCGGCCAAGAACCAGGTCCGACCGTTTCAGTTGGATCTGCACCAGTTAATGCAGATAACACACAAGCAGAGGTTGTCGTATTCCCGAGCCCCATCTCACCAAAGGAAAATAGATTTATCCCTTTTTCGACATAATATTCAACGCGTTCATATCCAGCTTGAAAGGCACGATTAAATTCATCCTCAGTCATAGCAGGATGGTTCAAAATATTCTTTGTCCCTTTCGCTACTTTGCGATCCACACCGATGCCGTCATCTGAGGCAATTCCTACATCTACAACCTCATAAGGAATATTGTTAAAGTTACAAAATTGCGTTGCTGATGAACGACCTAAGAGCATATTACGGGATTGTTTCTGCGTCACCTCGTAGTTATAGCCTACATAGCCTTCTATATTACAACCATTATCGGCGGAGAATATGATATGCTGCGGTCGGATTTCACCACTAATCTCGCCCCAAGCCGCGCAAATCTTGCGGAAATACATTTCCCACAATCCTAGACCACCAGGGATAAGGCATTTCGGTTGCAGAAATCTATTTAATTGTTCCTCTATAGGTAATACTGACTTATCTTTCATTCTAATCTCTAGTCCGCAACTAATGTGCAAACTAGCCTTCTATTAATTCGATATTATTCTATATGAAAGTATAACACAAAATATCCTTCTAATTATATGAGGTTTGTTAGCTTTTACATTAAAAATACTATTCTTGCAAACAAAAAAGGTTATCCCCTAAAGGATAACCTTTTTATTGAACTTTAAAGTAAGTTCTTTTATTAAGTTTATTTAGCTCATAAAATTAAGCACCTTGAAATTGAGGCATATCGTCGCCACTGGAGTCGTCCAATTTACCTTGAAGGTCATGGTCAACCATAGCACATACGGATGCGTCAGACCATACGTTTTCAGCTGTTTCAATCATGTCGATAATCGTATATATTGGCAAGATGATACCAAGCAAACCAATTGGAGCCCCGATGGAGCTCATCAAGGACAATGTTAAGAAGTAACAGCCCATTGGAACGCCGGCATTACCAATGGCAGCAAGTACAGCAATGAATAACCAAGCAATCATTGTGCCCATAGTTAATTCAATACCTGCATTTTGCATTACGAACAAGGATGTTACAAGAATGAACGCTGCACAACCATTCATGTTAATAGTTGTACAAATCGGCAATACGAAACGAGCTACTGCAGGGTGAGCTTTCAAGTTATCCTCAGCA
This sequence comes from uncultured Veillonella sp., assembly GCF_963524655.1. Taxonomy (GTDB): domain Bacteria; phylum Bacillota; class Negativicutes; order Veillonellales; family Veillonellaceae; genus Veillonella. The sequence continues at coordinate 4,108 of NZ_CAURHA010000060.1, forward strand.
GATGCCAATGTGACAGGCAATGTTGCAGCAGAGGATTTAGTGAACAATGCAACCGCTACAGCTGGGGACATTTTACGGAATACGTCAACAGGGTTTAAGCCACGGAATAACAAGAACAATGGAATTACGATAAAGAATTGGATCAAGTTACCGCCGATAACAACAGCAGTGTATTTACCTAAAGCACCAACGATTACGCCCGCTTCGATTTGAGCAGATAATTGACCTGCGAAAGCAAGGATGCCGATTGGCAATACATAAAGTAATGCTTTAATCAATGTAAATAGTAGCTCTTGTAAGCCAAACAATACTTTCAATACTGCTTCGCGACCTTCTGTGCGAGGCATAAAGGCAAACGCTAAACCAACAGAAGCAGAAATGAACATAACGGACAATACGTTACCTTCCAAATATGGTTTCATAATATTGTTAGGAATAACGGATAAGAAGTGATCATAATACGTTACATGACCTAGTTTTTCAGGTACTTGCGCTGCACCAGCACCAATTACATCAAGTGGTAAGTTACCTGGCGCAATCCATAGGAATAAACCAAGGCCCATGGCTGCTGCACAAATTGTAGTAAGCAATGTGTATACTACAGCATGTCCAAAGATACGGCCTGTATCTTTTTTTGCACCTAGCATAGATAATGTAGTAATTACTGCTAAGGATACTGTTGGAATTGCAATGAATTGGAATAAACGTGTAAACACGGCTGCAATAAAGTTAAAAAGCTCATTTAGGGCTGGAATGTGTTGCCATCCCAAGATAGCGCCAATGATAAGTGCCCCCATCCAAAGAATAAACTGACGCAATTTGCCTTGACCTCGGCTTTTTAAGGTAATCTCTTGCGCTAAAGCATCAACATTTTTATTTTCTTGTTCTGCCATAAAAACACCTCTCTAAAAACTAAACTACATGAGACCATAAAAGAAATAATCCCAGCCCTAGGGCTGGGATTATAGGTACATCCTAGTCT
>NZ_CAURHA010000061.1:0-4973 GCF_963524655.1 uncultured Veillonella sp.
TCTCATGAAAATACCCCCTTTACTGGTTGTCCAGTAAAGGGGGTACATATCATTTTGGGTCCTTTTTTTATGAAAAAATCGTATTAGCATAAAAAGAGCGTATTAGAATGATATGTTATCAATCTAATACGCTCTTTATGCATTTACTATTTAATTAAAGAAGCCCATGCATTGGCTACATCGGCAAATTCTTGAAGAGTAAAGGTCTCGCCTCTTCGTTGACCGTCGATATTTGCTTTTGCTAATAGCTCTTCAATTCTATCTTTTGATAAGCCCGTTGTTTTCATCGTATTAGCAAATGTTTTACGACGTTGCGCAAAACCAGCTTTTACAACGCGGAAGAATAGTTTCTCATCAATTACATCTACCGGTGGTTTATCACGCAACACGCAACGAATTACAGAGCTTGTTACCGCTGGTGCAGGCAAGAAAGATTTAGGCGGTACATCTAGAACAATATCTGGCTCCGTATAATACTGAACAGCCACAGACAATGCACCATAGTCCTTTGTACCAGGCTGTGCTACCATGCGCAAAGCAACTTCCTTTTGTACCATTACAACGAGGCGCTCAATTGGTAATTTGCTTTCCAATAGAGACATAATAATAGGCGTTGTAATATAATACGGTAAATTGGCAACCACCTTAAACGGTTTATGGTTCATGATGGTGGGCACATCTAATTTCAATACATCACCATGAACGATGCGTACATTGTCATAAGATGCTAATGTTGTATCTAGAACCTCTAATAGACGGCGATCTAGTTCAATGGCTGTTACATCAGCACCGCTTTGCGCTAAACCTTGTGTTAAGGTACCAATGCCAGGGCCAACCTCTAGTACAGGTTCACCAGGTGTTAACTCCGCAGCATGAACGATTTCATCGACAATGCCGCGTTTAATAAGAAAGTTTTGCCCTAGCTTTTTACTCATTTTAATGTCGAAGCGTTTACATATATAATGCACTACCTCAGGGCTTGCAATTACTGATTCTAACATCTTAACTCCTATTTCAAACTATTTACTGCCTCTTCATAAGCATCTCGCGTTATACCGTAATGATTTAACCGATATAAGAATTGCTTACCATTTCCATAGCCAATCCCTAATTTTGCACCAATAACAGCTCGTCGAGCTGCGCTATCCGGCATACCTGACAGTCCATGGCGCACTAAATCCACCATGGAAAATTCATTGGATGATTCTAAAGACTCTACATGTAATGTAGATAAAGCCTTTCTAATGGATTCTGGAGATGCTTGCTCTATGCCGATATCATCATTTGCAAAAGCTTCGTCACGAGGGACAAAGGCATGTTGTGCATTGGGGAATTTTTTCGTTAATACACGACGAATTCGCTCCCCTGCCGTATCAGGATCTGTTAGTATGATGATGCCTCGCTTTTCATAAGCAACGCGAATCATATCGATAACACCTTTTCGAAGGGTAAAACCTTCAGTCGCTATGCAGTCAGCCTCTACAGCTTGAGCAATGCGTTGGATATCAGATTTTCCTTCTACGACGATGACTTGTTTTAGCATAGGTCCTCCTTTATTCTATTAGTACATTGTAACACATATATAACATTGCTTAAATACTTATAATCGAGTAGTATTAATAGTGTAATATATAAAAGGAGGCCAATTATGACCTTACAACAATTAAAGTATGTCACAACAATTGCCAATATAGGTAGTATTAGTGAAGCTGCCAAGAGATTATTTGTATCTCAACCTAGCCTTACAAAGGCTATTAAAGAATTAGAAAAGGAAATGGGCATTACCATTTTCGATCGTACCAATAAAGGTATTACTGTTTCTAAAGAAGGGGAACGTTTCCTCGGCTATGCACGCCAAGTCCTTGAGCAAGCAGCCCTTTTAGAGGAGCAATATAAGAGTCAAAGCGGTGGGAAGAAACAATTTTCTGTTTCTACACAACATTACTCCTTTGCAGTTAACGCCTTTGTAGAGCTTTTAAAAGGTGCAGGCATCGATCAATACGATGTATCCTTACGTGAAACACAAACCTATGAAATCATTGACGACGTAGCTCATATGAAGAGTGAAATCGGCTTGCTTTATTATAATGATTTCAACCGTCCTGTATTAGAAAAATTAATTCACACTACCGAATTAACCATTACAGAGTTATTTACGGCTCACCCTCCTATCTTCATCGGTAAAACACATCCGTTAGCTAATAAAGATGTAGTGTCCATCGATGAGTTAGAAGAGTATCCATATATCTCCTTTGAACAAGGGGATCATAACTCCTTCTATTTCTCTGAAGAAATCTTTAGCACCGTAGTGCGTCCAAAGCATATTCGCGTTCGCGACAGAGCCTCTTTATTCAGCCTATTACTTGGACTTGATGGGTACACTGTATCTAGTGGTGTAATCGATAAAGAGGTCAATGGTGAAAATATCATCTCTGTGCCCCTTGCAGAAGAAGGCTTGATGCATATTGGATATATTACTAACAATAAAATGCAACGCAGCCGCTTGGGCCAAGAATATATTCAAGCCCTTGAACAATACGTTGGCAACTATGGTAGACATATTCAATTGCCAGAGGATAAAAAATAATATATTGAAAGCACTCTCTTTTATGAATTGATCCAAAGTTGGATACAACTTTGGAGGTAGTTCATTTTAGGAGAGTGCTTTTTATATTGCTCCACATTTAAATTCTAATAGTATCCCCCTCGATATAACTAAAAAGACAAATTTACAATCATATATAGTTTTAAGTTATATCCAACTCTAATATATAGATATTTTTACATATAGTCATACTTCGTTATAATAAGCCTATCGAAATTATCGGTTTTACCGTTTATATAAGGAGGATTATTATTATGTCCAAACAATTAGCACCATTCCACTTTGATATTGTAGGTTCTTTCCTACGCCCTGAAGAATTAAAAGAAGCTCGCGAAGCTTTCAATAACGGAAACATTTCTAGAGAAGAATTGACAGCTGTTGAAGATCGTCTCATTACAGACCTTATTCAAAAACAAAAGGCTGCTGGTTTACCAGTTATTACAGACGGCGAGTTTCGTCGTGCCTATTGGCATTTAGATTTCATGTGGGGATTTAACGGCGTAAAAGAAATTGAACTAGAACACGGTTATAAATTCGTCGGTCAAGAAACAGCGCCAGGTTCCCTCGCCCTTACTGGCAAAATTACGGGTACAAATCACCCATTCGTGGAGCATTTCAAATTTGTAAAACAATTCGAAGATGAAAACACTACGGCGCGTCAAACAATCCCTGCCCCATCTCAATTCTTAGCCGAGTTATTCCGTGAGGACAACGGTATTACAACACGTTCCTTCTACCCTGATGTAGAAGAACTCATCCAAGATATTGCCGCTGCGTATCGTCAAGTTATTAAAGATTTATATGACGCGGGTTGTCGTAACATCCAGTTTGATGATTGTACATGGGGTATGTGCTGTGACCACGCTTACTGGACAGGTCGTCAAAAGGATAAAAGCGTAACTATCGAAGGCGAAACAGCTAAGTACTTGCGCTTAAACAACTTGGCCCTCGAAGGTCGCCCTCAAGACTTAGCCTTCACTACTCATGTATGTCGTGGTAATTACAACTCTACTTGGGCTGCTAGCGGCGGGTATGAACCAGTTGCCCCTATTCTATTTGCAAAGGAAAATGTAGATGCTTATTACTTAGAATTTGACGATGATCGCTCTGGTGGCTTTGAACCATTGCGCGAGGTATCTCCTAATAAGAAGGTCGTATTAGGTCTAATTACATCTAAACGTCCAGAATTAGAAGATAAAGAAGTTATTAAAAAACGTATTCAAGAGGCTACCCAATATATTCCACTTGAAAGACTTTGCTTATCCCCTCAATGCGGCTTTGCTTCTTGTGAAATTGGCAACCAATTGACCGAAGAAGAACAATGGGCTAAACTAGCATTAGTTAAAGAAATAGCTCATGAAGTTTGGGGTGATTAAATGAATGAACATACTATATATTTAGGGGGCGGTTGTTTCTGGGGACTTCAAGGATACATCAAGAAAATTGGAGGAATCCTCTCCACAGAAGTAGGCTATGCCAATGGTCCTACTGAAAATCCAAGTTATGAAGATGTATGCCACAATAGTGGTCACGTAGAAGCCCTCAAGGTTACCTACGATGCAGACACACTCTCCTTGGACCATTTGATTCAATATTTCCTACGAGCTATCGATCCATTTAGTATTAATAAACAAGGCGGTGACGTAGGTATTCAATACCGTACTGGTGTTTACTATACGGATAAGGCAGATAAAGCTATTATTGAAAGAACTTTAGCCCGTGCTCAAGCCTTTGAAGGTAAGCCCTTTGCTATCGAAGTGTTATCTCTAAAAAACTACTACTCTGCTGAGGAGTATCATCAAGATTACTTAGATAAAAATCCTAACGGTTATTGTCATATTCCATTAGGCCTATCTGATGAGCCACTTATCGATGATAATGCGTATAACAAGCCAGCTAAAGAAGCCTTAGAGGCACTATCACCACAAGAGTATGAGGTTACGCAAAATTCTGCTACAGATGCTCCATTTAGTCATGAATTAACAGATGAATTCAAAGCAGGTCTCTACGTAGATATCACTACTGGGGAGCCCCTCTTTGTATCGTCACATAAATTCAACTCTCATTGCGGTTGGCCAAGCTTTACTAAACCAATCGCTAAGGATGTTATTAAATACTACCAAGACGACTCTCATGGTATGAATCGTATCGAAGTGCGCAGCCGCATTGGCAATGCTCACTTAGGCCATGTATTCGAAGATGGACCTAACGGCTCTCTTCGCTACTGTATCAATGGATCTGCCTTAACCTTTATTCCTAAAGAAGAGTTAAAAGGCACAAAATACGAATATCTCTTACCGTATATTGAAGATTAATCATAACCACCCGTAGAACGGGTGGTTTGCTCTGACCCTATAAGGGTCTTTCT
>NZ_CAURHA010000062.1:0-4457 GCF_963524655.1 uncultured Veillonella sp.
TTGTTGGAAAATACAATTGCCACATTGAAAGTATTGCGTACTAGTGACCAAGGTGCTTTCCTAGATGGTCAAACAGGTAATACGAATGATGATATTTTGCTTCATAAAGATCAACAAACGTCTCCCGTTGCCATTGGTGATGAAGTAGAAGTATTCTTATATCGCGATCCAAAAGGTCGTTTAACTGCTTCTATGCGCTTACCAGCGATGAAGGTAGGACAAATTGGGTATGTTGAGGTAATCAATACGACAAACTTTGGCTGTTTCGTAGAGGTTGGTACTGAGCGCGGTATCTTCATGCCACATGCAGAGATGCGTGGTCGTCCTCAAGTGGGCGAAAAAGTCTGGGTTCGACTCTATACAGATAAATCTGGTCGTTTTGCTGTATCTATGGATGTTGATGACGAAATGCGTCGCGCATCTAAGGCTGCTACAGATGCTACAGTAGGACAACTTGTAAAAGGTGCTATCTACAACTTGACTAGTGATGGGGCATTTTTCATCACTCCTGAACGATGGATTGCCTTTTTACATCGTTCTGAAATGACTAGAAAATTAAAAGTAGGAGAAATGGTTGAAGGTCGCATTACTTTTAAACGTGATGATGGTCGGGTTAATGTATCGATGCGCCCTACAAAGGAAAAAGCTCTTGTATCCGATGGAGATATTATTATGGAATATCTTTTGAATCGCGGTGGCAAGATGCCGTATAGTGATGAATCTTCTGCTATGTTGATTAAAGATAAATTCAACATTAGTAAAGCTGCTTTCAAACGTGCTTTAGGGCATTTAATGAAAGAGAAAAAAATTGTTCAAGAGGATGGTTGGACATTTCTTACTGATATTGGTCGCCAGTGGACACCTCCTGTTAGTGAAGAGTCCCAAGATGAGGAATAAAGACGATGAAAATTGTCATTGTAGGCGCTGGTAAGGTTGGTTATTCATTAGCTCAACGCCTTATTCAAGATGATCATGATGTGTATGTCATCGATCGTTCACCAGAACGAATTCACAATCTTGAAAATACATTAGATGTTAGCCTTGTCCAAGGTAATGGCAGTGATGTGCAATTACTGCATGAAATTGGTATGTCTGACGTAGGCATGTTTATTGCTGTTACTGATTCCGATGAAGTTAATATGCTATCTTGTGCGGTGGCTAAAATTACAGGAGTTCCTACAACGATTGCTCGTGTTCGTGACAATAGTGTGGCGGAACATATGGATGCAGAGATGCGTGCTAAACTGGGCGTAGATCTCTTTATCAACCCTGAAATGGTTACAGCTCAAGAACTATTACAAATACTTGAAACTCCATCTGCCATTGATGTTGAAGATTTTGGTCAAGGTACAGTGCGCCTTATGGAGTTTAAACTTACTGAGGAGTTCCCTCTGTTAGGCCAGCCATTAAAAGAAATTCGCTTCCCTGAAGGTGTTCTTCTCGTGGGGATTTTACGTTATGGTGAAATGATTATTCCTCATGGTGAAAGTATTCTCCAAGCTGATGACAGCGTATTCTTCTTGGGATTAAAAGAGTCTGTAGAGGAAGTGGAAAATCTTTGGTTCCATAATTATAATGCTTTTTATAAACGGGCTGTCATCATTGGTGCTGGACTACTTGGTCGTAACCTGACTGTTTTATTAGAACATGCTGGTTTCTCTGTGAAAGTCATTGAAAAAAACTTAGAGCGATGTGAGAAATTAGCGAATCTTGTAGATAAAGCGATGGTTATCAATGGCGATGGTACCGACTTTGATTTGTTAGAAGCTGAAGAAATCGCTGATAGCGACGTTATTATAGCTTTAACTGACGATGATAAACTTAACCTACTAGTGGCTCTTGTAGGTAAGCATATGGGGATCCCTAAGACTGTTGTTCGCGTAGGTCGCCCTGAATATATTATGCTTATGGAACAAGTGGGTATTGATGTTGTATTCTCGCCACGTTTATTTACAGCGAGTCAAATTTTACGTTTCGTGCGTAGTGGAGAAGGTGTTGTATCTATTTCTACCTTTGAAGGTGGAAAAGCGGAATCTATAGAGGTTGCCATTACAAGTGAATCACCTGTGGCTGGTAAACAATTAAAAGACATCCGTTTACCAGGGAAGGCGTTAGTTGGTGTAATTTTACGTGGTGATGAAGCCATCGTACCACGTGGTAATACTGAAATCTTAGATGGGGATCACATTGTTCTATTTGCGTTACCTGAATCTGTAAGTAAATTACTTAAATATCTTACCTAGTATGGAGGGACTATGCGCATTCAAATTGTCATGTCCTTAGTGGGGCGATTATTATATATATTTGGGATTTTTACATTAATTCCTTTTATATATGGTATCGTATTTGAAACTGCATATTGGTCATTTCTTATAACCACAAGCCTTTCTTTAGGTCTGGGGAGACTTTTATCCTATTATGGTCGTGAAAGTCAAAGCTTTAGCCTTCGAGATGGTTTTCTCGTAGTATCTTCTACATGGATATTAACCATTATTTTGGGGGCCTTACCTTTCTTGGGTAGTGGTGTATTAACAAATGTTTTTGATGCTCTATTTGAAGCTACATCAGGGATTACAGCAACGGGTGCTACTATCATTTATAGTGTAGATGATATACCAAAAACCTTTGTCTTATGGCGTGGGCTTATGCACTGGATTGGTGGTATGGGTATTATCGTACTCATTCTGTCCTTCTTAAAAAACTTAGGCGCTGACGCAGCGCACTTCTTTAATGCTGAAGCATCTGTACCAAAACCAGGTGTTGTTATGCCCCGTATTCAATCTATGGCATCAAAACTATGGCGTTTATACGTTGCTTTTACGGCTCTTTGTTTCCTCATGCTTTGGGCTGGTGGTATTGAGCCTTTTGATGCGTTAAACTATGCCTTTTCCATTATTGCAACGGGTGGATTTGCACCAACATCAGCAGGGGCATTTATTTATGAACAGAGTAACTATATTTGCTTTGTATTTGTTTTCTTTATGATCCTTGCAGGTGGCAATTTTTCAGTATATTACAACGCACTTCAAAAAGGCATTCGTGTTTTGATTGATGATTTTGAAACACGTATGTATTGGCTAGTTATTTTTATTGGAATTGCTATAATATCAATTTCGTTGGCAGTACAATCAAATATTAATGACCCAATTCAAATTTTCAGAGATGTTTCCTTTAATTATGTATCGATTCAAACTGGTAGTGGATTTGCTGTAAGCGATTATGATTTATGGCCAGCTGCTGCACAGATGATGTTATTTATTTCATCATTTTTTGGTGGTTGTAGTGGTTCTACAACGGGCGGTGTAAAGATTATTCGCCTCATTATTTTAGTTAAGAGTAGTATTATTTATTTAAGAAAATCCATTCATCCAGATATGGTGCAAGTAGTGCGTATTAATGGTAAGCCAATGCCTACTAAATGGATTCAGATGACACAACAATTTTTATTTTTATACTTAATGATTTATGTAGTATCTGTTTTCCTCATGACCTGTACTGGTCTAAATATATATGATTCTATGCAAGTAGTAACGGCATTCCTAAGTAATGTAGGTCTTGGCTTTGGTGGTTTTGGACCAACTGATTCCTTCACCGTTATGCCTGACGCAGCTAAATGTATTGCAATTGTAGATATGCTATTAGGTCGTTTGGAATTGTTTACAATTCTTGTTATGCTTCATCCTCAATTCTGGGAAGGGTATTTTATAAAAAAACAATCTGCTAAACGGTATCGTATCCTATAGGAGGGCAAATAATATGAATATTATAAAACGCCCTCTAGGGCTTTATAAAGCAAATTGTTATGTATTAATTAAAGATGGAAAATCTCTTATTATTGATCCCGGGTTTCATAGTAAGCATATAATTGAAATGGTAGGAGATTCTGAGCCTGTAGCAGTATTATTAACACATGGTCATTGTGATCATGTATCGGCTCTTGATGAGGTTTGTGAGTATTATAATATTCCTGCTTATTTACATCCTTTGGATCATGAGTTGTTACAATTAATTCGTCGTAGACCTAGTGTTTACAAGAAGAAAATGTATACTAATTGTGAAAGTTTAGTAACAGGAAAATTACAATTAGGACCTTTTGAAGTTATTGTTCATCATACACCTGGTCATAGTGCTGGTTCTGTTTGTCTTGAAATTGAGGGACACTTATTTACTGGCGATACTGTGTTTAAGCAAAATGTGGGAAATACAGATAATTATAAAAGTAATCCTCATGATTTAATTACAAGTTTGAAGTATATTTTATCTTTATCTAAGGACTTAATTATTGAGCCAGGACATAAAGAATCTACAATATTAAAAGATGAAGAAGAATTCATCAAAAATATTGTAGTATAGTGTTGACAAAATTTCTGATAACCGATATACTAAGCAAGTACTTTGGATACGGCCCCGTGGTGTAGCGGTTAACATGTCGCCCTGTCACGGCGAAGATCGTCAGT
>NZ_CAURHA010000063.1:0-4229 GCF_963524655.1 uncultured Veillonella sp.
TTGACTATTTAATTAGCTATTTGTGTAGCTCTTCATATAGTTGAAGTATAGGTATTTATTGTATTTTAGGAGGTAAGTATGTCTGTAAAAGATTTCGTACAAAAACGCCGTGAAGCATTAATTGGAATGCGCCGTGATTTTCATAAGTATCCTGAAACTGCTTGGCTAGAATATCGTTCTGCAGCTAAGATTGCGGAAGCGCTCATTTCCTTGGGTTATGATGTAGCGTTAGGCGAAGAAGTTCTTGATTTGGATTCTCGCATGGGCTTGCCTAGTAAGGATGTTATGAGTGCTGCTATGGCTCGTGCCATCGATGAAGGTGCGAATCCAGAGTTAGTAGAAAAATTGGGCTTTGGTAAAACAGCGATTGTAGCAACTATGAAGTTCAGTGATGGCGGTCCTGTAGTGGCATTCCGTGTAGATATGGACTCTAATGATGTTATCGAATCTAAAGAGGCTAGCCATGCACCGGTTAAGGGTGGCTATCGCTCTTGTCATGATAAAGCGATGCATGCTTGTGGTCATGATGCACATATGGCAATGGGTATTGGTCTTGCAGAATATGTGGCAGAGCATAAAGATCAATTCAAAGGTACTATTAAATTGATCTTCCAACCTGCAGAGGAAGGCGTGCGCGGTGCTAAAGCGATGGTTAACGCCGGCGTAGTAGATGATGTAGACTACATGTTTGGTTTGCACATTGGCTTCAATGAAAACTATGCAAATTGTTTTGCTTGTAGTAATCATGGCTTCTTGGCTACTACAAAACTTGATGCTGTGTTCCACGGTTATGCTGCTCATGCTGGTAGCTCTCCAGATAAAGCGAAAAATGCAATGCTTGCAGGCTGTACAGCAGTGCTTAATTTACAAGCCATTGCTCGCCACGGTAAAGGCGCTTCTCGTATGAATGTTGGTATTTTTGAAAGTGGTACTGGCCGCAATGTAACGCCGGATACAGCAGTTCTTAAATTAGAAACTCGTGGGGCTACTACAGAAATCAATGATTACGTAATCGGCCGTGCAGAAACTATTATTAAAGCCGCTGCAGAAATGCATGATTGTACCTATGAAATTATAAAACAAGGTGAAACTCCATCTTGTCGTATGAGCGATGAATTGGCTCCTGAAATCCAATCTATTATTAAGCCTCTTGGTATCTTTAGAGACGTTCCATTAGATTATAGTGGCGGCGGTAGTGAAGACTGTGCATACTTCTTGAATCGCGTAATTAGCCGCGGTGGCATGGGCACGTATATGCTAGTAGGCTCCGCTATTAAAGCTCCACATCACAACCCACTCTTTGATATCGATGAAGAGGATATGCTTAACGGTGTTATTGCATTAGGAACTATTGCAGCTCACTATTTGAAATAATATAGATTGTGAGGTTTGTTATGATTCAACGGGAACGCTTAGCTAACGATTTTGAAGCTATGTCACACTTTACTGCACCTGGTGAAGGCATTAATCGCCTTGCTTTCACCGATGCAGACTGGGCAGGCCGTCAATATATTATAGATCGCATGATTGATGCGGGACTCGCTGTTGAAACGGATGGATTTGGTAATGTCGTCGGTTATAAAATCGGTAAGAAGCCTGAATTGCCAGTAGTCATGGTTGGCTCTCATACGGATAGCGTTCCTAATGGGGGCAATTACGACGGCGTTGTAGGTGTATTGTCTGCCATTGAAGCCGTGCGTAGTATGAATGATGATGGTTTTGACCACGATCATACGATTGCTGTTGTGTCCTTTATGTGTGAAGAGTCTGGCCGCTTTGGGGATTCCACACTGGGGAGTAAGGCGATGCGCGGTGAGTTGACCGTACAAGACTTACATCGCTTAGCAGATAAACAAGGCACTTCCTTATACGATGTTTTGAAAGGTCGCAACTTAAATCCAGATGAAATTGAGCAGGTGGAATACAAGCGACCTGTAAAATCTTTTACAGAAATCCACATCGAGCAAGGCAAGGTACTAGAGCACGAACAGAAACGTATCGGTATTGTCACTGGAATTGCAGCACCAGAACGGTTTTATGTGACCATTCGTGGTAATGCGGACCATAGTGGGGCTACGCCGATGAACTTGCGCCATGATGCACTCTGTGGAGCGTCCAAAATTATCCTTGGTATCGAGGAAATCGCTGCCATGCAAGAGGAACCTCCAGTAGTAGGCACTGTCGGTATTGTAGAGGTTACACCGGGGGCGATGAACGTCATTCCTGGAGCAGTGAAGCTAGGCGTAGATATCCGCAGTATCTCTGAGGTTGCTCGCAACTCGGTGGTTACATTGGTTAAAGAATTTATCGATTTCACTGCTGAAAAACGTGGCTTATCCTATACGATTGAACCTATTGCACAAGATCATCCAGTAGCGATGCATCCTGCTATGATTAGAGAAATTGAAGAGGTTGTTACATCGTTAGGCGTAGAATATATGGCTCTGCCGAGCGGTGCTGGTCACGATGCCATGCATTGGGCTGACGATGTGCCAACGGGCATGATCTTTATTCCATGCCTTAATGGGATTAGTCATAATCCAGCGGAGTATGCTGACATGGATGATATCGTAATGGGTGCTCAAGTGCTAGATAATGTACTACGCAAACTTAGCCTAGAGGCTACACAACTTGCTTAAGAGTAGTTAACGTTGTATATGTAAAAGTGTGTGTCAGAATGTGTATGTAGGAATGTATATTTCTAGGATTTTCTCTGGTAGAGTTTCGAATCTACTTGCACTAGGAATATGCAGATTGGAGAGTTTATGGTTATTGCTGGTGTTGTTATTGTAGTGGCAACATTTATTGCTATTATTAAACAGTATGAAACGCGGCTCGTTCTCTTATTGTCGGGTTTATTAATGTGCTTTATTGGTGGGCAGCTTGGTGCTGGTACGACAGCTTTTGTAAAAGAACTTACAAATCCTGGTCTTGTACCAACTATTTGTACAGTGCTTGGTTTTAGTTATGTTATGGAATACACAAAATGTACAGAACACATGGTGTATTTCATCTCTGCAGGCCTTAAAAAGATGACTAAAATCATCATTCCAGCTGCTGTTATTATTACGTTCTTGATCAATATTGCGTTACCTACAGCGGCAGGCTGTGCGGCAGCGGTTGGTGCGCTCTTGATTCCAGCTCTTATTCGCTCTGGTGTACATCCTGCCATGGCAGGTTCTGCTATTTTCTTAGGTACATGGGGTAGCTCCTTGAGCCCAGGCCTTATGTTTAACCCTCAAGTAGCACAACTAGCGGGTGTAGATGTAATGACAGTTATTGCGAGCTTCTCCATGCAAGCCATGATTGGTATCGTAGTAGCCGCAATCTTACTTAACATCGTAGCTATCGTTAAGAAAGAACATACAGGGTATGTGATGAAAAATGATACTGCTGAGGAAGGTAAAGAGTTTAAAGTAAATTATCTCTATGCTATTATCCCTATCATTCCTCTTGTATTGCTTGTACTAGGCAGTAAACAAGTGGCAGTGATTCCGGAAGTTTCCGTTCCTGTATCTATGCTCATCGGTACAGCAATTGGTATCGTAGCGGTTCGTCCTAATGTAACAGAAGCGGTGAAGAAGTTCTTCCGCGGTACTGGCGATGGTATGTGTGATGTAGTAGGCCTCATGGCTGCTGCAGCATGCTTCACAGCTGGTATGCAACTGATTGGTCTTACTAGTGCTCTTATTGATGGAATGAAGAACTCTCAACAAATCGCTCAAATTGGTGCGGCCTTTGGTCCATTCTTGTTGGCTGTTATCTCTGGTTCTGGTAATGCAGCAGCCCTTGCTTTTAATGGTGCTGTAACACCACATGCAGCAGACTTTGGGTATGGCATCATGGAACTTGGCTCTATGGCGCAAATCGGTGCAGGCATCGGTCGCAGTATGAGTCCAGTAGCAGGTGCAGGTATCATCGTCGCAGGTATTGCGGGGATTAATCCTATGGAAATGGCGAAGCGTAATGCAGTGCCATGTATCATTGCGACAGTAGTCATTATGCTATTGTTACTATAATTAAATAGAACTATGGTAGTGCTTTAAACTGAGATTTAAATTGAAGTTTAGATAAGACTATATAAACTAAACCCCGTCATGATTATCTATGTCATGACGGGGTTCTTTGTTTTATAATTTAGTTTTTCGTCTATAATTAAGTTTTTAATTCCATGATTTTTTCGTATCTTTTATAAAAATAGATATAAACAAAATTTATGGATACCAAAG
>NZ_CAURHA010000064.1:0-4200 GCF_963524655.1 uncultured Veillonella sp.
TCATGGCGAGACGATTGCGAGACTCTAATAATGATCCGATGTTGATTATTTTACTATTGGTCCCTATTTTAGGATGGATTGCTTTATTGTATTTATTGTGCAAACGCACATCGCCTATTCAAGCTCAACCGGATATATCTAACGTCGATGTAAACGCATATAACAACGAAGCAAACGTATATAACAATGATGTAAACACGTTACAAAAGCAATCTGTATCTGGCGTGTTTATTCTGGGGTTATTAGTGCTAGGCTGGCTCGTTAATAGCGCTGGCAGTGCAATGATAAATCATAATTTTATGGTAGAAGAATTTGCATACAGTAATTTAGAACCTAGTGCGTTAACGAAAAAGGCTAATCGTTTATTAGAAAGTGAAACGGCTACGACAGAGGCTCGCTCTATAGTGCGTACATACTACGAAAACCTTGGTAAAGAGGATTATCATGGTGCATATCGCCAGTTAAGTGTACGAGAAATGGAGCGATACGGTACGTTTGAGCTATGGCAACAAGCGGTAGCGAAGGCGCAACATCCTAAAGTAGAAACGATTCGGCTCGACTACGTGTCTCAAGATAAAGAAGATGATTATACTTTCAACTATACTGGTTTTATAGTGACCTTTGAAAATGGACACGACCCTGTTCTGGTTCGTTTGTACGACGCAGGTAAGGGCTGGGGTATTATTAGCATTGAAGACGTGGAGGAGGACTAGGTTATGGCAACTATCAATACATATGATTTGAACTATACCGATGCCTTCAAGCTAGGTATCAAAAACTATGCTAACTTTAACGGTCGTGCTAGCCGCAGTGAATATTGGCGCTTTGCCGCAGGTATCACAATGATTCAAGGCGCCTTAGGGATTTTTGCTATGCTTTGTAATGCCTTGGGCCTTCTTAATTTTGAAAGCATAGTCGATAAAATTGGTTTCGCCGTGTCCATGTTTTTATTAATTCCAAATATTGCGGCTACGGCGCGACGTATGCATGATATTGGTCGTAGTGGTTGGACGCAGCTGATTTCATTTATTCCTGTTGTAGGCTTCTTTATATTCTTAACCTATGAATTGCGCCGTGGCGATCAAGGGGAAAATGCTTATGGCGAAAGAACGGGCTATATCCCTGTTACATCTGATATAAGTAAGGAAACAGGTCTTGAAGAAACGCCGTCTCGCCGTCAAGACTGGATTATGGGGATTACCATCTTCCTTATCCAATCTATTCAAATTGCGGATATTGTAGGTGAGCTATTATGGTTTGGTTTTAACGGGAATGGATACATGTAATGATTACCTGTATTTATTAACATACTCATTATTTTATTTTATAAAAGTTTAACAACTCTTTTATAGACAATATAACACTTTGTAGTAGAATGAATATAAGATGAATTCAAAATTATAGATATTAAGTAAGAAATAATATCTTAGTTACTATATGTGTTATGTGCAACAGGACCTTTTGAGCTTTACTGTTTCCTGTCTGTCGATGGAAGGAGTTTATTATGAAATCTTGTCCATATTGTGGACATGAAGTACTGAGAAATGATCGTTTTTGCCCAGACTGTGGGCATGTCCGCAAAGCCCCAATTTCCTTAGATAAATATAATCTAGGATTGATTGAAAACTTCAAACAATGTTTAGTATATAAATATGCTGACTTTGAAGGCCGCGCGAGTCGTAGTGAATATTGGAATTTCTTTTTAATGTATCAATTGCTATTCGTAGCAATTTTGTTCACCTGTGCCTTTTTAAGTTATATTAGCCCCCTCTCTAGTGCAGTAGGTGTAGGCTTCGGCTTAGTCATTCTTGTTCTCTTATCCGTAGTGATGGTCATCCCTGGCGTGGCCGTTGCGGTGCGTCGCTTGCACGACCAAGGTCGTTCTGGTGGCCTCGTATTTATTGGCTTTGTGCCTGTAATCGGGACAATTATCCTATTGGTTCTAATGGCTCTTCCTGGTGAAAGCCACTCAAACCGCTTTGGTTCTCCTACAGGACAAGTAATCTTAACAAAACAAATGGCTCATGAAATCGGTCTTATCGATGCAACACCAACTATGGGACTCACAGCGGGACTACTCTGTGCAATCTTTGTACTGTGGTTTTTGGTAGATCAATTACTTACAACAAGTGTGATGTAAAATGATAACTCTCCTTATAGCTTCACTATAGGGAGAGTTTTTTATAGAATATAATTATATAAATGGTTAATATAATGCATATGTTATTCCCAAAATATATAGAAATTGAAATTCAAAATGATAGATAAAAATGATATAATGATATTTGCTTTTATTTTTATTTTATTTGTTATTTTATAGGAGAGAATACAATGACAGATTTATCTATCAAAAACCTTTCGTATGTAGATAACTTCAAACATACGGTTATGGGCAATTTTGCTAATTTTAAAGGCCGTGCAAGCCGCAGTGAATACTGGCGTTTCTATGGTATCACAATTGTTATTGCTGGTATCATTAATGTATTGAGCGCACTTTTTATGGACACTGCATTAGCAAGCGTTGTTGGTCTTATTTCCATGGCGTACAACGTTGCAATTTTGTTGCCTTCCATTGGCCTTGGCGTTCGTCGTTTACATGACGTTGGTAAAAGTGGTTGGATGCTTTTAATTAGCTTAATTCCATTTGGTATTATCTATGTTATCTACTTGCTCGCTCAAAAGGGTGATGAAGGCGATAACCAATATGGTTCCCCAGTAAGCTATGAAACAATCACAGCTGAAGAAGCTCTCGCACTGGCCTTAAAGAAACTCCATCTGAAGATATGGATCGCAAATTCATGTTCGCATGCATCGGTATCGTTATCTTCGAAGTAATCCTTATGGGCATCGTTGCATAAGCATAAATATATCTACAAAGAAAGCCTACGTATGTAGGCTTTTTCTTTTTAGTTAATTTAGATGTCTATTTATTGTCGCATATTGTTTTGACACTACTATTTTAATACAATAGTTTTACTAAATATTAAATGTATATAGGAGAGCGTGTATGAGTGGTATAAATTGGTGGCGTCGCTTAGGGACGGTCGCTTGCGTATTGGTGTCATTAGGTTGTGTTAGTGGTTGTCAGTGGAATTTAGATAATATAAAGCAATATAGTCAAGATTCATCAGCGAAAGACATTAAAAAAGATGAAACAAAGAGGGTGTTTCGATTCTATTTGGCTGCTACAAATGAGTTTAACTACAATGAGGTTAAACACGGGAACCAATATGATCTAATCTGGCAACAGGCAGGTGCAAATGAACCACTAACAGGTTTTAAGGTACAGGATTATGAGCGTCTTGAACAGGAATTAGTAGCTGCTAAGGAAGCAGGCCGTTCTTACGAGGATCTTGAAAGCACAACAGATGCTCTATTGCCTATCTTGCATGATATTGTAAATGATGTAAAGGCTTTAGATTCATACTATAAAGCAAAGCAGTATGAAAAAGATAATTATGCATTTAGTCAAGCTACACTGGCTAAGCTTTCAGCGTTATTAGATGTATTTGAACCAAAATATGAAGCGTTAAATGAGGCAGTTACGGCTGCTCATAAAAAAGAACGTAATAAAGATATTGAGTTGATGCGTTCGAATGGTCAAGTGAATGGCGCTCATATGGTTGAGATGATGGGGTACTATAGTGATATCGTTAGCCATATAATTGACCAAGGGCCTAATAGTGATGTGCAATGGGTGAAAGTCCAAAAGGAAGCAGCAAATGCAATTGTACCTAAGTTCACATCTGTAGAGGTACAAAATCGGATTGATCAAGCTAAGAATCTTGATGCGGCTATTGATACATTTGTAGCTAATCAGAGTGCAGAGGCATATCATGAGATAATTTCACAATATAATGAGCTGGCTCGGACTCCGATGAATTTTAAACTGCTGGATAAAGTGCAAGATACCTATATACCTGAAGGTGTATAGTTTACTTATTGACAATTTCCCCAGTTGAGCCCTATAATTATCTATTATATGAATATTGCGTTGAAAAAGACGGCACGTCTCAGACGGATTTAGTAGAGACCAAACTCATGGGCTGAAAGGTTTGGAAATCTAGAGATTTGCGGATCACTTTGGAGCAAGCGGCAACGCCGCCGGTGAACACCGTTATATGTTTAAGTGGCTCTTCTATAGAGTCAGTAGGGTGGTACCACGGATATTACGTCCGTCCCTTCGGGGACGGGCGATTT
>NZ_CAURHA010000065.1:0-3952 GCF_963524655.1 uncultured Veillonella sp.
TTCCATCCAAGTAATGTATATACTATTAAAGAAATCAACGAAGGCGGTCGCGATTTACTCGCAGAAATCGAACGTCAAGCAGTAGAGCAATTAGATAATAAATCCTTGTCCTTGCAATTGCCTGAAAAACACTTCGACGGTAAATTACACTTAGATCAAGGTATCATCGTAGGTTGTTCTGGTGGTTTGTATGAAAACATTATGCAAGCTGCAAATATCGTACGCGGTAAGAGCGTAGGCTCTGGCCGTTTCGCATTCAGCGTATATCCTTCTAGCCAGCCAATTTACTTAGAACTTATGAAAAATGGTGCCCTTGTAGACCTTATGAGCGCTGGTGCCATCGTGCGTACAGCCTTCTGTGGTCCTTGCTTCGGCGCAGGTGATACACCTAATAATACGGGCCTCAGTGGTCGTCATGCGACACGTAACTTCCCGAATCGTGAAGGTTCTAAACCAGGGAATGGTCAGATTTCTTCCGTTGCACTTCTTGACTCTCGTTCCGTGGCAGCTACGGCTATTAACGGTGGTGCATTGACGGCGGCTACTGATATCGAATATGATGATGTGGTGCCAGCTTACCACTATGATGATAAACCTTATGAAAGCAAGGTATATAGTGGTTTTAACGAACCTAATAAAGATACTGAACTCGTGTATGGCCCATCTATTAAACCATGGCCTTCTATCGAAGAATTGACCCCAAATGTATTGCTCAAAGTAGCAGCTTATATCGACGATCCTGTAACAACTACAGATGAGTTGATTCCATCTGGCGAAACATCTTCCTACCGCTCTGATCCATATGCATTATCTGAATTTGCCTTGAGCCGTAAGGTTCCTGAATATGTAGGTCGTGCTAAAGCCGTTCGCGATTGGGAAAAATCTCGTCAAGAAGGTGAAAGTGCAGCAGATTTAGTAACTGCATATGAAGAGGTAAAACAAGCGCTTGGTCTTACAGAATCCGTAGAAGATATGGCTAAGTCTACAGCCGTTTCTAGCATGGTATATGCTAATCGCCCTGGTGATGGCTCCGCTCGTGAGCAAGCAGCATCCTGCCAACGCGTATTGGGTGGCGGTGCTAATATTGCTATTGAATATGCTACAAAACGTTATCGCAGCAATGTTATTAACTGGGGCATGCTACCGTTCCTAACTAGCGAAGAAGACTCCAAAACTATGGCAGTAGGCGATTATGTTTATGTGCCAAATGTGCGTGACCAATTATTCTCTGACTCCGATGATTACAAAGCATATGTTATCAGCGGTGGCGTGAAGAAAGCCGAAATCACATTGCACTTAGGTCACCTCAGCGATGAAGAAAAAGATATTATCGCAGCAGGTTGTCTCATCAACTACTATGCAAATAGCAAAGCGTAAGTGGTGAACATAAAGGAGTAAGTTATGAACGGGTATAAAGAAATTCCTGTTACTTATATGCGCGGCGGTACTAGTAAAGGGGCGTATCTGTTAAAAGATACGCTTCCAACTGACCCCGCTGCTCGGGATCGTATGATTTTAGATTTATATGGCTCTCCCGATGCGCGTCAAATTAATGGTATCGGTGGTGCTGATCCATTGACGAGCAAGGTGGCTATCGTAAATTCTTCTGACCGCGATGATGCGGATATCGACTACACCTTTGGTTATGTCGGTATCGCTGATGCGGTGGTAGATTACGAAGGTAATTGTGGCAATATTTCTGCTGGTGCAGGGGTATTTGCTATTATGGAAGGCTTTGTGAAAGCCATAGAACCAGAAACAGTGGTTCGTATCTTTAACACAAATACAAATAAGGTTATTGAAGCACATGTGCCAGTACGAGATGGTAAACCTGTTATTGACGGTGATTTTGCTATCGATGGCGTGCCTGGTACAGGTGCTCGTATTACATTATATTTCTTGGAGCCTAGCGGTTCTAAGACGGGTAAGCTACTACCAACAGGCAATGTACAAGATACAATTACATTGGCTGATGGGCGCACAATCCAAGTCAGTCTCGTAGATGCAGCTAATCCAGCTGTATTTGTAAAGGCTACAGACCTTGGTTATGAAGGCACGGAATTACCGGCTTTCACAGAAACGGATGGCGGTGTATTACTCAATACACTTGAAGATATTCGCACTACTGCAGCTGTAATGATGGGACTTGCTCCATCGAAAGAGGCTGCTAGTCCTGCAGTTCCAAAGGTATGCATGGTGTCCGCACCACAAACCTACGTGGCAAGCGATGGTCGAACTATCGAGGGGAATAGTATAGACATCGTGGCTCGTACAAAGGCACTCGCTGTAATGCATAAAGCGTATGCTGTTACAGGTGGTATTTGTACAGCTACAGCAGCGCTTATTACGGGGACTGTGGCGAACGAAGTAGTGAGCGAACGTGCTAAAGAAACGAATCAAGTTACTTTAGCGCATCCATCAGGGAAATTTGATTTCGAAATATGCCTAAACAAAGATAAGAGTTGGCATGTGGAGAAGGCGGGCGTGGCTAGAACGGCGCGACCGATCATGAAAGGCATAGCTTATGTTAAAGGAGAGTAAGAATGAATAAGCTACTTAAAATTGCAATTATGTTTGCCATTCCTCTGGCAATGTGGTTCATTACACCGCCAGAAGGTTTGAGCGTTGGAGCTTGGCGACTGCTAGGTTTCTATTTAATGGCTATCGTTGGTCTTGTTGTTAAACCTTGGCCAGCACCAATTATCTTGTTATTATCTATTGCAGGTTCTGCAATTTTCTTGAATGCTACGAAAAACGTATTGTCTGGTTATGCATCTACCACAGTATGGTTAGTATTCTCTGCGTTCTCCCTCAGTGTGGCGTTCGTAAAAACAGGCCTTGGCCGCCGTATTGCGTACCTATTGATTAAATCCTTAGGTCACACTACATTGCGTCTTGGCTATGTAACTGCTTTATTAGATCTTATTATTTCCCCAGTAACACCTTCCAACACAGCGCGTTGTGGTGGTATCGTGTTCCCAATTATGAACTCTGTAGCAAAAGCATTGGGTTCTGAGCCTGGCGAAAGCGCTAAAAAAGCTGGCTCCTACCTCATGGTTAACACATACATGGTTACTAAGGTAACAAGCTTGATGTTCGCTACAGCGATGGCGCCAAACTTATTGGCTGCTGACTATATGAACAAAATCCTCGGTGTAGACATCAACTGGGGCCTTTGGGCATTAGCTCTCGTAGTACCAGGTCTTGTAATGCTTCTCATTACACCAGCTTTGGTATACTACTTAGACAAACCATCTATTCAACACATCGACTCTCACGGGATTGCTGATGAAGGTTTGAAAGAACTTGGACCTATGTCTGGTCGCGAGAAATCTCTTATCGCTATCTTTATTCTTGCCTTAGTTGGTTGGGCATTGCCTTCCATTTTGACTCAAGGCTTTGGCATTAAATTCTCCCTAGACGCAACAGCAGTAGCTATCGTAGCCATGGTAGCAGCCCTTGTAACAGGCGTAATCAAATGGGAAGATATGCTTGAATCCAAAGGTGCTTGGAACACATTGATCTGGTTCGGTGGTATCATCGGTATGTCCAGTGCGTTGTCCAAGGTTAAATTCTTTGAATGGCTAGCTGACTTTATGGGTACACACTTCAACTTCGGCGATAATCCAATGCTGGCTCTTATTATCATCGGTGCTATCAGTATCGCTGTTCGTTACTTGTTCGCCTCTGGTAGTGCGTACGTTGTAGCCATGCTTCCAGTATTCCTTACTGTAGGTAAAGTAGCGGGTGTAAACCCAATGGCGTTGTCCTTGTTACTAGCTGCAACAAACTCCTACGGTGGTGCCTTGACTCACTACGGCGGTGCAGCGGCTCCAATCGTATTCGGTGCAGGTTACAACACTGTTAAGAGCTGGTGGATTATCGGCGGTATCTTCGCTATCATGTGCTTCATCGTAAACCTTACAGTGGGCTACGCATGGTGGGAAATCCT
>NZ_CAURHA010000066.1:0-3456 GCF_963524655.1 uncultured Veillonella sp.
CTCCATTGCGCTAACGAATCAAAGATACCAAGCCATGGGTTCTTAATAAACTTCTCTTGCTTTAATAATTCATCTGCTTCAAGAGCGACCTTTTCAACAGCATTGATTTCTTCTAAGTACACCCACAACGGATGATTTTCTGGATACTCATTTTCTGCGCGAACTAATACGCCATCAAACAAGTTCAATAGGTCATCCATCTTATCTAGGATTTCTTCATCCTTGTAAACACCTTTTAAACTTTGCTCTGCATAAGCAAACTCATCAGGTGTGCAAGTGCCTAATTTTTCTTTCAAAATACGATTGCCTTCTTCTAAGGACAATTTTCCGTCTAAATAATCTTCTTTAACAGATACAATAATTCGGTAGCGTTCATTGTTAATATCTAGCTTTTGTTTTAATGGATTCATATGTATATACCTCCAAGGGCTAATTGATGATTATACTTTTATTATATCATTTTGAAAGTAATTTTCAGTAGCTACAGATACAGTTTTATTATTTTGTAAAAATTTCACACAAAAAGCACCCATACCATGTACGAGTGCTTTTATTAGATATTAAAAATCAATATATTCAGTTTTAGAAGATGCTACCGGATTACCATTAGAGTCTGTAGCAGGATTAAATCGCCATGTAGAAATAGTTTCAACGAGAGCCGCATCAACAGCGCTAGATCCACTAGATGCTACAATCTCAATATCCCCTACAGAGCCGTCTTCATTGATGGTAAAACGTACATCTGCACCATGAACAGCACCGCTATAACCGGCAAGAACCGCTTGGTCTACAGCTGGCGTAGATACCGCTGTAGGCGGTTGATAAGGCGCCGCCAATACAGAGGCCACCAAACCAGTTACAAACAATGCGCTCAACATTGTACAACGCAACACTTTATTCATCATTATCTCCTTATTTAGCTGTTACAGCATGCTTAGGCAGAGTAATTGTCATCCCAATAATAGATTCATGAGCCTTTTGATCCGTGCCGATAGCAGGTGTGAATTTCCACTGCATGATTGCTTTTTTTACTGCTTCATCAACAGGAGCATAACCAGAGGAGCGTTCAACGAAAACATTTTTAACATTCCCTTTTTTATCAATCAAGAAGCGTACGCGCATATCTGGTGACACCGTAGCCGTTTGAGGAATCTCAGGCAACTCAGGTTTTACAATATGAACCTCTCTTGGAGATTCTAAGAACTTTGCCGCATCAGCTGTATAATTACCTAACATGCCGAAAGATGCAACGAGTACAGCTGCAGCAGTGTATCGGAATAATTTATTCATAATAAGCCTCCTTATTCATTTTGTCTATGCATAATATCATACTAAATAAAGATGAATATTTAAAGAATAAATTATTATTGATAAAATTTCTCATTTATGATATATTGATTTCAAGATAACTGTTCGGACTTACATATCAGGTTGATATGACAAAAAATTACACAAAGGAGGTTCATCATGAGACGTAGAAAGCGTATTCAAATGAAGGTCATGATGGTACTTGGTATCGTTGCCCTCATTGGGCCAAACCATCTACAATCTCTCATCCCTTAACAATTGTGACCTTAGCAGAAGACCGTATAACTGCCACTAGCCGCTACGTTAGTAGTGGCTATTTTTCCGCTTAAATAAGGGTAGATTGTATCACTTATGTATTAACAAGATAACTAAAGTTTTTAACGCTGTACCTATAAAAGGAGGTTTATTATGAAATTTAATCGAATCTTACTAATTGTCGTATCATTAGCACTTATGTTATTCGCATTAGCAGGCTGTGGAAAAGATGCAGCCCAAGACAATCAGAAAAAATTAAATGTTGTAGCTACTACTACAATGTTAACAGATTTAGTAAAAGAAATTGGCGGTGATCATGTATCCGTCCAAGGACTCATGGGACCTGGCGTAGACCCTCACCTCTACCAAGCTAGCGCCGGCGATGTAACAACTATGTCTAAGGCAGATGTTGTGGTGTACAACGGCATTCACTTAGAAGGTAAAATGGGTTCCATTTTCGACAATTTAACAAAACAAAATAAAGCTACTATCCGCGTATCCGACGCTATTGATCCAGCCACTCTACTCGACTTTGATGAAGAAGATGGCGTGAAAACTAAAGACCCTCATATTTGGTTCGATGTAGCTAACTGGAAACTTGCTGCCAAAGCAGTTTACGAAGGTCTTGCGAAAGCAGATCCAGCTCACAAAGAGGATTTCAAAAAACGCTATGATGCATACCTCACTAAATTAGATGAAACAGATGCATATATTAAAGCACAAGCAGAATCTATTCCTAAAGAATCTCGCGTTCTCGTAACAGCACACGATGCCTTCCAATACTTTGCTCGCGCTTATGGCTTTGAAGTAAAAGGTTTGCAAGGTGTAAGTACTGCTACAGAAGCTGGCACACAAGATGTGAATGAACTTGTTCAATTTATCGTAGATCACAAAATTAAAGCGATCTTCGTAGAATCTTCTGTACCACACAAAACCATTGAAGCCGTTCAAGAAGCAGCTAAGGCTAAAGGCTGGAACGTTGCTATCGGTGGCGAATTATACTCCGACTCCCTCGGTTCTGAAGGCACTGAAGGCGGCACATATATTGGCATGGTAAAAGCTAACATCGATACCATCGTTAAAGCACTTAAATAAACAATGATTTGATTAACTTAATCAAATACGACAAAGTAAATTTACAGGTCTGGTTACAGTTCGGACTTATGACTTAGATAGTTTTAAATATACTTTGTTATTGTAAGTACAAGCGCTACTAGCAATATCAGCTAGTAGCACTTATTAATAGAAGGAGGTCTCTATGGAATGGGCTGTTGAAGTTGAAGATATGACCGTAGCTTATACGACAAAACCCGTACTATGGGACGTAGATATGAAGGTACCTATCGGTTCCTTAGCGGCTATCGTCGGCCCTAATGGAGCCGGTAAATCTACATTATTAAAGGCCATGTTAGGTCTATTAACAGTTATCTCAGGTAGTGTTAAGTTTTATATCGACCACCACCTTGCAATGGACAAAAAGGATTACAAGAAAATCGCCTATGTACCTCAAAGCGGTAGCGTAGACTGGGACTTTCCTACTACCGTATTAGACGTTGTACTTATGGGCCGCTATGGTCATCTAGGTTGGTTCAAACGACCAAGTAAAAAGGATAAGGAGCTGGCCCTCTCCATGATTGAAAAAATGGGCATGAGCGACTATGTAAATAGGCAAATTCGTCAACTTTCAGGGGGTCAACAACAGCGTGTGTTCCTCGCGAGAGCCCTCGTACAAGAGGCAGATATTTATCTCATGGACGAGCCTTTCAAGGGCGTCGACAAAACGACGGAGCACGCCATTATCTCCCTTTTACAAGAAATGAAAGCCCGTGGCAAAACGGTCATCGTCGTACACCACGATTTAAATACGGTACCTCAATATTTCGACTGGGTAAC
>NZ_CAURHA010000067.1:0-3440 GCF_963524655.1 uncultured Veillonella sp.
TCATGGCGAACCAACAAGCGGCAGGTTTTATGGTACATAAGAAATAACAGGCTAAGTACCTAGCTTATTAAAATGATATAGGTAGCATTTATTACTTGAAATCTTATATCATTTAGGATATACTTATTAAGCGTGTTTTAATAAATATAATTTTGCACAATGTATTTTGTGGAGTATATTATTATGACCTCACTACTAAAGAAATCTTTTTTGCTGGCTGCAGCTTGCGTCTGTATAGGTACCTATGGAGTTGTTAAGGCTCAAGGTGCTATGGATGCACAAACTAAAGTTTCTGGCCCTCTAGAAATGTCTGTTGAAGCAGCTGTTCCTGGCGTTGTTATGCCAAGTCCTGTACATGTATTTACCACTGTAGAAGCAGCGTCTGAATATATAGGGTTTAAACCCCAGATGCCAAAGTTATTGCCTGTAGGGTTTAATATTCAATCTGTTATAACTTTAGAGAAAGACATTTTACAGGTTGTGTACGTATATGAACCCGGTATTGATCCGTACGTGAATAAGGCCGGTGGTGCTCTTATTTTTTATCGTACATCTACTACATTAAAGGGTGATATCAGCGATGACCATAAGATTCATAAGGTTATAGAAACTGAAAGTGTAGATGGTACAAAGGTTACTTTCAAAGGTGGTAAGAAAATGGTTTATCTTGCATCGTGGATGAAGGATGGACAAAATCACTCTTTAGAATTTCAGCGTCCCGTTACACGAGATGTGGCAAAAGCTATGATCCGTAATATTGTTGAGGAAAAATCACATACAAAATAAATGTGTTTTTTAATAATTTTTATATTACGTGAAGGGAGATTATACCGATGGTTAAAAAATTTGTATTACTAGCAGTTGCGTGTGCTTGTGTAGGTTCTTACACTGTTGCTGGTGCACAAGGTACTTTAGATGTAAAACCAGATCCAGCTAAACCTGTAGTTGCAGAACAGGCAGCGCCTATGGTTGGCATGCCAAATCCTATGCATGAATTCGCTACTATTGATGAAGCTGCTAAATACATGAATATTATGCCTCATCTACCTAAAGTATTACCTGTAGGCTATAATGTTGAGTCTGTAAGCACAATCAATAAAGATGTTTTGCAAGTTGTGTATGTTTACCAAGCTGGTGAAGATGCAACGCGGAACCAAGCGGCAGGCAAACGCATCATTTATCGCGTAGCTAATATAAAAGGCGATATTAGTGGTGATCATAAGGATTATCGCGTTACAGCTACAGAAAAGGTAAACGGTACAAAGGTTACTTTCAAAGGTGGCGAAAAAATGGTATACCTCGCTGGTTGGACAAAAGATGGTCAAACCCATGGGATGTACTTTGAACGTCCTGTAACTCGCGATATGGCAAAAGCGATCATTGCTAACACTGTAGCACCTAAAGCACATACAAAATAATATAACAGTCCAGCCTAGTGGGATAGGCATGCGAGCTGTGGTGAAGCACTCGCATGGACACTGTAAGGGTTATATAAGAAGCGGCTCCTCTCATGAGGGGCCGTTTTAGTTTTGGTATGCAAAAATTTCATAATGAAAATCATTCTGATATAGCTATACGGATATATAGAAATGAGAATAAATGTTATAATATAAACAGGGCTATTTTGTGATAAAGAAGGCAGGTGATGTGTTGTATCGATTAATATTGCAACGTTTAGCAAGTATTGTAGGTATTTTATTGGTGGTTACTATCGGTACATTTGTATTGATAAAATTATCTCCTATCGACCCTGTGTCGATGAAGTATAATCTTTTAGGGGCTACTCCTGATCCCGTTGTGGTTGCACAGATACGAGAGCAGTTAGGGCTCAATGATCCTTGGTGGCAGCAATACTTACGTTGGTTAGGTCAAATTGTACAAGGAGACTTTGGTGAGTCTATTCTGTATGCTTTGCCAGTGGCTACGATTTTAGGTGGTGCCTTACCGAATACATTAGGTCTTGTATCGTTAGCACTTGTTATAGGTATCGCTGTAACTGTCCCTCTTGGTATATTAGCTGCAAAATATCAGGATTCTTGGGTGGATCATGGTATCCGTTTAGTTACGTTTTTAGCTTTAGCTATCCCGGGTTTTTGGGTAGGCCTACTGCTATTGTATCTATTCGGTGTCAAATTACAGCTCGTATCTGTGACCAATACAAAGGGCTTTGCTGCCTATGTATTGCCTGCAGTTACCCTTGCTTTGTGGATCTGTGGTCTCTACATTCGTCGATTGCGCAATGCCATTTTGGAAGTATCTCGTCAGCCTTTTGTGCAAGGGGCTCGCGCTTTGGGGCTACCTGAGTGGATGGTGTATACCCGTTATATCTTCCCCCATGTAGGTCTTATGTTATTGCCCATGATGGGGGTAACAATGGGTGCCATGTTAGGTGGGTCTGCCGTTATTGAAATGGTATTCGCCATAAAAGGCTTTGGTTACATGATGGTGCAAGGCATCATGGCTCGCGATTATGTTTTGATGCAAGGCTACATTATTTGGATTACTATGGTATTCATCGTGATTAATATTATTATCGATGTTTTGAGCATTTGGCTAAATCCAAAACGAAGAGCCGCTATAAAAGGAGGCTCCTATGAATAGACGAAAGCCTTACACTTTATATGCTATGTTGGTATTAGCAGCTCTATGGATTGTATTTTTCCTATGTGCTCCTTATATAGCACCATTTGATCCGGAGACGACTAGTGTGGCAGATCGCTTACAAGACATAAGCAGTACTCACTTATTAGGTACTGATCAGTTAGGGCGAGATGTTTGGTCTCGCATCCTCTATGGCGGTAAAGCTTCGTTAGGCATTGCTTTCACCATTATCGGTATCAGTGGTGCTATCGGTATCGTTATTGGCGGATTGGCAGGATTCTCTACACCGCGTATCGACCGTTGGTTATCTCGCTTAATTGATTTGGTACTAGGGTTTCCGAATATGGTTATTGCCATTGCTTTCATCGGTATTATGGGGCCAAGCATTACGAATGTCATCCTGTCCCTGTGCATTACTAAATGGGCAGAATATGCCCGTATCACGAGAGGCCTCGTACAGATTGAACGCCATGCAGAGTATATTACCTTTGCTCGCATGTCGGGTGCTTCGAACCTACGAATCCTGAGTCGATATATTTTGCCGAATGTATTGCCGCCGTTGTTGATTGTTATTATTCAACATCTAGGGGAGACTATCATCTTGGTAGCCAGTTTCTCACTCATCGGCATCGGTGTACAACCGCCGGATCCGGAGTGGGGCGCTATCTTGTTGAGCTCCCGAGATTTTCTACAAACTGCGCCATGGCTGTTAATTTATCCAGGGCTTGCCATTTTTATTACTGTTGTTTTATTTAACTATATTGGCGATGCGTTGCGCGATGCTCTCGATGTATCTCGCTAACCGCGCTGTGTATAGATGTTTATGTTGAAAGCCTCTT
>NZ_CAURHA010000068.1:0-3421 GCF_963524655.1 uncultured Veillonella sp.
GTGCCAAATGGTATCAGATGCGTGTTGAGTTTTAGCTTCTTTTTTGCTATAAAGTGTAGCTTTTACAAGGATAGATGTACCCCTATACGTTTATTGACACTATATATGGCGCATGCTACGATGAGAAAAATCACATATGATTGGGTTAGGTGTTTATAGACTTAATAGAGAATTTGGTACAAGCCAAAGCGGTCACGCCACTGTAACAGCGAGGGACTTTGCATAAAGGACGATATGCTCTTAGTCACTGAGATAATATCTTGGGAAGGTGCAAAGTAACGTTAAACTGGAGCCAGGAGAACTGCCTAATTAACAATTGCCAATTGACCTGCGAGTGACAGGGATGGGGATTTGCATAGATGAATGGTCGAACTATAAGTATATAGTTGGTAGTTCATTCTATCTATTAGCTTTTAGGCGTGGTAGTTAGTCTAACTGAGATGACAGCCCGTTTCCTCTTCGTGGGGAAACGGGCTTTTTGTGTTGATAACATGTGATTGTGTATTTTGAGAGTTTTGAATTGAGGTGCTTTTATGTTTAAGAAAAAGAAATTTATGGCTTATCTTGCCACGGTGCTCCTGCTAGTTGTGAGCATGATTATGACAGCTTGTGGTGGTCCAGCAGATACGAAAAAGGATGCCGCACAATCTGGCAAGCAAATTGAGATTACAGACGTAACAGGTCAAAAAGTTACGTTGAAAAAACCTGCAGAACGCGTAGTAGTTCAATTGAGTGCTTCTGGTGGGGCCTTCTTGACTATGGCTGCATTGCAAGGCAAAGATGTGGCTAAGACTATTGTTGGTATTGACCCTTATTTGAGCAAGTTGCGTACAGATATGTGGGATCGTTACAAATCTGAAGTGCCAGAGTTGGAAAAAATTCCTCTCATTGGTAACGTAAATGACAAAACATTTGATGTGGAAAAAGTAATTTCCTTGAATCCAGATGTTATCTTCATGCCTTTATACTTTAAAGATCAATACGAGTCTGATTACAAACCTAAAATCGATGCAGCTGGTATCCCTACTATTTATATCGATTACCATGCTGAAAAGCTTGAAAACCACCAAAAATCTATCGAAGCTATCGGTAAAGCATTGGGTAAAGAAGAGCGTGCAGCAGAAATCAACAAGTTCTATACTGAACGTTTAACAAGAGTTATGGACCGCATTAGCAAAATTAACAAACCAAAACCAACTGTTTACATTGAAACAGGTAACGAAGGTCCAGAAGGTTTAGGTTTTGCCTATAGTGCAAACGTAGCATGGGGCGCATTAGCAACTCAAGTTGGTGGCGACCTTATTACTAAAGATGTAGTTCAAAAAGCAGGTCCTGTTAACCCAGAATTTATTTTGGAAAGAAACCCAGATATCATCATCATTATCGGTTCCTACTGGCCTAAGAAACCGACATCCATGCGTTTAGGTTTCGATACAAATGAAGCAAAATCTCAAGCGTTGTTGAAAGCTTTCACCACAGAACGTCAAGGCTGGCCTGAATTGAAAGCCGTTCAATCTAAAAACGTTTACTCTACTCACCATGGTTTACCTCGTGAAGTATATGACGTTGCAGTATTCGAATATTTAGCTAAAACATTCTACCCTGAGGAATTCAAGGACGTAGATCCAGAAGGTACACTTAAGGAATTCTATGACAAATTCCTTCCATTCTCTTACGGTGGCGTTTGGTTTATGCAGTTGAACTAAAAAGGAGTTTTTCGTAGTGACAGAAACTAACAATCAGTACAATTATAAGAAACAGAGCTATAAAAAGCTCATGTTTATTATCATCGGTCTGATCATTTGCGCGGTAAGTTTTGTTACCGATATTATTGTAGGTCCTGCATCACTTACGTTGAGTGATGTATGGCTAGCATTAACAGACCCATCCGAGGTTTCCAAAAATGCGTATGTCATCATTTGGTCAATTCGCCTTCCGACGGCCATTATGGCATTACTGGTAGGCGCCTCCTTGGGCATTGCTGGTGCTGGTATGCAAACTATCCTTGATAACCCGTTATCTAGCCCGTATACACTTGGTATATCTGCAGGGGCTGGCTTCGGTGCTTCTCTCATGGTAGTTGTAGGCGCTAGTGCATTAGAGTTTTTAGGTGTCTTTATGGTTCCATTCGGCGCCTTCGTATTTGCTAGTTTGACGAGCTTCTTTATCTATTCCATCAATAAGATTAAGAATTTCTCTTCTGAAACGATGATTCTCGCTGGTATCGGCATGATGTTCTTGTTCCAAGCGCTTCAATCCTTGATGCAATATATGGCATCTCCTGAGGCCCTTCAAAACATCGTATTCTGGACAATGGGTAGCTTAGCAAAGGCAAACTGGATTAATATCTCCATCGTTCTCCTCGTGCTAGTTATCATGCTTCCACTCATGATGCGTGAGTCTTGGCGTTTAACGGCTTTAAAATTAGGCGATGAAAAGGCCTCTGGTCTAGGTGTTGATGTTGAAAGCTTGCGCGTAAAAGTATTTGCTTTCATTTCCCTTATCACTGCCGTAGCCGTTTCCTTCGTTGGAACTATTGGTTTTATCGGTATTGTAGGTCCACATATTGCACGTATGCTCGTAGGTGAGGATCAACGGTATTTCTTACCGCTATCTGCCGTGTGTGGCATGGCGATTTTGTCTCTCGCATCTATTGCGAGTAAAATGCTCGTTCCTGGGGCGATGTTCCCAATCGGTATTGTGACAGCAATCATCGGCGTACCTTTCTTCTTCTCGTTGGTATTAACTAGGAAAAGGAGCTATTTCAAATGATTGAAGTTCATAATTTAACCTTTGGCTATTCCTCTACGGAAGACGGACAAATCTTGAAGGGCGTTGATTTTGCCGCTAAAACTGGTAAATTGACGGCTCTCATCGGTACCAATGGTGCTGGTAAATCTACACTGTTAAAAACAATTATGGGTATCTTGAAAGGCAAGGGCGACATTACCATCAATGGTAAATCTGTAGCTGAATATTCTACAAAGGATTTCAGTAGTACAGTGAGCTACTTGTCTCAAGATAATGACTGTAGAGTCAATTTGACTGTTTTTGAAGTCGTTATGCTAGGGCGCATGGGATCCATGTCCTTCCGCGTAAGTGATGAAGACATTGCTGCTACACAAGAGGTGTTGGAACGGTTGAACTTGCAACGCTTTGCATCGCGCAGCATTATGGAGCTCAGTGGTGGTCAACGCCAACTTGTGTTCATGGCACAGGCCCTTGTAAAAGAACCTAAAATCTTAATTCTTGATGAACCGACGAGTGCTCTAGATTTGCATAAGCAATTTGACTTGTTAACATTGTTAAAAAATCTGACTCAAGAAAATGATTTTACAACACTTGTAACATTGCATCATCTTGATCTGGCGGCTATGTTTGCAGATGAAATCATCGTGCTCAAAGAGGGTAGAGTATACGC
>NZ_CAURHA010000069.1:0-3327 GCF_963524655.1 uncultured Veillonella sp.
AATGCCATCAATACTAGACAAATCTACCATATGTCCAGATTGAGCCATAGCTAAAGTCAAAGTACCTAATTCACGTGCGCTCATGCCATTAAACACAATGGTCATCAATAGTGCACTCACTTGATAATCAGGGATATCTCCTTTGACATAGCCATCGATGACAAAATGAATTTCTTCATCTGTTAAGGGTACATTAGCTCGTTTCTTCAGAATAATGTCATACATGCGCATAGTTACACCGCCATTCTAAGAAACCACCTAAGCATTGCCTAGGTGGTTTTCTATTATACTTCTTCGTCTAAGTGATCTTTTAATAACTCTACGGCTGCGCTAGCACCAATACGGCTACAACCTTCTGCAATATAAGCTTTCATATCTGTAATGGATCGAATGCCGCCAGCGGCCTTAATTTGCACATTAGGGCCTATGTGCTGTTTAAAGAGTCGAATATCTTCAAGACTAGCACCACCACTACCAAAGCCAGTAGAGGTCTTGATATAGTCAGCCCCGCCATTGGTGATACATTTACAGAGGGCCACCTTTTCAGAGTCGGTAAGATAACAAGTTTCGATAATAACCTTTAAGATTTTATCGCCACAAGCCTCTTTAAGGGCCCCGATTTCATTCGTTACAGCCTCAAAATCGCCTTGCTTTACATCGCCAAGATTGATTACCATGTCGATTTCAGAGGCCCCTTCTTCAATGGCTTGTTTCGTTTCAGCCACCTTGACCTCTGTCGTTTCATAGCCTAAAGGGAACCCGATAACGGTACATATGTTAAGTTTCGGATACGCTTCATGAGCGGATGCCACAAAATCCGGAGGAATACAAACAGATGCCGTTTTATATTTAACACCAGCATCACAAACTTCTTTAATATCATCCCATGTAGCGGTTGGCCGCAAGAATGTGTGATCCACATAAGCTAATAATTCTCTTCCTAACATAGTACCTCTCCTCACTAAAAGAACGACATTTGCTCTGGTTCTGGCTCTTTATGTAAAGCCTCTTGAGCAGAGCGATTTTTTTCATCAATAAATGGTTCTAATGGTACACCTGTAACCTTTAACAAATCTGGCAAACTATTAACACCTTTTACCTTAGCAGCCTCCAACACAACCTTTGCACATGTCTCCGCATCATCTAGCGCATAGTGATGTTTAAATTCAACTCCCATATAGGCTGCCATAGTATTCAACTTATGATTGACTAAATCTGGCCATACTGCACGTGAAAGTTTCACTGTACATGCATAATCTAGTTCCGGCCAAGGGATTTTATAATAATCTAACGTAGCACGCAATACATTCATATCGAACTTCGCATTGTGAGCCACCATGATATTCCCTTTTAAATGGTTTTCATAAATGGCATTCCACAACTGATCAAAGGTCTTTTCATGTAGAACATCCTTTGGTTGGATACCGTGAATTTCAATACATTCATCATCAAAACTCATAAATGGAGGCTTGATAAGGCTATACGCCTTTTTGGTAATTTGTCCATCCTTTACGGTAATAACCGCCAAGGAGCACGCGCTATTTTTAAATTTATTTGCTGTTTCAAAGTCTAATGCAACGAAATCTAACATAGGACTCCTTTCAAAATCTATATATAAGAATTATATTCATTTACTCTCCTTATTATAGCATGAAATAGACTATAATCTACCGCTTAAAGGTGACCAATAATCACCTCTTTCACACCAATTTTAATTGACAGATAGGCCCTCCGTATGTGAAAATTATTTAGATATATATGTAGTATGGAGGTTGCAACATGGCAGATGACAGATTAATCGTTGCCCTTGACGTATCCACGATGGATGCTGTGAAAGAAATCGTATTATCCCTTGGTGATTCGGTTAGCTTTTACAAGGTCGGAATGGAACTATTCTACGCCGAAGGAGCAAAAACAATTCGTTTTTTACAAGAGCAAAACAAACAAATATTTCTTGATTTGAAATTGCACGACATTCCAAACACCGTAGCCCATGGCGTTTCTTCCTTAACACGTCTCGGCGCTAGTTTGATTACTTTGCATGGTCAAGGTGGTCCTGTCATGATGAAAGCCGCTGTAGAGGCAGCTCGTGAAAGCGGTGAAACACTAGGCGTTGAGCGACCAAAATTATTAGCCATCACAGCTCTAACTAGTTTCGATGATGAATCTTGGACTGCTATCGGTGGTCAACTACCTATTTCCGACCAAGTAATTCGCCTTGCTAAACTCGCTAAAGATTGCGGCATGGATGGTGTTGTATGTTCCGCGTTAGAAGCTAAAATGATTCGCGAAGCATGTGGCGATGATTTCCTCATCGTAACACCTGGTATTCGTCCGTCCTTTGCAACAACAGATGACCAAAAACGTGTTGCTACACCAGCTAGTGCATTACAAGATGGCGCATCTCGCCTCGTTATCGGCCGCCCTATTACACAAGCAGAAAACCCTCGTGAAGCGGTTCGTTTAATTATTGAAGAAATGGAGAAGGTATCCAAATGATGACAGAACAAGAAGTAAAACAATTACTGATCGACACTCAAGCTATTTTAGAAGGTCACTTCCTTTTGACATCTGGTCTCCACAGCCCAATGTACGTTGAAAAATTCAACGTATTGCAACATCCAAAATATACAGAAACACTTTGTAAAGAATTAGCTGAACGCTTCCGTGATCAAAACGTAGAGCTTGTTATCGGACCTATGACTGGTGGTATCTTACTAGCTCACGAAGTTGGTAAAGAACTGGGCACACGTGCAATCTTTACAGAACGCGAAAAAGGCGTTATGACTTTACGTCGCGGTTTCAAAATCGAACCTGGCACACGCGTACTTATCGTTGAAGATATCGTAACAACTGGCGGTTCCGTACAAGAAGTAGTTAACGTAGTTAACCAATCTGGCGGCGAAATCGTTGGTGTAGGCCTACTCGTTAACCGTTCTGGTGGTAAAGCAGAATTTGGCGTACCTCAAGAAAAAGTACAAGCCTTGCTCAACCTTGAAGTTCCTACATATAAACAAGAAGACTGCCCTCTTTGTAAAGATGGCGTAGCTATGACAGAACGCGGTTCTAAACATATTAAATAAAATAACACCAAAAGAGCTCCTTCAACGAGGAGCTCTTTTTGCTTGTGTGTAGTTATTGTGTGTAAGAGAGAGATTCTGATACGAATGTATCACATAGAGTGTATGGCTCTATGGTGGCCATGAATGCACTTTCATGACCACGCCTCTCTAAAAGTGTTATGAGAGAAAAGGACCAATAGAATATTATTGATTTTGAGTAGTCTGTGGTGCACCTGATGCTGTAGAAGGTTGCGGTGCATTACCA
>NZ_CAURHA010000070.1:0-3192 GCF_963524655.1 uncultured Veillonella sp.
GGTATCTATTGTATTTTAGGAGGTAAGTATGTCTGTAAAAGATTTCGTACAACAACGCCGCGATGATTTTATTGCTTTACGTCGTGATTTTCATATGTATCCAGAGCCAGCTTGGCTCGAATATCGTTCTGCCGCTAAAGTAGCTGAAAAGCTAATTGCTTTGGGTTATGATGTGGCACTCGGTGCAGAAGTGCTTGATTTAGATTCTCGTATGGGCTTGCCTAGCGAGGATGTTATGAAAGCAGCAATGGCTCGTGCTATGGATGAAGGTGCTGATCCTGAACTAGTAGAGAAGATGGGCTATGGTAAAACAGCTATTGTGGCAACTATGAAGTTTAGTGATGATGGTCCTGTAGTAGCGTTCCGTGCAGATATGGATTCTAATGATGTAATCGAATCTAAAGCATCTAACCATATTCCTGCTAAGAATGGTTTCCGTTCCCGCCATGAGAAGGCTATGCATGCTTGTGGTCATGATACACATATGACAATGGGCCTTGGCCTTGCTGAATATATTGCTACACATAAGGATGGCTTGAAGGGTACTATTAAACTAATCTTCCAACCAGCAGAGGAAGGCGTACGTGGTGCTAAAGCGATGGTAGAGGCTGGCGTAGTAGATGATGTTGACTTGATGTTCGGCATGCATATCGGATTTAATGAACAGTTATCTAATTGCTTTGCTTGTAGTGATCATGGCTTTTTAGCGACTACAAAACTTGATGCTGTATTCCATGGCTATTCTTCCCATGCAGGTGGTTCTCCAGAAAAGGCTCAAAATGCCATGCTTGCAGGCTGTACAGCTGTTATTAACTTACAAGCCATTGCTCGCCATAGTGGGGGTGCATCTCGCATGAATGTAGGCGTTTTTGAAAGTGGTACAGGTCGCAATGTTACACCTGATGTATCAACACTTAAATTAGAAACTCGTGGTGCTACAACAGAGATCAATGATTATATGATTGAACGCACTAAGACCATTATTAAAGGTGCTGCAGAAATTCATGATTGTACCTTTGATATTACAAAACAAGTTGAAACTCCTGCAGGCCGTATTAGCTATGATTTAGCTAGCGAAGTAAAATCTATCATTGAACCATTAGGTATCTTTAAAGAAGTTCCATTCGATTATAGCGGTGGCGGTAGTGAAGACTGTGCGTATTTCTTAAACCGTGTTATTGATCGTGGTGGTCGAGCAACCTATATGGTATTGGGCTCAGCTATTAAAGCACCTCATCATAATCCATTATTTGATATCGATGAAGAAGACATGCTAAACGGTATTGTTGCGTTAGGTACAATTGCTACTCACTATTTAAAATAGGACATATTGATTGAGATATTGTGATGCATACATCCAAGCTATAGGTACATAACTATATAGATGTATGCATCGAAATATGTATAGTGTGCTATATATTAGATGTAATATGAGTATTAGATTGTGAGGTGTTATATGATCCAACGAGAGCGTTTAGCTAAGGACTTTGATTTTATGGCACAGTTGACTGCACCTGGTGAAGGTATTAATCGTCTAGCTTTCACCGATTCTGATTGGGAAGGTCGCCAATATATTATTGATTGTATGACTGATGCGGGTCTAACTGTAGAGATAGACGATTTTGGAAATGTGCTAGGCTATAAGGTTGGTAAAAATCCTGATTTACCGGTTGTTATGGTTGGTTCTCATACGGACAGCGTGCCTAATGGGGGCAATTATGATGGTGTTGTAGGTGTATTATCTGCTATCGAAGCGGTTCGTAGTATGACTGATGATGGTTTTGAACATGACCATACCATTGCAGTAGTAGACTTTATGTGTGAAGAGTCTAGCCGCTTTGGAGCAGCCACATTGGGTAGTAAAGCTATGCGCGGTGAATTGACATTGCAAGATTTACAACGCTTAGTAGATAAACAAGGTGTGTCCCTGTATGATGCGTTGAAAGGTCGTAATTTAAATCCCGATGCTATTGAGCATATGGAATATGAACGACCTGTAAAGTCTTTCACTGAAATACATATCGAACAGGGTAAGGTGCTAGAACACGAAGCGAAACCAATCGGTGTTGTAACTGGTATTGCCGCACCAGAGCGGTTCTATGTAACCATTCGTGGTAACGCGGATCATAGTGGGGCCACACCAATGAACTTGCGCCATGATGCACTCTGTGGGGCTTCTAAAATCATACTCGGTATTGAGGAGATTGCATCCATGCAAGAAGAGCCTCCAGTAGTGGGTACAGTCGGTGTAGTAGAGGTTGTGCCAGGAGCGATGAACGTTATTCCTGGGGCAGTTAAACTGGGCGTAGATATTCGCAGTATTTCTAAGGTGGCCCGAGATTCTGTAGTTACCCTCATTAAAGAATTTATTGATGTTATTGCAGAGAAACGAGGCTTATCCTATACGATTGAGCCTGTTGCACAAGATCATCCGGTGGCGATGCATCCGGCAATGATTCGAGAAATTGAAGAGGCTGTTCAGTCTGTAGGCGTAGACTATATGACCATGCCTAGTGGCGCTGGTCATGATGCCATGCATTGGGCTGATGTAGTTCCTACAGGAATGATTTTTATCCCATGCCGTGAAGGTATCAGTCATAATCCGGCTGAATTTGCAGATATGGATGACATCGTTACGGGAGCTAAGATATTAGACACGGTGCTAAGAAAGCTTAGCTTAGAAAGTACTAAACTTAACTAGGTTGAGTACTGTGGAATATTTGATGTAGATATAATTTAGTTAGATCTGTGTTAACTAGCTAAGATATCATGTTTTACGTGGTTAGAAGGGTGTATTCCGTAATAGAATGGCAGAGAATACTTGCTATTGATAGGGAATACATGGATTGGAGAGATTATGGTTATTGCAGGTATTGTTATTGTAGTAGCGACCTTTATCGCTATTATTAAAAAGTTTGAAACGCGGCTCGTGTTATTATTGTCGGGCCTATTGATGTGTTTTATTGGTGGTAATCTAGGGGCAGGTACGACGGCTTTTGTAAAAGAACTGACAAACCCAGGTCTTGTACCGACGATTTGTACTGTTCTTGGGTTTAGTTATGTTATGGAATACACAAAATGTACGGAGCATATGGTGTATTTCATCTCTGCTGGCCTTAAAAAGATGACTAAAATCATCATCCCTGGCGCCGTTATTATTACGTTCTTAATCAACATTGCGTTGCCTACAGC
>NZ_CAURHA010000071.1:0-3016 GCF_963524655.1 uncultured Veillonella sp.
TATTTGAACAATACGTAGGCAACGAAGTATCCTTGAACTATTGGATTCAAAAAACAATCAATACCTTGGAAATACCTGAACTAGATAACTGGAAAAAACTCAGTGTACCTAAGGCGTTACAATAAAAATGACCCAAAACATAAAAGGAGCTAGTACATAAAATACTAGCTCCTTTTTATAACCTATAAATAGGCTAAACTATTATAAATGATCATGAGGGTAATGAACACGGAAGTCCCCATTTAGTTCCATAGCCTGAATATCTTGTCGTTCAATCTTATCGAGCATTTTAGAACGAGCAGTTGTCATGCTATTATCACTATGCTTTCCACCAAAGAGAGCGAACTTAGATTTACCAAGCGTATACAAAGTTTGTACATAAAACTCTCCAGAATGGCCAAACGGTTTATCATAGCCTAGGCCAACAGAAATATGAGGGGTCATATTCACATTGACACCTGTCTTAAAGCCATTATTAGAGATACCATTTACAGGGAATGCGATATTATAGTTATAAATATCATCACTAGTCCATTCTATGTCTCTAATCTCACCATTCATATGATTCCAGTGATAGCGGTCAATGTAGGCTCGAATATAACGGGCATTTTTAAAAGTTCGCGCATATCCGATATCATATCCAGAGGCAACTCGTTTTTCATGACTTTCACCAACATTAACGCCTGTATCTGGCATATTATAAGGTGCGGGAATCATTTCGTCACGTATAGTCAAACTATGAGACGACGTGGTATGTCCTAGTGGTTTATAGAAATTAGCATAAAATTCATTTTCACCAGTTATATATTCTACACCTAAACTGGCACGCTTATAATGTTCTTTGAAAGCATAATCATAGAAGGTATTGATACCCACGTAGCTATGCTCCCCTTTACTTAATCGTCGATAGCCAAGTCCTATACTGCCAGTTGTCCCTATAGATTGTGTAGATTGATTAAAGTCATATTCATATACAATTCCGCCTGCATTACGAGTAGCATGATTCGCATACCCATTGGCAACTTGACTTACACCGCCATGAGAACTAACCTTGCCTTGTACAAATACTACGCTCTTAGAGTTGTTATCATAATGACCTATAGGTTGTAAGGTCTCTATGCCATATATTGGCTTGTGATTGGTTTGAAACTTCGCTGAGACATCGGTTCTATCAGCCCAATTTTGATGAATACTTGCATCCACTTGTGTAGCATTCCCATTATCAGCACTATCCGCTAATGCAACAGACCAGCACATTGTGCAAGCTGCTACACCGAGTAATACCCGTATATTAAACCTAGTATTAAAATGCATATAAGTTTTACCCTTCCCTCACAAATTTATTATAGTGATATCTTTCTTATCAGCCCAAGTCTATTTTAGTTGATTATGATTTATAAACCTACATCAGTAACACCATGATCATAGTTTTCTTCCATAATTTCTTGTACAACCATATCACTACGATGAACTTTATCAAGCATCTTAGCGCGTGCTGTTGTAATAGCACTTTCACTATGTTTACCACCATGCCAAGCAAACTTAGATGTACCAATTGTATATTTCAAAGTTGCATAAGGACCGCTCAAATGATGGGATGCTGTTTTGTAACCTGCATCAAGGGTAAGATGTGGTGTAATATGGAGTTCTGCACCTAATTTAAACCCTTTAATATCGTCGCGTTTATTTAATTTATAATAACCTACCCTTACTGTATCTCTTCCACGCCAGTTATAGTAGTCCGCATATACACGAGCCCATCGAGCATTTTTAAATGTTCGCGCATAGCCAATATCATAACCCCGAGCTACAGTATTTTCACTTAAGCTCCAGTGATTTTCGTAATCGACCTTAGCATAATTATAAAGACTAGTA
Organism: uncultured Veillonella sp.; assembly: GCF_963524655.1. GTDB lineage: Bacteria > Bacillota > Negativicutes > Veillonellales > Veillonellaceae > Veillonella. The sequence goes on from NZ_CAURHA010000071.1 coordinate 1,876, forward strand.
TCATCATCTCTACCATATGGATACAATCCTGTAGGATCATACCATGTACTAGTTCGACCATGAAGGCCTGTATATTTTCTTTCATTAGATCCTAAGTTTTTATAAATATTGGCATGGAATTCATTAAGCCCTACCACATATTCTAAGCCGCCACTAACACGCTTATAACCACCATTAAACACATGGTCATAGAATGCATTGACACCAACATAAGCATGTTCACCTTTGCTAAGACGACGATACCCTACACCAACATTAGCATTTACACCTAGGGATTCTTGTTTCTTTGTTTCACCCTCATGAACTGTGTCCCTGCCGGCCTATCTGGAACCCAATAGTTATTTAATTTATTAGAGGATATCTTTTCACCACTACGTCCTATACGCCCTTGTACAAAAAACACACTTTTAGTATGTTCATCATAATGAGTTACAGGTTGTAATGTCTCAATGTATAACTTGTTGAGTTCTGTAGATTTAGATTTATCAGAAGACCCAACAATAGGATGATTTTCCCAAGGCATAAAATTATGGTATTGATGGCTACTCGACCCTTCAGAGTGTTTCACACCAACCCCAACAAACACATCTGTGCGATCCATCCAATTAGAACGAACAGCTTCATGTTTAGCCTCATTCACTTCTGTAGTAGAATCTGCAATACCTTGTCCATGCCCATTAGCTGCCATTCCTGTAATAGTGAAAGCACATCCTATAGATCCTAAAACTAACGCCTTAATGATTACGTTTTTTCTCATGACTTACACGCTCCCCTCGTTTTGCATAAGAAATAAAACCACACAACACTGTACGCCCTTCACGTTTATTTCATGGTTTATTCATCTTAATTATAGGTACCCTATTTTCCATAGTCAATACAAAGCCCTATAGTTAAACGATAATTAAATCTTCTCTAAATCATTATGTTACAAATTGATTTCTATTTTCAGGCAAAAGAAAAAGACCACCGCAAGCAGGGTGGTCTTTTTTCTGGGGAATGAAATTGTTATTTGAATAAAGGCAATAAAGCGTTAGCTAAACCAGTAAGCGCTGCCAAGATTGCTTTAACGATTGCTGCAACCATTTCTCTTCCTCCTTCTCATATAAGAACAAGAACTAAACTAACTATAAACATCTTAAAC
>NZ_CAURHA010000072.1:0-2960 GCF_963524655.1 uncultured Veillonella sp.
TAAAATAAACTAAATGTGTTAGAGAAGGGTTTTCTATTTTATCTATAATTATAGAGTTTTTACAACGTCTGCGCAGCGATTGCAAAGTGTAGGATGTTCGCTATCTTGACCTACTGTATCGCGGTGGATCCAGCAGCGTTCACATTTTTCGAGACCAGATGCAGCAACTACTGTAGCCACGCCTGTTTCTTCGTCTTTAACAGCCTCTGCTGGAGCAGCGCCGTTTACGATGTGAGCTTCGGATACGATAATAAGTTTAGCCAAGCCTTCTTCACCAAGAGCGTTCAATGCGTCGAATGCAGCACCTTCAGCGTATACTGTAACAGATGCATCTAGTGGGTGACCGATTGTTTTGTCTTGACGAGCAAGTTCCAATGCTTTTTGTACAGATGTACGCAAGTCTAACAATTGGTTCCATTTATCAGCCAATTCTTGGTTGAAGTGTTCAGGATGACCTTGTGGCCAATCTTGAAGCATAACGGATTCAGGCATACCGTCTTCTTTAGGCATGTATTTCCAAACTTCTTCTGCTGTGAAAGAAAGTACTGGAGATACCATTGCTACTAATGTTTTTAAGATTTCATACATCGCTGTTTGAGCAGAACGACGAGCTACGTTGTTTTTGCTTTCAGCGTACATAGTATCTTTCATTACATCAAGGTAGATGGAGCTCAAGTCTACTGTACAGAAGTTATGAATTGCATGATACAACATGTGGAATTCATAGTTTTCGTACGCATCAGAAACTTTTTGACGTACTTCTTCTAAGCGCAACAATGCCCATTTATCGAATTCGGACATATCTGCGTAAGCCACTTTATCAGTATTTGGATTGAAGTCATCCAAATTACCAAGCAAGAAGCGGAATGTATTACGGATCTTACGGTATACTTCGGATAATTGTTTTACGATGTCTTTGGACAAACGTACGTCTGCTTGGTAATCTGCGGAGGATACCCACAAACGCATAACGTCAGCGCCGTATACGTCGATAATGTCGCTAGGTGCTACTGTATTACCTACAGATTTAGACATTTTGCGACCTTCGCCGTCCACAACGAAGCCGTGAGTCAATACGGAGTTGTATGGTGCTTTACCAGTTGTTGCTACTGCAGTCAACAAAGAAGAGTTAAACCAACCACGATGTTGGTCAGAACCTTCAAGGTACATAGCACATGGTACTTCAAGATCGTTAACTTCAAGTACGCCAGCCCAAGAGGAGCCAGAGTCGAACCATACGTCCATGATGTCAGTTTCTTTTTTGAACTCATCATGACCGCAATGAGGACATTTGAAGCCTTCTGGTAACAATTCTTTTGCACTGTGAGCCCACCATGCGTCGGAACCTTCTACAGCTACTTTTTCAAGCAATGCAGACATAGTGTCGTCATTGATGATGTGCTCGCCACAGCTTTCACAATAGTAAATAGGAATTGGCACGCCCCAAATACGTTGACGGGAAATTACCCAGTCACCGCGGTCACGAACCATGTTAAAGATGCGGTCATGGCCCCATTTAGGAATCCATTGTACTTGGTTATCGATAGCATCAAGCGCTTGTTGACGGTACCCATCTACAGAGGAGAACCATTGTTCTGTAGCGCGGTAGATAACAGGGTTTTTACAACGCCAGCAGTGTGCGTATTGGTGGCGCAAGCTAGATTTGCTAAGCAATGCATTATTGTGCGCCAAGATTTTGATAACAGGCACCTCTGCATCGTGAATTTCTACGCCAGCCAATGGGAACTCAGTATCGCCATAACGATTGTCGTCTACTTGTTTAGTGTAGTTACCAGTTTCGTTAACAAGGGATACGATAGGAAGCTCAGCTTTGCCTTCTTTATTGTAACGTTGAACGATGTTAAAGTCGTCTTCACCGTGTGCAGGCGCTGTATGTACACAACCAGTACCAGCTTCAAGTGTTACATGATCACCACATAATACAGTAGATTTACGTTCTACAAATGGATGTTTGAAATCTGCCAACTCTAAGTCTGCACCGGAGAAACGATTTACGATTTCGTAGTCTTCAATACCGATATCTTTCATAGCCGCATCAACGAGTTCAGTCGCCATCAAGTAGTATTCTTCGCCTACTTTTACCCAGCCATATTCAAGCTCAGGGTTAACGGAGATTGCTACGTTGGCAGGCATTGTCCAAGGAGTAGTTGTCCAGATAACAGCAAATGCTTGTTTTGGATCTACGCCAGCTGGCAATGTTACCTTTTTCTCGGATACGTAAGGGAATTTTACGTAAATGGAGAAAGATTTTTTCTCAGCGTATTCGATTTCTGCCTCTGCCAATGCAGTTTCGCAGTGCGTACACCAGTATACAGTTTTAAGACCTTTATAGATATGACCGCGTTTTGCCATTTCGCCGAAGATACCAAGTTGTTTTACTTCGAACTCAGGGCGCAATGTCAAATAAGGGCGTTCCCATTCGCCTAATACACCAAAGCGAATGAAGTCTTGTTTTTGGTTTTCTACGCATTCTAATGCATATTCCTTACATTTATTGCGCAAATCAAGAGGCGCCATTTCATGACGGTTAAGACCAGTATTTTTAATAACCGCATGCTCGATTGGCAAACCGTGCGTATCCCAACCAGGGATATAGCGAGTATAATGACCAGTCATTGTTTTGTATTTCATGATGATGTCCTTCAACGTTTTGTTGAGGGCATGACCGATGTGCAATTTACCATTTGCGTATGGAGGGCCATCATGCAAGATGAAAGGTTTTGCGTCTTTACGCAATTCCAAACGTTTTTCGTAAATTTTGTTGTCTTCCCAGAATTTTAAGATTTCTGGTTCGCGCTTAGGCAAATTGCCGCGCATTGGGAATTCTGTTTCAGGCAAATGTAACGTCTTACCGTAATCCATGATATGCTCCTTTTACATAAAAAAATCGCCCGTCCCCGAAGGGACGGACGTAATATCCGTGGTACCACCCTACTGAC
>NZ_CAURHA010000073.1:0-2766 GCF_963524655.1 uncultured Veillonella sp.
AAAATGTTATTCCATTGTGTAATGCTATCGGTGCGGAACTTGTACTTGGTACTGGTGCACTCGATTGCTGGGTAGCTGACGTTCAAGATGTTTACCCTGCTATCATGGACGTAGCACGTTGCTTCAACACAAAAGTTATCACTACATCTGATGCAGCTCGTTTACCAGGTGCAGAACATATCGGTTACGATCATCACCATACAAACTTGTCTGAAACAAAAGAATTGGCTCGTAAAATCTTGGATCGTGCCCTTGAAGCTCATGAATTGCGTAAAGGTATGCCTGTATTCATTCCGCCATACGAAATCACTGCAGAGGTTGGTTTCTCTCCAGAATCCACTGTTAAACATTATGGTTCATTCAAACCATTGGCAGAGGCTTTAAAATCTGGTAAAGTTCGTGGTATCGTAAACGTAGTAGGTTGTTCCAACCCTCGCGTTATCTACGAAAAAGCAACTGTAGATATCGTTGATACACTTATCAAAAATGGCTGTATCATCACAACAAACGGTTGTGCGTCCTTCCCATTAATGAAACTTGGTTACTGTAATACAGATGCTATTAAGAAATGTAGCCCTGCATTGCAAGAGTTCTTGGGCGATGATCAACCGCCAGTATGGCATGTTGGCGAATGTGTAGATAATGCTCGTTCTTCCGGTATCTTCGCTGGTATTGCAGGTGAATTAGGCCTTAACTTACCACAAATGCCATTTGCAATGTCTAGCCCTGAATGGTCTAACGAAAAAGGTATCGATGCATCCCTTGGCTTCCGCTTGATGGGTATCAACTCTTACCACTGCGTTGAGCCACCTACACAAGGCTCTGATGCTGTTACAAAATGGCTTAAAGAAGACACTAAAGATATCTTAGGTTCTGTTATGTATGTAAATACTGATCCTGCTAAAGTAGCTGAAAAAATCTTAGCAGATATCGACGCTAAACGTGCTGCTTTAGGTTGGGCTGAAGTAAAATAGTTTATCTTTTGATAGATTATAATTTGTAGTTACGTATAAAAACACCCTCTATAGATCTTATAGTTATTATGACTATTAGAATTAAGAGGGTGTTTTTTTATTATTTGTGGATAGATTTTTTACTAGTCTTGTATTAGCCGTAGTATAATGTACTAATTGTTTTAGACCTATTAAAGTGTGATGGTTTCACCATCTTCAGGCACTGCTACATGGCTTTCAATGTTGTTGCCTTTAATAAATTTGCGCACATCCTCACGACTTGTTGCAGTATGATTAACTGTATCCATGTGAACCGCAATGATTTTAGCCTCTGGTTTGCGTACCACCATGCGGCCAATATCTTTTGTACCCATAATAATACTATCTTCAAAGCCTAAAACTTGAGCATATCCAGTGTTCATAATAATAACGTTAGGGTCGAAGCGAAGGAGGGCCTTCTCTACATCACTTGTCCAAACTGTATCGCCTACAAGGTACACAGTTGGTTCGTCTGCTGTTTCAAAAATAACGCCCATCGCATCGCCTGCTAATGGTGCGAGAACTGGATTTGCATACATTTCTACCGTGCCGTGGGAGCCACCTGTTTTTCTTAATGTGATACCATTAAACTCTAGACTTTCAAAAATGATGCGTACATCATTAAAGCCTTGTGAAGTAATAAGTTCTTTGTCCGCTGTATTTTGTACAAAAATAGGAAGTGATTTTGGAATAGCATTAATTGCCGTATCATCCCAATGGTCAAGATGTGTGTGTGTGACTACCACTGCAGTTACATTGCTTAATAGATTGTCCATTGATAGAGGTAAATCAACCATAGGCATTCTTTGTTGATAGTTAAATGTTCCTTCAAAGCCAGGATAAGTATCTTTTGGTGCTAAAAATGGATCAATAAGGAATGTTGTATTTTTTATTGTTAATTTTCCTGTAGCATTTCGAATGTGAGTATATTGTGTCATAGTTATCTCCTTAATTAAATTATTGTCGATCTAATTGAATAGATTATTATTTGTAATCTCTAGAACTAGTATACCTTGTTTTGTTATACTAGTCTCAACAATAATTAACACTATGTTTATTAATAGACACATTGTATAAAAGTGTCTATGTTGGAGGTTATATGATAACTCGAAAAGAAATGACACGTATGTTGTTAAAAGAAGGCTTGCTTAGTTGTTTAGCAAACAATTCTTTTGAGTCTGTAACAGTAACATCGTTGTGTAAAGCTTCGGGTATAACTCGTTCTACTTTTTATTTACACTATAGCAATATCATGGAAATTGTTGATGATTTAGTGGATGATGCAATTTCCTATTCACGCCCAGGAATGGTAGATAATAATAATTTACAAATTATAGCTAAAGCCTTATCAGCTGCTTCTAATTCTGTTTCGTTGAGAGAAGCATACGATTCTATTATTGATAGATTGCCATTATGTCAGCGTATTATACGACATAAAAAGTATTTACCTTTATTTTTAGATGAACAAATTTCAGAATATGTATTACAACGCATTATAGGGAGTGAAAAAGATCGGCAAGGGCTCGTTATGGCAGAAGCACTTGGGATTTCATTTGATGTAGGTGTATCGGTTTTTGTATTCTTAGTACACGGATTATATGCTATTAATAAAGAATATAAGTGGACTCAGAGTGATGAGTGGTTAGAAGCTCAGAAAGTTATTTTTGAACTCGTTTATCGTGGTTTACAAAGCAAATAGAATTCATACTCGTATATGTTGGGTTATAGGACAAAAAGTGTGTGTGACTAATCCCAATAAGTTGGAAAATCTGTA
>NZ_CAURHA010000074.1:0-2741 GCF_963524655.1 uncultured Veillonella sp.
CCCCACCACGCAACCCCCCGCCCCCGACCATCGTGATTTCGCCCATTACGCGAATAGCAAGGCCAGGACCTGGGAATGGTTGACGCCATACGAGGTAATCAGCCAAACCTAATTCAGAACCAAGTTCACGCACTTCGTCTTTGAAGAGGTTGCGCAATGGTTCGATAAGGCCTTTAAAGTCTACCACTGCAGGCAAGCCGCCTACATTGTGGTGAGATTTGATAACTTCAGCTTCGCCAGTACCGGACTCGATAACGTCAGGGTAGATTGTACCTTGCGCCAAGAAATCAACGGAACCGATTTTACGGCCTTCGTCTTCGAATACGCGGATGAATTCTTCGCCGATAGCTTTACGTTTAGCTTCTGGATCTTCAAGACCAGCCAATTTATCTAAGAAACGTTTTTCAGCATCTACGCGGATGAAATGCATGCCGGAATCTTTGAAAGCTGCTTCAACTTCGTCGCCTTCGTTTTTACGCATCAAGCCATGGTCAACGAAGATACAAGTCAATTGGTCACCTACAGCTTTAGAAATAAGAGCTGCTGCAACGGAGCTGTCTACACCGCCAGACAATGCTAACAATACTTTACCATCGCCTACAGTGTTACGGATTTCTTCAATAGCAGTTTTTGCATAGTTCGCCATTGTCCATGTGCCTGCGAAACCACATACTTCGTACAAGAAGTTGTGAAGCATTTCTTTACCATGTTCAGTGTGCAATACTTCTGCATGGTATTGCATAGCATATAATTTACGCTCTTTGTTTTGCATAGCTGCTGCAGGGCAGTCTTTTGTATGCGCAACGATTTCAAAACCTTCAGGAACTTTTGCTACATAGTCAACGTGGGACATCCAAACAACTTGGTCTTCGTCCAAGCCTTTGAATAATGGGGATGTATTGTCTACTTTAGTAGGTGTTTTACCGAACTCACGGTTATCGGCAGATTTAACTTCGCCGCCCAATGTATGCGCCATAATTTGCATACCATAGCACATGCCAAGAACAGGAATACCAAGTTCAAAAATCTCTTTTTCGATTTTTGGAGAGTTCTCTTCATACACGCTGTTAGGACCGCCTGTGAAGATAATACCTTGCGGCTTTAATTCTTTAATTTTTTCCAGCGCTTTGTTGTATGGATATACTTCGCAGTATACGTGATTTTCACGAACACGGCGCGCGATCAATTGGTTATATTGACCACCAAAGTCAACAACAATTACAAATTCCTTGTTTTCCATGCCTTCCTCCATATGCATCTTTGTGAAAGTATATTCACTATTATTTATGCCCATCCATTTCTGTACTGGGGAGCGCGTTTTTTCGATTCAAACGCGATTTTTTTATTACAGTTTATTATACCATACGAAGTATATGGACTCCATAGATTCCGTATGAAAATTATAAATAAGTTTTTAATGTTCGGATTTTTAACATTCTTAACGTTCAGATTTTTAACATTCCGAAATCTGACTATTACTCTTTCGAGTCTCCCATTTTCTGACTACTACTCTTTAGAGTCTCCCGTTTATACATCTTCACGGCCCCAACGGGACAGATTGAATAACAATCACCACAGCCGATACAGCCTGTACCGATATTAAAACGAGTCATACCTTCAGTGATGCATTGAACAGGACAATCCTCAGCACAAGCACCACACTTAACGCAAGTATCATCGATAGTAAACTTTAGATTTCCCATTATACATCACCTCCTGTATCTAACACCGCTACATCAATTTGCTACATCACTGATATATATGTTTTTTCCAGATACTACCAGTTAAAAGTATATATTTTTAACTGGTAGTATCTCAATTATAGATATATTTTTAACTGGTAGTATCTCAATTATAGATATATTTCTAACACCATTTAATACAAGCGCCACTTAATACAGGCTTTTTATTTTTAACTGGTAGTGTTTCAAATATAGACATATCTAATCTAATCGATCGGAATTAAAGCTATTTAGTTTAATTTAGCTATTTAGTTTTATTTAGCTCATCGTTATGTGCTATGGCGGAGTAGATTGCTTTTGCCACGCCGTGATGGTTATTATCTGTCGTTTCGTACCGTGCTGCTTCTTTAATATTTGGTTTAGCATTGCCCATGGCAACGCCAGCACCTGCAAAGCGTAGCATAGACAGATCATTTTCGCTATCCCCTAGTGTCATTACTTCGTCTGGGCTAAAGCCCCAGTGTTTTGCCAAGGCTTCTACGGCTGTACCTTTTGTAGTATGAGGCAATACGAATTCTAAATTGCCTTCACTAGAGAGCAGTACATCATAAAATCTTTCACGGCCTGTACCATCGTGAGATAGACCTTGGTATTCATCGCGCAAGTCTTGTAAGATCCGTTGACGCATCGGTTCATCGCCGTAGAATATTTGAATTTTCTCAGGACCTTCGGCTAAAGACTCCATATGAGCTAGTAGGTCACATACCATAGTACGCGTTGCTAAGATAAAGGGACGAATATGAGGTCTAAAGAAGAAATGAGACTGTTCTACTTCACATTCAGACATAGTCGCCTTTGCGGCTTCGTCACTTTCAGCAAGAGCATAGTGATCATGGGTTTCACCAGGTAGGTGCTCTTTACTTTCACTAGCACATGCGCTTAATCGTTCAGGTGTAATACATCTGGACGGTGGGTACATACCAAAGATTTGATCTTTCACATAGGCCTCTACATAGACACCGTAGGTTAAGAGTTTACGCAACAAGTATAGTGCTTGTT
>NZ_CAURHA010000075.1:0-2727 GCF_963524655.1 uncultured Veillonella sp.
CTAGAGAAAAACATATACGATCCTTTCACACTATCTATTTATATAGTAAGCACACAGTTGTAATTATATTTATTTTTTTATCTTAGCACATATATACACAAAGGACTAGCGATTCCAATGTTTCTATTATATCTATCTCTACAAGTGGTTAACGCACAAATACACCTCATTATCAACTGAGGTCTATCCTAATCTATTTTCAGCATGGTAAAAGCCCTCCATACGCTACATATATGGAGGGCTAGTGTAAAATACTATTTAGATTTATGACTTTCGTCAATTGTTATGCTATGAAATTGTTCATTATGCAATTGTCTATTCAGTTGTAGTGATTCTAACTGTATTACATACAGTACGTGGACATTGTCTTACGTTATTCTTGAGTTTTATGAGCAGCGATGATTTCTTCCGCTTGCTTATGTGGAACCTCTTCATAAGTATGGAACTGACGGTTAAATACGCCTTGTCCTTGAGTGATAGAGCGCAATGCAGTTACATAATCGGCCATTTCAGCCAATGGTACTTGAGCTTTAACAACAGAAATACCTGTTCTTTCACTTTGTTCCATGCCTAATACACGACCTCGACGGCTATTTAAATCACCCATGATGTCGCCCATGAAAGCATCTGGTGCAAACACGTTAACTTCATAGATTGGTTCTAATAGGACTGGTTTCGCCTTAGGAATTACATCCTTGATAGCCTGTGACGTAGCTACTTTAAATGCTAACTCTGAGGAGTCTACGCTATGGTAAGATCCATCCAAGAGTGTCACTTGCACGCCAATCATAGGATATCCCGCAATTAAGCCTTTATCTAGGGTTTCTTTGGCACCCTTTTCCACTGCTGGTATGTATTGTTTAGGTACAGCACCACCAAAGATTTTGTCTACGAATGCAAATTCGCTTCCATCATATAATGGGTCCACTTGAATCTTAACGTGACCATATTGACCATGACCGCCACTTTGTTTTTTATATTTAGACTCGGTTTCAGCGGAGCCTTTGATAGTTTCGCGGTATGGAATATAAGGAGTCACAAGTTTAGCTTGTACGCCGTATTTGCGGTCCATTTTATTGAGAATATGCTCGAGATGTACCTCGCCCATACAATCGATTTGTAATTGGCGGGCCTCAGCATTTTTCACTACTACGCAAGTAGGATCTTCTTCTGCTACCTTAAGAACAGCACTAGCTAATTTTTCCTCCTCACCTTTTTTCACTGGCTCCATAGCCACTGTATATAGAGGTTGAGGGAAACGAATAGCATCGTATGTTACTTTAAAGTCAGGAGCAGTTAATGTATCGCCAGTTTTAGCATTAGCCAATTTCGGTATCACTACGATATCGCCAGCTTTAGCTGAGGATACAGGGATTTGTTGCTTCCCGATAAGGGTAACCATCTTGCCCCATTTTTCTTCTACGCCTTGGTTCACATCAAAGAGGCGATCGCCTTCTTTAAGTTCACCAGAGAAGATACGTACAAAGCTTTGTTTGCCTGCGAATGGGTCTAACAACGTTTTGAATACGAATGCAGTTAATGGTTTATCTACATGTATTGCACGTTGTTCGCCAGTTTCTGCATCAGTTGCGGTCATAACCTTTTTAGTTGCATCTGGCATGTAACGGATCATACGATCCAATACTTGATCTAAGCCAATACGAGATGTGGCACTGCCACACATGATTGGGCACACACGGCCACTAATCATACCTTCACGCAAGCCTTGGCGAATTTCCTCTAAGGATAATTCTTCGCCTTCTAAATATTTTTCCAACAATTCATCGCTACCTTCAGCCGCGGCTTCTACGGTCATTTCCCGAATTTCTTGAGCCTTTTCGATAAGGTGAGCTGGTACAGCGATTTCAGTTGGTTGGCCGTCCTTATAAGTAAACGCAGTCATTTTTGCTACGTCTACGACGCCTTCAAAGTTGGCGCCTTCACCGATAGGAATCTGCAATGGCATGATGCCTTTGCCAAATAATTCCCGCATTCTTTCAATAGTACCGAAGAAGTCAGCACCATCAACATCCATTTTATTGATAAATGCCATACGTGGCATTTGCAACTCAACGGCATAATCCCATGCGCGAACTGTGTCAGTTTCTACACCAGATGTGGCGGATAGTACCATTAACATACCATCACACGCACGCAAAGCAGCACGAACTTCGCCATGGAATTCATTGTAACCTGGAGTGTCTACGAAGTTAACCTTATGGTCATGCCACTCACATGGAGCCATACCCAACTGGATAGTTACGTTACGTTTGATTTCTTCCGGTTCAAAGTCCATGATATGTTTATTATCTTGGCCTTTACCTACGAAATCAACCGCACCAGAGGTTAACAACAAGGATTCAACAAGAGCTGTTTTACCTGCACCATCGTGAGAAACAACAGCAACGTTTCTAATTTTATCACTACTGTACTCTTTCATCGGAATCGCCTCCTTATTGGCAAATTACGGCTTTTGCTAATACATTTCGACACTTCAATAGAAAAGTCCTCTTTTTCCGAAAAATTTTATCGAAAAAAGAGGACTATATAAATCTAAAATTCTCCTGTCCGTTTACCGTAGTGTTTGGAATCACCATTTTGGTTCCATCCTACAGTATCACCGATGGACATAACGCGGCGCGTCAAGCAGTCTTTACATTGTTCTGCATTGTCGTCTACGCAAGGTTTATTATCGTATAGCAAGTATTTTGCACGGTGTTCAGGAAT
>NZ_CAURHA010000076.1:0-2702 GCF_963524655.1 uncultured Veillonella sp.
CCATATGGAGGGCTTTTTTGTTGTGCGTAAGTTATTATATTACTATGGCTCGTCATATATCTTGTATTTTGGTAATATATAGTTATAATAAAATCATAATGTTTTGTTATAAGGTGTTTCTATGGATATAAAAGATATTAAATATATAAGTACTATTGTCGAGATGGCATCGTTCTCTAAAGCGTCTAAAAAATTATATATTTCTCAGCCTGCGTTGAGTCAAAGTATTCGTCGTATCGAAGCAGAGTTAGGTGTTCCTATGTTTGCTCGTGATCGCACTAAGGTAGTACCGACGGCTGCAGCGTTACAAATTGCAAAAGAAGGGATGCCATTAGTTCATAAAGTAGAGGCTTTAACACAGTCTATTATCAACCAAGGTACGGATGTGGCATATCACGTGCGAATTGGTTTGTCCCAGTTTTATGGTCATCATATGTTAGGTAAAACGCTAAAGAGCTTTCAAGAAATTGAACCATCTTGGGAGTTCCATGTGGTAGAAGGTGAATCTCACTTCTTGGAGCAACAGATTTGTGATGGCTTAGTTGACGTAGGACTATTCCCGACGCCTATTTATTCTCAAGCTCTTGAAAGCTATCCCGTACTTGATGAGCAAATCTTGCTAGCCATTAGCGTAGAAAATAAAAAAGCCATCGCTGTTGCGGAATCTCTCATGACACCTGAAGGTATTCGAGAAATCGCACCATTTGGACCATTTCCATTTATTCTTTTGCGAGAGGGCTTAAAGCTACGGTCTTTGGTAAATCGATTATGCCAAGCGGAGTCCTTTGTGCCTAAAGCGGTCATTGCATCAGAAACATTGGATACTTGTCGCTCTTTAGTAGAAGATGATTATGGTATTACTTTCTTGCCGAGTACGCTTAATAGTAAGAGGGATGAAGATAAGGTTAAATTTTATCCCCTTGCATCAAAACTTTGCTTCCGTCAATTAGTTCTTGTGGCAAGATCAGATAGAGCAAAACGATTCCATTTGCCTGAAGTAGCAAATATTATGCAGAAATTCTTATAAATTATACAGATAGCATATTGGAGTATTTAACTTTACTTACGAATAATAATTCATATAAAATAATATCTAAATATAGCATTCTATAGATAAAAGAGGTTAATTCCCGTATGTTACAGGAATTAACCTCTTTTGCTTTATGAAAAAAATCTGAAAGTATCGAATTTAATAAATGTAGTTATCATAATGATTTATAACCATAAATGGGTAAAAAATTTCTCAAAATTTAATTGACAAATGTCCTTTCAAAAAATATACTTATAGTAGTTTAAAACATATTTTGGAGATAGGATTTAAAGCCCCTCATTATGGTGGAATTAACTTGAAATAAATGTAGAATATGTTTTCTTATTATTGTCAGCTGGCCTACGTAGGCCCCTAGGAGGTTTATTATGAGTAAAGACGTGGAAAATAAAAATACCCAGGAACACAGCCATGGTGAACAACAACATCATCATCACCATCATGATCATGACCATCATCACCATGACCATGACCACTGCCATTGTGGCGGTCATCATCACCATCATGGTCACGACCACGATCATCATCACGACCACGATCATGAACATGGTCACGACCATAGTCATGCAAAGGCTATGCCGACGGATAAATGGGTGCCACACACTCATGAACCAGGGGTACCTCATGAACATGGCGTAAACGATTACATGAAAGCCGTTGCTGAGTATCGTAAAACATGGCCTACAAAACAAGATGTAATTGAACAAACACCAGATCCAGCAGTGCGTGAAATGATCCTTCGCATGGAGCAAATCGGTTGTGATACAGTGTTTGACCGTTTCGATAAACAACAACCACAATGTACTTTCGGTATTGCAGGCGTATGTTGTCGTGTTTGCTTCATGGGTCCATGTAAAATTACACCTAAGAGCCCTCGTGGTGTCTGCGGTGCTGATGCTGATCTTATTGTAGCTCGTAATATGACACGCGCAGCAGCTGGTGGCTTAACACAACATGGTGCGCATGCTCGCGAAATCTTGATTTCTTTGAAAGCTGCTGCTAACGATCAATTGGATATCCCAATTTTAGGGGAAGAAAAAATTCGTACTGTATGTAAAGCTTTCAACATCCCTGAAGAAGGTCGTTCCTTAAAAGAAGTTGCTAATGACTTGGCAGATGTTCTATTAGAAGATTTGAGCCGTGCATTGCCTGGCGAATATAAAACAATTACAGCGTTAGCTCCAGCTGAACGCCGTGAAGTTTGGAAAAACCTAGATATCTTGCCTATTTCCGCGTACAATGAAGCCTTTGATGCATATCATCGTACATGTGTAGGTACAGATGGCGATTGGGAAAGCAACATGAAACAATTCTTGCGTTGTGGTCTTGCTTTCACATTCACAGGCGTAGTAGCTGCGGACATCGCAACAGATGCATTGTTCGGTCAAGGTGGTCGTCGTACATCAAAAGTTAACATCGGTGCATTGAAAAAAGGTTATGTTAACATCGCTGTTCATGGTCACTTGCCAACATTAGTATCCCAAATTTGTACAATTGGTGCCTCTGAAGAGTATTTAGAAAAAGCGAAAGCTATCGGTGCTAAAGGTATCCAATTCTACGGTATCTGCTGCTCTGGTTTGTCTAGCATGTATCGTTATGAAAATGTTATTCCATTGTGTAATGCTATCGGTGCGGAACTTGTACTTGGTACTGG
>NZ_CAURHA010000077.1:0-2636 GCF_963524655.1 uncultured Veillonella sp.
TCATATCTACTAATGCTGTTTTAGTAGGCTCATCCCATGCCACTTTATAGCCCAACGCTTCGGATACTTGGCGTAATGCTACGAGCGGTTGACCATCTACATAGATTACATTTTGTTGACCGTTGATAGGCTCAACAACCTTGCCGTCTACATTGATATGATGGGCAGTCGTAACAGATGCTGGCTTTTCAAGATTCATAGCTGGACCTGGATTCTCCATGCCAATAGCCGCCTGTGCAGGCTGTGCCGTGCCAAATGTGAAAGCTAATGCACCTACAGCGATGCTAGATAAAATAAGCTGTTTTAATTTCATAAGTGACCTCCATAAGGTGTTATATCGTTCTGAATAAGCTAACATTACCAAATGTATATGAATATTTTATTATAAATTTTAATTTTACACAATTTAAATAAGGGTGTATGGCACTCATTATTTAATAGTTTTTAATTGAATAATGTTTAAAATAATTTTATACTTTACAAAAAAACTTTAATTGTGTTATTCTGATGATACGTATTTCATGAATTTGTCATGATTAGTGTTGTTAGAGTATGTTTATAGGAGAGTTTTGTGAATATAAAACGCTTAGTTCTTCTGAGTTTAGGTGTATATAGTCTGTCTATGCCTTTAATGGTACAGGCTGTTGATCCTGTTATACCTATGACTCAACAAGAGCAATTACAACAAGACCGAGATACTCAACGGGAACGTAATCTTCGCCTTGATGCGGAGCGCGTAGGAACCGTTGTCAGTGAGCCGGCACTTATAGACGTACCTTCAGATAAGAATGGTGCGTCTTTTTATATTAAGCAAATACAGTTAGATGGTGTGCCTAAAGAATTATCGTTTCTAAATAAGATCGCTCGTAAGCATGAGCAAAAACATGTGACTGTATCAGATATTACTAATATTCGTCATGCCTTTCAACGTAAATTACTAGACAAAGGCTTTGTTACCTCTCAGGTATTTATTCCAGAACAAAATTTAAATGCTGGAACCTTACAATTTATGGTTATGCCTGGTCGAGTGGAAGACATTCGGTATAGTACTTCTTCAGCACATGGTCCTTGGCGTACTGCATTTCCTGTGCGTCCTGGAGATATCCTTAATATCCGAGATGTAGAACAAGGTCTTGAACAGATGAAAGGTGTGTCATCTCAATCGGTGACTATGCAGTTACTTCCAGGTACATCTGTTGGTACTTCTATTATTGAACTAACAATTAAACAAGATAAACTAGTACATGGATCCATTAGTTTCGATAATAGTGGTCTAGAGTCTACAGGGGTATATCAAGGTAGTTTTACATCATCTTTTGACCAAGTTTTTAGAGCTAATGATACCTTTACCATGTCGTTGTCAGGTGACCTTAGCGGTGCGGGTAGTATAAAAGGAACTCGTGCAGCTAGTCTCAATTATGTAATACCTCATGGAAAAGATACGTTTAGTTTAAGCTTTTCTAAATCAAGATATCATCAAACTATTCAATCTAATCCTTATGATTTCACATACAGTGGTAAGTCCACTACTATGAAGGCGAAATGGAATCATGTTTGGTCGCGTACACAACGTGAAAAGCGTGCATTTGATATTTCTATTAGCACACGGCATAATCATCGCTTTATCAATGATATGGAAATACCTGTGCAAGCATTACGTACCACTTCAATGGAGTTTGGGATTTCTAACCGTAAATATATTGGGAATGCTACGCTGTACTCTCGTTTAGGGTTCCAATGGGGGATAGGTGCACTTGGCGCACAACCTGAACATAAGGCTTCTGTTGCCATGGGTGGTCCTACATCTAGATATCATATGTGGCTTGTAGATGTAGATTATCGAAAACCATTTATTATGGGCCATCGACCTGCATCCTTTACCTCTTCATTCCATGGACAGTGGGTTCAAGGTGGTAAAAGACTGTATAGCGTAGACACTATAAATATTGGTAATCGATATAGCATCTATGGCTTCGATGGCGAATATACACTTATGGGCGATAGTGGTTGGTATGTACGTAATGAAGTATCATCTGTTATTCCTCGCCTTAATACAGAAGTATATCTTGGTCTTGATGTTGGGGCTGTATATGGTAAAAGTACAGAAGCTCTAGTCGGTAAAACAATTGCAGGCACTGCGCTTGGTGTACGGGGTAACTATGCATCAGGTTTATTGTTTGATGCATTTGTTAGTACCCCTTTATATAAACCGCAAGGATATCATACGAAAAAGTTTTATAGCGGATTTACCGTAGGGTACAGATTCTAATCTCAATGTAATTATGACTATATATGTGTTGAACTAGCATGTGTTGAGCTAGTATTTATATAATTGGAGAGTTGTATGTGTAAAACAAATCAAGAACGACGTACGCTAGGACGAAAGGTAATGTCTTGGCTAACCTTTGGTGTATTTGTAGCATCTCAATCGATGGTGTTGGCTGCACCAATTACGCCAGATAATAATGCTGCTATTACTGAACGACCGTTGGTTCAGGAAACAGCTAATCAGATTCCACTAGTTAACGTGACGGCCCCTACTAATGGTGGCGTCTCTATGAATAAATATGATCAATTTAATGTAGAGAAACAAGGGGCTATTTTAAATAACTCATATGTAACGAGTAAAACAGAAC
>NZ_CAURHA010000078.1:0-2635 GCF_963524655.1 uncultured Veillonella sp.
AATAATGTTGGAAGTGACACCGTAGTGGTGTCACCCCAACATTTATTATAGAGCCAATAAAATTAGCCGTCCTTTTGGACGGCTTTTTTATTTTATTTCCTTGTGTTATAATAACATTAGGCAAAGGGAAACGAATGCCGATAATCTATTGTGGAAACTGGAAAAAAGGACAGAGCGGCAACTCTGTCCTTTTTATTATGCTAGTTGCTATAAATGAAGTGAAAAAATAGCTTATTTTTTACTGATGATATATAATAAGAAGGTATACATATAAGAAGATTTTTAGGAGGAATAGGAATGGAACAATTCCAAATGGACCTAGCTGGTCGTACGCTTACGATCGAGACTGGGGAACTTGCAAAACAAGCTGGCGGTGCCGTAATGGTTGGCTATGGCGATACTCGTGTACTCGTTACCGCTACAGGTTCTAAAGAGGCGAAGGATATCGACTTCTTCCCACTTACAGTAGACTATGAAGAAAAAATGTACGCTGTAGGTCGTTTACCAGGTGGCTTTATTAAACGTGAAGCACGTCCACCTGAATCTGCGATTTTGAATAGCCGTTTGATCGACCGTCCTATTCGTCCATTATTTGATAAAGGTGTACGCAATGAAGTACACGTAGTAGCAACAGTTATGTCCGTAGATCAAGATTGTGATCCAGCAGTATGTGGCATGATTGGTGCTTCTGCAGCATTATCTATTTCTGATGTGCCTTGGAATGGTCCTATTGCAGGCGTTCGCATGGGTCGTATCAATGGTGAGTTCGTTGTAAACCCAACTAAAGCTCAATTAGAAGAAACAGACCTTAACATTGTTGTAGCTGGTACTAAAGATGCTATCCTCATGGTTGAAGGTGGCGCTGAAGAAGTTCCAGAAGATATCATTCTTGAAGTTATTATGACAGCTCACGAAGAAATCAAAAAAATCGTAGCGTTCCAAGAAGATATGACTGCAAAAGTAGGCAAGGAAAAACGTGTATTTGAAAGTAAAGACGTTCCTGCTGAAATCGCTGATGCAGTTCGCGCTTATGGTCATGATAAACTTGACGCAGCAGTTCGTTGTGCAGATAAACAACAACGTGATGCTCAAGAAAGTGAAGTACGCGCAGATGTATTAGCTCACTTTGAAGAAATCTACCCTGACAATATGGGGGACGTAAATAAAGCATTTGACGCTATGATTAAAGAAATCGTTCGTCATATGATTACTGTTGAAAAAATTCGTCCAGATGGTCGTAAACTTGATGAAGTTCGTCCAATCTCTTGCCGTACAGGTGTATTGCCTCGTACACATGGCTCTGGTTTATTTACACGTGGTCAAACTCAAGTATTGAACGTAGCTACTGTAGCTCCATTGTCCGAAACACAAACAATTGATGGCATTGGTATTGAAACAGAAAAGCGCTATATTCACCACTATAATTTCCCATCCTTCTCCGTAGGCGAAACTCGTTCCTCCCGCGGTCCTGGTCGTCGTGAAATTGGTCATGGTGCTTTGGCTGAACGCGCTTTGGTTCCTGTAATTCCTAGCGAAGCAGACTTCCCATATGCATTGCGTTTAGTATCTGAAGTATTAGAATCCAATGGTTCTAGCTCCATGGCTTCCGTATGTGGTTCCACATTGTCCTTGATGGACGCTGGCGTACCTATTAAAGCCCCTGTATCAGGTATTGCTATGGGTCTTGTAACGCAAGGTGAACACTACACAATCTTAACTGATATTCAAGGCATGGAAGATGCTCTTGGCGATATGGACTTTAAAGTTGCTGGTACTGCAAAAGGTGTAACAGCAATTCAAATGGATATTAAAATCTCCGGTTTATCCCGTGAAATCCTTCAAGAAGCATTAGAACAAGCTCACAAAGGCCGCATGCACATCATGGGCATTATGCTTGATACAATTGCTGAACCTCGTCAACAAATGTCTGAATATGCTCCACGCATTATTACAATGAAAATCGATCCAGATAAGATTCGTGACGTAATCGGTTCTGGCGGTAAAGTGATTCGTGGTATCATCGAAGAAACTGGCGCTAAAATCGACATCGAAGATGATGGTACAGTATTCATTGCTTCTGTAGAACAAGAAGGTGCTGCAAAAGCTCAACAAATTATTGAAAACCTTACTAAAGAAGTTGAAGTAGGTGAAGTATACCTTGGTAAAGTAACTCGTTTGATGGCATTCGGTGCTTTCGTAGAGGTATTACCAGGTAAAGAAGGTCTTGTACACATTTCTAAACTTGCAAAAGAACGCGTTGAAAATGTAGAAGACGTAGTAAATGTAGGTGATGAGATCATGGTAAAAGTTATCGAAATCGATAAACAAGGCCGTGTTAACTTGTCCCGTAAAGATTGTTTAAAATAAGAGGTGTTACATGGATATTCGTGGCTTTGAAGTAGTTTCTGCTTTTGAAGAACAAGATATCAATTTACCGACACGTAAAACAACAGAAAGCGCAGGCTATGATATTGAATGCGCTGAAGCTGTTACTTTAGAACCAGGTCAAGTAGTATTAGTGCCAACAGGTATTAAAGCTTTCATGGCATACGATGAATACCTTGCCATTCACATTCGTTCTAGCATGGCTATTAAGCGCCATCTAGCACTCGTTAATAGCACAGGCATTATCGAC
>NZ_CAURHA010000079.1:0-2594 GCF_963524655.1 uncultured Veillonella sp.
CGGCTCAAAAAGCAACTGTAACACGGGAGCACGAAAATGGTTACGAAATCGTAGAGGTTCCATTACCATTGCTTGTAACAGCGACAGCTGAACTCAATGAACCACGCCAACCAGGTCTTTGGAGTTCTATTTATGCAAAACGTTATACCATTTCTCATATTACATTGCGTGATATGCCGAATATTGATGAAAGTCGTATCGGTCTTAACGGCTCTCCTACGCGGGTGCGCAAGGTATATCAACCACCTCTTCGTGGCAAGGTAGAAATGTTGCCATCCATCGAGGAAGGGGCTAAAAAGATTCTTGAATTAGCTTACCATATTAAGCCTGAAAAATTTGCTCATCTATTGGTGCCAAATGATGCACCAGTTGAGGTGGCTGAGGATAATGATGAGGGCGTAGATGTAAAAGACCCAGTACAACGGGCTGCATCTGTTGAAAGTGTGTCCCCTAGTGAGTTTAAGGCGGTAGCTGCCGCTAAAGGTACTGAAGGTTCTAAAGGAGGTGACCGGTAATGGCCGTAACAAATTTTGATGAATATAGAGACGTCTTTGTTGTAGCCGATACCATCGATGACGTGGTACATCCGGTTACGTATGAACTAATCGGTCAAGCTCGCCGCATTGCTAAGGAATTGGGCCAGCTCGTTCAAGTTATGCTCCTTGGTGAGAATGTGCAAACCGAAGCAGAGGAACTGGTAGCACATGGTGCTGATATTGTTCATGTTTTTGAAAGCCCCCTTTTGAAATACTATACAACTGATGGCTACACAAAAGTATTAACTGACTTCTTCAAAGATCATAAGCCTAACGTAATTTTAATCGGCGCTACTAACAATGGTCGTGACTTGGCACCTCGTATGTCTGGTCGCATGCAAAACGGCGTAGTAGCAGACTGTACAATCTTGACAGTAGATACTGCAGAAGGCCTTGTAGAATGGACTCGTCCTGCTTTGGGCGGCAACATCTTGGCGGAAATCATTTCTCCAAACCATCGTCCACAAATGGGTTCTGTCCGTCCTAACGTATTTAAAAGACCAGAGCGCATTGCAGATAGCTGGGGTCGTATTCAAGTTGAACAATTCGACCTTAAACCTGAAGACATTCGCATGAAGCGTCTTGACTTCATTCCATTCGGCAAAGATGGTTACAATATCCAAGAAGCAGATATCATCGTAGCTGGTGGTCGCGGCATGGGTTCTAAAGAAAACTTTGATAGACTTTATGAACTTGCTGAAGCTATTGGCGGCGTAGTAGGTGCTACACGTCCACTCGTTGAAAAAGGCTGGATTGAATTGCCGTACCAAGTAGGCCAAACTGGTAAAACTGTAAGCCCTAAACTATACTTGGCATTCGGTATTTCCGGCGCTATCCAACACGTGAGCGGCATCTCCGGTGCTGACACAATCGTGGCTATTAACAACGATCCAAACGCAGAAATCTTCCAACACGCTAACTATGGCATCGTAGGGGATTGCATGGAAGTGTTAAATGATATGTTGGCGCATCTGAAATAAAAGCTAGCGTATTTGAGCTCTACTAATCAAATTAAATAAAACAATAGGGATACCTATCCTCAGCCTTCATGGGTACGCGTAGCGCCCAAGGCGGCTTCGAATAGGTATCCCTATTTGCTTTCTAGCTGTAGTAGAGCTCAAATATTTTCGTCTTACATACAGATGCGCCAATATGTCATTTGGAGGAGTGGGGAGGCATCTATGTATACAATATTTCCATCGTTTATAGGTAGTAGGGTAGCGTTTTTTGATTTTCATAATGGTATAATGAACTTGATAGAATAAAACGGATTGATAATAAGGAGGCTTTTATGGCTCGTAATGTTTTTGTCACTGGTGCAACGTCTGGTATTGGTCTTTGTATTGCTGAGGCTTATGCAAAGCATGGCGATAATGTGTTGATTTCTGGTCGTCGTGCTGAGTTATTGGGCGAGGTACAGGCTCGTTTGTCTAGGGAATATGGCGTGCGTGTTGAGACTTTAGTTCTTGATGTACGTAGTCGCGAGGATGTTGAAAGCAAGGTTCCTGCTACTATCGAGGCTTTTGGTGGCGTCGATGTGCTCGTTAATAATGCGGGTCTTGCACAAGGGCTTGATCCTTTCCAAGATAGTGCTGTTGATGATGCGGTGACTATGATTGATACCAATGTGAAAGGCCTTTTATATGTAACAAAAGCAGTACTACCTTTTATGATTGATAAAAATGAAGGTCATATTGTAAATATGGGCTCCACTGCAGGCATTTATGCATATCCTAATGGTGCAGTATACTGCGCTACAAAGGCGGCGGTAAAGACATTAAGCGATGGCATTCGCATGGATACCATAGCTACAGATATTAAGGTTACTACCATTCAACCAGGCATCGTAGAAACTCCATTCAGTGAAGTACGCTTCCACGGTGATGCGGAACGAGCTAAATCTGTGTACGCTGGCATTGAGGCTGTTCAACCAGAGGATGTGGCCGATGTTGTACTATATGTAACGAACCAACCTAAACGCTTGCAAATCTCTGATGTAACCATCATGGCGAACCAACAAGCGGCAGGTTTTATGGTACATAAGAAATAACAGGCTAA
>NZ_CAURHA010000080.1:0-2577 GCF_963524655.1 uncultured Veillonella sp.
TGGTTCAAGTCTTCCCGTTTTAAATAGATTTTAGCGCCCCCAAGGTCCTTTGTCATGCGTTCTGCATAGTATAAAAGGGATGGACGGCCTGTATATTTTTTATGTAAATCCTCAAGTTCGCGTACGAATTCAGGATCATCTTTGTACTTGTTGTACGCCTCTTCCAATTCGATGACTGCATTCATCAATGTTTCTGGCATAAATTGGCCACCAAAGGAGCCAAAATAACCATGTCTTTGTTCACTCATATAACTTACCTTTCTATATATTTCACAATGTTGGTGAAAGCTTTAATCTTTTCATTGTCTTTCACGCCATTTGTTTCAATGCCGCTACTGATATCTATGCCATAAGGGCGAACTGTGCGGATAGCACGCGCCACGTTAGTACTGTCGATACCACCTGCGAGCATAAAGGGACGTTCAAACTCATCTAAACAAGACCAGTCGAACACTTCGCCCGTACCTCCGCGCTCGTCCTTGTGATACGCATCAAATAATAGCATATCGGCACTGCTATCAATCCACGCCTCTGCATCTGCAGCGCTGCGGATTTGAACAGCCTTCCAAACCTCTACATTAGTACGTTCTTTTAAGGATTGGATGAAAGCTTCATCTTCATCGCCGTGCAATTGCACCGCATCAAGATTGGCTTCTTTAGCGATTGTAACGAGACTATCTAGTGTTTCATTGACGAAGACGCCTACCGTTTTAATAGCTTCAGAATTGGTGTTTTCTTCGCCAAATCCATTAGTATCTTGTGTTGCCTCAACGTTCATTGGCACCGTATTTGTGCCATATATTTTTGCATATTGTTTATGTAGCTCTTCCACCAATATTTTAGCTTTGTCGACAGTGACTTGTCGTTTGCTTGGTGCAAATACAAGGCCCATGTAGTCTGGCTTAGCCTCTACTATAGCAGGGATTGTTTCCACCTTGGAAATGCCGCACATCTTAACCTTTGGTGTGTAGTAGGTTGGTCCATAGAGATAGGCCAATTTCTCAACCTTGTTAGGAGAGCGCATAAAGGTTTCCCCCATCAAGGCTACGCCGATGTTGTTATCCCGTAATACTTGAATATCCTCTGGCGTTTCTAGACCGCTTTCAGATACGAAGATCACATCGTCTTCAACGAGATTACGTAAACGCACACTGTTTTGTACGTCTACGGTAAAGTCTTTCAAATTGCGGTTGTTAACGCCAATGATGCGGGCACCGCAATCGATGGCCATTTGTACTTCCTGTTCGTCGTGAGCCTCTACTAAGGAAGACAAGCCAAGAGAGTCGGCTAACTCGCGGAACTTTGTTAATGTAGGCACATCGAGGCATGCACAGATTAATAGAATTGCACTAGCGCCCCACACCTTCGCTTGGTAGATTTGGTATTCATCGATGATGAAGTCTTTACGAAGGACAGGGATTTTTACGGTGCTAGCGATTTCTTGCAAATATTTTTTGTCCCCTTTAAAGAAGTCTGGCTCAGTCAATACAGAGATGGCTGCTGCCCCAGCTACTTCATATTCTTTGGCGATGTCTAAATATGGGAAGTGCTCAGCGATAATCCCCTTGGAAGGGGACGCCTTCTTTACTTCGCAAATGAAGTTAAAGTCTTGCTGGCGAAGGGCTGCTTCAAAAGGAAATCCTGTATCAGATGGTAATGCTAAGGCCGCTGCTTTCACAGCCTCAGGCGTTTCCACCTCTTTTTCTTTGGCCACTCGAACTTTAGTAGCCTCTACAATCTTATCTAAAATCAATGGTTACACCTCTTGTGTAGCTTTCACAAACTGTTCCATTGTAGCAAGAGCCTTGCCAGAGTCGATCATATTTTTCGCCTCTTCAATGCCTTCTGCTAATGTAATGCCATCTTTTGCAAGGTAAATCGCCATACCAGCGTTGAGAAGAACGGCTGTGCGTTTACCGCCTTGCTCACCGCCGAGAACGCGGCGCGTAATCTCAGCATTTACTATTGCATCGCCACCTTCAAGCTCAGTCTTATCAGCGTATTCGAAACCATATTCTTTAGGATCGAATTCGTAACTTGTGAAAGTACCATTATTAATTTCGCATACGTACGTTTTATTAGTTGCCGTAATCTCATCAAGACCGTCGAAGCCGTGTACCACAGCACCGCGTTTGACACCAAGGTTTGCCAATACACGAGCCAACGGTTCCACTAAAGATTTATCGTACACGCCCATCAATTCTACAGTAGCACCTGCTGGATTTGCCAACGGTCCGAGGATGTTGAATACTGTACGAACGCCTAACGCTTTACGTACAGGGCCTGCATACTTCATAGCTTGATGATATACAGGGGCGAACATGAAGCACATATTTGCTTTATTAAGAACTGCTTCGTTTTGTTCGCCGTTAAGCTCTAATTTAGCGCCCAAGGCTTCGATCAAGTCAGCAGCGCCACATTTACTAGATACACTGCGGTTACCATGTTTCGCTACAGGAATACCTGCAGCGGAAATAATGAAACCAGATGTAGTAGAAATGTTGAACGTATTCGCTTCGTCGCCGCCAGTACCTACGATTTCCACAACAGTACCTTCATGAGGCACAGAACCAGCCT